>CAZAZF010000031.1:0-2930 GCA_964489555.1 uncultured Oscillospiraceae bacterium | reverse complement strand
AGGATCTACTCTCTCTTCGAGTAGACCACCCCAACATTTATTATAGAGCCCAAATAACAATGGAGCAATCGGAAAAAAAAGGAAGAATTCTGGGAGAAACTTCCTTTTTTGTGTGCGAAATCGGAAGTGTGAAGGGAAGTTCCGGCAACGGGAGAGGCCTTGAAAAATAAAGGGAAACCCGGGGTGAAAAGCCGGAGAAATTGTACTTTTTCTCCTGTTTCACTTTACTTTTTCTCCCGTAGGGATATAATACTACATGGTACGACAAATTAGTATATTGACGGACGCCTGAATATGGGAAGGAATTCTTTTTTGGAATACATATGGGCCGTAATACTGGGAATTTTATATGGAGGCTTTGTGGGGGTATGCAAGTACCTTTTTCTATGGAGAAAAATTCTTCATCCCAAAGATGACTGGGAGTTGACTACCAAGAGGATGTATACCCGTATGTTTCTCAGCATGGCTATTAACACGGCCACATTACTTCTGGTTTACTTTGTTAGGAACCTCCTTCCTGTTGATTTTGTCACGTTAGCCATTGCAACGGCCTTGGCCTTAAGTTTGTCGGGAAGAGCCTACTCGATTCATAAGATTCAAAGCAAAGCCAAAGGGCTTTAGGAGAGCTTGGTTATGATGGAAACTTTTAGCACATTGGGAATTACCAGTCAAATGGTTACCAGCACGGTAATCACTTTGCTTGTGAGCGGAATCGTCATTGTAGCGGGACGACATATGCAGATGGTTCCTACCGGACTTCAGAACATCATGGAAATTGTAGTGGAAAAATTGCAGAACTTCTTCATTAAGGTAATGGGGGAATATGCCGGAAGAAAATATTTTCCGCTGGTAGCTACCCTTTTTATATACATTTTGCTTTGCAATTATTCCGGGTTGATTCCCTTGTCCGGTCATTTGCCGGGATTGGCGGCACCCACCAGTTCCATTAATTTTCCTTTGGGGATGGCTTTAATCGTTTTCGTATTTACTATTTATGTAGGGCTTCGGGAAAATCGGGGGCCCAAATATTTCAAGTCGTTGTTTAAACCCATTCCTTTTCTTTTTCCAATCATGCTGCTGGAACAACTGGTACATCCCGTTTCTCTGAGCATTCGACTTTATGGAAATATTTTTGGAGAGGAGGCGGTGATTGCTGCGTTCTTTGATTTGGTTCCTTTGGGACTTCCCATCATCATGCAGGCCCTCAGCGTATTGATGGGGCTGATTCAAGCACTGGTGTTTTCTCTGTTGGCGGGAATTTATATTAGTGAGGCCGCCGAACCGGTGGATGGAGAACTTCATCACCAGACTGCTTGTGAAGTGCCGTCTTATCACCCGCTGTCATAATTTGAGAGGAAATTTCGAACTCAAAATGGAGTTTCGATTTCTAATAAATATTGTACCACACGCACAGGCGGTGGCCTGTGTTGAATGAAATCAACAAATGAGAGGAGAACAAAGAAATGACCACATTAATCGGATTAGCAGCTGCTTTGGCAATTGGACTATCCACCATTGGCCCGGGAATCGGACAGGGAATTGCTGCCGCCAAAGGATTAGAGGGAATGGCCCGTCAACCGGAAATGGCCACGGAGCTTCGTACTAATATGATCCTGGCATTGGCTTTCATGGAGGCCATGGCAATTTATGGGTTGTTGATTGCCATTTTGCTTCTGGGAAGAATGTAAAGAGCACTGGACTTGAGGTATTCCCTCAAACACGAGGAGGGTTTGTTTTATGATTGAAGCATTGCATATGAGCTTGCTGGAAGTGGTATTTGCCATTGTCAATTTCTTGATTTTGGTGGGTGTTTTGGTGAAATTTTTATATCGCCCGTTCTTAGAGATGTTGGATCAGCGTACCCAAACCATAAGGGGGGCTTTCGAGAATGCAGAGGCCACCAATCGTCGAGCGGATGAAAAACTGGAAACCTATAGCAGAAAAATCGCCAATGTAGAAGAAGAAGGGCGTGAGATTCTTCGAAATGCCAGGCAGAAAGCAGAAGTACAGGCCAAAGAGATTGTTGATGAAGCTGCGGAAAAAGCCAACCAGATGGTAGTTCAGGCACAAAAAGAAATTGAACGGCAACAGGCCAAAGCGCTTTCTGAATTAAAAGGACAGGTGGCGGTTTTGGCGTTGTTAGCCGCCGAAAAGATTTTGGAAAAGGAGTTGTCCGGAGAAGGACACGGGCAATTGGTAGAAACCATTCTTCAACAGGCAGGTGATTCCGGATGGCAGAGTTAACCATAGACACCACATATGGCCATGCCCTTTACCTGGCTGCCAAAGAAGTGGACAAGGTGAAATTAATCCTGGAGGAGACCAGGGAAGTTCGTTCCTTGTTGGAGAAGGAAGGGGATTTTGTTGCTTTTATTACTACCCCGGTGATTCCGGCCAAGGAAAAGAAAATGGTTTTGGAAAAGGTTTTTGACGGTGTAATTTCCCGGGAACTGTTAAACCTTTTGTTTGTTTTAGTGGACAAAGGACGAACCCGCCACATGGAAAAAATATTTAAGGCCTACGAAGGAGAAATCTACAAGGCAGAGGGATATGGGGAAGGCAAGATTTTCTCGGTGGTTCCCATCGTGGGAGAGCAGTTGTCCCGTTTCGAGGAGGAAACTTCCCGGCTTCTACGGCAAAAGGTAAAGCTGGAGAATGTCATTGACCCCAGCCTAGTAGGAGGCATGAAAATACTCATTCAAGGAAAAATAATCGATGCTTCATTGAGGAAGCGCTTGGAAGACTTATCCAACACCATCATATAGAAGGGAGGCAACGCATATGAATTTACGACCTGAAGAAATCAGTGCCGTGATTAAGGAACAAATCAAAGGATACAAAAATCAGCTGGAAATATCCGATTTCGGCACCGTCATACAGGTTGGAGACGGCATTGCCCGCGTATACGGATTGGAGAACTGCATGTCCGG
>CAZAZF010000030.1:0-7873 GCA_964489555.1 uncultured Oscillospiraceae bacterium | reverse complement strand
TGTGCCTCATATCCCCACCGCTGAAGCAGGGGGTTTTACGGCACTTATGATAAACCCAGATTATAAGAATACAAATCCGGCAATCAGGAACAACACCGCCGATGCAATTGCAGCCAAAACACCTAATGGAGCTTGAGAGTAAGCATGGTCAAAGTTATTGCAGCCAGTGGCGGATGACGTAAGAATTGTACAGTCAGAGTAGAAGCATACATGGCTTCCAAATACCCCTGCGGATAGCACAGCAGCTACGGCAAGAGTGGTATTCGCACCGATATCCATAGATAGGGGGATAACGATAGGAAGGGCGATGATATACATACCCCAGTTGGTCCCTGTGATAAACTCTGTGATAGTAAGTACAATAAAGATTATCACCGGGGCAAGAGCAGGCGACATAAGGACTGCGGCACTGGTGATAACGTATTGGGTGAACCCAATCTCATCGTTGACTCCCGCAAAGACAAAGGCCAGCACCATAAGCATCAACGGCAAAATCATGTTTCTGAGGCCCTGAAGCGTGATGTCGGTAAACTCTTCCGCTGTCATGAGATTTTGCCCCAAGAACAGAACAAAAGTTGAAGCAACGGCTACGATAACTCCGATTTGCATGTCGGTATCAAAAAGGATGGTTGCCCCTACTAAAGCCGCGATGGGTATTGCAAAATTTATCATTTTCGGGTTTTTGGGAACTTCTACTACTTCACCATGGCGGATATCAATCTTCTCAGATCCCGGAGGAGCCAAGGGTCCGCCGTTTTCAACCCGCTGCTGCGCCCGCTTCATCGGTCCATAGAGGGGAACAAAACCAAGAATTACCAAGGGTACCAACAGCATAGCTGTCCAACCATAAAAGTTGAAAGGTATGGTCTTGATAAAATAGTACACCCCTTCCCCTGAGGGAGCCCAGCCATTGACTTCCAACAGCCTTGCGCAGAATATGGACCAGGTTGTGATGGGAATCAGTACACATACCGGTGCCGCTGTAGAACTTACAACATAGGAAAGATATTCTCTGGACACTTTATGCTTGTCCGTGATTCTGGACATACATGATCCCAAGGTCAGGGAATTCAGATAATCGTCAACAAAGAGAATCAATCCCAAAACCCATGTCCACATCAGTGTGCTTTTCTGAGTCTTTGCTCTCTTTGCCACCCATTCACCGAAAGCAAATGCCCCTCCAGCCTTTTCAATGAGGCCAATCAGACTTCCCATAAGGCCGCAGACGATGAACAACCATGCGATGTCTTCACTCATAACAACGGTTAAGAGGCCATCGCTGAAGGTCTGAAGGACTTCGCCCTGGGCAACCAACATGTACCCCATAACGGAGGCGAGTGTAAGTGCTTCCAGGATTCGTCGGGTTATAAAAATGTATAATACCAGGAAGATGGCCGGCAGCACAGACATAGCTCCTAAGTTTTCAGGATCAAAAGGTACAATAAGAGTTATTGCATAGGTTATGGCCAGAATCACTATAACGGAAATCAGTGATCTTCGGCCATTAAAGGACTGGACTTCTCCAATTAACAAGCTAAGCATTTTATTCATTTGCATTCCTCCTCTCAAATTGCAAAGAATTGTAATTCCTTATAACTGCATTACTACCTCCCTCCTTATGGTAATAGACGTATCCTTTGCTACAATAATAAAAACCCAACACAAATCAATGTGTTGGGTTTAAATTGGCTATAAGAACAGTTTCAATTTAACCTTCCAACATGGAAGAAATCGCCTATTCCTGAAGCTTCGGCCATCCCGCTGAAACCAGTTGGAGGCCGCATGATGCATCAGACACCGATTCGGAATATTAACTTACTTCGATCCTCTTTCAAATTAATATCCGTTTCTGTCAAGTGAACATCCCGATTGAGAATTTCACCAATGACTGCCGAAAAACGGGTTTCCATAATCTGATAGAATAACCGCCTATTTTGGTTAATTATAGCAAGATTATGAAAATTGTCAAGCAGGGTTTTCTCGTAGGGAGTCATGATTTCGGTGGCGCAGATTTCAAGAGTCCCGGAGGAAATAAAGACGGTAACATCCTTAGGACCCTTCCCTGTATAGGACTTTAACATAGCAGAGAACTCTTTTTTGATGCGACTTTCCAACTCTTTCTTATTGGGAAAAGAATGATGGGCACCTTGAGAAGCATTTTCTGTCAGCCTCTCTGCCAATTCCGACAGTTCTTTCAACAGCTCTGTTGTATGAATCGGTTTCAGCAGATATTTTAGAATCCCCGTATCTACAGCGCTTAGAATGACATTGGAATCACTCACCGCCGAAGTGATGATTACCGGTGTTTGAAATCCTTCTTCCCGGATTGTTTTTACCATTTCCACGCCTCCCATTATGGGAAGAAACAGGTCTGCGATGATGATATCCGGGTTGTGTTCGTGAAAAAGCTTCAATCCCTCCACCCCATTGTTGGCAATGTAGACCCGGCCAGCTCTCCGTTTCAGGAACTGACCCAGCTCCTCCGCCGTGATTGGATCATCCTCCATGTAGAGGATCTTCATTTCTTTTAATGCTTCCTCATGAATTTCCATTTTCCATCTCCTGTCCATTGTTTGGGGAGGAGCAGGGGAGCTGAATGGCACAGCACACGCCATCTTGAATATTTTCCAACCAGATTTTTCCGCTCATCCGCTGCTCAATGATAACCTTTGATATGTAAAGACCGATGCCGGTTCCGCCCTGTTCCTCTTTTGTAGTAAAATAGGGTTCAAAAACTTGAGAAAGAATGGTTTCATCAATACGACAATATTGGTTGATGACTCGTATGGAAAGAGTTCCATTATCGTTACTGATTAGAATATCAATCTGCCTTTTTGCGGGGTTTTCAGCCAGGATTGCATCTCGCGCATTTCCGATGATGTTGAATAGTACATGGGAAAATTCATTGGCAAATCCATAGGTCATGCAAGAGCCTACCTCTTGGCAAGTTACCCGGATACCGTGATGATGGAGGCTCTCCTCCATTAGCGACAAGGCGATAGAAATACTATCGTTGACATGAAAGTGTTCTTTTTCCTTCGTTGGTGATAAGAATCCAATAAAATCGCTTATGGTATCCGACATGTTGCGGATAATCCATTCTGCTTTGTTGATGCTGTTCTTCAAGGTGGATTCATCCAATTCCCCATATTTATAACTGTCCATGAGGTTAGTCAGCACCAGATTAATACTATTTAGGGGTTGTTTCCACTGATGGGCAATATTACCCACCATTTCACCAATTTTCGCCTGCTTGGACTGGTAAATAAGAAGAATATCCTTTTCTCTGTTCTGTGCTTCCAGAGTGCTCTGTCGGATTCGAATTGGCCGTGAGAATGAAATGGAAAAGAAAACTGAAAAAAGGATAATGAGAAGCGAGATGATTACACCCAACCCAAGAAGCACATGATTCAGGTTATATATCGGGCTGAACGCATCGGTCTGAAAGGTGGAAATAGCCAGTATCCAACCATTATTAAGCCTGGCATACCCAGTAATGTATCTTTTTCCGTTCACACTTATCCGGAGACTACCGGCGGGTTCCTCTTCCATCTGTTGTTTCACCTTTTCAAAATCGCCAGGAATCATTTCTTTTAAAGTGCTTGCAGGAACCCTGTCCGTTGCAACGATGAGTTCAAGTTCTTGATTGAGAAGGAACGCATAACCGTTGGGATCCGGATGCATCCCTTTGACAATATCCGTAGTATCCTCCGTCGTCACATCCGCACCGGCAACACCAACAAAAAAATCACCTACATAAATAGCCTTCGAGCAAGAAAGAACATTGATCTCTATGTCCTTGTCATAGTAGGGGCCCGTCCATACTGTGCCAACCGTTTCTAATGGAGCGAAGAAATATTGCATGTCCTCCGGTATCGGCTCTTCAAAATCCCTGTAGTTTGCTTCGAAATCTGCATCAATCTGGGTGGCTACACCATCCTCGAATATGTACCATACTTCGTCATTGTTTGGGGTAAGCGTGGGATTAAATGTGACATAAAGACCGTGGTCAATGGTTGTGGAAGATACCACCTCTTGGATAATACCATGCAGCTCATTCTTGTATCTCTCCATATATTCGGGATCTTTTTTTAACTCTTCCGGATCAAAAGTAACGGAAACGAAGGCGGCTACGGAGTCCACCAAACCTTCTGTGTGTTTGAAGATGGCACTAAACTGATTAGCATACTTTTCCGTAGTATTCCTCACGTTTGACTCAATTTCATGCTGAAGATATTCCGAGCTACGGGAGAAGGTGATGCTTCCCACAATGGCAGCCGCTGTAAGGGAAACCGTGGCTATGACGATGATTAATTTGATGATTGTGGTTTTCATGGTGACTCCCTCAAAAACAAGAGACCGAATCTTTTCAGAATCCGGAATCGACCAGCAAACAGGATAGACCCCCTAGATTGTTCTACAATGCCAGTTGATAAGCCCCTTTTCCTGCGGCTTTAATCTCATACAATAACTCATCGGCTTTCGCCATCAACACCTCCACCGTTTCTCCATCCCGCGGAAACATAACGGCTCCAATGCTACAACGCACATCCAATTCAACATGTTTATCTTTCAGCAAATCATCAAAACGATACCGGGAAGAGATTTTATGAAACAGTTGTTCAATTCGATTCAATGCATTCTCGCCGCTTTGAATATCATGGAAATATACTAAAAACTCGTCGCCCCCGGTTCGAATCAATAAGTCTTTCCCTCGCAGTTCTTGCTTAATTCGCGCCGCAAGGCTTTTCAACACCGTATCTCCCGCCCGATGCCCGTAGGTATCATTAATCTTCTTAAAGGCATCAATATCCACCACCGCAATGCAACTCACCATGGTTTTTTCTTTGGCTTCCAGCAAATAATCCGATAGTAAGGTCTCTAGCGCGTATCGATTGTAGGCCCTTGTAAGAAAATCCCGCTGGGCTTTTTCCACCAGTTTTTCTTCATCTTCTTTGGTTTTCGTGATATCATCCACCACAACATTGATGCCAACCACTCGATTATTCTCTTGGGTGGGGGTAAAGTATACCCGTAGCCAACTATGCTTTCCCCATAGGCTGGTATACTCTATCTCATGAACCAGTAATCGATTGCGGTTCATGCTTTCCTTCAATTTCGACGAAAAACCCGCCACCTTCAATTTGGGAAAAGTCAACAGATTAATCTTTTTTGTTTCTTCCAGGGAAGGAGAACCCAATATTTCCAACAATTTTTTGTTGGCATATGTAATTTCTCCCTTTGTATTGCATGAAACAAATCCGATAGGAGCGTATTCCGCCAGGGTGTAAAATTGGTTTTGGCTTCGTTTCAAAGACTGTTCCAATCTGCTTTTTTCAATAAACAATCCCAGTTGAGAAAGATATAAGAGGAACAATTTTTCGTTTTTAAAAGTGGCTTTTTCTTTAAAAAACAAGGTGAAATCGCCAAATGTTGTTTCGTCTTTTTTTATTTTTGCCACCGCAACCGAACCCAGACCCATGGTTTTTTCCAAAAGAAAAACAACTTCTTGTGGCAACACCGAGCCCACCAATTCTCTCAAGTTAGGAAAGAAGGCGATCTCCTTGTCCTTTATTTTTTCCTCCCGCACCGGGTCCGGTTCCCACTTTCGCCCTTCTACAATGATGCCGGCCTTCTCCAAAATGGCTTGAATTTTTTTATTAATCCCACATAGAGCAACCGTAGTAAAGGTTCCATCATCGTCATAGAGATTAAAAGCCGTATATTCTGCACCGGAAAGCTGGCAAACATATTTCGTGACCTCATTATAATCCATGCGGTTGCCCATATTGTCCCGAAAATACTTGGCAATTTCATGAAATTTCTTTTCAAAGGTAACATCAAGAAACAAGGTAACAAATTCTTTCTCCCCCACCGGATAAACTTTTATGGTGAAGTCCTTTCGAAATTCCCGGGAATACTCCTCAAACTCAATCTGCCTACTTCCCCCTACCACTTCGCTGTATTTCTTGACCCAGCTTCTGGCGTCTTTGGTGTCTTGGGCTATGTCACGGACAAACCACTTGCCCACCACTTCTTCTTTTTTTAAGCCCGTGATTTCTTCAAAGGAAGGATTTATATCTAAAAATGCATAATCTACCATCTTTCCCTTGCCATCAAAAATGGCTTCGTGGCGGGCAAAAGCACACTTACTGTTTTCTATCGCTTTTTGATAGACCCATTCAGCCTTTTCCATTTCTTTGAACCCTTTCAAATCCTCTCCAATCATTTATATCTTGTCTTCTTCCCTCTCCACATACCATTTCTTTAAAACCTGTCCTGCCCGTTTTCTTACAAAAGGATCGTAGGGATCTTCTTTAAGCCAAGAATCTGCTTTCTCTATGGTGGTGTCTAAATACCATCCCCACCAATAACAGCCTTTAATCCAATCCCGCTCTGTTACCGATTGGAAAAAGGCCTCATAGTAATCCGCCTGCTCTTGGTGATCAACAGGAAGATTTTCAATGCTGTCTGGCCCCGGATATTGTTCCCGTACTGCCAAACCGATGGGGTCTCTGTTAACTCCGTCGAAACTATACACATTGACTTCTGTTAATAAGACAGGCTTTCCGTATTTCTCATAAAGAGGTTTTGCATATTGGTCAAAAGCACGGTCAAAGGCCTCTTTCATTTCTTCTATGCTCGGATTGTTTTTTTCTGTAAGGCCAAAGTAAGGCTCAAATCCAATGAAATCCAAATCATCCCAAAACTTAATGTTGGAAGGACCTTCTCCTCCTTCCTCACAAGCAACCGAGTAGGTAAGAAACCCCGAATAGACTTGGCGAATCTGGCCAATCATTTTCCGCCATCTTTCTGTAGCATCGGGAGGTGCCCCATAGTCATCCAAAGCCTCCATGGTGGCGGTATCCAGCTCTGTTCCAATAATTAAAATTTCAATTCCCAACTCCTCAGAAAGCTTGGCATAATGTAAAATAAAGTCCGTATATTTTTCAAACCAAACATCCCAATCTTCTGGATGAAAGGCGCCTCGTGCCTCATGTCCGGGCATTCCAAAATCGATGGGGTCCAAATGGGGTTTTAAAACCACTTTGATTCCTTTTTCCTGCGCACCTTTCACAATATCCGTTAATTCTTCATCCGTCAAGGTGGGTGTAATCCAATTGGTATCATTGGGGAATTCTCCATCGTGGCGGTAAAAAGGTCTGATGTCCATCCCTCGATAGTCGGGAAATACAAACCAGTTTGGAACCACTGCAATATATTGTACTCCAAATTCTTGCAGCACCTCGTAGTTCTTGTTTATCAATGGGAAATTGTGATCCGGCCAAAACATGCCACCAAAAACAACCCCCCGCTGAAAATCGCTGCTTAAGGAAGGACCCGTCAAATCCGCCCACCCCAACACTGCGTCTTTGACGCTTTTCCCACGATAAATCCTTGGTACTTGTATTTCACAAGTATCCCAGGACCCTCTGGTATAGAAATACGTCCCGTTTTTGGAAATCAAATCCCCTTGATTCGTGAAATAGGAAACTTCATTTATCTTTTCCATAAGAATCATTTTCGGATTATCTTCCGTACCTATATACACCTCCCCTTCTGTCCAAAAGGGTACCGAAACAAAAATCTCACCCTCTCCTTCTTGCTTCTCACACCAGGGAGGCGTCGGCCAAGGTCCTTCAGGAGGGCATATTTGAAATGCAAACATGATTCCTACCGAAATGACAAGAATACCAACAACAACCACAAATGCCCCTATCAGTTTTTTCATAATCGCCTCCTTCCACTCCACACAGCTTTTTTTGATTATACCTTCCTTTCACCAAAGGTTCAATTCCTAAGAATGTGTTTTGCGTTGATAGTGTAAAATAGTTGTGGAGTTTTAAGAGAAATAAAAAAAGAGATCAACACT
>CAZAZF010000029.1:0-11181 GCA_964489555.1 uncultured Oscillospiraceae bacterium | reverse complement strand
TTGGTTTCTTGGAAAAGGGGTCTCTGCCGGAAGTACCATCAAAAAAATCTGTCCTTGAAATTCAAGGACAGATTATAAATCTGCGGTACCACCTTGTTTGACGAAGTTGCCTTCGCCCACTCTGCAGAGTGCCATCACACCCTTCGCATATTACGCTTGCGTTACGTCGCGGCTACTGGAAAGCAGAAGGAAGGTTCCTTGCTTTCGTTGGCGTTGCCCTCAGAGGCCCATTTGTTGAGACGGACGTTTATTCGGCTTCCACCACCCCGAACTCGCTGTTAAACCGTGCTTCAACGTTACTCCCTCGTCACAGGTTTATTATGAACTTACATAGAAAATAGCATGGGGGAAGAGGATTGTCAAGAAGAAATTTGAGAAAATTTGGGGGAACGGCCATATTTAGCATGAAAACGCTGTACAAATTTGTTGGTTCACACCAAATCGAAGGGCGTAATGGGTTTTAGGAAAAAAACGAAAACCTATGTCACAAAAGATGAAAAAAACTTGCCAGAGCACAAGGGGTTATGATATAGTAAATAGGCTGTGAATGAAAAAGTGCAGTTAGATTGTGCTCAGCAGGACCTGGGCTAGAAAGGAGGCAACAACATGAAGGAAGGAATCCATCCTGATTATAAGGAATGTAATGTTACTTGCGCATGTGGAAATTCTTTTGTGACCAAATCCACAAAAGAAGAGTTGAGACTGGATGTTTGCTCGGCTTGCCATCCGTTCTTTACAGGTCAGCAGAAGTTCATCAACCGGGGCGGCCGTGTTGAGAAATTCAAGAACAAATACAACATGGAGTAACATACATTCAAAAAACTGGAAATCATTTTCCAGTTTTTTTATGAACGGGGTTCTATATCCCGTCCAGTTTGGTATAATTAAATGTTAGAAGTTCTGTAAATAAAACAGGAACATAGAAAATATAAAATAGAAAGAAAGTTGGTACCATGTTTGATAAATTAGAATTCACCTTAGATAAATACCAAGAGCTTTCGGACAAGGTGTCTGACCCGGAAATCATTTCCCATCAGCCTACATGGCAGAAGTATATGAAGGAAATGGGAGAGATAGAACCCTTGGTCTTAAAATATCGGGAATATAAAAAGGTGAAAGAAGAGTTGGCAGATGCCAAAACCATGCTAAACGAAGGCGATGAAGAGTTGAGGGAAATGGTTAAGATGGAAATTTCCCAACTTGAAACCAAAATCGAAGAACTGAACGAACAGCTTCGGATTCTTTTGTTGCCCAAAGATCCCAACGACGATAAAAATGTAATCCTGGAGATTCGAGCCGGCACCGGTGGAGAGGAAGCCGCCCTCTTTGGCTCCGATCTTCTAAGGATGTATATACGGTATGCGGAAAGAAGAGGTTGGAAAACCGAATTGATGGATGTAAATGACACTGGTCTTGGCGGCATTAAGGAAGCGGTGATGTTAATCAAAGGAAGAGGAGCTTACTCCCGGTTGAAGTACGAAAGTGGTGCCCATCGGGTTCAGCGGGTTCCGGAAACGGAAGCGTCCGGAAGGATTCATACCTCGGCGGCCACGGTGGCTGTCCTGCCGGAGGTGGATGATGTGGAAATCAATCTGGACCCCAACGATGTGAGAGTGGATGTGTACCGATCCTCCGGAAATGGGGGACAATCGGTGAACACCACCGACTCGGCTGTCCGGCTCACCCATGTGCCTACCGGGCTTGTGGTGACCTGCCAGGACGAAAAGTCTCAAATAAAAAACAAGGACAAAGCCTTTAAAGTGCTAAAGGCCAGGCTGTACGACATAAAGCTGCAAGAGCAAAACGATGAGCTGTCTGCTACGCGAAAAAGCCAAGTGGGTTCCGGAGACCGGTCGGAGCGGATTCGAACATATAATTTTCCGCAAGGCAGGGTATCGGATCATCGCATTGGCATGACCTTGTACAAATTGGATTATTTCCTGGACGGAGATTTGGACGAGATTATCGATGGACTTATTTCCGATGACCAAGCAGAAAAGATGAAGAGTTTTTAATGGAAACCAAGCGTTTGAATCCTACAAAAGAAAACATTCAATATGCTGCTCAGGTGATTCGGCAAGGAGGCCTGGTGGCGTTCCCTACCGAAACGGTATATGGGTTGGGAGCGGATGGTCTATCGGCCCAAGCGGTGGCTAAAATTTATGAAGCCAAAGGACGGCCTTCGGATAATCCCATGATTTTGCACATTGCATCTCCTTTGGACTTAGAAAAACTGGCCATGGAAATTACTCCGGTTATGGAAGCCCTCATTCAGATGTTTTGGCCCGGACCTTTGACATTGGTGGTGAAAAAGAGAGAATTGGTGCCCTTGGAAGCCACCGGAGGCCTTGACACGGTGGCAGTCCGAATGCCTAACCATGAAGTAGCCCTTTCTCTTATTCAAGAGGCGGGATGCCCCATTGCCGCTCCCAGTGCCAATTTATCTGGGAAACCTTCGCCCACTCGGGCAGAAGATGTGTGGGAAGACCTCTCCGGAAAAATTCAAGTGTTGTTGGAGGGAGAGGATTGCAAGGTTGGCATCGAATCCACGGTGTTGGATGTAACCGCCTCCGGAGTGGTTACGGTGCTTCGCCCCGGAATCATTACGGTGAAAGACATTCAGGATGTTTTAAAGGTGTTTGGGTTGAAAAAAATCCGAGTACATTGGGGAGAGGAAATGTCTCCGGAAGAGACTCCTCGTGCCCCCGGCATGAAATATCGCCACTACGCTCCTCAGGCAGAAATGATTATTCTGGAGGGGAACAGGGAAGCGGTACAAAAGACAATGGAACGGATCCGGGCAGAAAAGGAGCAGGAACAAAAGGAAGACGGGCAGGCCAAGAAGGTGGGAATTCTCTTTTTTCACCAGGTGGACTCCAAGGAAGTGGCCCACGATTTCTTCTCCCGATTGAGGGACTTGGATCGACAGGGGGTGGATTTGATTTTAGCAGCCGCCCTGGATTCCGACGATGGGGTGGCTTACGCGGTAATGAACCGCATGCTTAAATCCGCTGGATATAAAGTGATTAAGGTGGGAAACCAGTAGTTGCAAAGGAGTACAACTTTCAAAATAGAAGGTAGAGTAGCGAATCGCAAAAAGAGGAGGCCACTATGAAAATAGCCATTTCGTCGGATCACGGAGGATTTTGTTTAAAGCAGGAGTTGATTCCATTTTTGGAAGAAAAGGGGTTTCAGGTAATGGACTTGGGAACCCATAACCAAAATTCAGTGGATTATCCCATTTTCGGGAAGCGTTGTGCAGAAGCAGTAAGGGATGGCGAAGCGGAGTTGGGGGTGGTGTTATGTGGCTCCGGAATCGGTGTCTCTATTGCAGCCAACAAGGTGAAAGGCATTCGATGTGCTCTTTGCACCAACGAATATATGGCCCGTATGTCCCGGTGTCATAACGATGCCAATGTGCTGGCCATGGGAGGGAGAACCACCACCCCGGATATGGCAAAGGCCATACTCACAGCCTGGTTGGAAGCCACTTGCGAAGGGGGCCGGCACCAACGTCGTATCGATCTTTTAAATCAAATGTAGGGAGAAAAAGGAAGCCTCCCAAAGGGGGGAGGTCTTTTCATCATAGAACAGTTATTACAAGTGAAAAATGAGGGAGGACTATTATGGGAAAAGTATATGTATTCGACCATCCGCTGATTCAACATAAAACGGGGATGATTCGTAAGACCGATACCAATGTGAAGGATTTTAGGGAATTGGTGAAAGAGATTGCCATGTTGATGACCTATGAAGCCACAAGAAATCTTCCTTTGGTGGATGTGGAGATTGAAACTCCCATATGCGCTACGAAGGTAAAAATGCTAGCGGGAGAAGACATTGCCATCGTTCCCATCCTCCGAGCCGGCTTGGGTATGGTAGATGGTATGCTGGCGATGGTGCCCAATGCAAAAGTGGGTCATGTGGGGTTGTACCGGGATCCGGAAACCCATGAACCGGTGGAATACTACTGTAAACTCCCTTGTGATATTGATAAAAGACAGGTTTTTGTAGTGGATCCCATGTTGGCTACCGGTGGTTCCGCTGCGGCATCCATCGATTTTATCAAAGCCAAAGGCGGCAAAAAGGTTATCTTTATGTGTCTCATCGCAGCGCCGGAGGGAATTGAAGTTTTGCAGAAAGCCCATCCGGATGTGGACATCTTTATCGCCGCGAAGGATGAAAAACTCGACGAACACGCCTACATTGTTCCCGGTTTGGGGGATGCAGGAGATCGATTGTTCGGCACCAAATAGCCATTATTAACGAAAAAAGACGTTACTGAAGGAGAAGAAATCATGAACTTTATACCGGACAATGTGAGCCAATACGATAATGTGTACGATGTGCTGAAGGAACGGGGCTTCATCGAGCAGACCACCCATGACGAAGAAATCCGCGATTTGCTTGGCAAGGAAAAAATACGTTTTTACATCGGATTTGACCCTACAGCAGATTGCCTTCATGTGGGGCATTTTATGCAGGTAATTATTATGATGTACATGCAGAAATTCGGGCACACTCCCATTGTACTTATTGGCGGAGGTACTAGCCTCATTGGGGATCCTTCCGGTCGCAGTGACATGCGACAAATGATGACCAAGGAAACAGTGATTGAAAACGGAAACGCCTTCAAACGTCTTTTTGATCAATTTTTAGAGTTTGATGAAGAATACCAGTATCTGGGTACGGATTGCCCTGGGAAAAAAGGAAAGGCGAACAAAGAGCCGGAGCCGGGCAAAGCCATTTGTGTTAACAACATCACCTGGCTACAGGAGTTGAACTATATTGAGTTCATTCGGGATATTGGCCGTCACTTTTCCGTAAACGCCATGTTGCGTGCGGAGTGCTTCAAGCAGAGATTGGAAAAGGGCCTTTCTTTTCTGGAATTTAACTATATGCTGATGCAAAGCTACGATTTCATGGTGATGGCACGGGACATCGACTGCAAGATGCAGTTTGGCGGAAATGACCAGTGGTCCAATATCCTGGGAGGGGTAGACCTATCTCGACGAGAGTTGTCAAAGCAAGTATACGGCATGACATTTGCCTTGTTAACCACCAGTGAAGGCAAGAAGATGGGGAAAACTCAAAAGGGAGCTCTCTGGTTGGATGCCAGACGAACCACACCATATGAATTCTACCAGTACTGGCGTAATGTAGAGGATTCCGATGTGAATATGTGCCTTCGCATGTTGACATTCCTTCCCATGGAGGAGGTAAACCGGCTCAGCGCATTGCAGGATCAGGAAATCAACCATGCCAAGGAAGTTTTGGCTTATGAAGTAACCAAGTTGGTTCATGGAGAAGCGGAAGCGCAGAAGGCCCAGGAGGGCGCTCGTGCCGCTTTCAGCGGAGAAGGAGATTTGAGCAAGATTCCTACTACGGTCATGCCGGTTTCTTCCTTCGAAGGAGAAGGAATGGGATTGGTTACCTTGATTCACCAACTGGGATTGGTTCCCAGCAAAGGAGAGGGATTCCGCACCATAGAACAAGGAGGCTTAATCTTGGCCGGAGAAAAGGTAACGAACGCCAAACGGCAAATCACCGGAGAGGATTTTAATGAAGGGCAACTGTTGATCCAGAAGGGGAAAAAGACCTTCCATCTGGTTCGAATTCAGGAATAATGGGCAGTTTAGTTGGAATTCCATAATAACCGCAAGATTATACCACGGAATTTTTGTTTACAAAACAAAAGGATGTGGTATAATATACTACGCTATCGCTTTAACGCGATAAAATACCACAGTGAGAAAGCGCAGGAGTTTATGCCATGAAAGGACTAACGGCCAATTTACAACCCGATGAACGTGCTACCTTGGAATTAAGGGGCTTGTTTGAACAATGGGGATATCGAAAATATAAGATGGGGCGATTTGAAGAATTCAGTCTCTACTTGGAGAATAAGGATTTTTTAGGCAGTGATAAGGTCATCAGCTTTACGGACCTAGATGGAAGACTGTTGGCTTTGAAACCGGATGTGACCTTGAGCATCATCAAGAATACTAGAGCTACCCGGGGGCAAAGCGAAAAACTGTATTACATTGAAAATGTGTATCGGGAAAACAAAGAGAATCACACCTACAAGGAGATTCACCAAATGGGCTTGGAGTTCATTGGAGATGTGGATCGATACGGACTGGTAGAGGTGTTGGTCTTGGCTATGAAAAGCTTAAAAGCCATCAGCCCCGAATATTTGCTGGAAGTCTCCCATATGGACTATGTAGTCCATTTTCTTAATGGATTGTGGATTCCGGAGCATATCAAGCTGAAACTTCTCCGGTTGATTCGAAACAAAAGTGTTAGCGGGCTGGAGAAAACCGCAGAAAAAACAGGCATACTGGGGGCGGAGCGGGATTTGCTTTTGGCCATTCCTCAAATGTACGGAGAACCCAAGAAGGTATTGGCTATGGCTAAGAATCTGGCCTTGTCTTCGGAAATGATTTGTTCCGTGGAGGAATTGGAAGAGTTGCTTCGGATTCTGAAAGCCAGCGGCAGCAATGGTCATATTCAAGTGGATTTTTCTATGGTTAATGATATTGATTATTATAATAGCTTGGTATTCCAAGGCTATGTGAAGGAGTTGGCCAAACCGGTTTTGGCGGGCGGCCAGTATGATTTGGCCATGAAGCGTTTCGGGAAAGATGTGGATGCCATCGGGTTCGCCTTGTACTTAAATGAAATCAATCGGCTGTCTTCGGAGCAAAAGGAATGGGTGCTGGATCGGGTGCTGCTTTACCAAGAGGCAGACGATGTGAATGAGGTGTTGAAACAAGCCCAGGATTGGCAAAAAGAAGGCCTTCGGGTCTGGGTGGGGAAAAGGGTGCCCCAGGGGCTTCCCGCCAAGGAAGTATTGCACTTTCAGAGAAAAAAATGAAGCAAAAGAATCCCCGGTTGGGGTGGAAATAGAGGGAGCAAAAGAAGGATGTTAAACATTGCACTGCCCAAGGGCAGGTTGGGAGATCAAGTATATAAAATCCTGGAAGATGCAGGATACGGCTGCCGGGGGTATCGGGAAAAAAACCGAAAATTGATCCTGGAAAATCCGGAGAAGGGCATCCGGTATCTTTTGGTGAAGCCCAGCGATGTGGCTATTTATGTGGAACACAAGGCGGCGGATGTGGGAATCGTAGGAAAGGATATCCTTTTGGAAAACCAACCGGATGTGTACGAGCTTTTGGATTTGAAAATCGGAAAGTGCAAAATGGTGGTGGCCGCCCGAAAAGACTATGTGGAACAGCCGGATCGAACCTTGCGAGTGGCTACCAAATATGTGAATATTGCCAAAAGCTTTTATGGAGAACAGAGCCGGGATATCGACATCATCAAACTCAACGGCAGCATCGAATTAGGTCCGGTATTGGGGTTGTCCGATGTGATTGTGGATATTGTGGAGACGGGAAACACCATTCGAGAAAATAATTTAAAGGTATTGGAAGAGTTTAAAGAAATTTCCGCCCGGTTTATTGCCAATAAATCCTCTTTTAAATTTCAGAACCAAATCATAACGGAACTGGTAGACAAGTTGAAGACGGGAGGAAAGGTGGGAGGAGAAGAGAAATGATACCGATTTATGATGGAACTAGCACCTCCTATGAAGCCATATTTTCCAGAGTCACAGAACCCATGGAGGGAGAGGGTCCAACTACGGCTCAAATCCAGGAAGATGTAAGGAGGGTGTTATCAGAGGTAAAAGCCAGAGGCGATGACGCTTTGCGAGACTATACCCGGAAGTGGGACGGGGTTCTTATTGAAGATTTTTTGGTTTCTTCCCGGGAAATGGAGGAAGCTAAGAGTCAGGTTTCTTCAGAGCTTTTGGATATCATGGAGGAAGCTGCCACCAATATTCGAGCCTTTCATCAGCTTCAACGGAGAGAGGATTATGAGCTGAAGCAACGGGAAGGTGCACGGTTGGGACAGAAAACTCTGCCCATAGAGCGGGTGGGAATCTATGTTCCGGGAGGCACTGCCAGCTACCCCAGTAGTGTTTTGATGAATGCCATCCCTGCCACCATAGCGGGAGTGTCTCAAATTGTGATGATTACTCCGCCGGGAAAAGATGGGGCTATTTCACCGGTGATTTTGGCGGCAGCTCAAATTGCCGGAGTCACCCGGGTGTATAAGGTGGGAGGTGCCCAGGGCATCGGGGCGCTGGCCTTTGGCACGGAAACCGTCCCCAAGGTAGATAAGATAACGGGCCCTGGGAATATCTATGTGGCCACAGCCAAAAAAATGGTATTTGGTGAAGTGGACATTGATATGGTAGCCGGTCCCAGTGAAATTTTGATTTTAGCCGATCATCAGGCCAACCCGGCATATGTAGCCGCTGATTTACTCAGTCAGGCAGAGCATGATGTGCTGGCGGCTTCGGTGTTGTTGACTCCCAGCCGGATGTTGGCGGAAGCCGTAGTGAGGGAACTGGAGGATCAGATGGCCCGATTGCCTCGTGGAGAAACGGCCCGGGAGAGCATGCGGAATCGAGGGAAAATCGTGGTGACCCAATCTTTGGAACAAGCTATGGAGTGGAGCAATCGGTACGCGCCGGAGCATTTGGAGCTGGCGTTAGAGGATCCTTTTTCCTGGTTGGATAAGGTGAAGAATGCAGGTGCCGTTTTTCTGGGCCACCATGTGCCGGAGGCTCTGGGAGATTATTTTGCCGGAACCAACCATGTATTGCCTACCGGGGGCACGGCTCGATTCAGCAGCCCCTTGTCGGTGGAGGATTTCCAAAAAAAGATTAACTATATTTATTATACGAAGGAAGCCTTGGAAAAGGTAAAAGACCGGATTGTGGTTTTTGCCCAAAGCGAGGGACTGGAGGCCCACGGACGAAGTGTGGCCATTCGATTTGAAAAGGATTGGCAGGATGAGTAATTTTTTTAATCAACAGCTGGAAAGCTTGGCGCCTTATGTGCCGGGGGAACAGCCTCAAGGAGGAGACTGGGTAAAGCTAAATACCAACGAATCCCCATTTCCTCCCGCACCCGGTGTTTTTCAACGGGTGGAACAAGGGTTGGAGTTGTATCCGGATCCGGAGTCGGGGCAGCTGGTGGAAGCTTTGGCTACCCATTACGGATTGAAGAAAAATCAGGTGATGGTGGGAAACGGTTCCGATGAACTATTGGCGTTTTCCTTCTTGGCTTTTCAGCAGGATCACGGAGTATTTTATTTTCCCGATGTGACTTATGGATTTTATCCCGTTTATGCGGGGTTATTGGCCAAAGAAGGACGGACCCTTTCTCTCACAGAGGATTGGAGGGTGAACCCGGCAGATTACCAAAATCTTCCCGGAACCATTGTGTTGGCCAACCCCAACGCCCCTACCGGAAGGGGATTGTCTTTTGGGGAAGTGGAAGGAATTTTACAAAAAAACCCGGCAAGAGTGGTAATCCTGGATGAAGCATATGTGGATTTTGGGGGAGAAACGGCGCTTCCCTTGATAGAAAAGTATGAGAACCTGTTGGTAATCCGAACTTTTTCCAAATCTCGAAATCTGGCGGGAGCCCGTGTGGGATTTGCTTTGGGAAATTCCGGGTTAATTGAAGATTTGAAGCGAATTCAATACAGCTTCAATCCCTATAATCTGAACCGGATGAGCCAACAAGCAGCCTTGGCCGCTTTGCAAGATGAGGAGTATTTCGAAGCTTGCGTCTCGACCATTATAAAAACGCGTCAGTGGACAGCGGGCAAACTGGAAGAGTTGGGCATGAAGGTAACCCCTTCCCAAGCTAATTTTATCATGGTGGATCCGGTGAAGATGGAGGGGAATCGATACCAACAGGAACTAAAGAAACGAGGGATTTTGATTCGATATTTTGGAAAAGGGCGATTGAAGCAGCAAGTGCGAATTACCATAGGAACAAAAGGCCAGATGGAGCGGCTTTTGACGGCGACCATCAAGCTATGGGAGGAAGTATTATGAGAACAGCAACCTTGGAACGAGAAACCAGAGAGACTAAAATTCGGTTGACCTTGAACCTGGAGGGCCGTGGCAAAGGGGACATTGAAACCGGCTGTGGTTTTTTAGATCACATGTTGGAATTATTTGCGGCCCACGGAAGATTTGACATAACCCTTCGTTGTGAAGGGGACATCCGGGTGGACGATCATCATACCGTAGAGGATGTGGGAATCGTGTTAGGCCAAGCCTTGGGCAAAGCCCTGGGAGAAAAACGGGGCATTACCCGGTATGGATCTTTTACCCTTCCCATGGACGAGGTGCTCATGGTTTGTGCAGTGGACTTGTCGGGGCGCAGTGCCTTGCGAATGCAGGTGGATATTCCTTCGGAGAAGGTGGGAACCTTTGATACGGAATTGGTGAAGGAATTTATGCTGGCTCTGAGTCGACAGGCAGAAATGAACCTTCATTTTGTCATGCTGGCCGGCGGCAATTCCCACCATGTCATCGAAGCCATGTTTAAATCCCTGGGCCGGGCATTGAGGCAAGCGGTTTCATTGGATCCGAATATGGGAGATCAAATTCCCTCTACGAAAGGAATGTTATAGATGATTGGAATCATAGATTATGGAGTGGGAAATCTGTTTTCTCTCAGTTCCTCTCTGTCGTATTTAGGAGTGGAAAGTCAAATTACCGGAGATCCAAAGCAACTTCGAAAAGCGGATGGAATCATTTTGCCCGGAGTGGGAGCCTTTGGGGATGCCATGAAGAAATTAGAGGCTACTGGTTTGGTACCTTTTTTAAAAGAAGAACTGAGCCGGGGAAAACCAATGCTGGGCATTTGCCTGGGGATGCAGCTTTTGTTTCAAGAAAGCATGGAATACGGCAGTCACGCCGGGTTGGGGCTTCTCTCTGGAAAAGTGGGGCCCATTCCCACCGATTTACCGGATGCTACAGGGGTGGGGACCTTGAAGATTCCCCATATCGGTTGGAATCGGTTGGAAATCCGGAAGCAGGATCCTTTGTTCCGGTACTTAAAAGAAGAAAGTTATGTGTACTATGTGCATAGTTATTATGTCCAAACGGAGGAGGTGAATATTTTGGCCACTTCCCCCTATGGAATTTCCATTACCGGAGTGGTCCGGAAAGGTTCTTTGGTGGGGACTCAATTTCACCCGGAAAAAAGTGGAGATACGGGACTTCGCCTGTTAAAAGCGTTTGTGGAATCATAAGGAGACCAGCTATGAAAAGTCAACCATAAATTCAGAAAATATTTAAATATT
>CAZAZF010000028.1:0-12940 GCA_964489555.1 uncultured Oscillospiraceae bacterium | reverse complement strand
TAGAGGATCTACTCTCTCTTCGAGTAGACCACCCCAACATTTATTATAGAGCCTATATAAGTGTGTTTTTGAGATAAAGGGACCGGCCATTAATGGCTGGTCCCTTTGAAGTATCAATGGTTTTGCCTTATCAAGTATACACCGCCTTGTATTGACAGACCCATTGATATGGATTAAAGTAGTTTTATACCATTTTTCGGGAAAATCAAAAGGAGGGTACTAATGAAGAAAAAAGTGATGAAAACCATGGATGGAAACACGGCGGCAGCCCATGTGGCATATGCCTTCACCGATGTTGCCGCCATCTATCCCATAACGCCTTCATCCAACATGTCGGAACAGGTGGACGAATGGGCGTCCTATGGAAGAAAGAATATATTTGGGCAGAAAGTGCGTGTGGCGGAAATGCAGAGCGAAGGAGGGGCGGCAGGTGCGGTCCATGGTTCTTTGGCATCAGGGGCGTTGACCTCCACCTTTACATCTTCCCAGGGCTTGCTATTGATGATTCCTAATATGTATAAAATTTCCGGCGAGCTTCTTCCCGGTGTGTTCCATGTGGCTGCCAGGGCCATTGCGGCCCAAGCCCTCTCTATTTTTGGAGATCATAGTGATATTATGGCAGCAAGACAAACGGGGTTTGCTATTTTGGCTTCTTCCTCGGTTCAGGAGGTAATGGATTTGGGGTCCGTGGCCCATTTAAGTGCCATCCGAACCAGGGTTCCCTTTATGCACTTTTTTGACGGTTTTCGGACTTCCCATGAAATTCAGAAGATTGAAGTGTTGGATTATGACGATTTATCCAAGTTGTTGGATTGGAAAGCCGTCTCTGAATTCAGGGGAAGAGCTTTGAATCCAGAGCATCCGGTGGTGCGGGGAACTGCCCAAAATCCGGATATTTTCTTCCAGGCCAGAGAAGCAGCGGGCCGATTTTATGATCAGGTCCCGGCAGAAGTACAATATTATATGCAGGAAATTGAAAAACTGACGGGGCGAAGCTACAAGCCTTTTGATTATGTGGGCCACCCCAAAGCAGAGAATGTGGTGATTGCCATGGGCTCCGGTTGTGAAGCCATTGAAGAAACAGTTAAAATTTTAGTCGCGGAAGGGAAGAAAGTGGGACTTCTGAAGGTTCGGCTGTATCGACCTTTTGTGAAAGAACTTTTCTTGAAAGCCCTGCCAAAGACGGCGACAAGGCTTGCGGTACTGGACCGAGTGAAGGATCCCGGTTCCATTGGAGAACCTCTCTTCCAAGATGTGAGAACAGCGCTGTATGGAGGTAAATTCCAACCGGAAGTGTACGGAGGCCGATATGGTTTGGGCTCCAAGGACTTTGCCCCCGGGATGGTACAGGCGATTTATGATAATTTGGAGAAAAAGAATCCGAAGGATCGATTTACCGTGGGCATTGAAGACGATATGTACAAAACATCCCTTCCTTATAGACAGGAGCTATCCCGTGAGCCGGAAGGTACCATTCGATGTAAATTTTGGGGACTGGGTTCTGACGGTACGGTGGGGGCCAACAAAACGGCCATTAAAATCATCGGGGATGAAACAGACCTTTATGCCCAAGGATATTTTGCTTACGACTCAAAAAAATCCGGTGGGGTTACCATTTCTCACTTGCGGTTTGGAAAGTCTCCCATTCAGTCCACCTATTTGATTCGCGAAGCAGATTTTGTAGCTTGCCATAATCAAGCATACCTGAATCAGTATAATATGCTAAGGGATTTAAAGGTAGGGGGAACCTTCCTGTTAAATTGCACCTGGTCAAAGGAAGAATTGGAGGACCATTTGCCTGCTGAAGTGAAAATAGCATTGGCGAAAAAGAAGATCAAATTGTACATCATAGATGCCTATAAATACGCGGAGGAAATCGGGCTTGGGAATCGTATCAATATGATTATGCAAGCGGCTTTCTTCCAGCTTTCTCAGGTGATTCCTTTAAAAGAAGCGGTGAAACATTTAAAGAAGGGAATCGACGAAGCCTATGGAAAGAAGGGGCAAAAAATCCTGGATATGAATCACAAGGCAGTGGATATCGGTATTACGCAATTGACCTCGGTTGAAGTGCCGGCTTCATGGAAGAGTTTGACACCGGGTAAAAGCAAGAAAACCAACTACCCGGAATTCATTGAAGAAGTATTGATTCCCATGAATCGTCAAGAGGGGGATCAGTTGCCGGTCAGTGCCTTCGAAGGGCGGGAAGATGGAACCTTCCCCATGGGTACTAGCCGCTATGAGAAACGGGGAGTGGCTATGCATGTGCCCCAGTGGATTCCTGAAAACTGCATTCAGTGCAACCAGTGTTCTTTCGTATGCCCTCACGCTTCCATCAGGCCGTATGTTCTGGATGAGAAAGAAGTAAAAAAAGCACCTGGTGACTTTGTAACCATACCTAGCAATGACAAAGCATTCCCAGGGCATCAGTATAGAATCCAGGTATCTCCTATGGATTGCATGGGGTGCGGGAACTGCGCGGATATCTGTTTGGCCAAAGAAAAAGCATTGGTGATGAAGCCCTTTGAAGAAATGGAAGGGGAAGCTTCTAACTGGCTCTTTGCGGAAACCATTCCATACAAAGGAGAAATGACCAACAAATATAATGTAAAGGGCAGTCAATATTGTCAACCTTATATGGAATTTTCAGGAGCTTGTGCAGGGTGTGGAGAAACTCCTTATATTAAATTAGTCACTCAGCTTTACGGGGATCGCATGATTATTGCCAATGCTACCGGATGTTCTTCCATTTGGGGAGCTTCTGCACCATCTATGCCGTATTGCCAAGATGCAAATGGAAGAGGGCCTGCTTGGGCCAATTCCTTATTTGAGGACAATGCAGAGTATGGGTATGGTATGCTTTTGGGCACCAAACAAATACGAAATAACATCCAGAAGGCCATGGAGGAGATGATGGAGGAGAAAGCTCCCAAGGCTGTAATGGAAGCTTTTGAAGAATGGATTCAAGGAAAGGATCAAGGTGAAGGGACTCGAGATAGAGCCGAAAAAGTTAAGAATGCTCTTAAAAATTGGAAGCCGGAATCTGCTCCTCAGAAAAAACGGGCGAAGCTGGTGTTCGACCACCAGGATTACTTAGTGAAGCCTTCCATCTGGGCATTGGGTGGAGACGGATGGGCTTACGATATCGGCTATGGTGGATTGGATCATGTGTTGGCATCAGGAGAAGATATCAATGTGTTGGTTTTTGACACCGAGGTGTATTCAAATACCGGAGGCCAAGCCAGTAAAGCCACCCCGGAAGCGGCCATTGCGAAGTTTGCCGCATCTGGAAAAGCGGTAAAGAAAAAAGACCTGGGTTTGTTGGCCATGACCTATGGCTATGTGTATGTGGCACAAGTAGGAATGGGTGCGGATAAAAATCAACTGATGAAAGCCATCATAGAAGCGGAAAGCTATCATGGACCTTCTTTGATTATTGCGTACTCTCCTTGCATCAATCATGGAATCAAGGCGGGAATGGGCAAATCTCAAGAGGATATTAAGCGGGCAGTAGATGCCGGTTACTGGCATCTCTATCGATATAATCCATTGAAAAAAGAAGAAGGGGAAAATCCATTTACCTTGGATTCCAAAGAGCCAAAAATGGCCTTTAAAGAATATTTGATGGGGCAAACGCGATACTCGTCGCTTCTGAAAGAATTTCCGGGTTTGGCGGAGGATTTGTTTGACGCTTCTGCAGAAAGCGCTCGGGAAAAATATCTGACATACAAGCAAATGGCAGAGATACCTCCTCTATATCTCAAGAAAAAGGACTAAACTGTTCAAAGAAAAAGAGCCTTCCCGGTTTCGGGAAGGCTCTCGATTATTCTTTGTCCCTACATACATCCACCCAACGACTGGAATGACTATATTGATAGATTTCTTCGGGAGTCATTTCTACCGCGCTGTTGGAAGAACCACAAGCGGGAAACAATGTCTCATATTCTTTTAGCGATTGGTCGCAGCAAATAGTGACTCGAGGGTCTTTTATGGCGAAGGCGCAAACCCCTCCCACGGGATGGCCGGTATATTCCAGTACCTGCTCCGGGGAAAGCATCCTTGCTTTTCTTCCGAAGGTAGATTTGAATTTGCTGTTGCTGATTTTTTTGTCGCCGGCAGTTTGAATCAGGATGCAACCTTCGTCATTCTGAAAGGACAAGGTTTTGCATATGCGGGCCGGCGGGACTCCCAGAGCTTCGGCGGCCAGGGAAACGGTGGCGGTAGTCGTATTGAATTCGATGATTCGCTGTTCTATTTCCAGGGTGCGGAAAAAGGTTTTGACTTGCTCTAATGACATGGTAAATACCTCGCTTTCTACCCGTCTATTATATCCATGGAATTCCTATTAATCAAGTTGTTAGAAATGTTCCTAAAAAACAAAGAAAAAAATTGTTGCGGCTCACAACCTTACATACTTGACAGTGGCTGACGAATCAAGTATAGTAAATTAGTGAAGTTTTTTTCACGCGCAATCATTCATTTTTCAACGAATAGCAATTGAAGGAGGTTATTCCCATGGACAGTAAAAAAGGACAATGGGGGAGTAATTTCGGGTTTATCATGGCGGCGGTTGGATCAGCCGTAGGCCTTGGTAATATCTGGGGATTCCCTTACAAGATGGGTATGAATGGAGGTTTTGCATTCTTACTTATTTACCTGGTGTTGGCAATCTTCGTCGGCTTTGTAATCATGCTGGGCGAATTGACCATCGGTCGTAGAACTGGAAAAGGCGTACTGGGTGCTTACTCTGAGTTAAGCAAAAATTATGCATGGATTGGTTGGATGGGTACCATTTGTCCCTTCCTGATCATGTCCTTCTACACCGTGTTGGGTGGCTATGCCATGAAATACATGGTGGCCAATTTTGGTGACATTTTTGGCGCAGGATTCGGAGTTGGCGGAGCAGACAGCGGTGCCTATTTCGGAGAGTTCCTGACACAGCAAGCACAAGGAGTTATTTATACATTCATATTCTGCTTTATTACCTACATCATCGTAAGAGGCGGGGTATCCAAGGGCATCGAAGCTTTTTCCAAAGTAGCCATGCCGGCCCTGTTTGTCTTGCTGTTGGTGGTAATTGTAAGAGGCCTGACTCTTCCGGGAGCGATGGAAGGTGTAGCCTTTATGTTTACCCCCAATTTCGAAGTGTTCCAAGGAACTGGTTGGATTTCTGTATTGGGTAGTGCGGGTGGACAGATGTTCTTCTCCCTCTCTCTTGGTATGGGTTGTATGATTACCTACGGTTCTTATTTGAGCAAGAAAGAAAACATCGAACAAAATGCCGTCATCATTCCTGTTTTGGATACAACGGTAGCGTTGTTGGCCGGTTTGGCCGTTATGCCTACGGTATTTGCTATGGGGATGGAGCCTGGTGGTGGCCCCGGATTGTTGTTCGTAACTTTGCAAGCGGTATTTGCATCCATGGGTGGTGTTGGACCCATCTTTGGGTTCCTGTTCTATCTCTTTGTAGTAATCGCAGCGGTAACTTCTGCTATTTCCTTGTTGGAAGTTGCTACCGCTACCTTTATTGATAAATCCATTGCCAAAGGACAAGAGCCGGATCGACACAAAGCCACATTGATTTGTATCCTAATCATCTTTGCGTTGGCTGTAATCGTAGCCTTAGATGGCCTTGGTTCCAACGGACTGCCCATGCCTTTGGGCTTCATTTGGCTGGAGTTCTTTGATCTCTTCTCTGAAGGCATAATGATGCCTTTGGGTGCTCTGTGTATGTCCTTGATTATTGGATGGAAACTAGGGCCCAAATGGATGGAAGAAGAAATCACTGCCAGTGGCGACAAGTGGAAGGGCCAAGCTTTTGCCATGGTTTGCTTTAAGTACATCGCTCCCATTGGGATGCTGTTTATCCTAGTTGGACAGTTGAATGGATTCTTTGGATGGGGATTGTTCTAGAACCTAGAGATATATAAACCTGTTCAAGTAGTTGTACCATTCAAATCAAAACAAACAAGGCACGCCCGGATGGGCGTGCCTTTTGCGTGAATGACCTTGGATAAGATGGGATATGAGGGGAGTTTTTTGCTAGGGATTGCGTTGGGCAGTGGCTACTTTGGAGAACGGCGCCGCTCCAATTCATTTCGAAGTTTTTTTAAGAGGCGAATGTCATCGGGAACTACTTCTACCAGTTCATCGTTGTTGATGAATTCCAGGGCTTCTTCCAAAGTGAAGATTTTCGGCGGACTCAATTTGATGGAATCGTCATTGCCGGCTGCTCGCATGTTGGTCGCCTTTTTGGCTTTGCAGGGATTCACCACCATGTCTTCGCTTCGGCTGTTTTGACCGATAATCATCCCCTCGTAGACCTTGGTACCGGGTGGAATAAAGAGGCGAATTCGTTCGCTGATGCTGTTCAATGCGTAAGCGGTAGCTACGCCTTCTTCCTGAGCGATGGCCACCCCGTTGATTCGCTGGGGGATATCTCCTTTGAATTCCTGGAAGGCATAAAACCGTCGTACCATGGTTCCTTCTCCTCGGGTATCGTTGATAAATTCGGAGCGATATCCCAATAGTCCCCGGGTGGGCACCAAATACTCCAGCTTGGCGTAGCTGTTCAGGGTTCCCATTTTTAACATTTGGCCTTTTCTGATATTGAGCTTGGAAATCACTGTTCCCGCATATTCTTCCGGCACGGTAATGACCACTTCTTCCATTGGCTCCAATTTTTTCCCTTGCGAGTTTTTTCGAAAGATGACCTCCGGCTTGGAGACAGCTAATTCGTAGCCTTCCCGCCTCATGTTCTCGATGAGCACAGACAGATGAAGTTCTCCTCGACCGGACACTTTGAACACATCGGTTGAATCTGTGGGCTCTACCACAAGACCCACATTGACTTCCAATTCCTTGGTCAGTCGATTTTTCAAGTGACGGGAGGTGACATATTTTCCGGATTTGCCGGCAAATGGGGATTTGTTCACCATAAAATTCATGGAGAGAGTGGGCTCTTCAATATGAATGGGATCCAGGGCTTGGGGGTTATCCGGAGGACATAATGTGTCCCCGATGGAAACATCCGCAATACCTGAGACCACTACAATGTCTCCACATTGGGCTTCTTCCACAGATACCCGTTTCAGCCCTCGGTAAAGGAAAATTTGGTTGGATTTTCTCTGTAATACGGTGCCATTTCCCTGAACCAAGGCAAGAGGTTGGTTGGCCCTGATGATTCCCCGGGTGATCCGGCCTATCCCCAGTCTTCCGATGTAATCATCATACCCCAAAGAAGAGATTTGAAGCTGTAGTGGTTCGTGATTTAGATCCGGATAGACCTTGGCATGGCGTATGATGGTACGAAAAAGAGGTTCAATGTTCAGGTTGTAATCTCCGCCGGCTGTGTTTTTTTGAATTTTATATTCTTCCTTCTGAACTTGTATTCCGTCTACTTCTTTGGGGTCTTCCACCACAATTCCTTGGCGCGCAATCCCGTAGAGTATGGGGAAATCCAGTTGTTGGTCCGTAGCCTCCAAATCCATAAACAGTTCGTAGACTTCGTCTACTACTTCTTTAATGCGTGCATCTTTTTTGTCGATTTTATTGATGAGCAAAATGGGGCACAACCCTTGTTCTAAAGATTTCTTCAACACGAATCGAGTTTGAGGCATGGGACCTTCGCTGGAATCCACCAGCAGAATTACCGTATCCACCGTTTTCATAATTCGTTCCACTTCCGAGGAAAAATCCGCGTGGCCGGGGGTGTCTACGATATTGATTTTTACTCCGTCATGCATGACGGAACAGTTTTTGCTATAGATGGTAATGCCTCGTTCCCGTTCGATGTCGTCGGAATCCATAACGCAATCCATCACGGACTCGTTTTCTCGAAAAATTCCGCTTTGGTTTAAGAAGGCGTCTACCAGGGTGGACTTGCCTGCATCTACATGGGCGATAACGGCAATATTGATAATGGGTTGTTTCATGGGGAACTCTTTTCTTTTCTATATTCGCTTGGGAGGTTTTTCCTAGTGTGAAGAAACTCCTGATGGGTTCATTTGTTTTACAACCCGCAAACTATATCACAAAATTGTGAATTGGGCAAGACCAGGCTGTTAAGAATTCTTTAAGTATTTGTTAAAGAAGGGTTCATTTTCTTTAAAAGGAGGGTGTGATATAATGACCAAGTATAGTTTTTGGATTCGATGAAAGGTGCCCCACTGGCCAATCAAAGAAGGAAAAAAGAAAGAGTAAGGAAAGATGAGAAAGTTAAAAAAATGGAATGGCTGGAAGAAAAGGAAAAGGTTTATCATTCCCGCAATCATATTAGGGGTGGTATTAATCGGTGCATTGGTACTCAGTCAATTTGATGCTCTTTTGGGACTGCCTCAAGGAACCCCGGTAAATACCGGTACCGTGGAAATCATGGATGTGCGGGAGAAAATTTCCGTGAGAGGAACGGTGGAAGGGGAAAAAAGCGCCCAGTTGACAGCTGTGGGGGGATATCAGATATTGGAGATTCTTGTGGCAGAGGGCGACTTTGTAGAGGAAAATCAACTGATGGTTCGCCTGGATCCCGGGGCAAACAATACGGGAAGCTCTCAAGGAACCAAGGAGGCGGCCCGGGTGGAATATGCGGCTGCTCAAAAGCTCTATCAAGAGGGAGCCATCAGCCATTCGGATTACCTGAGGGCGAAGGGAGCCTATGAAAGCGCGGCATCTTCCTCCGCGAACACCATGATACGAAGTCCTTTTCAGGGAACGGTAACGCGGGTTAACGGAGTTGAGGGGGGACTAACGGAAACGGGAGTGCCCTTGATGGCCATTGAAGACCTTTCCCATTTAAAAATGAAAGTACATGTCAGCGAATATGATATCCGGCGCATTCAAGTGGGACAAGAAGTGGAAATTTCAGCAGAAATTTTAGGAGAACGAAAGCTTCGGGGGAGGGTGACACATATTTCTCCCACGGGAGAAAGAAAGGATGCAGGAAGTTCAGAAATGGTGATTCCTGTCACCATCGCCATCGATAAAGAAGACAGCGTTTTGATTTCCGGGGTAACCGCTCGAGGGGATATTATCATTCGAGAGGTGGAGAAGGTGAAAGCAGTTCCGGTGGATGCCATTTTGGAGGATCCTACCAGCGGAGAAACCTTTGTTTTTGTATTGAAAGAGGGGTTATTGCTAAAAATCCCCGTTGAATTGGGGGTGGAAGGTGATTTCAACATACAAGTGACCAGTTCACAATTGGTCCAAGGAGATTTGGTAGTATTGAGCCCCACCTTTGACTTGGAAGAAGGGGCCGCCGCTTTTGATATGGCCACCGTGCTGGGAGCCTCCAAATGAAAGAAGTAATTCGCATTGAAAACCTGTTCAAGGTGTATGACAACGGGCCTCTTCAGGTAAAGGCCCTGGATGATGTTTCTTTGACCATAGAAAAAGGCGAGTTTGTGGCCATCATGGGGGCTTCCGGTTCCGGAAAATCCACGCTTATGAATATCATTGGGTGCCTGGATCGGGCCACCGAAGGAGAGTATCTTCTGAATGGAATGAACATCAAAGAGAAAAAGGATGATGAATTATCCCATGTTCGGAATACCAATATCGGCTTTGTATTTCAGTTTTTCAATTTGATTGCTCGCACCAGTGCCCTTCGGAATGTGGAATTGCCTATGATTTATGCCAAGATAGGGCGGGAAGAGCGTCAGCAAAGAGCCTTGCAACTATTGAAAGATGTTGGGCTCTCCGATCGAGGCCACCATCTTCCCAACGAATTGTCGGGAGGACAGAAACAAAGGGTGGCCATTGCCCGGGCTTTGGCCAACAACCCATCCATTTTGTTGGCAGACGAGCCTACGGGAAATTTGGATTCCCAGTCCTCGGTAGAAATAATGGAAATCTTTCAAAAATTAAATCGGGAGCTAGGGACCACGGTGATTGTGGTGACTCATGAGCCGGAGATTTCTTTGTTTGCGAATCGGGTGTTGACTTTTCGGGATGGGAAAATCATAGGAGACAAGAGGCGCCCTCCAAAAGGGAAGGGAGGGAATCACCATGTTGTGGATTGAGAATATCCAATTGGCCATTTCGGCCATTAAGGCCAACAAGTTAAGATCCTTCTTAACCATGTTGGGAATTATCATCGGCATCAGCTCGGTAATTTCCATTACATCCATTGGAGCTTCGGCCAAGGGTGCGGTCAGCGATGAATTTGACAGCTTGGGGAAAGCCTATATGTACATTATGATCAATTACTCCCAATTGGCGGAAATCTATTCGGATTATAGCGTAATGACGGATGATTTGTTTTCGGAGGCAGATGTTGAGGCACTAAAAGAACGGTTCCCGCAGGATATCCGATATGCCGTTCTATATACCTACAACAACAGTGAAACCCGGGTGGGAAGAACTACTGCAGATTTAGCTATGGTGGGAGTGGCGGAAAATTATAACGATTTCAACAAGACCATTCGTATGCTCTATGGGCGGATGATTAATGAAAGCGATGTGAAAGGACGAAGAGATCGAATCGTTATCGACACGGAATGTGCCAGGAAGCTCTTTGGGAGAGAAAATGTGGTGGGAGAAGAGCTATCCATTCAGGTGGGGGGAGATGCCAGAGATTTTACCGTGGTGGGGGTTTATCGCATGGAGGAAACGTTATCCAGCCAGATTACCGCTGCCATGGGTAGGACCAGTTACTCTGTGTATGTTCCTTATTCCGCCATGCTTTCGGGAGAAGGGCTTTCTTCGTATATTGAGATTTACGGTAATCCGGATAAGGATGTGCGGCAACAGGGAGAAGCTTATGCCACCTATATGAATCGAATTAAGGACAAACCGGAGGGCTTTTACATGGTGGAATCGGCAGAAGGACAACAGGATATCATCAATCAGATATTGGGGGTTCTTTCTGTGGCCATCGGTGCGATTGCAGCCATTTCTCTGTTGGTTGGAGGCATCGGCATCATGAATATTATGCTGGTTTCCGTTACGGAGCGAACCCGGGAAATTGGCATTCGAAAATCTCTGGGAGCCAGAACCCGGGATATTCTGGTGCAATTTTTAATCGAGGCGGTGATTCTTTCTGTAATCGGAGGAATTATCGGAACCATATTGGGGATTGGCGTTGCTGCTTTGGGCATGTCCCTTGCCGGAGTCCGGGTGGTAGTACAACCCCTGGTGGTGGTGTTGGCCGTGCTGTTTTCTGCAGGAGTGGGGTTGTTTTTTGGACTTTTCCCTGCCCGTCGCGCGGCCAAATTGGACCCCATCGAAGCCCTTCGATATGAATAAAAAAAGACCCCGGGATCATGGGGACCACCGGGGTTTTTGACTATTTTCGTTTGTTAATAGGGACATAGTCCAAATGGGGTTGGACACAGCTATAGGCAGGGCGCATCAGCTTGCCGGCACCGGTAATCTCTTCCAGCCGGTGAGCGCACCAACCGGATACTCTGGCTGTTGCAAAGAGCGGAGTGGCGATGTCCATGGGAATGTTCAGCGCCGTATATACAAAGCCGGAATACAGATCCACATTGGCCGGCATATTGACTTCTTTCCCGGTTTTCTCTGTGTAAAGCTTGGGTGCAATCTTTTCGATGAATTCGTACAAGGCAAAATCTTCTTCCAACCCTTTGGATTCTGCTAATTTTTTGGCCATCTTTTTCAAGATGAGGGCACGAGGGTCGGAAACGGTATAAATTGCATGGCCCATTCCATAAATCAAACCAGAGCCATCGTTGGCTTTCCCTTCCAATACATCCCGCAAATACTTTTCTACTTCAGAACGCCTACTGATGTCACTGACATTTTCCTTTAGGTTTTTAATCATGTTGATGACGGATATGTTGGCCCCTCCGTGGCGTGGCCCTTTGAGAGAGCCTACCGCGGCGGAAATGGCGGAATAGGTATCCGTTGAAGTAGAGGTAACGATGTGGGTAGTAAAGGAGGAGTTGTTTCCTCCGCCATGCTCTGCATGTAGAATCAAAGAAAGATCCAGGAGTCTGGCTTCAATTTTTGTATATTCCCCGTCGGCTCGCAGCATACGTAAAATATTTTCTGCTGTGCTTAGTTCCGGAATGGGGTAATGCAGATGCAAGCTTTCCCCGTCGTAAAAGTTCCGCTTTGCCTGATATCCGTAGGCAATCAGAGTAGGGAAATAGCCAATCAAGGCGATGGATTGTCGCAAGACATTTTCCACCGAAACATCATCGGGGTTGTCATCATAGGAATAGAGAGCCAACACGCTACGAGCCAGTTTGTTCATAATGTTGGCAGAGGGGGCAGTCATAATCATGTCCCGTGCAAAATTCGGTGGCAATTCACGACTTTCTGCCAGCAATTTAAGAAACACATCCAGCTGCCTGGCAGAAGGAAGGTTTCCGAACAAAAGCAAATAGGTGGTTTCTTCAAATCCGAATCGGTCTTCCTTGATGCAATGGGACACTAAATCTTTGATGTTGTACCCTCGATAATACAATTCACCGGCTTTGGGAACCTTCTTCCCATCCGGCCCTTTTTCGTATCCAATTACTTCTCCCACGTGGGTCAACCCTACCACCACACCGGTTCCGTCTGCATTTCGGAGGCCTCTTTTTACATCCCGTTCCACATAGAGTTCTTCCGGTATCTTATCCTGCTCTTTCAGTTGTTGGGCCATTTCTGCCAGGAAAACCTGGCCATTGGTCTGGGGTGCCAACCGAGGATTTTTTTCCACAATGGTATGCGCTGTATCAATAATCTTGTCCTTCCATGATCCCATATGTATCCCTCCTTTTCTACTTTTTCTTGGTTTTCTCATTTAAAGTTGTAATGAGAAATTATACCACAGAAGAAAAAAGGGTACAACCCGAGAGCGGGAAGTATACAATGGCTGAAATTTGAAGAAACACAGGGAAACCCAGGGCTTAGAGTATAATTTTCATTGGCAACGCAGATAAAAAAAACAGGAAGAGAGCAAAAACTCTCTTCCCTACATACAAACAAACCTGTA
>CAZAZF010000027.1:0-14407 GCA_964489555.1 uncultured Oscillospiraceae bacterium | reverse complement strand
ACAAATATAAAAGAAAGGATAAGTATGATATTGGCTTCTGAATGTATCATACAAGGAAAACATATGTCCTTTATTACAAAATCACCCTGGATGATTCACTACGATGGATCCAGTTGCAATGGCTGTGATATTGAGGTGTTGGCTTGCCTCACACCCATGTATGATATTGAAAGATTCGGCATCAAAAACACGGGAAACCCAAAGCACGCAGATATTTTTCTGTTAACCGGTTCAGTAAACGAGAAAAACAAGCCGGTGATTCAGCAAATATACGCGCAAATGCCGGAGCCTAAAATTGTGGTGGCGGTGGGAATTTGCGCTTGTGATGGCGGAGTCTTCAAAGAATGTTATAATATAAGTGGTGGGGCTGATACTGCAGTGCCTGTAGATGTATATGTTCCAGGTTGTGCGGCTCGTCCTGAAGCCATCATTGATGGGGTGGTGAAGGGCTTGGCCATCCTGGAAGAAAAACGACTCAAAGTAAAACGCAAAACAGAAAAGGCCATGAAAAAGCATTATGCAGAAGTGTATGGACAAGAACACAAACCCCTGATTATGGAGGTGGTGCCCAGTGGAAGATAAGAGCTATTTGATTCAGGAATTCATCCCTATAAAACCCGGGGAGATTTTCGAAAAGGCTAGGGATGTAAAGGCGGAAGGACATCGATTGGTGCAAATTTGTGCATCGGTGGTACCGGAAGGGTACGAGCTCCTTTACACCTATGATAAGGACCATGTTTTGGTCAACCATAAAGTGATCATGCCGGTGGAGGAAGAAATTATGAGTATTACTGGCGTGTACTGGTCTGCGTTTGTGTTTGAAAATGAGCTCCAGGATTTGTTTGATGTAAAATTCAAGCACATGGAGTTGAATTATGGGGGACATTTTTTTACCACCAGCGAACCCCATCCTTGGAAGCCGGAATCCACCCAGGAAGGAGAGGAGTAAACCATGGGAAAACGAACGGTCATACCCTTTGGGCCACAACACCCGGTTCTGCCGGAGCCAATTCATCTGGACCTGGTACTGGAAGATGAAATTGTTGTGGAAGCCATTCCTTCCATCGGTTTTATTCACCGGGGGTTGGAAAAATTAGTTGAAAAAAAAGAGTTTACAGAGATGACCTATATCATCGAGCGAATCTGCGGCATTTGCAGCTTCGGTCATGGTTGGGGCTATGTTTCATCGGTGGAGGGATTGATGGGCATTCAGGTTCCCCCCAGAGCGGAATACTTGAGAACCATTTGGCACGAATTGAGCAGAATCCAAAGCCATCTTTTATGGTTGGGATTATTGGCCGATGCGTTTGGTTTTGAAAGTCTGTTTATGCATGTTTGGCGGCTTCGGGAAACGGTGTTGGATCTCTTTGAAAAAACCACGGGAGGACGTGTGATTTTTTCTGTGTGTAAAGTAGGGGGCCTTCGCCGGGATATGGATAAAGAAACCTTGGGGTATATGGTAAAAACCCTGAAGAAAATGAAATCGGAACTGGAAGATCTGACGGAGGTTTTCCTGGATGATGACTCTGTAAAGAATCGAACCGTGGGGGTGGGAACTCTCACGAAAGCGGATGCAGAAGACTGCTGCGCTGTAGGACCTATGGCCAAAGCTTCCGGCATTGCCCATGATACCCGATTGACCGGCCACGGTACATATTTGGAATTGGGATTTCAGCCGGTTATTGAAACCGCCGGCGATAGTTTTGCTCGTACGGTAGTTCGAATTCGAGAGGTGTATCAATCCATTGACCTTATCGAAAAAGCAGTGGAATTGATTCCCGATGGTCCCATCGATGTGCCGGTGAAGGGGGCGCCCCCAGAGGGTGAATTCCTGATGCGGATCGAGCAGCCTCGGGGAGAAGCCATTTACTATGCCAAGGGCAACGGAACTAAATTTTTAGATCGAATGCGGGTACGGACTCCCACCTTTAGTAATGTTCCTGCTTTGACAAAAATGTTACAAGGGTGTGAGTTTGCGGATGTACCGATTCTGGTGCTTACCATAGATCCTTGCATCAGTTGCACAGAAAGGTAGGTGGGATATGTCACAATTACGAATGGGAAAAGTGGTATTAAAAAGTTTGTTTCGCAAGCCGGCTACTTTAATGTATCCCCAAGTACCCCGGACCTGGGAAGATAGAACCAGAGGGCATATTGAAATCAGCCAAGAGGATTGTATTTTGTGCGGTATGTGTCAACGGAAATGTCCTTCCGATGCCATTTTGGTGGATCGGAAGGAACGGACCTGGACCATCCATCGGATGGGCTGTATTCAGTGTAAGAGTTGTGTGGAGGTATGTCCTAAAAAATGTCTTTTCATGAGGCAGGAATACACCGCTCCCGATGTGAAAAAGATCACCGATGTTTACGGTATTCCGGAGCAGGAAAAGCCTGCGGCCAAGGAAGCCTAGAACAGGGCGGTTGGAAAAATCAGAAGGAGCCTCTTTGCCCCAAGAGATTCCTTTTTTTATGGCGTTTCTTCCGGAAGCAGATAGGTGCCCATGAACAGTATGGTATTGGAATCTTCTTCGCTGATCAGGAAAAGGAAGGGTCTATCACACCGGAAAATTAAGGGCTCCAACATGGCTGTTTCCCGGAGCTCTACCACAGTGGCTCCAGCTGCGGTGGTTCCTTCTTCGTTGACATGAACCACTGCTTTATGAAGAACACGGCTGATGTAGATTTCTTCTCGTATTCCGCTTAGATCTGCAGATGGAGAGAAGGGGAGATCCATTCCCAAGCGGATTAGGGGCCGGTTCAGCTCCTTAATGCCGTAGGAGATTGAAAAGCGGGGCATCCAAATGGAAACTTCTTCTTGAGATACGGGAGATTGAAGGGCCTTTTGAAAAGAGTCTTCTGTGAGAGAGGAGATAAAATCCAATAAATCTCCATCCGGCAAGAGCAAAGTCATGGATAGCTTTTCCTGGCCATAAGGCAGATTCAGCACTTGATAACCCTCTCCCTGGTAATAGCCGGCGGGGCCGGTTCGGTGCATCATGTCCACCGGTACTTCTGTACCTCCATAAGCAAAGAAAGTTTCCGGACGGGTGACCTTTTCGTCAAAAGGATGGGTCCAATCCCCTTTGAAATATACTGCGTTGATTAAATACATCACCACATCGGCAGGGATGGGAGGTTGAATCATCTGAGAAATAAGGCCTTTTGTTGAGTCCTTAATCCAACCGTTGATGGTGTCGGCAGCGTCGGGCTTGGAGAAATCCATTTCTGAAACTTTGGCAAAGAAATGGGATTGATTTTTCTCTAAGAACTCTGGTTGGATGGCCTCGCCTTGCCGATACCAAATGGAGTTGCTGACTAAAAAATCTGTTTTGGAATCCAACCCGTTGTAATAACTCAGCAATTCCTGATAGGTTTCCAAGAGGTGGGAATCTTCCACTTTTTCGTATCCCAAGGTGTTTGCCATTTGGGTTTTGGTCTCTCCCTTGGCGCCAAGGGAGGTCATAGACAGGGCCGTAGAGATGCTAAAAGGAGAAAAGAACAGGTTTTCTGGTTCTTCCTGGAGGGTTTGAAGCAAGGCCAAACCAAAATTTTGATTGCCTTGGACCAAAGATTGATTTACCCTACTAGTATTCAGTGTTTTTGTTTCGTAGGAACCGGTTGCGCTACAGCCTGGGGAAAGAAGGGCAAGCACGGTTACCAAAAGTAACAAGAGTATTTTTGATTTCATCGGTTCAACCTCCTTGTGTTCATAGATTATGTTTATAGACGGAAAAGGAGGAAAAAAGTTTCTGTTCAGCGAAGAAGTGGGAGAGAGAGGTGTAATATCTTTGTTTCCGGGGTATATATTGGAGTATTGGAGGATATGTTATGTATGATTTAGAAAAATTGAATTTACCGGACTATGTGCTGGATATTTTGAACCAGGCTAAAAGCGTAATCATTCCCAGAACCAGGGAAGAACTGGTGGAGTTGGCTATGGGGAACTCCTTGGAAAACACCTTCGAAGTGGCCTATGAAGTGCCGGGCCGGGGAAGGGTGTTGGAGGCCACCGTAACTCGATGCAAGAACGGATTGGCGGTCAATTACATTGACGACTATATGCGAAGAAGGGACCCGGACAGCCTATTGGTGGCAGACAGCAAACCTACGGACAAGCCCACTTACCAAAAGGAATACGGCAAAGATTTTGAGGAGTTGCGTCAAGACACCTTTGCCTGGCTGAAAAAGCAAGATTTGATCTTTTACCCCTTCAAGGCGGGAGATTTGAAGCATGGGTACGATTCGATATTCATTTCCCCGGCCAATGCGGGATTTTTTGCCGCCGGGTTGGCGGATCTTCAAGGATTTATTAACATTGACACCTTGGAAGATTTCCGGTTGAAAGCCATGGTGGTATTGGCACCGCCCTTTCGTCATACCCATTTTGGAGAAAAGCAAATCGTAATCCACAACCGAACAGATCAGGTGCACGAAGTCTATTCCTACAATCTTTATCCGGGCCCTAGCGCCAAGAAGGGGATTTATGGGGTGCTTTTGAATATTGGGGAGCAGGAGGGTTGGGTTACAGCCCATGCTTCTACCGTCAAGGTGATTACTCCTTATGACAATGAAATCGTCATCATGCACGAGGGGGCTTCCGGTGGTGGAAAAAGTGAAATGATTGAGGATATGCATAAACAACCGGACGGAAGATCTATATTGGGAGTCAATACCATTACAGGGGAAAAGAATTACCTGGTATTTAATGAAACCTGTCAGCTGATGCCGGTAACTGACGATATGGCTTTATGTCATCCTAAGCTTCAAAACGATAGTCGAAAATTGGTGGTAAAGGATGCGGAAGCTGCCTGGTTTTTGAGATTAGACCATATTACCAGCTATGGTACATCTCCCCGCTATGAAAGGGTGTTGACCCATCCCAGCAAACCATTAATTTTTATGAATATTGACGGAATTCCAAAGGCTACCTGTTTGGTTTGGGAGCATACCCTAGACCAAGATGGGAAACCGTGTACCAATCCCCGGGTCATTCTTCCCCGTAATATGGTGGAAGGAACAATCAATGAAGCGGTGGAGGTGGATGTGCGCAGCTTTGGAGTACGCGCTCCAGTTTGTACCCGGGAAAACCCCTCTTATGGAATTGTGGGGATGATTCAGGTGTTGCCTCCCGCCTTGGCATGGTTATGGAGGTTGGTGGCCCCCCGTGGTCACAACAATCCCAGTATTGTGGCTGAAACGGCTATGAAAAGTGAAGGAGTGGGTTCTTATTGGCCTTTTGCCACCGGGAAAATGGTAACACAAGCCAACCTGCTTTTAGAACAGGTTCTTAATTCACCCAGCACCCGATATCTGTTGATTCCCAATCAACACATTGGTGCTTATGAAGTAGGTTTTATGCCTCAGTGGGTAGCGCGGGAGTACATTGCTCGTCGTGGAAGCGCCAAGTTTAAACCGGGCCACTTGGAAGAGGCCAGATGTCCGCTGATGGGATTTGGTTTGGAGTCCATGAAGGTGGACAACCAGTATATTCGAAGAGCCTTTTTGAAACCAGAGACTCAGTATGAAGTGGGAACGGACGGGTACGATGCAGGGGCTAAAATTCTGATGGACTTTTTTGCCAAGGAGCTGGAAAAATTCTACACACCGGAGCTTCATCCCTTGGGGCGGGAAATCATTCAATTATTCCGTGATGGTGGTACGGTGCAAGATTACATGGAGATTATCCCCATGAGATACTAGAAGAGTGAGAAGCGGCTAAAATTTAGAAAGAAAGGGTCAAAGAATCGAATTTTATGACGAGAAATAGTGGGCGTTGGGTTGGGTTTTTACTCATCCTTGTGGCCAGCATCTTGAATGGGTTGATTCCGTCTGTAACCCAGCGGGCCCTGCTATCCGGTATGGCGGTAGAAACCATATTGACTTCCAGGTATTTTTTAGGATCGGTTTTAATTTGGGCCTATATTTTCATAAAGAAAAAGAAATTTTTGGTGGGGAAATCCAATGTTCTATACATGACTTCCTTGGGTCTTTTGCTATTCTTATGCACCACCAGCCTAAACGAAAGCTACAAATATTTGCCTGGGGCAGTGGCGGTAATCATCGCGTTTTCTTATGTGGGGATTGTCGTATTTTTGGAAATCCTGATGGGGAGGGAAAAAGCCCTTCCCCGGCGAGTCGTTTGTTTAATGATGGCATTGGTAGGTTTGGCCTTTGTCGTATGGCCGGCTCAAGGCATTCCCCCTCTTCGGCTGCTGGGAATTCTTCTGGCCTTGTTGGGCGCTATTTTTTACGCCATGCAAGCCTTGGGAATGGCCAGCAAAAGGTTGGAAAAGGTAGAGGCGGAAGTGATTACCGGCTATATGAGTCTGTTCATTTTTTTGGCGAATTTTTTGCGCTGCACTATGGTGCAGCAACCTTATCTTCCCACGGAATGGGTTCAGGTTGGGTATATTTTTGTTCTGGGAGCGGGGGCCGCATTTATTGCCCCATTGTTTTATTGTATGTCTGTTAAAAAAATCGGGGCCAGTGATACTTCGTTGACCAACACCACGGAACCGGTTTTTGCTTATTTAGCCGGAATTCTAATCATGGCGGACCGGATTTCGTGGAACGCCACAGTAGGGGGGATTTTGGTGGTGAGCTCGGTGTTTTTGCTGAATTTGCCTGGCAGAAAAGAGAAGGGTGGCAAGGAAGAAATTTTTATCCGCAATTAAGGTCCGGGGTCGGTCCGGGGTCGGGTACCTCGAAAGGACAGAAGGTACCTGACCCCAACATGTGCGTCTTCAGTCCTGCGTCAGCTTTTTCAGCTGACTTGGACCACTCGGGGCAGAAGGGGACGCCGTACCCTTCTGCGGTTCCCTCGTGCATGTTCATGTTCGAATCATCTCGTGAAATCAAAGAGAAGGTAAGCATATAGCCTACCTTCTCTTCAATGGCACCCCCGAGATGATTCGAACATCCGACGCACGGTTTAGGAAACCGACGCTCTATCCCCTGAGCTACGGGGGCACGTTGCCTGAACTATCGTACCACAAGGTCCTTTTTTTTTCAATGGGTTTTACTTGACCATTCCAAGGTAGCTACCTCCATGTTCCAGGGTTCGTAATGGGTTTCTTCTGTTACCGTAAACCCGACACGGACAAAGAGGTCTTCCAACTTTTCGTTGGTGACAGGAATCTGTACTTTGAGAGAAGGAAACAAGGTTTGCACATGTTCCAACAGAAGCCCGCCCACCTTGATTCGGTTTTGAGTTCCTTCCACATAAGGCCCATCCAAGGCGGTTCCTCCCTTGACGGCGATATAACCAATCACCAATTGTTCTTCGGTATAGACATAGAGAGCATCTTCGTCCTTGTATCCACTTCGAACGCTTTCGTAGGCTTCGTGCCAATGAAGAGGATTTACTTGAGGATAGAGACGCAGGTGGGCACTGAGCCAAATACCCATAACAGAAGGTAAGTCCACCGGAAAGAAGGATCGAATTTCCGGATCCACAAAAGAGTCTTTTCTTTTTTTAAGAACCTTTCGGGGGTCCATAAATCGATTCACCAGATAGGCAGTTAAAATTCCAAAGATGGTTTCCACCAATCGCATAGAACCGTAAAGTAGTGGAGGTTGGTCCTTTTCTCCAATGAGAATCATGAGGAATACCACCAGGCTGATGATGGTGCTATTTTGGACTCGAAAAATATTGCAGAGATAAATAATCAGGATTACATTGATAATGGCCAATAGCGTTGCAAGCTGAAGGCCGGTTTCTATCATGAGAAGGAGAGTGAGAATTCCAAGAATAGCACCAATCACTGTACCAATGGTGCGTTCCAACCCTGTTTGAAGGGAGTTCTGCAAAGAAGACTTCATACAAATGATGGCCGTAATGGCGGCCTGAATGCCATCACTGACCCCCAGGAGTTGGAAAATCAACAGGCAGATTCCCACCGATACCGCGGTTTTAATATTTCGAAGGCCGATTTTGTAACGGGCATCCATTCCCAATCCGGAAAAAGATTTCATATTCGTCTCCTCTTTTCGTGGTTCCTGTGACAGGTATCATACCATATTTCTCCCAAAAAAGGAACGAATCCGGGTATCATTCAAGGGCCGGATGGGATAGAATAAAGAGGGCGTCTTACAGGGCCTAAAGGGCAGACAGAAAGGTCAAAGGGGAGGATAAATCGTGGATGTGATTTTAATGGGGTTGAATGTGGTAGTTCCTTTGTTTGTAATAATGGTAGCGGGGTATGTTACCAGGCGAGTTGGCATTATTAATGACAATGGTGTAGGAGCGGTCAATCGATTGCTTTTTTGGGTGTTTTTACCGGCGATTCTTTTAGTCAGCATATATGAAACGGACTTGAAGGAAGTGTTTGATGTGGGGGTAATTCTGTTTTCCGCCATGGGAACTTTCCTGGTTTTTCTCGTGTCCTTTTTTCTGGTTCCCCGGCTGGAGAAGAGGAGAGATCGGTGTGGTGTTATCATTCAAGGTTTAATCCGGGGAAACGAGGTTTACTTTGGATTTCCCGTGGTGGTCTCCCTGATCGGCACGGCATATCTGGGTCTCATGTCTATTGTAGTGGCTTTTGCGGTGTTGGTTTACAACGGACTTTCCATTTTTTCTTTGGAATACTTCAAGGGAGAAACGGTGAACAAAAAACAACTGGTGCGAAACATCGTTACCAATCCTTTGATTTTGGCCACAGCCCTAGCTGTTTTTCTGGTTTTTTTGAACATCTCCATTCCGGGCATGGTGCTTAAGGGTTTGGAATCCTTGTCCCAGGTGGCCAGTCCTTTTGCCTTGTTTGTGTTGGGGGCCTCCTTTAATTTTACTTCCACAAAAAAGTACTTGAAGAATGTTTTTTGGGTAACTTTCCTTCGCCTATTTCTGATCCCCGGCATCGTGCTTTTTGTCACCTACCAGGTGGGGTTTTCTTCGCCGCAAATTGTTGTTCTTTTTGTGACTTTTGGAGTGCCCACTGCGGTGGCCAGTTATTCCATGGCGCGAGAGCTGAAAGCCGATTACGAGTTGGCCAGTCAAATCGTAGTGTTTACTTCTCTTTTTTCCATTTTTTCTATCTTTGTTTGGACCGTAGTAATGCAGTTGGTGGGAATTATATAGCGGCGAGGGAATAATTTGATATAATAGCACTAGAGAGGGAAGGAGGGATAAACAGATGATGAAAACCATAGGCATTCTAGGAGGTATGGGCCCTTTGGCTACCGCCGACTTGTATCGAAAGATGATTGAAGGAACCATCGCAGAAAAAGACCAGGATCATGTTCATGTCATCATCGATAGCAACCCTTGGATTCCTGATCGAACCGACTACATTCTTCACGGGGGACCTTCGCCCTTGCCGGAAATTGTCAAGTCCATCCGAAGGCTGGAAGCTGCCGGTTGTGATTTCCTCATTATGCCTTGCAACACGGCTCACCACATTATTGATGAAATCAAAACCACCACAAAGATTCCTTTTATTAACATGATGGAGGAAACGGTAAAATATGTGGCACAAAAGCATGCTGGGGAAAAAGTAGGTTTGTTGGCTACGGATGGCACCGTGGAATCCAAAGCCTACCATAAGTATTTTGAAGTTCAGCACATTCCGGTGATAACACCAATCGAACACCAAGTGGATGTAATGGCGTTCATTTATCAAGGGGTCAAATCCGGGATTTTGGATAAACCTTTGGATGGAATTCGAGAAGCGATAAAAGAAATGAAAACCCAAGGAGCCACCCTTTTTCTCTTGGGGTGTACCGAACTCTCCACCGTATCCCACCGGATTCGAACCATCGAAGAAGTTTTTATTGATCCCCTGGAAGTTTTGGCCTACCAAGCAATTTTGGAAGGGGGATGTCGAGCCAGGGAGGTGTAAATTATGACCTTAAAGGCAGCCTACTTAGTGCCTCATCCACCACTGATTCATCCTCAAGTGGGACGAGGGCGGGAACGGCAAATTGAAGCTACCGTAAAAGCATATAAACAGGTGGCCCGGGAAATTAAGGAGTATAATCCGGACACGTTGGTCGTCATGTCTCCGCATACGGTCATGTATTCTGACTATTTTCATCTTTCACCGGGCGGCCACGGAACCGGTGATTTTTCATCTTTCGGTGGAGGGAAAAAATCTCTTCGGGTGGAGTACGATCAAGAGTTTGTAAAACTCCTTTCCCGGAAAGGGTTTTCTTCTGGAATTTCCATAGGAACCGAAGGAGAGAGAGAACCGGCATTGGATCACGGAACTCTGGTTCCCCTGTCCATGGTCCTGGGAGAAGAAAATTCAATCAAAGTGGTCCGTATGGGAATGTCTGGATTGTCGGTGCTTCACCATTATCGGGTGGGGCAGCTTTTGGTGGAAACAGCGGCCCAGTTGGGTCGAACGCTGGTGTTCCTTGCCAGCGGCGATTTGTCCCACCGTCTAGAAGAAGGGGGCCCTTACGGATATGCTCCCGAAGGACCCGCTTTTGATGAAACCATCCGAAAAATCTGTGAGGAGGCCGACTTTTTTACGCTGCTTCGCATAAAGCCTTCTTTGTGCGAAAGAGCTGGAGAATGCGGATATCGGTCTCTGGTCACTTTGGCGGGGACTTTGGATGGCCGGGAAGTAAAATCAAATGTGCGATCTTACGAAGGGCCCTTTGGAGTGGGGTATATGGTGGCTGGATTTTTCCCGGGAGCCTCGGTGGAGGAGAGAAAATTCGGTGAAACTTTCCGAAAGGAAGAAGAAGAAAGGATTTACAGCCTTCGAGGAGAAGAGGACCCCTATATTAGACTGGCTCGAAGATCTTTGGAAACGAAAATTCGAGAAGGAAGAAGCTTGGCCTGGGAAGAGGTGGAGAATTTGCCGCTGCCGAAACCACTGAAAGAAGATAAAGGAGGTGTTTTCGTCACTTTGAAAAAATTTGGGAATTTGCGAGGGTGCATCGGCACTACCGTTGGCATGCGACGCTGTCTGGGAGAAGAAATTCTCCACAATGCGGTCAGCGCCGGGTTGGATGATCCTCGATTCGAACCGGTGGAGGAAGAGGAGTTGGATGTGCTTGAATACAGTGTAGATGTGCTGGGCCCCAGGGAACCGATTTCTTCCATGGACCAGCTGAACCCTATGCTTTATGGAGTAGTGGTGCAAAAGGATCATCGAAAAGGCTTGTTACTGCCTCACATTGATGGGATTGATACACCTCAGCAACAAGTGAAAATCGCTTTGGAAAAGGCGGGAATTTCTCCAGGAGAAGCTTATACCATGGAACGGTTTACTGTGGAGAGACACCAATGAAAACAAAATGCACCTTGTGTCCCCGGGGCTGTGTTCTGGGGGAAGGAAAAGAAGGTTTTTGTGGAGGCCGCGGCAATGTGGGAGGTGAAATCACTTCGTTGAACTATGGCCGCATTTCTGCCATCATGCTAGACCCTGTTTTAAAGAAACCGTTGAAAGAATTTCATCCCGATTCCTATGTGTTATCTGTAGGAAGTTACGGTTGCAACCTCACCTGTCCTTTCTGTCAAAACTACCACATTTCCCAAGAGGGAAAAGAGCAATGGGTGGAAGCCACCGGAAAATATTATTCCACCTATGAAACCATCTTGCCGAAGGCCCTGGTGGCTTTGGCCCGGTCGGCCAAAAGCAAAGGCAATATAGGCATTGCTTACACCTACAACGAGCCTTTGGTAGGATATGAATATGTGTGGGATGTTTCCGGGTTGGTCCGTCAGGAAGGGTTAAAAAATATTTTGGTTACCAACGGATGCTTCCAGGAAGAAGCTTTTCGAGAGATGGCTCAAAGGATGGATGCCATGAACATCGACATCAAAAGCTTTCGCCCGGATTTCTATAAAAAAATCGGAGGAGATCTTTCCTTAGTGTTGAGCAATGTAAGAGAAGCGGTGAAGCATTGTCATGTGGAAATTACCACATTGATTATACCGGGGGAAAACGACAGCCCGGAGGAAATGGAAGAATTGAGCCGGTGGATTTCCGGGGTGGACCCGGGGATTCCGCTCCACTTAAGCCGGTTTTCCCCCCATTACCGGATGAACCACAAAGAGCCTACTTCAAGAGAAATCATCGATGAATTGGCCGCCATTGCCCAAAGCCATTTAAAAAAGGTTTACAAAGGGAATTACTAGGAGAAAAGAGTGGAAAACTCTAGAAATTATTTGCATAGAGAGAAGGGAAGGCTTACAATATACCCATGACAATTGTAAATTACTTACCTGACATTTTTATAGCATTGTTGATTTTATGGGCTATGGTGAACGGATATACCCGGGGCTTTGTCAGAACTTTTTTGCATGCCATCGGTTGGGTTCTTTCCATTGTGCTAGCCTTTGTTTGGTCTCCGAAAGTTCAAGAGTGGCTTCTCAACAACACCAAAACTTACAACAACATTAAAGAAGTGTTGGAGAAAAAATTCTCCGACTCTTTGCCGGATGCCAATCAAACCTTTGCCCAGATGCCCCAGGCCCTAAACAAAGGAATCGAGGGGTTTACAGGCAACTTATCCGATGCCATGGCCACCCGGGGGGCAGACATCCTGTTTTCCGTTCTATCCTTTGTGCTGGTGGTATTGGCAGTGAAGCTGGTGCTGTATATTCTGGTGAGCTTGTTGTCAAAGAAAAACAGAGGGGGCATCACCGGAGCTCTGGATGGGATCCTGGGCGTAGTGGCCGGTGGAGTGACCGGTCTTTTGATGGTGTATGTGATGCTGGCTCTGTTGATTCCCGTATCTTCCCTGGCCGGGCCTCAGTTGTCACAGATTCTATCGGCTGTAATCAATGACTCGTGGCTTACCAAGGAGCTTTACTATAACAATGTGGTTGTAATAATTTTTCAGGATTTTCTTACGCAAATCCGCTAAAGCAAGGAACTCTCCTTCCTATACCATATGTACATCCAATTGGGGGTATGGAATATTCACACCCGCCTGGTCCAAATCTTCTTTTACCTGTTCAAGCAAATCGTGGTACAACACCCAATAGTCCTCTTGATTGCACCACACCCGCAACACATAGTTGATGGCGTGATCTCCGTGCCCGGAAACCGCGACAAAGGGTTCCGGGTCTTTTTGTGCCAAGGGATGGGAATTGGCGGCAGATCGAAGAATTTCCTTGACCAAAGAAGTTTTTGCATCATAGGAGGCGGTAAACGCAAAGTCCACTCGACGCACCGGCTCTTTGGAATAATTGATTACGGTGGCGTTGGCCAATTTGCCGTTGGGCATAGTTATGATTCGTTTATCAAAAGTGGAGATGGTGGTGTAAAGAAGGTCAATTTTTTCCACCTTTCCCGAAACTTGCAAGTCTTCGATGTGGTCGCCCTTTTTAAAAGGTTTGGAAAAAAGAATGATGATGCCTCCCGCAAAATTGGACAGACTGTCTCTCAGCGCCAACGCAATGGCTACTCCGGCGGCACCCAACGCAGTTAAAAAGGCGGTAATGGGCACACCCATCCAACTGAGAATGGTCAGCAGCAACAGAATCCAAAGAACTACCCGAACGGTATTTAATATAAAAGGGTGCAACAACTCATCCAAGGTGCTTTTTGCAAGGGCTGCAACGATCATTTTTTTGGCAATTCGAATGACAATCCAACCTACCAACAGAATCAGAAGAGCTACCATCAATTTGGCTAAAAGGCCTCCTGCCATAATCCAATTGCTGATAACGGCGGCATTTGCATTCCACGAATTCATAAGTGGGTTCCTCCTTGTCCATGCAGTGGGGAATCTCCCTCTCGAATTTCATAGATTCCCAGGTTGGCCAACTCATCGGCCCGGTGATTCTTTTTCGTTACATAGAGAAAATCCTCATAAGTAAAATCCGCCCCGTTCCATTCTAGAAATTGTTGGTATCCTTTTTGGAGCAGCTGTTCTTCTTGGCGCAAGCTCACATGACCCTTAACCCGGTAAAAATCCATGCGATGCCTGGTTAGATATGACAGCAACGGCTCCCATAAATCTTTGTTTTCTACCGGCTTTTTCGCTTTGGTACGCCATCCGTTGCTTTGCCATTCCAGATACCACTTTTTTCGAAAACAGTCCATTAAATAGGCGGAATCAGAAAACACTCGAATGTATTGATTCTCCTTGGTTATCACTTTTAAGGCAGCAAGCAAAGCCGTCATTTCCATTCGATTATTGGTAGTGTTTTGTTGGCCGCCGTACAGTTCCTTCTGGGCCTCGCCATACTCCAATACAGCTCCCCAGCCGCCGATGTTTTCCTGATTTTGATTGCCGGAGCATGCCCCGTCTGTGTAAATGTTTAATGGTTTCATAGAGACATTGTACACCAGGACCAAGAGGGGTGCAACCGGTGACAGGGGAGGATGTAAAGGCAGTTTAATTCTGTTGTAATATGGTTGTAACATTCCCGTGGTATATTGGTACTGTATGATACCTGACTTTGGTAACAGAGACTTAAAAATGGTGCAAACTGAAGAGATAAAGC
>CAZAZF010000026.1:10971-16451 GCA_964489555.1 uncultured Oscillospiraceae bacterium | reverse complement strand
TCGCCATCGAAGAAGGATTGCGATTCGCCATCCGGGAAGGTGGAAGAACGGTAGGTTCCGGTGTTGTTGTTGAGATCGTAGAGTAGCCTATTAAACAATCAGGAACAACTCCCCCTTTAGGGGATAAAAACGGTCGCTCCGGCGGCCGTTTTGTTTTGTCTTGGGTGGTATCGTGACCCGGGTTTTGATATAATAAGGTGAAGGAGTACTCAACATATGGAATATTTAAAACAGCTGAATCCACAACAACGAGAAGCCGCCCTTTGTACCGAAGGTCCCTTGCTGATATTGGCCGGAGCCGGTTCCGGAAAAACCAGCACCATGACCCATCGAATCGGCTATTTAATCCGGGAAAAGGGCGTTTTGCCGGGAGAAATCTTTGCGGTTACCTTTACCAACAAAGCAGCCCGTGAGATGAGAGACCGAGTAGAAGGGCTGGTGGGATCCACAAGGGGAATGTGGATACTTACCTTTCATAGTGCCTGTTTGCGAATTCTTCGCTATGAGGCCCAACACATTGGCTACAATCCCAATTTTACGGTGTACGATCCCCAGGATCAAAAGATGGTTATAAAAGCCTGCCTCAAGGAGAAAAATCTGGAGGATAAGCGATTTTCTCCGGCGTATGTGTTGTCGGTAATCAGCAAGTGCAAGGAGAAGGATCAAAGCCCGGAAGATTATCGTAAAGAAGAGGGGGGAGATTTCCTGGCAAACATTTTGGGCGATCTCTACGAAATGTATGAAAGGGTGCTGAAACAAAACAACGCCATGGATTTTGATGATCTTTTGAGAAACACGGTGCACTTGTTTGAAAGAAATCCACAAATTTTAACCCAGTATCAAAAGAGATTTTCTTACATCATGGTGGATGAATACCAGGATACCAATTACATTCAGTATCGCATTATACAAATGCTTGCGGCTCGTCACGGGAATATTTGTGTAGTAGGAGATGATGATCAATGCATCTATCAATGGCGAGGGGCCGACATCCGAAACATTCTTCACTTTGAGAAAGATTTCAAGGGAACCAAGGTGGTGAAACTAGAGGAAAATTATCGATCTCATGGAAACATTCTGGCGGGGGCCCATGATGTGATTTCTCACAACCTGGAACGGAAAGATAAAAAACTCTGGACCCAAAAGGAACCGGGGGAAAAAATCAAATACCATCGGGCGGACAGTGAAAAGGACGAGGCCCGCTATGTGGCTTCGGAAATTTCAAGGTTGAACAAGCAAAAGGGAGAACGGAAAAATTTTGATTACCGGGATTTTGTGGTGCTGTATCGCACCAATGCCCAATCCCGAAGTTTGGAAGAGGCCCTGATTCATCGCGATATTCCCTATCGGGTGTTGGGAAACCTCAGGTACTACGACCGAAAAGAAATCAAGGATATGTTGGCATATATGAGATTGGTAGTGAATCCGGGAGATGATTTGGCGTTGGAACGGATTATTAATGAACCCAAGAGGGGGGTAGGAGCCAAAAGCCTGGAAAAATTACGAGCTTATGCCAGAGCAGAAAATTGCAGCATCCTTTCTCTTTTGCAGGAGAGTTCCGTTCAATCCATGCTTCCGGGAAAAGCAGGCATGGAAGTGGGAATTTTAGGAGAAATTTTAGGAAATTTATGGAAAGAACAGGCCAATTTGCGCATTTCCGACATTTACGATCAACTGTTGGTTCGAACCGGGTACTTGGAAAATCTGGAGGCGCAAAATACCATTGAGACAGAAGGACGGATTGAAAACTTGATGGAATTCAAATCGGTTATCATCGAGTGGGAGAAAGAGGCGTTGGGTAATGAAGATATGGAAGGAACCCTGGCCTCCTTTTTGGAAAAAATTTCTCTGATGGCAGAGGTGGACAATTATAATACTCAAGAGAATGCCGTTACACTGATGACTCTCCATAGCGCCAAGGGCCTTGAGTTCCCGGTGGTGTTTATGGTAGGGATGGAGGATGGTTTGTTTCCCGGGTGGCGAAGCATGGAGCAACCGGAGAAACTAGAGGAAGAACGGAGATTATGTTATGTGGGCATGACCCGAGCCATGAAGAGGCTCTATCTTCTCAGTGCAGAGGTCCGAACACTTTATGGAAAAACCGATTATACCCGGGAATCCATGTTTCTTCGAGAAATTGATAAAAGACGACTGGAGGGAGACGGTATGGTTCATCATGGAAGGCCGAGAGACCGAGGGCTGGGAGAGGATGGATATTCTAAACCGGTGGTGAAGCCTTTCGATGGATTGAAATATGCCACTAGCCAATCCAAAAAAGCGGTGGCTCGGGATCCCTCGCTTAGGCTTCAGGTGGGAGATTTGGTGGAGCATGCCAAATTCGGCCCCGGGAGGGTAGTGGACTCCGCAGGTGCCACGGTAACGGTGATTTTTGATGGAGAGGGAACGAAAAAATTGGCGGTAGATCTTGCGCCTCTCAAGAAACGGTAGGGCCAACATGGAGCGAATGAAAGAATTGGTGGAGATTTTAAACCGGGCGGGAGAATCCTATTACAGGGAATCTCAGGAAGTGATGTCCAACTTGGAATACGATGGGCTGTACGATGAACTGGTGGCTTTGGAGAAAGAAACCGGCATTGTGTTGTCCAATAGCCCTACGGTGAAAGTGGGGGGAGAAGTGCTGGACTTTTTGCCCAAAGAAGCCCATGAGGCACCTATGCTTTCTTTGAACAAAACCAAGGACTCTCAGGAACTGGTGAATTTTCTGGGAGAAAAAGAGGGAGTTCTCTCCTGGAAGCTGGATGGGTTGACGGTGGTGTTGACTTATCGGGATGGGGAATTGACCAAGGCGGTAACTAGAGGAAATGGCGAAGTGGGAGAAGTGATTACTAACAACGCCAAGGCTTTTCAAAACCTCCCTTTAAAGATTCCATACAAGGGGAAAGCGGTAATTCGGGGAGAGGCGGTAATCTCCTATTCGGATTTTGAAGAAATAAACCAAGCCATTTTGGAGGTGGCCTCCAAATACAAGAATCCAAGAAATTTATGCAGTGGCAGCGTTCGGCAATTGAACCCGGAAATCACCCGGAAGAGAAAGGTCCGCTTTTATGCATTCGGCCTGATGGGGGCAGAGGAGATTTCCTTAAGTAGCCGTTGGGAACAGTTGGAGTGGGTAGAAGCCCAGGGGTTTTCTGTGGTGGAGCATCGTAGGACGAAGGAAGCCGTGCTAGAGCAGGATTTGGCTTATTTTGCTTCTCGAGTGGAAGATTTGGACCTGCCTTCGGATGGATTGGTGTTGACCTTTAATGACATTGCTTATGGGGCTACTCTTGGAGTTACTTCCAAATTCCCAAGAGATGCCATGGCCTATAAATGGACAGACGAAATGGCAGAAACTACCTTAATCCAGGTGGAATGGAATGCGTCCCGCACCGGTCTGATTAATCCCATTGCTATTTTCGAACCGGTAGAATTGGAAGGAACGACCGTGAGTCGGGCTTCAGTTCACAATGTTAGCATTGTAAAGGAATTAAGATTGGGCATCGGAGACCGGATTATGGTCTACAAAGCCAATATGATTATTCCTCAAATCAGCCAGAACATCACCGGATCCGGCTCTGTTAAGGTTCCGGATCAATGTCCTGCTTGCCGGGAGCCGGCTTTTTTGAAGAAGGAAAAAGAGGTGGAAGTGCTTCTCTGCCTCAATGCCAATTGCCCCGCGAAGGAAATCAAATCCTATTCCTTACTGGTTTCCCGAAATGCGTTGAATGTAGATGGGTTATCGGAGGCTACATTGGAAAAACTCATCGGGATGGGATTAATCCATGAACCAGCTGACCTGTTTCGTTTGGAGAAAAATCCGGAAGCCAGGGAAAAGATTGTTTCTATGGAAGGATTTGGAGAAAAATCCTATAGAAATCTGATAAACAGCTTGAATAACAGTCGGAAAACCACGGCGGCAAGACTTCTTTACGGATTGGGAATTCCCAATATCGGAACGGCCAATGCCAAGGCCATTGCAGCGTATTCTAACCATGATTTTCGCAAAATGATGGAATGGAGCCGGGAGGACTTGGAGGAAATCCCGGGAGTGGGTCTTGTGTTGGCCAATGGCTATGTCCAATACTTTCAGGAGGACAGGAGGCGAGAGGCGGTTGAAAGACTACTGCCGGAGCTGGAATTGGAGACGGGAAAGGAAGAAGTAAGGCCGCAGATGTTGCAAGGCAAAACTTTCGTCATTACCGGAGCTACCAACTTGTTTCAGAATAGAGAAGAAATGAAGGAGTTTATTGAAAGTCGAGGGGGAAAAGTGGCGGGATCCGTGTCATCAAAAACCCATTACCTCATCAATAATGAAAAAAACTCTTCTTCCACCAAGAATAAGGCGGCCAAGTCCCTGGGAATTCCCATTCTTACGGAAGAGGAGTTTCTTGGATGGATGAAGGAAGAGGGAGGAGAAGAATCATGTTAAAAACGGGAAAATTGGAAAGCCCGCTGTTGGAAAAACTGGTCTTTCAAAACATTCGCTTTCGCCGCCCCGAAGTGCTGACCCGGCCCGGAATCGGAGAGGATTGTGCTGTGGTTGATTTTGGCAGCTATGAGTGTATTTTGTCTACCGACCCTATTACAGCCGCTGTCAAAGACATCGGGCGGTTGGCAGTGCATATTTCCTGTAATGATGTGGCGGCCAACGGAATCGAACCTTTGGGAATTATGTTGGCCATTATGTTGCCGGAAGGCACAACGGAAGAAGAAATCCATCAAATTATGGCGCAGGCGGGAAAAGCCTCGGAGGAACTGGGGGTAGAAATCATTGGGGGGCACACGGAAATCACGCCGGCGGTCACCAAGCCGGTGATTGTGTCAACGGCGCTGGGGAGAGGAGATAAGTGGGCTTCCCAGAATGCAGAGAACATGAATCCGGGAGATCTGGTTTATATTACAAAATCCGCCGGGTTGGAAGGAACTGGAATTCTGGCTACGGATCGGGAAGAAGAATTGAAAGAGATTCTATCACCGGAAGAATTGGAAAAAGCCAAAGGATTGATGGATCAAGTCAGCGTGGTGGCGGAAGGAGTGTTGGCAGGAAAGATTGGAACCAACGGAATGCATGATGTGACCGAGGGAGGAATCCTGGGGGCCATATGGGAAATGTGTCAGGTAGCAGACACTGGTGCAGTAATCCATGTAGAAAAGATTCCGGTGGAGGAAACCACAAAGAAAGTTTGTGAGTATTTTGATATTGACTATTTGCGATTGATTTCTTCTGGGTCTATGATGATTATGGTGAGCCCCGAAAAAAAGAAAATAATGGAAGAGGCTATGAAAAAGGCGGCCATCCCTTTTACACAAATTGGTGAGATTTGTCCCAAAGAACAGGGCATTGTTATGGTGGTGGGAGAAGAGCGAATTCAAATTGCATCTCCTACAACGGATGAAATCTATAAAGCAGTGTAATTCAAAGGTGGGGTCGGTTCGGGGTCAGTTCGGGGTCGGGTACCTCAACAAATAAAAGGTACCCG
>CAZAZF010000026.1:0-10961 GCA_964489555.1 uncultured Oscillospiraceae bacterium | reverse complement strand
GTATAATACCCTGTGGGGGGGGGTGGGGGTACAGTCGGGGGGGGGCAACAACAACAAAAACACGCCCCCCCACCCCCAACTCCCCCCCACCCGACCCCCAACAAAAGAGAAGCCTGTTTTATCAACAGGCTTCTCTTTTGTTCACGGAATCTTACTTTTCTTTCACGATAAGAACGGAGCAGTCGGAGTTGGTCAGTACTTTGTGGGACACGGACCCCATTAATATCTTGTTGAATCTCCCCAGTCCTCTATTGCCCATAATAATTAAATCGGCTTGAATCTCTTCTGCATAGCGGAGAATCTCCATGGCAGGATCTCCCTCCCGTAGGATTTCGGCATGAACATGGTAGTCCGGAGATAGAATCTCTTTGGCTTCATTTAATACATCCAAGGCTCTTTGCTTATTTGCTGCCGTAATTTCATTCATCATATTCAAGGCCATATAGGGACTTGCCGGGATGTCACTGGAGGTGGTGTTGACCGTAAGCAGGTGTACCTCTGCGTTGTTAAAAAGGCCGGCTTCTTTGCTTTTGTAAATCCCGTTCTTAGCGGACGGTGATCCGTCTACCGGTAGCAGTAATTTCATAGCAGAACCTCCTCTTCGGTTATTTTCTTTCTTTCACAATGAGTACAGAGCAATTGGAGTTGTTCAGCACCTTTTGGGAAACGGAACCCAACAAAACTTTGTTAAAGGTACTGAGACCCCGATTTCCCATAATAATCAAATCAGCGCCTATCTCTTCTGCGTATTTCAAAATTTCTTCTGCCGCATCGCCCTCTCGTATTACATGGGCCGCACAAGCCAAGCTGTGGCTGCAAACTTGATCCTTCGCTTCTTCCACCACTTTCTCTGCCATCTCTCGATTGGCCTTGGCCAAGGAGTTTACCATGTCTGCTGCGATATAGGGATTTCTTGACGGCGCGAAATTGGGAGGGGAGATCACCGTCATCACATGCATTTCCGCATTGTTGACCACGCCGGAATCCAGCGCTTTGTTAATGGCATTTTGTGCGGATGTAGATCCATCCACCGGTAATAAAACTTTCAGCATGATGTACCTCCTTTGTTACATTAACATTCCCTTTAAACAGGGGTTGGGCGGATAAATAAGATCCGATGGTTCAATCTTGTGTTAAGCAGTATATACCCCAATCTAGGTGAGCTTAACAATTTTTGTATGCAATTTGTGAGGTTTCCTAAAATATTACAAAAATATTATTGACAACCTACAAAGTATCCGGTATATTTAACCAATACATTGAAATACAGATGCGATGAAGGGAATAAACTGTGAAACGACCATCCAGAGAGTGGCGCCCAAAGAGCTGAAAGCGCCATATGGAAGTCGCAGCGTCTCACCCCGGAGCAGAACCAAACGAGAGAATATTCCCGGCGAGGAGAAGGGTCCTCAAAGGCGATATTAACAAGAGTGGTACCGCGGAAGCTAATTGGCCTTCGTCTCTTGAATTGTGGGAGACGGGCTTTTTTTATGGCCTTGCGGTAAATGTTGTAAGAAAGGGAAATGGGAAGCGTTATGAAAAATTATGAGAAGTACAAAGTAGGCTATTTCATGCCTCCGGTGTGTGAAATGAATTGGGTAAAGATGGATCATATACATAAAGCCCCTATTTGGTGCAGTGTGGACCTTCGAGATGGCAACCAGGCCTTGATTGTTCCCATGAGCTTAAGGGAGAAGCTGGAATATTTTCAATTTCTGGTTGAAGTAGGATTTAAAGAAATCGAAGTCGGGTTCCCGGCTTCCTCGGAAACGGAGTATGAGTTTCTTCGAACGCTCATTGAAGAAGACCGAATTCCTGATGATGTGACCATTCAAGTGTTGACCCAGTCCCGGGATCATATCATTGAGGAAACCTTCCGGTCCTTAAGGGGTGCAAAAAAAGCCATCGTACATTTATATAACTCCACTTCCTATGCCCAAAGGCAGCAGGTTTTCCGTATGGAGAAAAAAGAAATCATTCAAATTGCCGTCAGGGGAGCGGAACTCTTTAATCAATATGCAGAAACCATGCCGGAAACAGAATTTCAATTTCAGTATTCCCCGGAAAGCTTTACGGGCACAGAAATGGATTTTGCTTTGGATATATGCAACGAAGTAATAAGAGTGTGGAAACCCACAGCTCGGCGAAAAGCGATTATCAATCTGCCGGCAACGGTTGCCATGTCCATGCCCCATGTATATGCGGGGCAGATTGAATACATGTGTGCCAACCTTCGAGACCGGGAAAATCTCATTGTTTCTCTTCATCCTCATAATGATCGGGGAACGGCGGTGGCGGATTCGGAACTGGGAATTCTGGCGGGAGCGGACCGCATAGAGGGAACTCTTTTTGGGAACGGGGAAAGAACAGGAAATGTAGATATTGTGACCTTGGCTATGAACTTGTTTTCCCATGGTGTGGATCCCGGGTTGGATTTTTCTGACATGCCCAAGGTGGTGGAGACCTATGAAAAGTATACGGGGATTCCCGTACACCCCAGGCAGCCTTATGGAGGGAAGTTGGTTTTTGCTGCTTTCTCGGGGTCTCATCAGGATGCCATTGCCAAGGGGATGAAATGGCGGGATGATAAGGACATGAAGCAATGGATGGTTCCATATTTGCCCATTGATCCTCACGATGTAGGCAGAGAATACGAAGCGGATGTAATCCGAATCAACAGCCAAAGCGGCAAGGGTGGCGTGGCCTATATTTTGCAAAATAATTTTGGCTATGTGTTGCCGGAAAAGATGCGGGCGGAAGTGGGATATTTGGTTAAGGACATTTCCGACAAGGGCCATCGGGAATTGCCGCCGGATGAGGTGGGGAAAGCCTTCCAGGAAGAGTATGTGAATTTTTTCGACCCCATCGACATTCAAGAAGCCACCTTCCGAAAGATTCGGGAGTTTGAGGGAGACCAACGCATGAGTGTGGACATCGAGGTGCGCATCGCTGGAGAGGATTTTCATTTATCTGCTTCCGGCAACGGCCGATTGGATGCTGTGAGTAATGCCTTAAAGGAAAGTCCCTATACTTTCAATTATAGCTTTGTCACCTACTCCGAGCATGCCATGGAAGAGGATTCCGATTCAAGAGCCGCTGCTTATGTGGCCATTGCCGATGCCAACGGTTGGATTTATTGGGGTGTGGGAGTTCACCATGACATCGTAATGGCGTCCATCAATGCACTAGTGACTGCTTTAAACCGACAGAATAAAATCAACCATTTCATTTCAAAATAGTAGGAGGAAATCATCTATGGCTATGACAATGACCCAAAAGATATTAGCGGCCCATGCGGGGTTGCCGGAGGTAAAACCGGGGCAGTTGATTCAGGCTTCGTTAGACATGGTGTTGGGAAATGACATCACATCTCCTGTGGCCATCAACGAGTTTGAAGAGAAGGGGTTCAAAGAGGTTTTTGATAAAAGCAAAATTTCTCTGGTAATGGATCATTTCACTCCCAACAAGGATATCAAGGCCGCCACCCAATGTCAGCAGTGTCGTGCATTTGCCCGGCGAATGGAAATTGAAAACTTTTACGATGTAGGAGCGATGGGCATTGAGCATGCCCTGCTTCCGGAAAAAGGATTGGTGGCTCCTGGAGAGGTGATTATCGGCGCGGATTCCCATACCTGTACCTATGGGGCCCTAGGTGCCTTTTCCACGGGAGTGGGGAGCACGGATATGGCGGCGGGGATGGCTACGGGAAAAGCCTGGTTTAAAGTGCCGGAGGCTATCCGCTTTTATTTGACAGGAGAGCTTGCTCCCAAGGTTGGCGGCAAGGATGTGATTCTTCACATCATTGGCACCATTGGAGTGGATGGAGCCCTCTATCGTTCCATGGAATTCCAAGGGCCCGGGGTGGCCAATCTCTCTATAGATGATCGCCTTTGCATGGCCAATATGGCTATTGAAGCCGGGGCCAAGAATGGAATGTTCCCGGTGGATGAAGTGACGGAAGAGTATTTAAATGGCCGCGTCCAAAGGTCTTATGAAAAAATTAGTGCCGATGAGGATGCGGTATATGAAAAAACAATCAACATTGATTTGTCTCAGATTCGTCCCACGGTAGCTTTCCCTCACTTGCCGGAAAATACCCGAACCATTGACCAAGTGGGGGATGTGGAAATTCACCAGGTGGTGATTGGTTCCTGCACCAACGGTAGGCTTTCGGATATGGCGGCAGCGGCAGATATATTCAAGGGGAAGAAAGTACATCCCAATGTGCGGGCCATCATCATTCCGGCCACCCAACAGGTATATAAAGAGTGCATTAAGCTAGGATATTTGGAAATCTTTATTGATGCAGGTTGTGTGGTGAGTACTCCCACCTGCGGCCCTTGCTTGGGAGGTCATATGGGAATTTTGGCAGAGGGGGAACGATGCGTGGCCACTACCAACCGAAATTTTGTGGGCCGCATGGGGCATGTGAAGTCAGAAGTATATTTGGCAGGCCCGGCGATTGCAGCATCTTCTGCTGTTGCTGGAAAAATTGCATTGGAATAGAGGGAGGAAATTATGGTTAAAGGAAGGGTTCATCGATATGGAGATAATGTGGATACGGATGTCATTATCCCGGCGCGTCATTTAAATACAGCAAATCACAAAGAATTGGCCGAACATTGCATGGAAGATATCGATTCGGAATTTACGAAAAAGGTGAAAGAAGGAGATATTATGGTGGGGGGATTTAACTTCGGCTGCGGTTCTTCCAGAGAGCATGCGCCCATTGCCATCAAGGAATCCGGGATTTCGGTGGTGATCGCCAAGACCTTTGCCCGAATATTTTACAGAAATGCCATCAACATAGGTCTTCCCATATTGGAATCGGAAGAAGCGGTGAATGGCATTGATGCCGGGGATGAAGTCAGTGTAAACTTTGACACAGGGGAGATTCAAAACCTGACCAAGGGAACCACCTATCAGGCCACGCCTTTTCCGGAGTTTATTCAGAACATCATTGCCAGCGGCGGCCTTTTGGCTTCCATTCGAAAGGAGAAATAAAGGGTGGAGAAACGGTAGTAGAGTAGTATAGAAGAAAGAAGGGCTTTTTGACAATCAAAAAACCCCGGAAGATAAAAGATATTAGAAAAAAACCAGGAAAATCAGGAGAACACAGGAGAACAGAATGAATTATAAGATTGCAGTTATTCCAGGAGACGGTATTGGTCCGGAAGTAATTCGAGAGACCATCAAGGTTCTGAAAAAGATAGAAGAAAAGACAGAGCACACTTTTCAATTCACGGAGGTTTTGGCAGGAGGTTGTGCCATAGATGCTACCGGGAAATGTTTACCGGAAAAGACCGTGGAAGTGTGTAAAGAAAGTGATGCAGTGTTATTGGGTGCGGTAGGTGGATGGAAGTGGGATACCTTGCCGGGAGACCAGCGACCAGAGCGGGCCCTTTTGGGGCTCCGAAAGGAGTTGGGTCTTTTTGCTAACTTGCGACCCGCATTGTTGTTTGACGATTTGGCGGATGCTTGCCCTCTTAAGAAAGAAATTGTCAGCGGAGGACTGGATCTTTTGGTGGTACGGGAATTAACCGGGGGTATTTACTTTGGAGAAAAAGGAACTTGGGAAACCGACATGGGTCTTGCCGCTTACGATGTGGAACAGTACTCGGAGGAGGAAGTTCGACGAATTGCTAAAGTAGCTTTTGATATGGCAAAAAAGCGAAAGAACAAAGTAACCAGCGTGGACAAGGCTAACGTATTGGAAAGTTCCCGCCTATGGAGGCGTGTAGTGGAAGAGGAGGCCAAGAAATACCCGGAAGTGTTTTTAGAGCATTTGTACGTGGACAATGCGGCTATGCAAATCATTCGAGATCCCAAGCAGTTTGATGTGATTTTGACGGGAAACATTTTTGGAGATATTCTGTCGGATGAAGCCAGCCAAATCACTGGCTCCATTGGCATGCTTCCTTCAGCCAGTTTGGGGGCGGGTAATTTCGGTATGTATGAACCGGTTCATGGTTCGGCTCCGGATTTGGCCGGGAAAGATCTGGCCAATCCATTTGCCACCATCCTTTCTGCGGCTATGATGCTCCGATATACATTGGGCTTGTGGGAAGAAGGGAAAGAGATAGAAAAGGGAGTGGAAAAGGTGTTGGAAGAGGGATACCGTACTCCGGATATTGCCAGTTCCGGCACCAAGGAAATCGGAACCAAGGAAGCCGGTGACCGGGTGGCGGCCGCCCTTGACTAGCTCCCACTCCGTGACTATAATGGAATGAGATGAATTGCCCTTGGATGGCGCCGCCCGGCTAGGTTTGGGTCCTGCGCAATAGGACTCTGTGAACCTTGTCAGGTCCGGAAGGAAGCAGCAATAAGCGGAAGCTCTTATGTGCCGCAGTAACGCCTTCTCCAATGCCTGGTGGTGCTATCCAAGGGCAGTTTCATTGCAGAGGATTTCAGAAGCAGCGGGGAGGTACCATGTATCAGGCACTCTATCGGACATTGCGGCCGGAAGTGTTTGCCCATTTACTGGGACAAGATCATATCGTACGAATTTTAGAAAATCAGCTTGGCAACGATGGGGTGAGCCATGCTTATTTGTTTTGTGGAACAAGAGGTACCGGAAAAACCACCACGGCCAGGTTGTTGGCCAAAGGGGTGAATTGCCTTTCGGAAGGACCGCGTCCTTGCGGTGCCTGTTCCCATTGCGAAAGCATACGGCAGGGGACTTTTGTGGATGTGATAGAAATGGATGGGGCCAGCAATCGTGGCATCGACCACATCCGGGAACTGCGGGAAAGCGTGAAATATCCTCCGGCATTGGGCCGAAGGAAGGTGTACATCATCGATGAAGTTCATATGCTTTCCACGGAAGCATTCAATGCTTTGTTAAAAACACTGGAGGAGCCTCCGGAAAATGTGATGTTCATTTTGGCCACTACAGAGCCCCAGAAGCTACCGGCTACCATTTTATCCCGTTGCATGCGCTTGGATTTTAGGCGCATCCCTCAGAAACTTTTGGAAGAACGGTTGATGAAAATTTTAAAAGAGCGTGGAGTTTCGGCAGAAGAAGGAGCCATTTCCTTGATAGGGGCCAATGCGGATGGTTCTGTTCGGGATGGTTTGTCCTTGTTGGACCAGTTGCTGGCTACTGGCACCCGGCATTTGACCCGGGAACAGGTTTTGGATCTTTTGGGGGCGGTGAGTTCAGAAGCTCTATGGCAGTTGGTGGATTCTTTGCAACGTTCCGACTTGTCGGAAGTGCTGTTGCTCACAGAAGAGCTGGTGCAAGAGGGCAGAGATGTTCGCCAGCTTATTAAAGACTTGATCACTTATTACCGGGGATTGCTGTTGTCCAAGTATCTGGAAAAACCGGAAGACATCTTGAATATGTCCTCGGAAAGCGGAGAAAAGCTTAAAAATCAGAGCAAAAATATGACCTTGGAAGAAATCAGGAGAGGGGTTATGGAACTTTCTCAAGCTTCTTTGGATGCCAGATACTCCACCCATCCCAGGGTGCTGTTGGAGGTGGCGCTCATGAAGTTGGGAGAGAAAGAGAGGGATCAACATTCAGAGACGAAGAAGTCAATCCAGCCCCAGGAGATAAAAAAGGAGGCGCAATCTAAGGAGATAAAAAAGGAGGCGCAGCCCCAGAGCAGAAAAGAGGCGGAACCGAACAAAGAAAGGCCGGATCCCAATGCTTCCAGTGATGGTGATACCGAAGATTTGTGGGAACAGGTGTTGGATCGGCTGGAAAAAGAAAAGGCCACCTTTCGTATGATTCGAGGAAATTGCAAAATATTGGAAATCAGAGAGAATAGGTTGGTTTTGGAAGGTTCTTCTGAGATGGTGGTAAGTCGACTTAAGGGACATCAGGCTTTTATCGCGGAAATTTTGGAGCAGTTGACGGGCCTTCCCCGCGAAGTGGAAATTCGAGAAAAGCAGAAAGTAGAGAAGCAAGAACCGAAGGAAACGGTGATGGAGACAGTGACCCAATTGAGCGACTTGTTGGGGCAGACTCCTCTTATTATTGAAGGAGAAGGAGAATAGCATGGGCAAAGGGATGAAGGCCGGAAAAAAACCGGGCGGCGGCAACGCCGGGCAAATGCAAAAACAAATGGCTCAAATGCAGGCTATGCAACGAAAGATGGCGGAATTGCAGGATGAGATTGACCAAATGGAAGTTTCGGCTACTTCCGGAGGAGGCGCGGTGACGGTAACGGTTAATGGGGCTCGCCAATTGACCAAGGTGGGAATCAAGCCGGAGGTGATGGACCCTGAGGATGTGGAAATGCTGGAGGATCTGATTCTAACGGCAGCCAACGAAGCCTTGCGCCAGATGGAAGAAGTTTCGTCACAGGAAATGAGCAAACTGACCGGTGGGCTGGGAATCCCAGGGCTTTAAATAGAGGGACGAGATGAGATATTATGCCAAGCCGCTATCCAAACTTATAGGGGAGCTGGCCAAATTGCCGGGAATTGGCAACAAGACGGCCCAGCGACTGGCTTTTTATTTGTTGTCTTTGGATTCCGCAGAGGTGGAGGGCCTCACTTCTGCCATTATTGAAGCCAAAGAAACCATGTGCTACTGTTCGGTGTGCGGCAATTTGACAGATCAGGATCCTTGTCTTTTGTGTCAAGATTCGGCCAGAGACGGAAAGGTCATTTGTGTGGTGGAAAGCCCCAAGGATGTGGTAGCCATTGAAAGAATTCGGGAATACAGGGGACAGTACCATGTTCTCCATGGCGTGATTTCGCCCATGGATGGCATCGGTCCGGAGGACATCAACCTGAAGCCCTTGATTCTTCGTCTTCAACAAGAAGAAGTGGAAGAAATTATTTTGGCTACCAACCCCAACATTGAAGGAGAAGCCACCGCCATGTACATTGCACGGCTCATTAAGCCCAGCGGCATTAAGGTGACCCGGATTGCTCACGGCATTCCTGTAGGAGGGGATTTGGACTATTCCGACGAGGTGACCATCATGAAGGCCATGGAGGGAAGAAGGACACTATAACAAGGTTTTCCTAATGAGAGGGGAAAGATCTGGACAGAATTGTTGTAAATGTAGATGCTAAAGCGAAAAATTAAACTAATTTGTGTTAAAAAAAGAACGGGTTTGCTGTTCTTTTTTTATTTCGGCCAAAAAAGTTGTTTCGCCCGCCTTGTTCCACTATACTGTAACTATCTTACTATTTATGCTGCAATATATAAAATTTTGGAAGAGGGAGGACGAAAAACATGGATGAACAAAAAAGATCCATCAAAGTAGACAGCGATCAACATGGGCTAAAACAGCATGACCTTAAGATTTCCACGGTTGTGTTTATGATTTTCTGTTTGTGTGCTGCCGGTGCTTATGGAATCGAGGAAATGATCCCCGAAGCTGGCCCCGGACTTACACTGGTAATGCTGATTGTTTTGCCTTTTGTTTGGAGTACGCCTTTGGGGCTGGTAGCCGCAGAATTGGGCTCAGCCAGACCTCAAGAAGGTGGATACTACAAATGGGTCCAGGAAGCTCTGGGAGAATACTGGGGATTCCAGGCAGGATGGTGGAGAACCATTTCCATTTACATCGACAATACGCTGTACGTCATTTTGGCTGGAGGCTATGTGGCCGGACAGTGGGATTTAACGACAACCCAAGAGATGATTTTTAAAGTTGCAATGATTCTTGTATTTACTTATATCAATATTCGAGGGGTGAAGGATGTAGGTATCGTCAGTACCATCCTTTCCATTTTGGTTATTGTCGCCTTTGGTATGGTGGCCATCGTTGGATTCCTGAATTGGAGTCAGAATCCCTTTATCCCCTTTACGGCGGACGGAGATATTATGGGGGTTACCGGCATCGAATTTGGTGATTGGGTGTACTACATCGGTATGGGTATTGCCATTGGAATGTGGATGTACTCCGGATATGAATCCATGTCCACGGTAGCTGGGGAAGTAAAGAATCCTCAGGTTATTCCAAAAGCTACATTAATTACTGTACCGTTGATTATGGCGGTATACATCTTCCCCACCATGGGCGGTTTGGCCTCCTTGGGCATGTGGGAAGATTGGGGGACGGAAGTTGGAAGCGTAGGCTATGGAACGGTAGCTGAAGTATTCCTGGGACCGGCCTTCGGTGTGTTCTTCGTAATTGTGGCGGTGCTGGCCCAATGCTCCATTTATAATACCTATATTGCATCTGGGTCTCGTGGTTTCTTTGCATTAGCGGAAGATTATTTGGCGCCTCCCATCTTGGTTAAAGTAGATAAAAAACATGGCGTTCCTTATATTGCCGTATTGTCGGTAGCCATTGTGAATATTATTCTTTGCCAATTTGCATTTACTACTGTTGTAGTTATCGATGTATTTTTGCTGGTATCGGCATATGTAATGATTTTCATCTCTGCCATGATTCTTCGAAAAAGAATTCCGGAAGAAGAGAGAAAGTTTAAAATCCCCGGTGGGTACGGTTTCCTCACAGTGGTATGTGTGGTTCCCATTGCCATTGCGTTCATTGCGTTCTTCATCAACGGAACGGATTACTTCATTGGTGGTATGCTGGGCATCACTTCCGGTCCTATTTTATACTTGATTTGGAAGAGGATGTACGGAGGATTGGCCAAAAAAGATCCGGTTAATCATCCCTTGAATCCCAAGACCAAGTTGGCTATGGGAGATACGGGAAGAATGTCTTTCAACTTTGCAGTCATATCCGTAATGGGGTTCATTGCTTATCCTTGGCTCATGTGGTTTGAAGGAGACTGGTGGGGCGAATGGGGTCCGGAGTATTACTTGGAAGAATATGGAAGTGGATTCCTCTCTGACTTTTATGCCATGGTGAATGCCATTCTCATTACGGCTATCGTCTTTGCAGTTATTTCCATTGTGTTATTCTTTGTCAGCAAAAAAGTGGAACCCAAGAAGATAAAAGCATAAAAGGATTTAGGCGTTACAGTATATAAGGGCTCTGTGTCAATTGTTGGGGTGGAGCCAAAGATGAATAAAACCTAGACGT
>CAZAZF010000025.1:0-18677 GCA_964489555.1 uncultured Oscillospiraceae bacterium | reverse complement strand
ATGTGCGGCTTGTTTCTTTCAAACTTCTGTTTAGCCATCTTACTTTTCCTCCTAATTTATAGGTTGTTCTGCAGGATATTTCCCACAAATTCCTTTACTTCAATTACTTTTATTTATTGATTTTGTCCAGCAAACTCTCCGGCAGCTTTTCAAAATGGTCAAACTGCATTACGTACACGCCACGTCCCTGGGTTTTGGACCTTAGATCCGTTGCATATCCAAACATTTCCGAAAGAGGTACATAACCACGAATGGTCACCGCCCCAGCTCTCATATCGGAGCCTTCAATACGACCTCTCCGAGAGCTGATATCTCCAATCACATCTCCCATGTATTCATCGGGCACCGTTACCTCCACTTTGAAGATGGGCTCCAATAACACAGGTTTTGCTTTCTTGGCCGCTTCCCGGAACGCCATAGTGGCAGCAATCTTAAAGGCCAATTCCGAAGAATCCACTTCATGGTAGGAACCATCGTACAGTTCCACACCCACATCCATGATTTGATAACCTGCAAGAGGTCCCGTATTCATGGCTTCCCGAATTCCATCCTCAATCTTTGGAATATACTCTCTGGGAATGGCTCCGCCCACAATGGTGCTCTTGAACTCAAAACCGGCTCCCGGCTCTCTGGGATACAATTTGATCTTCACATGGCCATATTGGCCGTGCCCGCCGGACTGCTTGGCGTATTTGTAGTCCACATCCGCCAATTGGGTAATGGTCTCTTTATAGGATACCTGGGGTTTTCCTACATTGGCTTCCACCTTGAATTCACGTAGCAATCGATCCACGATGATTTCCAGGTGGAGCTCACCCATGCCGGCAATGATGGTCTGACCCGTTTCTTCATTGGTATAGGTCTTAAATGTGGGGTCTTCCTCTGCCAACTTGGCTAGTGCAACTCCCATTTTTTCTTGACCGGCTTTGGTCTTGGGTTCAATGGCAATCTCGATAACCGGATCCGGGAAAACCATAGACTCCAGAATGATGGGATGCTTTTCATCGCACAAGGTATCTCCTGTGGTGGTATCCTTCAATCCTACAGCAGCTGCAATGTCTCCGGAATACACCATTTCGATGTCCTCCCGATGATTGGCATGCATCTGCAAAATTCGTCCAATTCTTTCTTTCCGCCCCTTGGTCGAGTTGTACACATAGGAACCGGATTTCAGTTGCCCGGAATACACTCGGAAAAAGGCCAGCTTCCCTACAAAAGGATCTGCCATGATTTTAAAAGCCAGCGCTGAAAAATGTCCGTTGTCGTCGGCCGGTCTTTCTTCGATGGTCCCTCTCACCGGAATCTCTCCTGCAATAGCCGGAATGTCTAGGGGTGAGGGCATAAAATCCACCACCGCGTCCAATAACATTTGCACTCCCTTGTTTCGGTAAGAAGAACCACACAAAACCGGAATCATTCGACCTTCGATGGTCATAGTCCGGATGGCTGCTCTGATTTCTTCCCGAGAAAAGGCTTCGCCTTCTAAATATTTCATGGTCAGCTCTTCATCGGTTTCCGCTGCCGCTTCCACCATTTTATCATGAGCTTCTTTGGCTATATCCAACATGTCCTGCGGAATGTCCACAATGTCAAATTCTTTTCCTAGGTCGTCTTTGTAAATTTCCGCTTTCATATCAATTAAGTCAATGATTCCCACAAAGCTGTCTTCGCTTCCAATGGGAATTTGAATTGGAACCGCATTGGCTTTCAGCCTGTCTTTCACCATCTGAACCACCCGTTGAAAATCGGCGCCCATTATGTCCATCTTATTCACAAAGATGATTCTCGGTACCCCGTATTTCTCTGCTTGTCTCCAAACGGTCTCCGACTGAGGTTCCACACCGCCTTTGGCACAAAGTACGGTTACAGCACCATCCAAAACCCGTAGGGAACGCTCCACCTCCACGGTAAAATCCACATGCCCCGGTGTATCGATGATGTTAATCCGATGGTCCCTCCACTGTGCAGTGGTAGCAGCAGAGGTAATGGTTATACCACGTTCCTGCTCTTGCTGCATCCAATCCATGGTTGCTGCGCCTTCGTGGGTTTCTCCCATTCTATGGGTTCGCCCGGTGTAGAACAGAATTCGCTCTGTTGTTGTTGTTTTTCCGGCATCAATGTGTGCCATTATGCCGATATTTCTGGTTCGCTCAAGCGGGAACTGTCTTGGCATATTTCATTCCTCCTTCCCTTCTTTTTGATTGGCTTGCTACCATCGATAGTGTGCAAAAGCTCGGTTGGCTTCCGCCATTTTATGCGTATCTTCTTTTTTCTTGACGGAGGCACCAGTTCCGTTGGCAGCATCCATCAATTCCTTGGCCAAACGTTCTGCCATGGTTTTTTCCCCTCGGGCCTTGGTGTATTTCGTCAACCATCTAAGTCCCAGAGTTTGTTTTCTCTCTGTTCTTACTTCGATAGGAACCTGGTAGTTGGCACCACCTACTCGGCGGGCCTTTACTTCTACCTGAGGCATGATGTTAATCATGGCCTTTTCAAATACTTCCAAAGGATTGTTGCCGGTTGCCTTGTTGATCATGTCAAACGCATCATACACAATGGCTTGAGCGGTTCCCTTCTTTCCATCTAACATAATGCTGTTGATGAGCTTGGCCACCACAACACTTCCATAGACTGGATCTGGAAGTACTTCTCTCTTTGGTACATTACCTTTTCTTGGCACTTCTCTTCCCTCCTCACAAATAAGACCCAAAACCGAAAGCCGGTCGAAAGTCGGTCTTATGTGATTTCTTCACCTTTGGGTTTCCCCAAACGATTACTCTTCCTTGACCAGTGCAATTAAATTTAGTCAGGAAGTCTTCCGGTACTCGACACCAACTACTGGGTGTCGCGTGTGCCCAGCCTAATACCATATATAGGAAGGGGCACTGACATACTGTCTTTCCCGAAATTACGAATTCATTATTTTGCTTTGGGTCTCTTTGCTCCATACTTGGAACGCGCTTTGGAACGGTTAGCAACACCGGAAGTATCCAAAGTTCCCCGAACGATATGATATCGAACGCCAGGTAGGTCCTTCACACGGCCGCCACGAATCAGCACCACACTATGCTCCTGAAGATTGTGTCCAATCCCGGGAATATATGCAGTAACTTCGATTCCATTGGTAAGACGAACTCTGGCAACTTTCCTAAGGGCCGAATTGGGCTTTTTAGGGGTTACTGTCTTTACAGAAGTACAAACGCCTCTTTTCTGAGGGGAGTTGATATCCGTAGGAACTCGCCGAATGGAATTCATTCCTTTTCCCAGAGCCGGTGCTTTTTCTTTCTTTTCAAAACGTGTTCTGCCTTCCCTTACCAGTTGATTAATTGTTGGCATATGGTTCTCCTTTCTTCTCCATGGTTTCTTAAGGAAACCATCGATCATATTTATTTAAAACCTGTTAAAGGTCTTAAAAACCAACGCTTAGTATATCATTCAACATCTTGATGTGTCAACGAAAATCCTACTCGTCCGCTTCCACTTCCATCATTTTCGTGGTATCCAAATCGTTAATGGTTTCCATTCCCGCCAGCTCTACATAGTCCTCTTCTTCTTCCATGGTAAGCATTTGTTCGTAGGATTCCATCAATTCCGTATTCACACCATAATCCACAGAGATTCCCTTGTACCGCTTCATGCCGGTGCCTGCGGGAATGAGTTTGCCAATGATGACATTTTCTTTCAGTCCCAGCAGTCGATCCGTCTTCCCTTTGATGGCCGCGTCGGTTAATACTCGAGTGGTCTCCTGGAAAGATGCCGCCGACAGGAAAGAATTGGTAGCCAAAGATGCCTTGGTAATTCCCAATAAGATTCTCTTGGCATCACAGACTTCACCACCCTGGGACAAGGCTTCCTCATTGGCCGCCTCCACCTCCAGTTTTCCGTAAAGGGCACCGGGCAACAAACTGGTGGTTCCTGCATTTTCAATCTTATACTTGGAAAGCATCTGGCTAACGATTACCTCTACATGCTTATCGTTGATGTCTACGCCCTGTTGCTTATATACACGTTGTACTTCCTTGAGAAGATACTGATACACCCCTTCTTCTCCCTTTAATCTCAAAATGTCGTGGGGATTCAAGGGTCCCTTGGAGATGTTCTCTCCCGCCAGCACATAGTCTCCCTTTTTCACATTCAACCGGGCTCCGTAGGGAATCACATACGTGTTCTCTTCTGCGCCTACCACCTTCACTTCGGTCTTGTTATCCTGGGTCACCGAAATGTCCATCACAGTGCCCTCCGCTTCACAAATCTCCGCCAAGCCTTTGGGCTTACGAGCTTCAAACAATTCCTCAACTCTGGGAAGACCCTGAGTGATATCAGAACCGGCAACACCTCCCGTATGGAAAGTACGCATGGTTAACTGGGTTCCCGGTTCTCCGATAGACTGGGCCGCGGTGATTCCCACCGCCTCTCCAATATTCACCGGCTCCCCTGTGGCCAGATTTCGACCATAACATTTGGCACAAATGCCCGCGGAAGAATGGCAAGTCATAACCGATCGTATAGCCACCGCATCGATGCCACATGCTTCAATTCGAGCTGCCGCCCCTTCCGATATTTCTTGATTTTGTTCTACGATGATTTCTCCCGTTTCCGGATCGGTAATATCCAGCAAAGAAGTTCTGCCAATGATTCGCAAACGCAAGGGTTCAATCACTTCCTTGCCATCGGCAAAGGCCCGTACCTGGATTCCTTCATCGGTGCCGCAATCGGTCTCCCGAACGATTACATTGTGGGATACATCTACCAAACGTCGAGTTAAGTACCCGGAATCCGCTGTTCGAAGAGCGGTATCCGCCAGCCCTTTTCGAGCACCGTTGGTGGAAATAAAATATTCCAATACCGACAACCCTTCCCGGAAATTAGCTTTAATAGGAATTTCAATGGTTTTTCCCACCGCATTGGCCATCAACCCACGCATACCGCCAATCTGACGAATTTGGTTCTTTGAGCCTCTGGCGCCGGAATGAGCCATAATGTAAAGGTTGTTCATGGTCCCCAGGGAATTCATTAGGGCATCCGCCACATCGTCGGTGGTTCTGTTCCAAATTTCGATTACCTTCTGGTATCTTTCCTGATTGCTGACCAAACCCTTTCGATAGGCTTCTTCATATTTTTCTACTTGTTTCTCCGACTCGTCAATGATATCAAACTTGTTTTTGGGAATTTCCATATCGGAAATACTGATGGTAATGGCTCCAATGGTGGAATAATGGAATCCCGTATCTTTAATATAATCCAACATGATAGCCGTTCCCGTATTCCCATGAATTCGGTAGCAGTTTTCAATAATCTGGCCCAACTCCTTCTTCTTGCAGAGGAAATCGATTTCCAAAGAATAGGGGTCTTTTTTTCGATCTACATACCCCAAATTCTGAGGCAACCCCATATTAAAAATAAACCGCCCTACCGTGGATTCCACCAGTTTGCCCCGGGAATCCTCCGGTCCTGCGAAACGGCGCACTTTGACCCTGGCATGAAGCCCCACCACATGATTGTGGTAAGCCATCAACATTTCGTCGATGTCTGTGAACACCTTGCCGTCTCCTTTTTCTTCCGGGGTGTTTCGTTCTTCTACTCCCGGATGGGTAAGGTAGTAAGTACCCAAAATCATATCTTGAGTGGGCGTGGTAATAGGAGAACCGTCCTTTGGTGCCAGGATGTTGTTCACCGAAAGCATCAAGAAACGAGCTTCCGCCTGGGCTTCCACCGAAAGAGGAAGATGAACCGCCATCTGGTCCCCATCAAAGTCTGCGTTATAAGCAGTACAAACCAAGGGATGCAGTTTGATGGCTTTTCCTTCTACCAATACCGGTTCAAAAGCTTGAATTCCCAATCGATGCAAGGTAGGAGCCCGATTCAGAAGAACCGGGTGCTCTTGAATAATCTCATCCAACACATCCCAAACCTCGGCGCGCACCTTATCCACCATACGCTTCGCACTCTTGATATTATGAGCCATTCCATCTTCCACCAGCCGTTTCATGATGAAAGGTTTAAATAATTCCAAAGCCATTTTCTTGGGAAGACCGCACTGGTAGAATTTCAACTCCGGTCCTACTACGATAACGCTTCGCCCGGAATAGTCCACTCTTTTCCCCAACAGGTTTTGACGGAACCGACCTTGTTTTCCTTTCAGCATATCCGAAAGGGATTTCAAAGGACGGGATCCCGGCCCTGTTACGGGACGACCCCTACGACCATTGTCGATGAGGGCATCAACCGATTCCTGCAACATGCGTTTCTCATTTCGCACGATAATGTCCGGGGCTCCCAGCTCCAGTAATTTGTTCAATCGATTATTTCGATTGATCACTCTTCTATACAAATCATTCAAATCGGAAGTGGCAAATCGGCCACCATCCAGTTGAACCATTGGACGCAGGTCCGGCGGAATGACGGGAATAACCTCCAACACCATCCACTCCGGCTTATTGTTGGAAAGACGCAAAGCCTCCACCACTTCCAGACGACGGACAATCCGAACTTTCTTTTGTCCCGTGGCGTCCTTTAACTTTTCCCTCATCTCCTTGCTTAACTCCTCCAAGTCGATGTTGGCCAAAAGCTCTCGTACCGCTTGCGCTCCCATGGCCGCACGAAAAGCAATCTGCGGATCGTTTTTTGCTTCCCGGTATTGTTGCTCACTAAGGACTTCCTTGTACTCAAACCCGGAAGTGCCGGGATCCAACACCACATAAGACGCAAAGTACAAAATCCTCTCCAGATTTCTTGGAGACATATCCAATATGAGACCCATTCGAGACGGAATCCCTTTGAAATACCAGATGTGAGAAACTGGTGCCGCCAAATTGATGTGTCCCATTCGTTCCCGACGCACCTTTGCTTTGGTCACTTCAACACCGCAGCGATCACAAATAATCCCCTTGTAGCGGATTCTTTTGTACTTCCCGCAATGACATTCCCAATCCTTGGTGGGACCAAATATTTTTTCGCAGAATAACCCATCCTTTTCCGGCTTTAAGGTTCGGTAATTGATGGTTTCCGGCTTGGTAACTTCTCCGTGAGACCAGCTCATTATCTTTTCCGTCGAGGCCAACCCGATCTGCAAGGATTCAAAATTATTTAATTCATAGTTTGCGTTGTTTTGTTCGCTCAAGGAGTATCTCCCCTTTCCTTACTCTTCATCCACTAACTCGTCTTCCTCGTCCTCTATGTCTTCCTCGTGGTCATCCGTAATCCCGGGGAGATCATCCACCTCTTCTTCCTCCGGATCCGGCACAAAATTCAGGTCCCCTTCATATCGAGCGATGCCTTCCAGCTCGACGCTTTCTTTAATTTCAATTTCCCGATCGTCATCCGAAAGGACGCGAACATCCAAACCCAAGGATTGCATTTCCTTGATTAAAACCTTGAAGGATTCCGGAATGCCGGGTTCGGGGATGTTTTCCCCTTTCACAATGGATTCGTATGTTTTCACCCGGCCTACGATATCGTCAGATTTTACCGTGAGTATTTCTTGTAAAGTATAGGCGGCCCCATAGGCTTCCAGGGCCCATACTTCCATTTCTCCAAATCGCTGGCCACCAAATTGGGCTTTTCCACCCAAGGGCTGTTGGGTTACCAAGGAATAAGGTCCCGTACTTCGGGCATGGATTTTATCATCTACCAGGTGGTGCAATTTCAACATATACATGTAACCCACGGTGACCGGGTTATCAAAATACTCTCCGGTACGGCCATCTCTGAGGCCCACTTTTCCGCTTTCGGGGAAGCCGGACTCAATCATCAGGTCCAGAATGTCCATCTCGCTGGCCCCGTCAAATACCGGGGTGGAAATATACCAATCCCGATACTTGGATACCAATCCCAAATGGACCTCCAACACTTGTCCTACATTCATTCGTGATGGAACACCCAAAGGATTCAACATGACTTCAAGAGAACGGCCATCTTCCATAAACGGCATGTCCTCTTCCGGAAGAATCCTGGAAATGACCCCTTTGTTGCCATGGCGTCCTGCCATTTTATCTCCTACGGAAATTTTTCTCTTGGTAGCCACATAACAGCGGACCAGTTTATTGACTCCCGGTGGCAGTTCATCTCCATTTTCTCTAGAAAAAATTCGAACATCAACCACGATTCCCGTTTCTCCGTGAGGCACTCTGAGAGAGGTGTCCCGAACCTCTCTGGCTTTTTCACCAAAAATAGCCCGCAGCAATCGTTCTTCCGCTGTCAGTTCCGTTTCCCCCTTGGGGGTCACCTTGCCCACTAGGATGTCCGAGGAGGTTACTTCCGCTCCAATGCGAACAATTCCCTCTTCGTCCAAATCCTTCAATGCATCCTCGGATACATTGGGAATGTCTCGGGTGATTTCCTCCGGCCCCAGCTTGGTATCTCTGGCTTCCGATTCATATTCTTCAATATGAATGGAAGACAAGGTATCGTTCATAATCAGCTTTTCATTGAGAACGATCGCATCTTCGTAATTGTAACCCTCCCAGGTCATGAACCCCACCAGGAGGTTTTTGCCCAAAGCAATTTCCCCACAGTCTGTGGAGGGACCATCGGCAATCACTTCGCCGGCTTCAATTTTTTCTCCCGTGAAAACGATAGGTTTTTGGTTAATGGAGGTTCCTTGGTTGCTGCGTTTAAACTTCAGCATGGTGTACTCATCTTCCCCCTGCCCGTCGTCTCGTTTAATTACGATTCGCTTAGCGTCTACATATTTTACCCGGCCGCTGTTTTTTGCCAGAATCACTACACCGGAGTCACAAGCTGCCTTGTATTCCATACCGGTGGCTACGATGGGCGTCTCGGTAATCATCAATGGTACTGCCTGCCTCTGCATGTTGGAACCCATCAAGGCCCGGTTGGCATCGTCATTCTCCAGGAAGGGAATCATAGCGGTTGCTACTGAAACTACCTGCTTGGGAGATACGTCCATATAATCAATGTTTTCTCTGGCCACCAGGTCGATTTCTCCACCGGCTCCTCGAGAAGCTACTTTGAAATTGACAAAATACCCTTTGGAATCCAAGGGTTCATTGGCTTGAGCGATAATCAACATTTCTTCTTCATCGGCCGTCAGATATTCAATTTTATTGGTCACCCGTCCGGTTCCTTTTTCTACCAAACGGTAGGGAGTTTCGATAAATCCATATTCATTCACTCTCCCATATGTAGTCAATGAACCGATAAGTCCAATGTTGGGACCTTCCGGCGTTTCAATGGGACACATTCTGCCATAGTGGGAATAGTGTACGTCACGCACTTCAAATCCGGCTCTCTCTCGCGACAAGCCACCGGGACCCAAGGCCGAAAGTCTTCTCTTATGAGTCAACTCCGCCAAGGGATTGGTTTGATCCATAAACTGGGATAGTTGGGAAGACCCGAAAAACTCTTTGATGGCCGCCGTTACCGGACGGATGTTCATCAAGGCCTGGGGCGTGGTCACTTCAATGTCCTGAATGGTCATACGCTCTTTGACCACACGCTCCATACGAGCCAGTCCAATTCGGAACTGGTTTTGAAGCAGTTCACCCACGGTTCGAAGACGACGGTTGCCCAAATGGTCAATGTCATCCACATTACCTACCCCATAATTTAAGTTCAGCACATAAGAAAGGGAGGCAATGATATCATCGATGATGATATGCTTGGGCGAAAGCTCGTTTTTTCTCGCCCACAACGCCTCGAATAAATCTTTTTTCTTGGTGCCATCCAAGATCTCTTTCAACACCGGATAGTAGACTTTGGAGGGCAGTTTCCCTTCATCAGCGCCCAGTTTTACATGTTTCTTCAGTTCCACAAAATGATTGCCGATTACCTTGGTCTTCTGCTCTTCATCCTGTTTCCCCCGGACCCACACAGATTTCACACCAGCGTTCTGGATGGCAAAACCCAGTTCACGGGTGATAAGGTCTCCATTGGAAGCCAGCACTTCTCCGGTATTGGGATCAAACACATCCTCTGCAACTTTGCAACCGATAATCCGGTTGGAAAGTCCCAGTTTTTTATTGTATTTATAACGGCCCACTTTTGCCAAATCATATCTCTTGGGGTCAAAAAATAAAGACTCCAACAAAGATCGGGCACTCTCCACAGTGGGGGGCTCTCCCGGCCTTTGTTTTCGATAAATCTCTTTTAATCCTTCTTCATGGGTCTCGGTAGTGTCTTTTTCCAGGGTTTTCATCAGTCGGGGATCTTCCCCGAAGATGTCGATAATTTCCTGATCCGTTCCAATACCCAATGCACGAAGCAAGGTGGTGGCCGGTTGCTTACGGGTTCGGTCCACCCGTACGGAAATCACTTCGTTGGAATCCGTTTCGTACTCCAACCAGGCTCCCCGATTGGGGATTACCGTAGTGGAAAACAATTTCTTATTGGATTTGTCCACAGCCATTACATAATATGGGCCGGGACTTCGGACCAATTGGGTTACCACAACCCGCTCGGCGCCGTTATATATAAAGGTGCCTTTTTCAGTCATCAATGGGAAATCCCCCATGAAGACCTCTTGCTCTTTGACTTCCCCGGTCTCTTTGTTTACCAGACGAACCTTGACTTTCAGTGGAGCCGCATAAGTTACATCTCTTTCTTTGCACTCTTCCTGTTCGTACTTGGGCGGGTCATTCAGCGAATAGTCGATAAATTCCAGCACCAGATTTCCTGCGTAATCTTTGATTGGGGAAATATCCTCAAACACCTCTTTTAATCCTTCATTTATGAACCAATCGTACGATTCTCTCTGGATTTCAATAAGGTTCGGCATCTCCGCAACTTCGTTAATTTTTGAATAACTCATACGAGTTCTTCGACCAAATTCAACGGGTTTCGGCATTTTCATCACTCCTTAAAAATTCAAGAAACTACTTTTCATGGCAATGTACTATGATATTACAAACTCGTCAAGATGTCAAGGCGTTTTTTGAGCTACACCAAGGCATTTTCTTGGATTGCTTGTTCCAATTGGTCCTCATTATACACAGAAAACCCGGCTTCCCGCAGATGTTGGACAGCCAAACCTTCACCGGGAATCTTGTTTCCGGAAAAGCTTCCGTCATAAACGATGGAAGATCCGCAAGAAGGACTTCGCTCCTTCATGATGGCAAAAGCCACCTCATACTCTTTTGCCAATCGAACCGCTTCCTCCGCACCTCTTCTGAATGCCTCTGTGACATCTTCTCCCAATCGGGTTTTCACCAATTCACCCACTCTTTGACAGTCGGAACGGGGCACAGGCAAGCCACCAAATACTTCGGGACAAACAGGAACCAGTCTTCCCTCCTCTTTCCACTTTCGAAAAAGCGGAGGAGCCCAGTCCACCTTGTTCCCGTCATATCGCACTACATCACCATACAAACATCCGCTGATAAGGATCTTTTTCATAACCGAATGGCTCCTTTCTCAGAAAAACAAATCGGCCTTGGGCGAATTGCCAAAGGCCGAAATTTCACTAGCCGGCTTATTTCAGTTCTACTGCAGCGCCTACTTCTTCCAGCTGTGCTTTGATGGCTTCTGCTTCTGCCTTTTCGATGCCTTCTTTTACGTTCTGGGGAGCTCCATCTACCAAGTCCTTGGCTTCCTTCAGACCCAATCCGGTTAGCTCTCTGACTACTTTGATTACCTTGATTTTTTCAGCACCGGCGCCCATCAATACTACGGTGAATTCTGTTTGCTCTTCCACTTCTGCTGCGCCATTTCCACCCGCACCAGCTACTGCTACAGGAGCAGCTGCAGATACGCCAAACTCTTCTTCACAAGCTTTTACAAGCTCATTTAACTCTAATACGGTCATGCCTTTAATGGCTTCGATGATTTGCTCTTTGTTCATTTTTATTCTCCTTTATTTTTATACGGTTATCTCTTATTGATTACTCCATGATTTCTTACTCTGTTTTGGCATCGGCAACGGCCTGGAAGGTACGAACCAGTTTGCTTACCGGGGATTGGATACTGCCCAGGAATTTGGCAATCAGCACCTCGCGACCCGGAATGGAAGCAACGGCTGTCATTCCAGCTGCGTCATAATACACGCCTTCTACGAATCCGCCCTTGAACGCCATTTTCTTGTATTCTTTGATGGATTCATTGATTACACGGGCCGGGGTGGTGGCATCCTCATAGCTGAATGCAAATGCGCTAGGTCCATCCAACACCTCTGCCATGGAAGCAAACTCGGTTCCTTCGATGGCTCGTTTCACCAAAGTGTTCTTGTATACGGTGTAGTCAACATCTGCTTCTCGAAGCTTTTTTCTCATGGCATCTGCCTGAGAAACGCTGATGCCCAGATAGTCTACTACCACTGCGGATTTAGACTTGGAAAACTTTTCCTTGATTTCATCCACAATGATTTGCTTTTGGTTTTTTGCTGTTTCTGACATATTTGGTCTCCTTTCTTTGCTCTTTCCTGACGAAAGAAACAAGAGTCAGCATGGTACCCTATAAAATGCCTCGCCTGTCACCAGACAAGCGAGGCCAATATTTTATATTGTACCTCGGCGGGAAATTAAGCTGTTACGCACCCGCTGTCTACGGTTTGTTTTCTTTGTTTAATTGGTAATCCCCGGGTTTATCCTTGGATTCTCTGAGGATTCACCTTCACTCCGGGACTCATGGTGGTTGCCAGAGTAACAGATCTCAAATACTGTCCTTTGGCGGCGGCCGGCTTTGCCTTGATGACCGCTTCCAATAGCGCATTGAAGTTGTCTGCCAGTTTTTCCGGTCCGAAAGAAACCTTTCCTACCGGTGTGTGGACGATGTTGGTCTTATCCAAACGATACTCCACTTTACCCGCTTTGATCTCTTCCATGGCTTTTCCGATATCCATGGTTACCGTTCCGGATTTGGGGTTGGGCATCATGCCTTTGGGTCCTAATACTTTACCCAGCTTGCCAACTACACCCATCATATCTGGAGTGGCTACCACTACATCGAAATCGAACCAGTTTTCTTTTTGAATCTTTTCGGCCAACTCTTCCGCTCCTACAAAGTCTGCACCAGCAGCCTCTGCTTCTTGCGCCTTGGGACCCTTGGCAAATACCAACACTCTTTTGGTTTTACCCGTTCCATGAGGAAGAACGATGGCACCACGAACCTGCTGGTCCGCATGTCTTCCGTCTACACCCAGCTTAATGTGGGCTTCTACGGTCTCGTCGAATTTTGCTGTGCCCATTTTCACCAGGATTTCCATGGCTTCTTTGGCATCGTACTGCTTTTGTGCATCGAAGTTAGCTAATGCTTCTCGATACTTTTTGCCTCTCTTTGGCATTTCATACCTCCTTGTGGTGCAATCGACTTCTTAAAAAGTCTCCCACATCTTACTCTTTCACAATAACTCCCATACTTCTGGCCGTGCCTTTAATCATTTCGGTAGCCGTCTCCAGATTAGCCGCATTCAAATCCGGCATTTTGGTTTTGGCGATTTCCTGCGCTTGATCCAACGTAATGGTACCAATCTTATTTTTGTTGGGTTCTCCGGAAGCCTTGCTTAAACCAGCCGCCTTCTTAATCAGCACCGCTGCCGGTGGTGTCTTGCAGACAAAACTGAAAGAACGATCCGCATACACGGTGATTACCACGGGGATAATCATTCCCTGTTGATCCTGGGTCTTTGCGTTGAACTGTTTACAAAAGTCCATGATGTTTACGCTTTTTTGACCCAACGCCGGTCCAACGGGTGGTGCCGGGGTGGCTCCTCCTGCGGGAATCTGCAATTTGATATAGCCTTCAACTTTTTTTGCCATTCCTCTCTTCTCCTTTCTCCCGCCTGGCGGGGACTAGGGGTTTTCCCTTCCTTTATAATATTATCGCTGGAATCTTTGCTTTAGATGGGAGTCTTCTGACCACCCTATCCCTACAATTTGTCGATTTGAGCGTATTCCAATTCCACTAATGTATCACGTCCAAACATACTAATCATTACCTTCATTACCTGTTTTTCTTCGTCAAAGTTGGAAACAATGCCCATGAAACCTTCAAAGGGGCCGTTGATGACCTTCACAGAATCCCCTATCTTGATATCCATGTCTATGATAATCTTTTCAATCCCCATTCGCCGAACTTCTTCCAAAGTAAGCGGCACCGGTTCCGAACCATGGCCTACAAACCCCGTTACTCCCTGGGTGTTTCGCACTAGATACCAGGACTCGTTGGTAACAATCATTTTCACCAAAACATACCCGGGAAACATTTTGCGGGTTTTGATTTTTCGTTGGCCATTTTTCATCTCCACCACATCTTCTGTGGGAACCACAACGCTAAGAACCAAATCCTGCATTCCCCGGTTCTCTACCAACTTTTCAATATTCACTTTGACCTTGTTTTCGTGACCGGAATAGGTATGAACTACATACCACATGGGCTCTCTTATGGCGCGAACGCCACTAACCCCTTCTTCAACCACATCAAAGGATAAATCTTTTTCTTGTTCGGCCATGAGTTTCCTTTTCCTTACATACTAATGCCGAGAATTCCCTTCAGCATCGCCAGGACGCCGGAGTCGATTCCCCAGAATGCCAACGCAAAAAAAGTACAGGTTAAAATTACCACTACAGTAAATGTACCCAACTCTTTTCGAGTGGGCCATACCACTTTCTTTACTTCGGTTCGGATGCCTTTGAAGTATTCTCTAATACTGGGCCGTTCTCTCTTGGGACGAACCGGTTTCTTTTTAGCGGGAGCTTTGGCCTCCAGCTTGTTTTCCTTAGCCATTCGAATTACTCCTTATTTGGTTTCCTTGTGAAGCGTATGATCCTTGCAGAATTTGCAATACTTCATCATTTCGATTCGGTCCGGATCGTTCTTTTTGTTTTTCATGCTAGTGTAGTTTCTCTGTTTGCATTCTTGACATGCCAGAGTCACTCGCACTCTTGCCCCTACTGCCATCGATGTTACCTCCTAATAACTGATCTATACTTCATGTTTCCACTAAAAATGGGACTAAAATGGAATTCATCGCATAAAGTCGCTTAATTATATTATAACGGAGAAGTCTTGTTGTCAAGGAAATTCCCCTATATTTCAATTTCCTCCGGGTCTTCCCGGTGATCCACCACCTGCCATCCTTCCAGATAGGTTTCACTGCCTTCAAAGGCTTCCAATTCCTTGGGTATCCCTCGAAAGAATTTCCCCCAACCTTCTGCTGCCACACTACCGTCCGGCAGGTAAATTTCCCCTGTGGTTTCAAAAATCTTCCTATTAATACGGGTAATGCGCCCCAATGCTTTCAAGTCGGTCTCCAAAGGCACCGGTTTCTTAAATCGAATTCGTAAATCCACCGTCACGGACCACTCTTCCGGAAACTCCACATTAAGGACCCGGCTCATCACCTCGTCCAACATGGCAGAAACGATTCCGCCGTGAACCCGCTCCGGAAAGCTCTGATGATGCTCCTTGGCGCGAAAAAGTCCTATGACTTCCCCCGTGTGGGTTTCATAAAACCGGCCATGGATTCCAAAAGGATTGTCTAGGCCGCAAACGGCGCACATACTACTATTATTTTGTTTCCGAGTCACCTTGTACTTCATGGCCTCTTTCGTTCCCTTACTCTTCACTATTCTCTTTTTCCAATTTAAAACTGCGGGAAGGTTGCCCGCAGTTCCTTGATGTCATGGCCATTGTATACCCCATTTCAGAGAAATGCAACCAAAACTGCGGGTAAAGACAAAATAAAACATGAAATATACGCGGAATAATACAGGAAGGGATGGTGACCTCCTTGGGAGAATGGTATAATGTGAGCGACAAAGAATCCCCCCATTTCACGGGAAATAAAGAGGCAGCCTGTATGCTATTTTCATCCCTTACATTCCTCATATGTTTTCTCCCTCTGACCCTACTGGTCTACTACATACTTTTGCGGCACCACCGAAGGCTGCAAAACTATTTTCTTTTTGGGGCCAGTCTTTTTTTCTATGCCTGGGGAGAACCTTGGTTCGTCTTTGTGATGATGGGATCTATCGTAGCCAACTACTTCTTTGGTCTTTTGGTACAAACCCGAAAGAAGCCTTGGATTATCGTTGCCATGCTGGCTGTGAACTTGGGAATTCTATTTATTTTCAAGTATTTCATGTTCACCGTGGCGAATATCAACCTCTTGTTTCACGCCAACTGGACCACCCGGGAAATTATCCTGCCCATTGGAATCAGTTTCTTCACCTTTCAAGCCATTTCCTATGTGCTGGATATTTATCGAAACAAAGCGGAGGCCCAAAAGGATTTACTCCATGTAGGTCTATACATATCTTTCTTCCCTCAGCTGATTGCAGGTCCCATTATCCGATACCAGACGGTGGCTCATCAAATCCAGCACCGGGTGGAATCTATGGAATTGTTTTCGGAGGGAGTCTGCCGTTTTCTCATGGGCTTGGGCAAGAAAATCCTCATCGCCAATAACATGGCCATCGTAGCAGACCATTGCTTCCGCATCGTTGGTGAAGGCAACGGCACCACAGCACTGGCTTGGCTGGGAGCTTTGGCCTATACTTTCCAGATATTTTTTGATTTCTCCGGATATTCCGATATGGCCATCGGATTAGGTCGTATGTTTGGATTCAAATTTCCCGAGAACTTCAATTACCCCTATATCTCCCGTTCGGCATCCGAGTTTTGGAGACGTTGGCACATATCCCTAGGAACCTGGTTTCGAGACTATGTGTATATTCCCTTGGGCGGCAGCCGCTCCGGGAAGGGCCGGACCTTTTTCAACCTATTTATTGTATGGTTGCTGACGGGATTTTGGCATGGCGCCAACTGGACCTTTGTTTGCTGGGGTTTCCTCTGGTGCTTTTTCATTATCCTAGAAAAGGCTTTGAACTTCGAGAAAAAGGTATACTTCAAACCACTGGGGAACAGCCTCCTGTCTCGCTGGTTGATTTCGGTGGTAAAGCATGTGTATCTATTGCTTCTGGTGATAATCGGCTGGGTTCTTTTCCGTTCCCAAACCATAGGGGATGCCATTCACTACTTGAATCTCATGTCCGGGGCAGGTTCAGAGCCTCTGTCGGACATACGTACCCTGGCCTGGATTAAAGAATATCTCTGGATATTTTTCGCAGGATTTTTATTCAGCGTGCCCCTTGGCGAGCGTTTCCAAAGAGTACCCGCACCCATATATACCACCTTATTGCTACTGGTGCTGCTTGTCTCCCTTTCCTATTTGGTAAAGGGGGCCCACAATCCATTTATTTATTTTAATTTCTAAGGAGAGAGCTTCATGAGGCCAAAGAAAAGCGGAAGCCCGGAAAACCATATAGAACAAAAATTAACCGCCATTCTGTTTACCGCCATCGTCGGTCTGCTTTTGTTGTTTCTATTGGCCTCTAGCTTTCCTCGGGAGTTTCTTACCACTTACCGAAATACCGTACCGGAAGGAACGCCTCTTCTAGAAAGAGTGGAGCAGGCCGTCCAAATATTTGATGATTTGCTAGTAGGAGAAGCCCCGGGATATGAAGGCTTCATCGAACTATATGGTGCCACCCAGAAGGCCATGGGGAAACGCACCATACCGGACCCCAACTACAGTTACTTGTTCCTGACTGACCACGGGCAGATTACCTACCAAATTAATGAAAGAGATTTGACGGAACCGGCGAATAAAATCGTTGCCCTGAAGGAAACCTTAGAACAGGAGAAAATTCCATTCCTCTGGGTTCAAGCACCCTTCCGCCTGTTGGACGAGACCGAAATCACTCCTATTACCTTTGATTACGGGGATGAAAATGCAGACAGCTTCCTTGCCATGTTGGAACAGCAAGGCTTGTCTGTTCTGGATCTCCGGATATCTTTCCGCGAGTATCGCCAGCAGGGAATTTCTCAACAAGACTTGTTCTTCAATACGGACCACCATTGGACCATTCCCGCAGCGCTGAAGGCCACAGAAACCATCGCCAAGACTCTGGCAGATGAATACACTGTGCCCATTGACCCCGCCACCTTTTCAGAAGACCAATTCCAAATGACCACCCAGGAAAACTCCTTTATTGGCTCCATGGGAAGAAGGGTTGGCAAGATTTATGGCGGGGTAGATCGGTTCACATTAGTAGTCCCCCGGTTTGAAACGGATATTCAACTCTGGGAAACGGATTACGGTGTCACCACACAGTCTAGGGGCTCTTTTGAAGATGCCGTTTTAGTGAAAGAGTATCTGGAAGATCCGAAAATGACCGCTAACCGCTATGCTGCCTATCATGGAGATAATGAAGAGCTGGTGTTCATCAACCATAAGCTGCCCGAAGGCAAGATTCTCATCATCAAAGATTCTTTCGGCGTGCCGGTATATTCTTTCCTATCCTTAGGTGTTCATGAGGTCCGTGCACTGGACCCCAGATTATATAAAGGCTCTATTTCTCAGTATGCCAAGGACTATCGGCCGGATGTGGTAATCTTTATATATAATGTAGACAGCCTCAACCAGAACATGTTCCAATGGGAGGATTAGCCCTCTTCCCTGTTCCAGCGGCCATTGTTCCCCCCTCTCAAGAGAGGACAACAAAGAACAAAAAGGACTTGAAATGGTCCACAATTTATTGTAATATCAAATAGTCGCAAAACGACTTCATAACCGTGGGCCTATGGCGCAGCTGGGAGCGCGCTTGACTGGCAGTCAAGAGGTCAGGAGTTCGATCCTCCTTAGGTCCACCACTTTGAAAGAACCGGAGATTCTTTCTCCGGTTCTTTTTATTTGACGGTTCTAAGGGGTCGGTTCGGGGTCG
>CAZAZF010000024.1:0-19370 GCA_964489555.1 uncultured Oscillospiraceae bacterium | reverse complement strand
GCAACAGTGGTTGAAAGAGGAATCCCCCGCCTTTAGTCGTGGGGAGCTGTCAAAAACGGATAAAAGAACTTATCCATTGACATAGTAGAACAATCTTGTTCTTCAAAAATGATTGTCAGTTTGAAAAAACCTGACTATTAAAAAACCCTTGCAAATAGTGAGGGTTTTTCTTTTATATAGAGTTTGAATCTCTTCCGCGTGTTGACTTTTCCCCTTGGTGTCTATAAAGTTTTTCTTAAGGGGTCAATTCACAAGAAGGAAGGTGGGAACGAAAGCAACCAGAGACGTTATAGTTAATGGCTGAAATATAAGCCGGTGAAGGACTCTCTTTGCCGGTAGGAACGGAAGAAATGAGGTTGAAATTATGAAATTGAAAAAAGTGCTGGTGTTGGGTGTAGGAGCTCAAGGTTCGGCAGCTGCCAAAAAATTGGATTTGGAACCCAACGTAGAGGAAATTGTTTGTGCAGATATCGACGCGGTTGCGGTAGAAAATCTGGCGAAAACCTTGAGGAAGGCCAGAGGGACTACCGTGGATGCTCACGACAAGAACAGCATTGTGAAAGTGGCAGAAGGGGTGGATTTAATCCTAAACGGGCTTCCCCTGGAATGCACGCAAAATGTACTGGAAGCAGCCTTGGAGGTAAAAGCCCATTATCAAGACTATGCGGCTACCACTGCTCTTCATGAGGACTGGGTGGAGAGTATTCGAATTCAGTATGAAGTGTATGGACCTAAATTTGAAGCCATCGGGAAATTGGCGTTGGTGGGGACCGGCTCAGCACCCGGCTTAATTTGTGCCGCCACTCGGGATGCCATGAGATACTTAGATACTTGTGAAACCATTTATAATATCGTATGGGAAGGAGTGGAAGCCAAGCGATTCTTGCCATTCTGGTGGTCCCCTGTTACGGCGCTTCACGACATGTCGGAAAAGGGGTATGCTTTTGAAAACGGCCAATTGGTTCGCTTGGAGGCTTTTGAACACCCCATTACCAGACAGTATGAAGGGATGGAGAAGGAAATCACATTTGTGGAGCATTGCCATGATGAACCCATCCATTATAGCTTCAATGCGGAAAAATATTTTAAAGGGCTTAAGAATGCGTATTTTAAATATGCCGGACCTGGGGTAGACTTTGCAAAACCCCTTTACCGAGCAGGACTTTTGGCCCATCAAAAAGAAATGGTGGGGGATGTGGAAGTAGCACCTTTCGATGTGGTGTTGAAGCACTTGCCTCCCGCTCCCAAATTCCGGGAAGAGATTGAAGAAATTATAAAAGAAGGATTGGTGTCGGATACCGGATGTATGGTAATCGAAGCCTACGGCAAGAAAGGTGGAAAGGACATCTTGGTAGAAACTCATGTGAATGCCCCGGGGCTGGTGGAATCCTTTGAATTGGCCGGAATTACAGCGGAAATGTACTTAACAGGGCAGGGTGGATTCTTGTTCTCCAAATTGTTCTTAAATGACCAGTTTGACCAAAGAGGACTCATCTCTTCCGACATGCTTTCCATGGAACAGGTAGAGACTTATTTTAAATATGCCAAAGAGCTAGGCATTACCTTGGAGACGACTGTGAAAGAACTGTAATAAAAGCGAAAAAGTAAAGCCAGAGTTTGGGGTCGGGTACCTATCACATTGGGGAGGTACCTGACCCTATTTTATTCGGTAGCCGAATTCGTATATATTTCCCGAAGGGGCACAATTTGATATAATAAAGACAAGATTTATTGGTTATTACAAATTCTGAAAGAAGAGTTTAAGAAGGAGTGAAATTCAAATGGGGCATCCAAAGAAAATGTGGAGAAGTATGGTACTGGCCCTTCTTCTTGGGCTAGGATGGGTAACAATGTCTTTCGCCGTGCAAACATCGGTTGTCTATGGCGCGGAAATTAGCGAAACCATTGTTACCACTCCGGAAGAATTAAAGCAGGTGATGGAAAATCCAGTGGGAAGTCATGTGAAGCTGGGGGCAAATATTACCTTTGCACCAGCCGCTTACGGAGAAGATGCCATTGTGATTCCGGGTGGGAACCACGTGTTGAATTTAAATGGCTATACCATCCAGTATGTGTACACCAATCGTTCCAATGAAAAGGACGGATCGCCCATCCGACAGACAGGAACTTTAACCATAAATGGGCAAGGTTCCATTATAGGGGGATATTGTGCTATAGAAAATGACGGGCAGCTTATTATTAATGGAGGTAAATATACGGGACTTGCGGCTAGCGCCATCCGTACCCAAGGATCTACTACCATAAACGGAGGCACTCTTTCGGGGAGGTTCGGAGAAATCTGGCTGGAAAACGGCGTTGTTGTGGATAATATCGGAGCGGTAAAACGAATTAACAATCCTTTTAAAAGTGGGGGAATCCGGATTGAAAATGGAGTTGCTACAGGTAGCACTTCTCTCAATAGTATGTTGGCAATCGACGATTTAACATTTGCGCCGGGGGCTGGCATGACCGTTACGGAAAAGGGTGCTTTAATCGTGAACGGAACTCTTGTGGGAGAAAACCAAATCAACTTACAGGGGGGGATATTCATTAAGAATGGCTTGGTAGCGAACCAAGGAGATTTTTATATATCCGGCAACTTAACCTTGGACCGTTTGGAAATACCGGAAGGTGTACATGTAATGATGATGGATTATTATGACCTGACCATACGGGGAGAACTTGTGAACCATGGGACCTTGACCATACGGAACGGGTGTCGGATGATGGTGCATGGAGATGTCTGGAATCATGGGCAAATCAATTCGGACCGGGGAGAGGATGTGACGATTCATGGCAGCCGACTGGGAGATGGATTTTATTCCACACGGGAGGGTTCTCCCGGAGGACCGGAATCCGGTGATGGGATGGGAGGAACAGCCGGCGGGAGAATGGAACGAGCGGCGGAAGAACTATATACATTGGGACTTTTTAAAGGAACGGGAACCGACGAAATGGGACAACCCATCTATGACTTGATGACCGCCCCAACCAGGCAGGTGGCCATCACCATGCTGGTTCGCCTTCTTGGGAAAGAGGAAGAGGCGATGACAAAAGAGTGGAATCACCCATTCGCCGATGTGGATTCCTGGGCAAATTCCTACGTAGGCTATGCCTATGCCAATGGTCTCACAAAGGGTATGAGCGATCATCAATTTGGAGCAAATCAGTTAGTTTCTACGTATCAGTTTTTGACTTTTGCCCTGAGAGCACTGGGCTACGATGATAGTCAAGGTGATTTTAAGTGGGATAATCCGAATCTACTAACGGAAGAAATCAAGCTGACAGAAGGGGATTATCAGGATAACAAAGCGGCCTTCTATCGAGGAGACGTGGCCATCTTATCTCATCTGGCATTACAAAGAGACATAAAAAACGGAGTTTCTTTGATGGAATACCTAGTGAATCAAGGCGCCGTTCAGATGGAGAAGGTGCGTCAAGTCGGGTTGGGCCATGTGGTGCAAAATCAAAACTAATGGAGCCTTAAGTCCCCGCGGGAATGTAAAAACGGGATGGAAATTTCAGGAGATGGAAAATACCTTTGACAACCCGAGCTAGAAGGGATATAGTACTAGAGACAAGAAGAGGGAGCTGACGCGAAGTTGGCTGAGAGGAAACTATTGGTGTTTCGACCTATAACCTGATTTGGATAATGCCAACGTAGGGATATACAGATTGAGAAGTCTTTATTCCATGGGGGGTAAAGACTTTTTTTACGAAGCAGAAAGTTTCCGGGGAGAATCGGGAAAATGAAAAAGGGCACATCAGAAAAATTATATCCCGTGTTGGCGGTGTTTCTCCTACTGTTCGTTTGGCAAGCCGCGGTAGGTTGGGGTTTTGTTGACTCCTTTTCCATTCCTTCACCTCTCTCGATTTTCGCCGCACTGATAGGAGAAATGGGGGTTTTAATCGGACATCTGAAAATTACCTTGTTGGAGGGATTGGTAGGGATTCTTTTTGCCACGGTGTTTGCGGTAGTCGTTGCCGTGATGATGAACATGTCTCCGGTGATAAAGAGTTCCGTTTATCCCTTGCTGGTTTTTTCCCAAACCGTTCCTGTCATTGTGTTGGCTCCTCTTTTTGCTATGTGGTTTGGCTTTGGATTGCTGCCTAAAATTGTGGTGGTGACATTGGTTTGTTTTTTTCCTATTACCGTTAGCATTACAGAAGGGCTTTCGGAAGTCGATACGGAGCTGTTGAATATGATGCGGACCATGGGTGCCAACAAGAAACAACTTTTTTTGAAGGCTCAGTTTCCGGCGGTGCTAGTACCCTTCTATTCAGGGCTGAAGATTGCGGTTACCTATAGCATTATGGGGGCCATTATCGGAGAATGGATGGGAGGCACTGCAGGGTTGGGGGTCTATATGATGCGGGTAAAAAATTCCTTTGCCTACGACAAAATGTTTGCGGCTATTGTATTGATCTCTATCACCTCCATCGTATTGTTCAAAGGAATTGAAGCAGTACAAAGGGCCACCACACCTTGGAGTTATTATGACGCAGAAAAGGAGCAGGAATGATGAGAAGAGGATTCATGAAGATGTTATTGGTTGTGATGTTATTCGCAGCTTTGATAATGGCTGGATGCCAACAGGAGGAAGCTTCTTTGCAAAAAATTACCGTAGTGTTGGACTGGGTTCCGAATACCAACCATACCGGTCTTTATGTAGCATTGGAAGAAGGGTTCTTTGAAGAAGAGGGGCTGGATGTGAAAATTATTCAACCTACAGAAGGTGGCAGTGCAGACTTGATCGCTGCCGGACAAGGAGAGTTTGGTTTGAGCTACCAGGAACAGGTAACCTATGCTAGGACGGCAGAAGTCCCGCTTCCCGTAAAGGCGATTGCTGCCGTCATTCAACACAACACCTCTGGCTTTGCTTCGCCGGCGGAAAAACAAATTTTATCCCCCAAAGATTTCGAAGGAAAGAAGTACGGTGGCTGGAATTCACCCATGGAAGAAGCCATGATAAAGGGATTAATGGGAATAACGGGTGGAGATTTCTCCAAGCTGGAAATGGTCAGCGTAGGTACGCTGGACTTTTTTGCTGCCGTTTCCAAGCATGTAGACTTTACCTGGATTTATTACGGATGGGATGGGATTGCCGCAGAAGTGAAAGGAGTTTCTTTGAATTTCATTAAGTTACAGGATGTGGATGCAAGGCTGGATTCATATACTCCTGTAATTATTGCCAGTGAAAAACTTTTGGAAGAGGACCCGGAGTTGGTACGAAGTTTTATGAAGGCCCTATCAAAGGGGTATGGATTCGCTGTTGAAGACCCGGATAGGGCAGTTGAACATTTGCTGAGGCATGCTCCTGAAATCGACCGGGAAATTGCCATAGAATCTCAGCGATACCTTGCCCGAGAGTACCAGGGAGACGCCGCTAGGTGGGGTGAAATGGATGTCGAGGTTTGGAGGACGTATGCAGACTGGATGTTTGAAAAAGAGTTGATTCCCCACGAGTTGATTGCAGAGGAAGCCTTTACGAATGAATACCTTCCCAAATAAGCTGGAAGTTGAGAATCTCTTCAAGAATTACGGAAACGATCTAATTTTGAGAGACATCTCTTTCCATGTCAAAGAAAATGAATTTGTGTCTATTATCGGGCCAAGCGGCTGTGGGAAAAGCACTTTGTTTAATGTCATCGCAGGGCTTGAATTTCCCTTGTCCGGGGCCATATCTCTTGATGGGCAATCGATTTTGGGAGTTACGGGGAAAGTAGGATACATGCATCAAAAGGATTTGCTGCTACCTTGGCGGACGGTATTGACTAATGTGGCGCTACCCTTGGAGATACAAGGGGTCGACAAAAAAACGGCTCGAGAAAACATAATTAAAATGTTGCCGGTATTTGGGTTGGAGGGCCATGAAAACAAATATCCAGCCCAACTTTCCGGAGGAATGAGGCAACGAACCTCCTTGATGCGGGCCAGTATGTTGCCCAACGATATCATGCTGTTGGACGAACCTTTTGGCAGCCTTGATGCCATCACCAAATCCAAGATGCAAGACTACTTGTTTTATGTATTGGGGCATATGAAGAAAACAATTCTTTTTATCACCCATGACATCGATGAAGCGGTGTTCCTGTCAGACCGTGTTATTGTACTGGGGGGAACACCGACGGAGATTGTGGATATTGAAGAAATTAAGCTGGAAAGGCCGCGGAGTCGAGAAGTGGTATTGTCTTCGGAATTTCTAGTGGTTAAGAAAAAATTGATAGAATTGCTGTAAAATTTGCGGAAATGGTTCAAGCTGTTATTGAAATCAGCTTTTTCGTCATGCTTGACACTTACGCTCCAAACATTTGATTGCGGTTATTAATAATGGTAGAATATACATACTTTTTATGTGATTGATAACCCTTGATACCAAAGGAGTAAACAGATGTTAAAAAATCTGGGCACATGGAGATCCTTGGGCGGAAAAGACTTGTTGCCAATTTTCTCTTGGCAATTGAACGCCAATCAGCCTATAGAATCTAACGAAATGCTCCTCCGTGTTACGGATCTTCATCTTGAAAGTGCAAACTATAAGCAGATATATAGCGAGTGCGGAGGAAATTCGGAGCGCATCAAGGAAAATGTGCTACTTATTATAAATAACCGTGGGAAATTGCATAACCCCTACACAGAAACGGGTGGTTTGATGAGCGGGGTTATTGAAGAAATAGGTGAATGCCATTCACAAAAAGCAAATTTTTCTGTTGGAGACGAAGTTTTAATTCTCACGTCAGCCACAACCATCCCATTGAAAATCGATAAAATCAATTCAATTGATTTGGTGTATGGGCACATGGAGGTTGAGGGACATGCCATATTATTTGACCGTTTTTCTATGGTTAAGAAGCCATCGCATCTCCCCATCAAGCTATTGATGCTGGCTTTCGAAGAATCGTCTTCGGTTCATCATGCAAATCTCCTTTCAAAAGATGTAAAAAAAGTTCTCGTGCTGGGAAGTGATCCTGTTACAACCATGCTATATGGCACCAGCATCCGGGAGTCTTTAGAAGAAAAAGGAACACTTATAGCCGTTCTTCAAGACAATAATAATGACCCTGACAAGAAACATTTTAGTCAATATAGAGAATTGCTACTTACAGTATTTGATTATGTCCATACCCTGAATTTGGCTGACCCCGTTTCGACTGCAGCTGTTTTGGACGCAGCCTATTCCCCGTTTCCCTTGACTATAAACAGTGCGGATGTATTAGGCGCCGAATCCGTTGCGGTTCTTTGCACTGAAAATAAAGGAGTAATCTTCACCTCTACCTTGCTTAACAATTATCACTATGCATTGTTCCTTGCTGAAGCAATCAAAAGAGAATTTCAAATGCTTTGTGCGGATGGTTATGCAGAAAACTACGACGCCTTTATGGTTTCTCTATTGGAAAAATGGGGTGATAAAATACAGGCGTTATCTACATTGATGACCAGTATTTCCGGGGAAAGCCATTCTTCAAAAGAAGCAGCCGCGTATTCGGATGTAAGTATGGATTCTTTAGAAAATCACCAAATGATATCCAGTTCTATGGGATTGGTGTTTCAGGACAAAAACATACAGGGACTGGTTGAACAAGTGCTGAAAGTTGCTAAGTACGAGTGTCCCGTATTAATTTTAGGAGAAACAGGAGTAGGCAAAGAACGGTTTGCCCGTATACTGCATTCTTATTGTAATCGCAAATATCAGCCTTTTATAAAAATAAATTGTGCTGCAATCTCGTCGGCGCTTATGGAGTCGGAGTTTTTCGGCTATGAACCTGGAGCCTTTACCGGAGCCCACAAAGATGGGAAAAAAGGATATTTTGAACTGGCAAATAATGGCACGTTATTGCTTGACGAAATAAGTGAGCTTCCGTTAGACATGCAAGCGAAACTTCTGAGGGTTCTTCAGGATGGCGAGTTCTACCGCGTTGGTGGAGAAGCACCGGTCAAGTCAGATGTTCGTGTCCTGGTGGCTTCTAACAGAAGTCTAAAAGGACTTATTGAAGAAGGGGCCTTTAGAGAAGATTTATACTATCGGTTGGCCGTATATATCATCAGCATTCCGCCACTGAGAGACCGACCTTCTGATATTTTCCCGTTGGTCGAACACTTTATGAAGATCTATCGGGAAATGTATCGATCGAAGGTTAATATATCCAACGAGGCTTTGGCGCTTTTATTAAAGTACAATTGGCCTGGTAATATTCGCGAACTTGACAATGTTGTACATCGTTTGATTATCAACTCTAAATCAAACACAATAAATCAAGACGATGTCTACTTGGAGCTTTTTCATAATCCGGTGGGGGATTCACCAGAACCCTCCTTTCTGGTAAATCAAGAACCCCTCTCATACAAAGAGTACTTTGAAAACCAAGAAAAGGAGTTCTTCAAGAATTACCTTGAGAAATACAAGAGCACGAGAAAGGCTGCCGAAGCAATGGGAATTGCGCAGAGCCAGTTTATGAGAAAGAAGAAAAAGTATAATCTGTAGCAAGGCTCTTCGAATTATCGCATGTAAAAAAACGATAACAAAAAGCGTTCACCTGTAATAAAGGTGAACGCTTTTTGTTATCAAATCTCTGGTTCGCAGTGCCTGTAATCCGTTATTTTCAACGCAAAATACCAAAATTCTATATGGCATATATATTGCTAGTGTTATGAATAGCCGGATATTTTATGCAGAGGAGGTACCGCAAATGCTATATCCAAATTCCAAGAAGTATCAAGAGCTTGATAGTCACTTGAAAAACCTTTATCTTTCCACTCGAAAAAAATCAAAATTCCTTCACGAAGAAGCTATTTTTTATCTGCCGGGCGGAGATACACGAACTGCCACTTTTTTCAACCCTTACCCTCATTATATAGAAAGAGGTGAGGGGGCTTACTTATATGATGTAGATGGAAATAAGCTTCTGGATTTTCAGAACAATTATACTTCCTTGATACATGGCCATGGACACAAGCCAACCATGGAAGCGGTGTACCACCAAATGGCCAAAGGGCAGGCCTATGCAGCACCTTTTCAGCTTCAAACCACTCTCGCAGAGCTTATTGTTCGTCGTTTCCCGGGGATTGACCTTGTACGTTTTGCAAATTCAGGGACCGAAGCAAACATGCATGCCATAAGAATTTCCAGAGCCTTTACCGGCAAACCCAAAATCGTAAAGACCGAAGGGGGATATCATGGAACAACGGATGTCTTTGAGGCCAGCGTAGACCCCAACATTAAGCGGGCCGGAACCTTGGATAATATCAAGGTGCTTCCGGAAAATAGGGGCGTTTCTGAAAACGCATTAAAGGATGTTCTTGTAGTCCCTTTTAATGATATAGAGCGTACCGAAAAGTTGATTAAGGAAAAACATCAAGAAATTGCCAGTGTAATTATAGAGCCCATTATGGGTTCTGCCGGGCAAATTGCTGGCACACCAGAGTATCTTGCCTTCCTTAGAAGAATTACCGCAGAGTACAATATTCTGTTGATATTTGATGAGGTGGTGACTGGCAGGCTTACCACCGGAGGGGCACAACAATATTTTGGAGTTACTCCCGATTTAACGACCCTGGGCAAAATTATAGGAGGCGGAACACCAATTGGTGCTTTTGGGGGGAAACGGCATATCATGCAGATGTACGACCCTCGCGAAAAAAAGATGTACCATTCGGGAACCTTCAATGGAAATGGCATCTCCGTTGCGGCGGGCTTGGCCACTTTAACCGCATATGGCGTAAAAGAAGCGGAGCATGTTAATGAGTTGGGTTTATATATGAGCGAAAAATTTCTTGAAACTTTTCGAAAAGTAGGTTTAAAAATTCAAATGAGTGGAATCGGATCCATACAGAATATTGTTTTCGGTAGCCAGGCGATCACAAACTACAGAGATGTGGCTAGCACTCACGAGAAATTGAATGAATTATTGTTCCTGTCCCTGCTCACAAAAGGTGTATTCAATGCCCCGAGAGGTATGTTCTGCACTTCCACCTGCATGGAACAAGGGGAAATTGATTTTGCCAACAGACAGTTGGAAAATGCTCTTACGGAAATGAAGGATGTGATAGCTGAAGTAGCACCGGAATTGATTAGTTCGTTGTTGTAACAACCTTGTTGCAAAAGGTTATATAAATAAATAGTAAGGAGGTTATTTTTATGAAAGAAGTACGACTGCCTAAAATGTGGGAAGCGGTATTCCCAATTGTGTTCATGATGGTACTAATTATTCTATGTACTGTCAGATGGGGCATTGAACCCCATATACCCCTGGTCATTTCCAGCATTGTAACAATCGCTATGGCTTGGCGTTGTGGATATCGATGGGGTGCAATTATTGCTGGTATATTGGATAGCATTAACCGAGCAGTTGAGGCATTATTAATTATTATGTGTGTTGGTATGTTAATTGGAGCTTGGGTTTGGTCTGGAACAATGCCGGCAATGGTTTACTACGGGCTGGAGATTATTGCGCCGGGTGCATTTCTTGTAGTAGGTGCCATTCTTACGGCAATCGTTGGGCTGGCCACGGGTTCCTCTTGGACAGCCTCAGGTACTGTAGGGGTTGCCTTGATGGGGATTGCTTTAGGGCTGGGAATTAATCCGGCTATAGCGGCAGGAATGGTTATTTCAGGTGCCTACATGGGCGATAAATTATCTCCTCTTTCGGACAGTACCAACATTGCTGCAGCAGGAGCTGAGACCCCTTTGTATGAACATGTACGCGCTATGATGACTACCACCATCCCCAGCTTTTGTATTGCTCTTGTAATCTATGCTATTATAGGTATGAGAGTCATTAATACGGCAGGGTATGATCCATCGGTTGCTCTATCCATACAGGAAGCGATAGCAGACAACTTCTATATTTCCTGGTGGATTATTCTTCCCATCTTTGTAGTAATTATCGCGGCCATAAAACGAATTCCTGCTATACCCTCTCTTTTGCTCGCCGCGGGCATTGGCTGTATTTTCGCCATGATTGCACAAGGCGCTTCATTTGCGGACTGTCTTGGCGCACTTCATTACGGGTATGAGGTTGAAACCGGAAATAGTATTGCGGACAGACTTTTGAATCGTGGAGGAGTAGATTCCATGATGTGGACCATTTCCTTAATCATGTTTGCGCTGGCCTTTGGTGGAATCCTTGAAAAATGTAACTTTGTAGAAGTTCTCCTGGGAGGTTTGGTTCGAAGAGTTAAGTCAGTAGGCGGGCTAGTCATGTCAACTATAATCGCCGGTATTGTTTGCGATGTGGTATTGACGGATCAATATTTGGCTATTTTGGTTCCCGGTCGAATGTTTGCAAAAGCCTTTGATAGCCGAGGGCTCTCAAGAAGTTTTCTTTCAAGAACAACCGAAGATGGGGCCACCTTATGGTCTCCAATGATTCCATGGAATGGTTGTGGTGCCTATCAAGCAGCCACGCTGGGTGTAGCCACATGGGAATTTGCGCCTTATGCATTCATGAATCTAGTGAATCCGGTATATGCAATCATTATTTCATATCTGGGAATTGGTGTTAGGTATAAAGACGCATCTTTAAACCAGAAGAAAAAAGACAAAGTTATTGAAAAGAAAGAAGAAGAATAGGTAAAACCATGGCGGAATTCAAACCCTTAAATGACAGAAAACAAAAAAAATCTACAAAGATCACCGCCCTTATTGCCGGGATTGTATTTGTGATCCTGGGGATTATGTTGCCTTCCATTTATTCAATCGTTATAGGAGGGATTATTTTATTGGCGGCTACCGTTTCGAAACATACCGTTATTAATGAAAAAGGGATTGAAGTACGTTATAGCATGTTCGCTTTTAAGTATGTTGAGCTATGGGCTTTTTCTGAAATCACGGAAATGCATCTGGAGGTCGTAAAAGATCCCCGGTATTCTGCCTTGCACTTTACAAAAGATGTTATTTCAAAAAGACTCATCTTTACAAAAGAAGAAGCCCGTGGTGTTATAAAATTGGCATCAGAGCAGAATCCAAAAATACACTATGATCAAGCTTATTAAAGCGCCACCCCATTTTTTGAGGGGAAGCCAAGGATGAATAAAACCCGGATGTTTTTCCAGATGGAATGCCCTATGCTTTCCATCTGGTTTTTTGTTAAAAGAACAAGCAGATAATGCTTGGGTTATATAAAACCAAGGATTAAGCCGTCGGCCAATAAATTTCTGCCATTGTATTTCAAGAAAAAGTATGTCAGAATGTTACTATAATTCAGAAAGGAGTACCGTGTGTCATACAATCCTTTTTACAATGTTGAGAATACTCAGCTCATGGGTTACGAATATGCTTGGGTTAATTTTGTCAACAAAGGGGAAGTAACGGAGAACATCTTAAGTGAGGAGATTCTATCTTCTTGGAGCAGATGCAAAGAATACGGGTTAAATCCAAAGTCTTTTAGCGTGCCAAGAAGTCCGCAAGGCAACTCTAGGCTCAAGGAGCTTGTTCAGGAAAATAAGGAGTTGATTCATGTGGCCAGCCCGATTATCGATGGGATTGTGAATTCCTTTGGAATTGAGGATTTGCATGTGTTGGTTACAGATCGGGAAGGCGCGGTTTTAATGGATGTAGTCTCTCGGTCGGATTCAGACACGATTGAGAGAAAGAGAAGGCGAGCAATGATATTGGATGACGCTTCGGAAAAGCGTATAGGTACCAATAGCATGGCGCTTTCTTTATATTTAGACAAGGCAACTTCTGTGATTGGTGCACAACATTATTTACAATGTCTTCATAAATATGGTGAATATGCCGCCCCTATACATGGGTTGGATGGAGATACTATTGGATCAATCGCCATTATCACCAGAACGGAAGAGATGAGTGATTACATTATGGCTATGGTTATTACAGCAGCCAAAGCGGTGGAAAACGATTTACTTTTAGCAGATCGAAGCCGGGTTATAAAAAGGCAAAATGTGGAGAAGCAATCTTTACTGGATAATGTGACGGATGGAGTAGTTTATGTAGATGAGCGAGAAAGAATATCTCAAATCAACCTACGCATGGAAAATTTGACGGGGTATTCCAAAGAAGAGTTAATCGGGAAAAAAATTCACTTTATTAAAACGGTGCCGGCATTAAAGAGTGTGGAGAAACAACTGTCTCTATTGGATGAAGATGTGAGAATTATTATGGAAGGCAGGAAAGATAAATACCACTGTTTTGCAAAGAAAAAACCGGTATCCGGAGAGGAAGACAGGGAAAAATATGTATGGATTTTTACAACCATTGAAGATATACAAATTCTAGCGGATAAAATTAATACAAAAAACACGGCATATTTTACCTTTGCTAATATTGTGGGACATTCGGAACCCATTTTGAATGCCAAGGAAATGGCAAAGAAAGCTTCGATTTATGAAACCCGGGCCATCATTGAAGGAGAAAGCGGGACAGGCAAAGAGATGTTTGCGCAGGCCATTCATAATGGGGGTCCAAGGAAGACGGGATCTTTTGTTGCTGTGGATTGTGGTGCGATTCCCAGAGAATTATTGGAAAGTGAAATTTTTGGATATGAAGAAGGGGCCTATACAGGTGCTCGCAGAGGAGGAAATCGGGGAAAGTTTGAATTGGCCCATAAAGGGACATTATTTTTGGATGAAATAAATAATTTGTCTTTGGAGATGCAGGCCAAGCTGTTAAGAGTTCTGCAGGAAAGCAAAGTAACTCGTTTGGGTGGGAGCCAGCCTATTGCAGCAAATGTACAAGTAATTGCTGCATCCAATATGGATATCGCAGAAGAAGTAGCAAAAGGTACCTTTCGAGAAGACTTGTATTATCGTTTAAATATCATACACATTAAGCTCCCGTCGTTACGAGAAAGAAAGGAAGATATCCCCTTGCTTATCAAGGATTATATTGCTCGTCGCCATGGATCTCTTGGGAAGCGTATTGTAGGGGTGGATGATGAAAGCATGAAAATCCTATGCCGTTATGATTGGCCCGGGAATGTAAGGCAGCTTAATAATGTATTGGAGAGAATGGCGATTATGTCAGAAAGGGAAACCCTTCGAAAGAATTGCATTCCAGCAGAAATAATGCAAGCAGTGGAGGCCTCTTCTTCTGCTTTGAAGAAAGTGTTTGAAGTGGGAACCTTGGAAGAACATATGGCAGAATATGTTCTTTATACCGTTCAATACTATAGCGGGAACATTCAAAGGGCTTCTCAAGCGTTGCAAATTAGCCGGGCGACTGTTTATAAGTACTTAAAAAAACACAAGGAACAAGAGAATGAAAAACAACGACTATTCTACAAGTGATAAATATGAAACCGTAATCTTGGGAGGGCAAGTAATTGATGTTGTAAAAGGGGTCACTGCGATTCAGAACATCGGCATCAACAATGGAAAGATTGCGGCTATTAGCAAAGGGTTTTTGGAGGGGTGGAAAGAAATCAATGCAAATGGACTCTTGGTTTCTCCCGGATTTATTGATTTTCATTCCCATGTTGACGGGAATCCATATGCGGGGAAATGCATGGTTATGCAAGGAGGAACAACAACCCTTGGTGGTGAAAGAGATTTGAATCGGAAGACCTTTCGACGAATAGAGGAAGAAGGGTTCATTATAAATCAGGGGTTTTCGGTTTCTCACTCTTTTGTTTTGAGAAGTGCAGTCGGAATCACAAATCCTCACCAGCCGGCAACCGACCAAGAAATAAAAATCATGGCAGATTTGGCGCGAAGTTTTCTTGAAAGCGGGGCTTTTAGCATTTGTTTTGTTTTGGAGTTAATTCCCGGGACTTCCAAGAAAGAGCTTATTGAAGTGGCAAAAGTGGCCAAAGAATATGACCGATTAGTTACGGTGCATATGCGGAAGGACGGCAGAGAGGCCTTGCAACACTTTGATGAACTTTTAGAACTGGCTTCAATGGGAGTCAAGCTTCATCTTCTTCAATTGATGTATATGGTTGGCATCGGGGGTGCTATGGAGCCGGCTCTTCAAATTTTAGATGCCGCCATAGCTAGCGGGTTGGACATTACAGCAGACAGCGGAGTTTATGATGCGTATACGGTTTGCATCGGCACGGGTGTTTTTGAGGAGGGATGGGAGAAGGAGTATGGAACTGCATCGGTGGAGGATCTGGTGATTTCTTCGGGTACTTTTATGGGAGAGCACTGCACAGAACAATTGTTTCACCGGCTCAGAAAAGAATTCCCGGCAACTCTTGTTACGGCATTTGTTTGCGACAAAGAGGCAATTCCCATGGCCTTGAAGAGGGACTATGTGTATTGTTCTACAAATGCCACGGATGGACCCTACTATCCGGGCATGGGCGCTCCGGAAGTGTCGGGGACATTTCCCCGGCTTTTGGGCAAGTATGTGCGGGAGCATAGGCAGCTTTCTTTAATGGAAGCAATTCGGAAAATTACTATTTTGCCTGCCAGAAGATATGGGCTTCAGGATGTGGGGTCTCTTGAGGTCGGGAAAAATGCAGACATTGTTATATTCGACCCCGAGGAAATCATTGATCAGTCTACCTTTATTGGGAGGGGGAAGCCAGACGAACCTCCAAAAGGGATTACATATGTGTTGGTAAATGGAGAAGTGGTGGTTGAAAAAGGACAATTAACTGAGAATCTTAGTGCGGGGAGATTGGTATTATGTAATTATGGATAAAATATGAACACAATAGTGTATAAAAAGTTTAATTTGTGCTTTAAAGGGGGAAAAAATGTAGAAATCTATACATAATAATGCTTGTGTATAGATTTTAAACAAAAAAGCATATGGAGGTTTTTGCAAAAACTGTTTAATATCAAAACACATATATAAAGCAGGTCTATAATTCATTGAAAAACAGGGATTTGAGCAACTCTGTTTTTTTGTTAATCAAAATTGGCATGACACTTGCTCTATTCAAAGTGTTCAGACATTTCTGATAAGCGGTTTGTCGGAATACTTGAAGAAAGGAGTGAAGTGGAAATGACTTTAGAGACCTATTCATATTTCGTGCCAACGAGAACTGAATTTGGGGAAGGCGTTGTGGATTATGTGGGGCCAGAAGCAAAATTTTTTGACGCTACCAAGGTAATGGTGGTAACCGACCAAGGGATCCTTAATGCTGGATTGGTTAAGCCGGTTGAAGACTCTCTTAAGAAAGCGGGGTTAAGCTATTTTATATTTGACCACGTTGTACCAAATCCCAGAGATGTTCATTGTATGGAGGGATATGAAATTGCTGAAAAAGAAGGAGTAGATTGCTTGGTAGCCATTGGTGGTGGTAGTGCTATGGATACGGCAAAAGCAATCGGTACGCTATTGACTCATGGCGGTATAGTGCAGGATTGGTGCGGGTTCCAACTATTGGAAAAGGAAATCACACCTTTGATCGCCATACCGACTACGGCGGGAACGGGCAGTGAGGTAACACCATTTGCTGTCATTACAGACACCAAAGAGCATGTAAAACTAAATATTTTCGATCCCAAAGCCTCTGCGAAGGTAGCACTTGTGGACCCCAATATGCTATTGAATTTACCTGCCTCTATTATGGCCTCCACGGGGATTGATGCTATGACTCATGCGGTTGAAGCGTACACTTGTAAGGTGGCTAACCCACATACAGATGCGTTCGCTTTATATGCGATTCGATTGATTCAAGAGCATTTGAGATCTGCAGTGGAAAAACCAACTATTAATAATTGCAGAGGTATGATGTTGGGAAGCACCATTGCGGGCATTGCATTTGGGTATTCGGATGTGGCTTCGGTACATTGTATGGCAGAAGCGTTGGGTGGAAAATATGACCTTCCTCACGGGGTGGCAAATGCGATTTTATTGCCGACTGTTACGGAGTTTAACCTCCCGGCAAATCAAAAAAAATATGCGGATGTTGCATTAGCCTTGGGGAGAAACACTTTTGTTCTGAGTGAAGAAGAAGCAGCCATGGAAGCAGTAGTCGCACTGAAAGAGTTGTGTCAGGATGTAGGGATTCCCAAAATGAAGGAGATTGGCGGAATTGATCCGAAAGACTTTGAAGCACTAGCTGTTGCCTCTGAGAAAAATGTATCTACACCAAGCAATCCCAGAGAAATTACGGCGGAAGATTATTTAGCCTTGTTTGACAAGGCATATGGAGATTAGAAAGGAGGAAAAAATGGACAGATTACAAGAGACCAAACTAAAAAGAGTTTTGGGGTTTCCGGCTTCTTATGGTGCGGCTGTTGGCCTGGTAGTGTCCGGCACAGCAATGTTTTCAGTTGGGAATGTAGGAGCCATTTCTGGGAATGCAACCTTTATCAGTGCAGCCATAGCGTTGATTCCCATGATGGCCGCCGCTTTTGCATTTGGAGAGCTCACGGCCATGATACCTGGCGGAGGAATGATTTCTGATTATACGGCCCCTGCGTTAGGGCGTTTTTGGGCGACTTTTGCCCTATTAAGCGGGTATGTTGTGTTGATTGCCTGTGATGGCGGCACCCAACTTGTAATGGGTGGGCTTGCCATGGAACAGATGACAGGCATTCCTCAACCGGTAGTATCTGGCATTCTGATACTAATTATTATAGGTGTTAATGTTTTCGGAGTACAATTTTATGGACGCTCAGAGGCCACCGTTACCATTGTTATGATGATTGTCTTTATTATTCTGGCGGTACTTGGTACGGCAGGTTTGGGAGAACGTCTTGGAGTGGCAGAGGTGGTTCCTGAAAACGCGGCGCTGCTTCCTGAAGGTGGGTGGCCTACTGTTTTTGGTGCGGTAGGTACGGCCATTTGGTTCTTTATTGGATTTGAGTTTGCCTGTCCTATGGCAGAAGAAAACAAAAAACCATACAAGAACATTCCCTATGGGTTAATTTTAGGGCTATGCTCAATTTACTTGGTAGATATTATCTTTGTTGCGGGTGCCGTCAGATATACAGATTTGTCTGTCATGCTTACATCATCCGTGCCGCATGTTGATGCAGCCACAGCAGTATTGGGGTTCTGGGGAGGTATTGTAATGAGCAGTTTGACTATTTGCGCCTCCTTCACCACAGGCAATGCTTATGTTTCTGCTTTGCCACGCATGTTATATGGAATGGCTCGCGAGAACTTGGTGCCTAGAATTTTTGCTCGAATTCATCCAAGATTTCGAGTGCCGATGTATGGAATTTGGTTCACAGTTTTCTTGATTTCGCTTACTACAATATTCATTTCAATAAAAGGTGGATCTTCAGAGATTATCCTTATATTTATCAACACAGCTTGTGTAACCTGGCTCATCGCCTATATCATCGCTATGATAGATGTGTTGGTGTTAAGGAAAAAATATCCTGATTTTCCAAGGTTATGGCAGACTCCATTCGCAAAGGTAACGCTGCCAATTGGAATTGTTGGTGCATTGTATGCAATATACACTCTAAGCTATGTGTGGCTCTATGCCTGCATTATGATGGCGATAGTTGCCGTTTATGCAATCATTTGGAACAAAACTCACGGGCTTCCTGTAAATAATATTATTCCATTAGAAACTTTGGTAAAAGAAGTTAGAGATCGGTCAGAATATTTGGCAGGTTGGGATGAGGCCGTAAATGAGTGGTTAGAAAAGAGAAATAACTTGGCTTAAAATTTGTTTTACTTGTTACGCATTAATGCAGCAAAAAAACATCGTGACAAACCGCATTCGGTTGGGGGAGAATCTTCCCCCAACCGGTTCATCCAAAAGGAGGGAAAGCGAAATGTGCGCTTATCGGAATAAACAAGTACCTCAACATAGGTTAAATCAAAAAGCAGATCGAAAACTGGATTATTTGGCTACTATCTTCTCTGGTGCGGCTGAGGATCAGCTCAGTGGAAACGAAAGCCGATTTTTAAGCAAACGGCTTACATTTAAGGGGTTTTATCACTTGGAGCATTTGGATTTAGAATATACATATGAGAATAGATTTTGGTCGTTTAATTATAATATTACTTATCACACCAGAATCCTAGATGAACATTTTCCCTTTTCGGAGAAATGGGGCAAAGGAATACGGCTTAAAGTGTTTACCAGTGGAAAAATGGAAATATCAGATGCAGAATGGGTGTTGGATTGGCCTAAAAAATCAGAGGACCCAATACTGAAAGCTTGCTTGAATCGGTTGAACAATCCCTTGATTATTGATCGAATTGTATCACTGGATTTAAGTAGCGTTGAACTTATATATCTAGATTCCGAAAAGAAGTGGGATTTGAAATGTTCAACATTAATTGGGTCTACTACCTGGATTATGATTCCGCCAATGATGCAATTGATTAAACCTACTATTTCGGAGTGTATTCGTCTCTATGAATTTGTTGAGATGACGCTGGGTGCAGTGCGAGGTTGTGAAAGGGCAATGTCTTCATAATTTTTAGAATCGAAAGGAGTCGGATACGATGTTAAAGGATGCAACCATACTTTATGTAGACCTGAGC
>CAZAZF010000023.1:0-25560 GCA_964489555.1 uncultured Oscillospiraceae bacterium | reverse complement strand
GTTTTCGTATTCAATTTGCTCCTAATGATTTATGGTGTTAACTTCGAAAGACGGGATTAAAAACACAAATCACAAAAAACTTGCCAACGATTACTTGACACTTACAATCTCTGCTGTTTTCTGGAAAAATTCCCCCGAATAGGCTATAATCATACTAAAGCAAACTAACCCGTTGAAATCACCCCATCCAGGAAATGATAGGAGGCGGAACAATGAATTATGAAAAACTAATAATCCTTTGGGTTACAGGAGACCGGGAGGCAGCCATGAACATGGTCCTCATGTATGCACTGAAATCCAACTCCAACCACTGGTGGAAGGAATGCAAGCTAATTGCCTGGGGGCCTTCCAATATGCTGATAGCGGAAGACCCGGAAATCCGATTAATGTTGACCCAGATCATGGACACTGGAGTGAAAGTAGAAGCTTGCAAACGATGTGCCGAAGGGTACGGCATCGATGAAAAACTGGAAGACTTGGGTATCGAAGTGAAGCTGATGGGAGAACCTTTCACCGAATATCTGAGAGACCCTTCCTATCGCGTAATTACCATTTAACTCATTCACCCACTTATAACTCCCCCGATGAAAGCCTCCTCTCATGGAGGCTTTTTCAACGGAATCTCACGGCATGTTTGAATTTTTATCCCCGAAAGAGTATGATTTTCTAAGAATTGTAAAAAAATACCGTTCTCCGCAAAAATTAATGGAACCTTTTCCTCATCTGGGGACTCTTAGTAGTATCAAGGAGGTACATGCATGCAACCTATAGGATATGAAAAATACACGGGATGGATTATGGAAAATAGAAATCTCTATTATCGAATTGCCTATTCCTTCATGGGAAACGAGGCCGATTCTCTGGACGCCATTTCACAAATGACCTTGTCCGTGTTGGAAAAACATCACCAGCTACGTGACCCGAACCGGTTCTTGCCTTGGAGCAAGAAAATTCTCATCAACGCCTGCAGAAAAGGACTTCGAGATCGAAAGCGGACCACCGTCATGGCGGAATTTCCTCTCATAATCGATCCTTTTGACGAAAACCAATTGGCAGAGCAGTTGATGGTCCGCAAAGCAGTTTACGGGCTCATCCCCAAATATCGAGAAATCATCGTCATGCGATATTATCTGGATATGGAGTATCGGGACATTTCCGATGCCACCGGCCTTCCCTTGGGCACGGTAAAATCCCGTATCAATCGAGCCACATCCCTTTTAAAAGAAGGATTAGGAGGAGAATTCTGATGGATAAATTGAATCAATACTTAAAAATGGAAGGAGAAGCCAGCAACAAATTGAAAGCTCCTGACACTTTTCAACAGGCCGTTTTAGAGGCTTCACAAAAGAAAAAAAATGCCACACCTGTTTGGAAAAGAAAACCGGTGATGATTGCCGTTGCCGCCTGTTTAATCATTGCTCTCGTGTCCCTGCTCCCTGCCGGTGAGTTTCAAGGCTTGATTACCATCGAGGCCAGAGCAGCCACCATCGACGGCATCGATCGCAGCCAGGGATTTCTGGTGAAAGCCAGCGAACCTTTGGACGAAGCCCTTTTGGCAGAAAGCTTGACGGCAACACCCGCTTTTGAATATGACATCAACAAAACTTCAAAAAAAACCTACGAAATCATTCCTAAAGTTCCCCTGGCTGCCAACACGGTGTATGTACTTAAATTCAGTCAGAAAGGCGCCAATAATGCTGCCGATTCCTGGGCCTTTGAGACCACCGAGGGGTTTGAGCTAGCCGCTTCCTATCCCTACAACCAGGCCACCAATGTGCCCATCCTCAGTGGCATAGAGTTGACCTTTTCCACTCCCTGCCCGTTGGATCAAATACAAAAATTCGTCACTATTGAACCCTCTTTGGCGGGCACATGGGAAAGCCAAGACAATCTTATATTTACCTACATACCTTCCGAAGAAATGGCATATGGTACCATTTACCAAATCGGATTGCCGGGAGCCCTGACGGGAGAAAACGATTCCACCCTGGGCGAAGATCAGACCTTGGAATTTGAAACCATCAGTAAAGAAGGAGAAAAAGCTGCCAGTGCAGTGGAATTTTTTGCCATCGAAGGCTTGGATAATACCGCCTATGCTCCGGGGAAAACCCCTTTCTTCTCCTATTACGATTACGGCCGAAACAGCGATGCTGTGTTTGACCTGAAGGTGAAGGTGTATGGCTATGCCAACGCCCAGGATTACGCCTCCGCTTTGGACAAAAAAACAGGGGAAGCCTTGTGGGGCATCGCCGCTTCCGAAACCATTCTGGACACCTCATCCCTGACTCCCGTTACCGAAACCACAATCACCCCCTATATTGAGCCCCAACAACCTTGGTATAAAACTCTGTATCTGCCTGATTCTCTGGTTGCCGGTTTCTATTTGGTGGATTTTCAAAGTGCCGACTGTCAAAGGCAAATTTTGATTCAAATCACAGAGCTGTCCATTTTTCAAAATTATTCCGATGAGGAGGCTTTGCTATGGATTCATGATGTAACCACGGGAAAAGCCGTACCCCAGGCCACCATCAAATCAGTGCTTAGTAAAAACAACAACACAAAAACCGATGGCGACGGAGTAGCCCAGGTCCAATATATAGGGCAAACCAAGGAAATCTTCCACGTAACAAAAGGAAATCAAGAGGCGATGGTGTTAATCCGCCCCATGTATTATTTCACAAGAGAAATGTCCTCCAAGCAGTATGATTACTGGTTGGCCTTTAATACCGATCGCACCATCTACCACAATGGGGACACGGTGCATTTCTTTGGCATCGCCGCCCCTCGAAAGGCGGGGGCCCAACCTCTGGAACGAGTTGTGGTATCCAGCGATCTATTGGGAGAGAGCTTCTCAGTACCCGTCACAAATGGCTGGTTCTCCGGCAGCTACCAATTGCCCATCATGGCCTCCGGAAGTTGGTCTTCTCTAAACATCTCCACTCCGGCGGGCGAACACTTGGCTTATTACGGCTTCGAAGTACGGGAGTATGACAAACCCGCATACCGGCTATCCGTCAAATCAAAGGAAAAGTATGTCATGTTAAATGAACCCGCAACATTCCAAATCAACACATCCTACTTTGACGAAACGCCCTTGCCCAAACAAGATCTTTACTATACCACCTACAACCTGGTAAGTTACGCCAAGGAAGGAACCATCACCACCGACGAGAACGGAAACGCCACCTTATCTCTTCTGGCGATACCTACGGAATACTCCAAAAACTCTCTCACCGGCTACGCCTCCATGGATGTATATACCACATGGCCGGAGCTGGGGCGAGTGGATTCCTTCCACGACATCGTAGTTTTTAACACCGACCTGGAAATCAACGGGGCCACCCGACGTACAACGGAAGGGGCTGAAGTCACCTTCCGGCCTTATGGAATCGACCTGTCTCAAATCACAGAGGACGAGCCAGATAATTATAAAGCCCCCTTCATCGGCTCCACGGAACTGAAACTGGTTTATTACAAGCAATGGTGGGAAGAGGTGCAGGACGGCACTCGATACGACCCCTATCTAAAACAAAATGTGCCTTACTATCGCTATGAATACCATAAGGATTATGAGGGAGAGCAAACTGTCACCTTAAACCAAAAGGAACAAGTGGTTCGTGTTCCTCTGGCCCAAGACAATTCTTATATTATCGAAGTGACTGGTAAAGATAACAAAGGACGAAGTTTCCTCAGAGAATACTATACCTCCGCTCTGGAAAACAGCACCCCGGACTATGGGGAAGAGTATCGCTACTTCTTCCTGAAAAGCAATCAGGAGCGTTACCAATTCGGAGACACAGTTGCTCTCGAATTAATGGAAAGAGAACGACCCGTAGTGTTGACCAAAGAAAGCTCCGTTCTTTACTACAAGGCGCAGGACAAGCTACTGGACTACCAGGTTAAAAAAACCTCCACCTACGAATTTACTTTTGGCCGGGAACTGTCCCCCACTCTGATAGTAGGCGCAGTTTACTACGACGGACAAAAGTATCATCCCGTAGGAGATAGCTATGTTTCCTTTGATGATAAACAACGAACTCTCACTGCAAAAATCACCCCGGAAGAGGGGGCTCGATTTGCTCCCGGTTCCGAAATCACACTCCATGTGCTTTTAACCGATCTCAAGGGAAACCCGGTTTCCGGTTTGGTGAACTTGAACATCATAGACGAAGCCTTGTTGGCCGTTAGCGAACAATTCATCGACTTGCCCCAAACCGTCTTTTTCGGCAACAATAAGCTGGCCTACTTCTCTAAAGAAAATAACATGAAGGACAGCGCAAGCGACATGATGGGTGGCGGGGCCGAAGGAGGCGAAGGAGACGGAGGTCGAAAAGATTTCCGAGACACCGCCTTGTTTACCTCTTTGGAAACCGATAAATCCGGAAAAGGTTCGGTCACCTTTACCTTGCCGGACAACATCACCAGTTGGAGAATCTTCTGGCAAGCCTATCGTTACGACGCCTTGCCGGACATTTGGGTAGGTAGCGGTACAGAAAATGTAATTGCTACACAACCCTTCTTTATCGATTATCGACTGGCCACCGTGTTGGTGAAGGGAGACCAGCCCACGCTGGGCATTCGTGCCGCCGGGGAAGATTTGAAGTCCAATGACACCGTCACATACCAAGTCACTCTAAAGGGAAAAGAAACCCGACAAGAATACACCAAGACCGTTACGGGAAACCTCAGTCGCTGGACCGATATTCCATTGGATGCGGTGCAAGAAAACAGTACCCTGACTATTAGGGGAACCGTAGCGGGCAACGAAAAACTGGTGGATTCCTTATCGGTAGACATCAAAGCAGTGCCTGGTTTAGCTCACCATGGAGTTTCCAAGACCCAGGATTTAACCAGCGCATACCAGGTTCCCACGGAGAATCTCTCCCCCACCCTCTTGTTGTTTTCCAACCCGAGAGCAGCCAAAGGGTTATCGGGACTCTTTGAACTGGCCGTTACCGACACCTTGCGAGTGGAGCAGCGAATCAGCTCCTTCCTGGCTCAGTCCCTGTTAAAGGAACATTTCCATGTGGACTATTTCCTCCCCGATGAGAAAACTGCCAAGGCGGCTATCCTGGAGTACCAGGATTTTCAAACAGGAGGAATCCGTCCCTTGCCGGCAGCTCAAGTGGATTTGGAAGTCAGCGCACTGTCCGCCATGGCCGGTTCGAAATTCTTTGACAGTGCCTTGTTGGCCAGCTATTTTGAAAGCTATTTAACTGGAGGTACCGACAAAGAACAAGCCTTGGCACTATGGGGGCTGGCAAGTCTACGGCAACCGTATTTAAAACAAGCAGAAGCTTTATATGAAAAAGGGGATTTAGATGGAGAGGGTCAACTGTACTTGGCTTTGGCTCTTCATTCCTTCGGAGAAGGTTCGAAAACTCAAAAGTTGGCCCAAGATTTGGTGAAACAGTATTCTGAAAATCTGGGAGGCTCTCGTCGCGCCACCGTGGGTCAATCGGAAGAAGAAACCATTAAAGCCACGGCCCGAATGGCCCTGCTAGCAACCGCTTACCAGCTGCCACAAGCCGAGGATCTTGCCACCTACTTGGAAAAGAATCCGGGAACCAAAGACCACTACTTGCTGGAGCGCTATCTGATTTTAGAGGCCATGGTTCGATACGGCAACACCCAGGGTAGTTTCCAATACACTTTGGGCGGAGAATCTGTAGAAGTGGATTTGGAAAAAGAGTACTACCACAGCCTCGCCATATCTTCCGAAAAGGTGGACTCCTTGACCTTCGATAAAATCAACGGAAAAATTACCGTTACGGCCTGCTACTTGGCACCAGGCCTGCCAGAATCCGATAGCCAGGCATCGGAAGCCTTGCACCTCAGCCGACGCTACTTGCAAAACGGGAAAACCACCACCGCCTTCCAACAAGGGTCGGAGATTACCGTGATTCTTGATTATGCAGTGGACGCTAACGCGCCAAACGGACCTTACCAAATCTGTGATTATCTACCGGCCGGACTGGACTTTGTTCGTATAGATTGGGATGCTTCCGACAAAAACATATGGATGGTTGAGGAAGTAAATGGAAGGCAAACCTTCAACACCTATAAAAGCAAGGAGAAAGAGCATCTGACCCCTTCCGGAAAGATTGTATATATTGCCAGAATAAAAATGCCGGGAAGCTTCCATTCTGAGGGAGCCTACCTGCAAAACGCAGATAACCAAAAGGTGGTCAAAGTGCTTACCCCTGAAAAAATTACCATTAAATAGTTATGAGAAACCACCTTTCTCCAAAACAGATGATACATAATATGCCAACCTCGCAGTTCATCGGAAACCTGCTGCTCCTGATTTTCCTCTTGGGATTTTTTTTAGGGCTCACCGCATGTGGTCAGAAGGAAAGCATGGAATACCAAAAGGAACCGGCGCCCCGTGAAATTTTCACAGGGGTAAAGGTGCCTCCCCAAGGGCCTCCTTTGGATTGTGAAAAATTCATAACGGCCAAAGAAGTAGATCAGTTGCTCTCCCAACTCCCCTTTACCGGGGAGTTGGAGGCGGCTTCACTTGCCCAAATGGTGGTGGTTCCCCATCACGCCCTAGCGGCGGATCTCACAGCCGAAGCCCTCTTGAAAGCCGGAGCGGCTGAGAAAGATCTTTTCATCCTCATCGGGCCCAATCATGCCAATCAGGGGCCCCAGGTGCTGGTTTCCGATCAGTCCTATCAAAGCGGCCCTTATCTTTTGAAAAATCGTCTGGCCGGGGATTTCCAAATAAGCAAGGCGCTCACCGAAAAAGAATTGGCCGTCTGTGACACCAGTTACTTTGCCACTGAACACAGCATTGGTGTTCCTGCCGCTCTTCTTGCTCAAATCAATCCCAACGCAGAAATTCTACCCATCATCTGCCGGTGGGAACTATCCTTGAACCAAGGAGCCCAACTCTTCTCCATTCTTGCTCCCCTTCTGGATGAAAAAACCTTGGTGATTGCTTCTATCGATTTTAGCCACCACTTGACAGCGGAAGAAGCAACCAACCGAAATCACCAAATGATCCACTTGATTTTAGAAGAAAAAATCTCTCAGGTTCAAAGGCTGGACAGCACCTACTTGGATGCGCCGGGCATTATGGCCGCTCTCATGAATCATGCCCAAAGCCATCAAATGACTCCTTTCCTATTACGGAAAGCCACCGCCGCCGACTATTTGGGGCCGGGGTATCTTGGAGAGACTACCAGCTACCTGACCATTCTCTATTATTAACCCCCTTAGTTCTTTCTCCAATAAAAAACCCCTTCGTTCCATCTTGGATCTAACGAAAGAGTTTTTATATATCGTTGATTGTATAGCAGAGGCCTTTTCGCGATACTCCCCCCTTCTATTACAGGGTTTCCAGCAATTCCGCCAACTTCATAAAGGCTTCTTCATCATCGTAAAGCTCCATTTGGCCTCGATCGCAGGCCAAGGCAATCTGGGGATTAATGGGTAATTTTGCCAATACTTTCAATCCATGATCCTTGGCAATGTCATCGATGTGGCTTTCTCCAAAGACTTTATACTCCGTTCCCGTATCCGGTGCTTTAAAATAAGACATGTTCTCCACCAGGCCCAAAACAGGAATGTTCATCATTTCTGCCATTCGCACGGCTTTGGCCACAATCATACTGACCAGTTCCTGGGGAGATGTCACCACGATGATTCCGTCTACCGGCAAGGATTGGAATACGGTTAATGCCACATCTCCGGTTCCAGGTGGCATATCCACAAACATAAAGTCCACATCATCCCACACCACATCTGTCCAGAATTGCTTCACGGCTCCGCCGATGAGAGGGCCTCTCCAAATCACCGGATCCGTATCGTTTTCCAACACCAGATTGATGGACATCACCTGAATTCCCGTTTTGGTTTCCACCGGCATAATCCCCCACTCACTTTGAGTGGCCTTTTCTGTGATTCCAAAAGATTTGGGAATGGACGGCCCGGTAATGTCTGCATCCAGTATAGCCGTTCGATGCTCCCTTCTGTTCATGGTTACTGCCATCATGGAGGTGACCATGGATTTTCCTACTCCTCCTTTCCCGCTGACCACACCAATTACTTTTTTCACACTGCTATGGGCATTCAGTTTTTCCTGAAAGTCATGTTCTTCCTTGCGTTCATCACAACTGGCTGTACAGCCTTTACAATTGTTGTCACAATTCTCACTCATGATTGATTTGCTCTCCTTTTTCTTGATAATTGGCTTCCGCCACTTATTTATTATAGACCATTTTCGACTTATGTCAAATACGGTCTATAATTTTCCCTCTTCTTATTCTCTTTCTTGCTATCTGGCTTTATCGCTTCAAGCTGCCTAGAATCCCCCGGACCAACTGCCGACTGATTTCCCTCCCTACCGTGGTCATGGCGGAGTCGATGGTTCGTTCCACGGTAGACTTGCTGGAATAGGTTTTTGGCTTGGGAATGGTTGCTTTGGGTGCTTCCTGCCTGGTTTGAATCTCTTCAGAAGAAGGGGCCACAGCTATGGCCGTCAACATTTCATAAGCACTTTCCCGATCCAACGTCTCTTTGTATTTTGCATAAAGCACATCCTGTTGCATCATATAAAATCGAGTGGCGTCATCTATAGAGCCAATCATGCTCTGGGGCGGTAATATCATGGCTCGTTCCACCATTTCCGGCACACCGTCTTCCCCCAGAAAAGATACCAGAGCTTCCCCAGTGCCCAGTTCCGTCAATGCGGTAAGGGTATCAAAAGCGGGATTGCTTCGAAAAGAATCCGCCACCCCCCGAAGAACTCTTTGTTCATTGGGTGTGAAAGCCCGAAGGGCATGTTGCACTTTATTCCCCAGTTGAGACAATACATTGGCGGGAATATCATCGGGGACCTGGGTAATGAAATAGATTCCTACCCCCTTGGAACGAATCAGTTTCACCACCTGATCAATTTTCTGTAGCAAAGCCTTTGAAGCATCTGCAAAAAGAAGATGGGCCTCATCGAAGAAAAACACCATTTTCGGTTTGGGAGTATCCCCCGCCTCTGGTAAATTCTCATAGATTTCCGCCAACATCCACAGCATAAAAGTAGAATACAACAGAGGAGATTGAAAAAGCTCTACGCAGTGCAAGACATTGATGTATCCCCGGCCCCGATCATCGGTCAAAAACCAGTCCATCACATTCAAAGCCGGCTCCCCGAAGAATTCATCCCCGCCTTGGTCCTCCAAGCGCAGAAGGGATCTTTGAATCGCCCCGATGCTCTGAACCGCAATGTTTCCATATCGCACGGTGAATTCCGACGCATTTTCTCCTACATATTGCACCATGGCTCGTAAATCTTTCAAATCCAGGAGAAGAAACCCCCGATCATCCGCCACTCGGAAAACAATACTCAAGACTCCGGTTTGTACTTCATTCAAATCCAATAACCGGGATATGAGATCCGGCCCCATTTCCGAAATAGTGGCCCGGAGAGGAATTCCCTTTCGCCCGTATACATCAAAAAAACGAACGGGATAAGATGTCATGGTAAGCCCCTCGACTCCCAAATCCTCCCCTCGTTTTGCAATTTTTTCGTTGAGTTCTCCCTGCACTCCCAATCCGGAAACGTCCCCTTTGATGTCTGCCATAAACACGGGAACTCCCATATCACTAAAGGCTTCTGCCAACACCTTGGAGGTGACGGTTTTTCCCGTTCCGGTAGCTCCTGCTATTACCCCATGCCGATTGGCCATGCGGGAAGTGAGATAGATGGGCCTTTCACTTTTCGCCACCCAAATTCGTTCTTCTTCTTTGATATACATTACTATCCTACCTTTCTGCTCTCCTTGGAGCAAGGCGAACAAGTTCTCCCCAAGACAGGGGAAGCGGTTTCCATCTCCTATTATAACTGGAACCCGCCGCCCTGTAAATTATAAGGAGAGAATCAAACTTCCCCCTTGGAACACAAGAAAGGCAACAATCCAAGCCACCACACACTGGAACAACACCACCAGCAAAGCATACCCCCAACCGCCCATCTCTCTTTTGATTGCGGCCAAAGTAGCCACACAGGGCATATAAAGCAAACAAAACACCAAAAAAGCAAAGGCAGACAAAGGGGTGAAAATTTCCGTCAACATAGCGGACAGAGAGAGTCCGTCCCCAGTCCCAACCAGCACCGCCATGGTGCTGACCACCGCTTCCTTTGCAGATAATCCGGTAATCAGCGCCGTAGCCCCACGCCAGTCCCCAAAGCCCAATGGGGCAAAAATCGGTGCGGCGGCTTGCCCCAGGAAGGCCAGCATGCTATCCTCGCTATCTTCCACCATATTCATGCCCATGTCAAAGCTTTGAAGAAACCAAATGACAATGGTAGCCACTAAAATTACCGTAAAGGCTTTTTTTATGAAGCCCTTCACATTTTCCCACATCTTAAGCCACACGCTTTTGGGAGAAGGAATACGATAGGAAGGTAACACCATCACAAAGGGCACCGGATCCCCTTTGTAGATGGTCTTAGTAAAAAGAAAAGCACAAACAATGGCCACAAAAACACCAGTTAAATACACTCCAATCAGTACCGTAGCTCGGTATTGTGTGAAAAAGGCGGCGGTGAACATAGCATAAATGGGAAGCTTCGCGCTGCAAGACATAAAGGGAATCAAGGCAATGGTCAAATTGCGATCTCTCCTACTGGGAAGAGAGCGTGTTGCCATGATGGCCGGCACGGAGCACCCAAACCCAATCAACATGGGTACGATACTTCGCCCGGACAATCCCAATTTTCGAAGTAGCCGGTCCATTACAAAGGCTACACGGGACATGTAGCCGGAGTCCTCCAAAATGGATAAAAAGAAAAACAGGACGGCAATCAAAGGCAAGAAGGAAAGAACACTTCCCACTCCTGCAGAAACCCCATCAATGAGCAAGGCTTGCAACGCCGGGCTGGCATTTCCCGCCTCCAATGCCTGGTCCAGCCTTTCCACCAGAAAATCGATGCCGCTGCCCAACGCCTCTGATAGAAAGGCCCCGATGGAATTGAAGGTAAAATAGAAAACCAACCCCATGATTCCAATAAAAATAGGGATGGCTAAATATTTATGGGTGAGAACACGGTCCATTTTGTAGCTTCTTTCCTGCTCTACCGTAGACAACACAGGGCGATGCACCACTCGAGCCGACAACTCCTCAATATACTCGTACCGCATATCCGCAACAGCAGCTTCTCGATCCGTGTTCATATGATATTCCATATCCTCTACGATATGATTGATGATTTCCAAATCAGCCTCACTGAGTTTCAACGCTTCCTCAATTTGCGAATCCCCTTCTACCAATCGGGTAGCAGAAAAACGCAAAGGCAATCCGGCGGCGCAAGCGTGATGCTCAACCATGTAAATGACGGCATGGATGGCGTTGTGTACATGACCGGAACAAAAGTCCAATTTCTGAGGCGTTATCTTATTCTTGGCCGCCTCCAAGGCATAATGAATCAAATCATGGATTCCTTGATTTTTGCTGGCAGAAATGGGAATCACCGGAATGGTCAATTCTTCTTCCAGTTGCTTCAAGTCGATATCAATCTGATTGTGTGCCACCTCATCCATCATGTTTAATGCCAGCACCATGGGAATTTCCAGCTCCATCAATTGTAGGGTCAGGTACAGACTCCGTTCAATGCTGGTGGCATCTACCACATTCACAATCACATCCGGAATACCGGAAAGAAGAATTTCCCGGTTGGAAATATCGTCAGCCGAGTAGGCCGACAGAGAATAAAGGCCGGGAAGTTCCATCACATTGGCATATTGATGACCTTTTATGAACCCTTCTTTGGCCTCCACCGGGCTTTTATGAAGAATTCCACCCGTGAGATGATTAAAAAGAGTAGTAAGGCCCACATTGGGATTTCCCACCAGGGCCACATTCACCTGTCCTTGTTTTCGGCTATTCCTTCTCATCTATGTCCTCCCGGTCCCTTTCACAAGCCTTGCCCGAATCACGATGGCAGACCTTTCTTCCTTCCCGGTGATGATTTCGATGGCGAGCTTCCATCTGACAGGCTTTGTCTGTGCCTGGGCACCGATGTTTCATGCCAAAATAACAGCTGCTGCAGCCGCTACACTCAAAATAAATAACTTCGATGACTTTGGCCTCGCTCTTACGAAGAGTCAATTCATAGCCTCGAAGATAAATTTCGATGGGATCCCCCATAGGAGCTACCCTCCGCACCATCACTGGTGTGTAGGGCGTCAATCCCAAATCCAAAAGACGACGGCGCAACACACCCTCGCCTCCAACACTCTTAATAACCGCTCTTTTCCCTACCTGAAGTTCATCTAAAGTCAACCTTCTTTTTCCACCGGCCATTTTTGCCTCCCACAAGAAAAGGTTAGCCATTGCTAACACTAGGGTTATATTATACCTCTTCCCTGTTGGTGTCAATCAAAAGGTACTCGTGAAATCCTTGAAAAACGGTGGATTTTTCTCTATACTTAACCCTATAAGATAGAAGTTGTGCCGAAGAGCCTTTTTCTTCTTGAACAAAGAGAGGAGAACCTATATATGGCCATTTTATCCACCCAAAATTTGAGCAAATCCTATCAGATGGGAGAGGTGGAAGTAAAAGCCCTGGTAGACACCACCTTCCAAGTGGAGAAGGGGGAATTCGTGGTAATCTTAGGCCCCAGCGGTTCCGGCAAAAGCACCCTGCTTAACCTAATCGGCGGTATGGACACACCCACAGGGGGTCAGGTTTTTTTGCGAGATGAAGAAATTACTGCGTATAATGAGCGGGAATTGACTGCATACCGCCGAAACAAGGTGGGTTTTGTATTTCAATTCTATAATATTATGGCCAACCTGACCGCACGAGAAAACGTGGAGTTGGCTACGGAAATCTCTCATGACCCCTTAGATATCGACCAGGTATTGGAAGCGGTGGACCTTTCGCAACGTCAGGACCATTTTCCTTCCCAACTCAGTGGAGGAGAGCAGCAACGGGTCTCTATTGCCCGGGCAGTAGCGAAAAATCCGGAAATTCTTCTATGTGATGAACCCACCGGGGCATTGGATTACACCACCGGAATCTCCATTCTCTCCCTCTTAAAACGGGTGAATCGGGAAATGGGAAAGACCCTGTTGGTAATTACTCATAATGGAGATATTGCCCGCATTGCCGACCGGGTTATTAAAATGAGAAGCGGACAAATTATCGAGGATATTCTGGAGAAAAATCCTCGAAACGTGGAAGATATCAAATGGTAGTCACCACCTCATAAACAGATGAAAAAAATCGATTTCATGCTATTACGCATGATTAAAAACTCCAAAAGTCAGTTTATCGCCATACTGGTGATTATCGTCACCGGTATTGTGGTGTTCACTTCCATGAACATGACTTCCATCAATATGCAAAATACGGTAGATGATTACTACGAAGAAAATCGTTTTCCCCACCTCTTTATCCAGGCGGAAGCCTTTCCGGCCCAGCAAATAAACCGAGCTGCTCTTCACCCGGATGTGGAACAGGTAATGGGGCGCATTCACACCGATGGCCGGTTGATTACAGAAGATCACAACCAACGGGTGAATCTTCAAATCCTATCCATGAACGCATCCGATCCCTTGTCCTGGCCCACATTGCTGGAAGGCCGTCTACTTCAAAGCCCCAGAGAAGTACTGGTAGTCGAACAATTTGCCAAAGCCCGAAACATTCGTTCCCAAGACGAATTGGAAATCCAAATAAATGGTGTGGTGTATTCCATGGAGGTGGCTGGTATTATCGCCAACCCGGAGCACATTTATCTGGTAGAAAGTGCCCAGTCTCTACTGCCGGATAATGAGAACTTTGGAGTCCTCTATGTGGAACATCTTTTTGCCCAAAGAGTTACCGGCCTGGCAGGCAATTACAATGAGCTGCTCGTATCCTATCAACCCGATACCGATGAGGACCTTTTGGTAGATCGCCTCAAGGACCAGTTTCGTCCCTTCGGAGTCACCCAGGTGGTGACACGAGAAACCCATCTCAGCAATGCGGTCATCGATTTGGAGTTGGAAAACCTGCAACTAATGGCCAATTCCATCCCCATCCTGTTTCTACTGGTGGCCGGCCTGATTCTCATGATGATGCTGGGACGCATGGTGAAACGGGACCGAATGAAAATTGGTATCTTGAAAGCCATTGGATATTCCAACCGTGCGGTTCTGATGCACTATGTGAAATATGCATTGGCTGCCGGCCTATTGGGCGGTGCTCTGGGGTCCGTCCTGGGAATGGCCTTAGCCGGAGCAATGACAAGGCTATATCTGGACTTTTTCCACATTCCCATGCTAACCATGAACTTTTACTACTCATATATTTTCATCGCCATGTTGCTTTCTGCCACTATCTGTATTCTTTCCGGTCTGTTGGGGGCCCGGGGTGTTATGAAAATCGCACCAGCCGATGCCATGGGCTCGGAAATACCCAAGGGGGGCAAACGCATATTCCTGGAAAACCTGACTCACTTCTGGAAGCATCTCTCCTTCAGTCAGAAGCTGGCCATAAAGAACCTGTTCCGAAACAAGAAGCGCAGTTTATTCGTCTTGGCAGGTATTTCTCTGACCTTTGGTATGATGACTTTTACCAATAGCATGACCTCTGTCATGGACGATATGATGGTGAAGCACTTTACTGAATTCCAGACCATGGGCTATAACATTTCTTTGAGACAGCCCGTGGAAAAACATGCTCTTTATGACCTTCCCCACATCATCGAGGTGGATGAAATGGAGGGCCGGTTGGAAGTCCCATTCACCCTGTCCAACGGCCATCGGGAAGCTTCCGCCGTGATTATCGGTCTAGACCCAAACTCCCGGTTTATTCATCTAAAGGACCCGGAGAGTTTGCCCCTGAAGGTTCCTACGGAAGGAATCCTTCTCTCCCAAAACATGGCCCGATTGTTGGATGTAGATACGGGAGACTGGGTGGAAATTCAGCATTACCTACCCGGTAGACAAAATGAAATGGTACAGGTGGCGGGACAGGTGAAACAGACTTTGGGAATGAATGGCTACATGGATTTGGACTACATGGGGGCCCTTCTCTTCGAGAAAGGTCTGGTGAATGGAGTGTATCTGGACTCAGAAGATCCTTTCATCCAGCAAAAGCTATTCAAGGCTTCCAATATTTCTTCCGTCATGTCCAGCAAAGATTCTCAGGCAGTTTATCAGGAATACATGACCATGACATATCTGTCCATCGCCTTCATGGTACTGTTTTCCGGTGTACTGGGCTTTGCTATCGTGTATAATGCTACCATGGTAAACTTGTCCTCCCGGGAGCTGGAGTTTTCTTCATTGCGGGTGATGGGATTTACCCGAAAGGAAATTTTTCAGCTCATTCTCAAGGAAAACAATATCCTTTTGGGTGCAGGCATCCTGTTGGGCATACCCGTAGGAAGGTGGTTCTCATACTATAGCAGCGAGGCCTTTACCACGGATATTTACCATTTGGATTTATCTCCCACCCTCAATGCATATGTTCTTGCCACCATTTACACCATATTATTTATCCTGTTGGCCCAGTTGGCCACTTATCGAAAAATACAGAAATTAGATTTTTTAAAGGCATTAAAAAGCCGAGAATCGTAAGGAGTAACCGTTATGGAAAAACTGAAATCCCTTTGGAAGAACCTTTCGAAAAGAAAGAAAGTCCTGCTGGCGGTGGTGCCGTTGGCGGTTTTCATTCTTATCATAGCCAGCGTCCTTCTCTCCGGAACCCCGGTGGAAACCGCAGAGGTTTCTCAAGGTCCTGTTTCTGAGGTGATAAAAGAAGCCGGCACCGTAGAGTCAGAAAGTGCCCTCATCCTCACCGCCAAGCAAACCGGAGAAATTCGGGGCTTATTGGTGGAGGAAGGAGACTCCGTTTCGGCAGGGGATTTACTGCTGACGGGAGAAGGCTCTTCGGCTTCCCTGGATGTGAAAAGCCAACAAGCCCAGTTGCGAGCCTTGAAATCTCAGTATACTCTGGCACAAGATGCCGCCAACAAAAGCCGGCTCCTATATGAACAAGGCGCCGTCAGCCATCAGGAATACAGTCAGGCCCAGGCCGCGGCCAATCAGTTAGCGGCTCAAGTGGATGCCTTGGCATACAGTATTGAAAGCTATGCATCTTCCTCTGGCACCACTGGATTAACCGCACCCATTGACGGGGTTATCACCGGTGTTTTCGCCAAGGAAGGAGAAACCATTATCGCTAGCGCCCCTCTCCTGGAAATCTCCAACCTGGATGACATCTATGTGGTATGTGACTTGATTGCTTCCGATGCGGACTTGGTAACGAAAGGAGATCCGGTGCTTCTCACCAGCCAAGAGGGGAACTATCAGGATTCTTCCGCTCAGGTTAGAAAGGTTCATATCAAGGCCCAGGATCAGCTGTCCGACTTGGGAATCCAACAGAAACGTGTACGGGTAGAGATTGACTTGGGCCAAGAAAAAGCTCCCCGATTGGGGAGCACCATCGATGTGGAAATTACCATCGACCAACATCCGGAAGCCATTCGTGTACCTAAGACTGCCATCTATGAAAGAGGCCAACAGAGCTTTGTCTTTGTGGTAGATGGCCGAAAAGCCGTGGAACGTGAAGTGGTCATTGGATTAAAGGGCCGTGATTTCACGGAGATTATTACAGGCCTTACTCTGGGAGAATCGGTTATCCTATCTCCCGGCAATCAATTGAACAACGGCACCTTTGTGAAAGCCACAGATGTTACCCACAAGTTTTCATGGCTTCCAGAGTCTCCGTAATTAAGGTTTCCAACTCCCATCCCAGGAGCTCTGCCCCCTGTTGGATTACGTCCCGGCTACATCCAGCCGCAAATTTTTTATCCTTAAATTTCTTTTTCACGGAACTATACTCCATGTCCATCACGCTTTTGGATGGGCGCATGAGAGCACATGCTCCGATTAGGCCGGTGAGTTCATCTGTGGCAAACAGTACTTTTTCCATTTCATGCTCCGGCGCCACATCGGTGCAAAGACCATAACCATGGCTTACTACCGCATGAATCAAACGGTCATCTGCCCCGGCTTCCCTTAAAAGCTCCGGGGCTTTTTTGCAATGTTCTTCCGGCCACATCTCAAAATCGATATCATGAAGAAGCCCCACCATGGCCCAAAAATCTGCCTCCTGGCCATAACCCAACTTGTCCGCAAAATATCTCATCACACACTCCACTGCGGTGGCATGTGTAATATGGAATTCCTCATGGTTGTATTTTTTTACTAAATCCAACCCCTGCTCTCTCGTCATCATAATCCTTGTTGCCCTTCCTTTCTTCTGGTGTTTATCTTCATCTTCTTTTCTTCTTTTCTACTTTGTCTTCTTATCTACTTCGTCTTTTTTTCTTTTTTTTCATTGCTTTTTTATCCTGTTTGTTTTCTTTATCTGGTATCTCTTGGTAATCTCCTATATTTTACCCACACTATATATCTCTTGGGTAGTCTTGGCCATCTTCTAACGCGTAGGAACAATTTCCATCCAATATCCGTCCGGATCCTGAATGAAATATATTCCCATATCCTTATTCTCATAGCAAATAATGCCCATTTCCTGATGCTTCCGATAAGCCTCCTGGAAGTCGTCTACCCGGAATCCTACATGAATTTCGTTGTCCCCCAAATCGTAAGGCTCCTTCCGGTCCCGATACCAGGTCAGCTCCAATCGGTTTTCATCTCCGGGATTTCCCACAAAAACAATACAAAAGGAACCATCCTCTCCTTCGATACGATGCACTTCTGAAAATCCAAGGGCCTCCTGATAGAATGCCATGGATTTCTCCAAATCCAACACGGTAATACAACTGTGATATTGCTGAAATTTCATTTTACCCTCCCTAAACCAAGGGGAGTTGGACTTTCCATTCCCCCGAATATAGTGTACACTTTATATTAGAAATACGCATTGAACAATACCCATAGTATATCATTGGAGGAAAAAATGAGCAACGAAGACATCCTTATCCGTTACGGCAAATTGCAAAATGGAAGCGATATCCGCGGCGTGGCCATGGAAGGTATGGCTGGACAAGAAGTAACCCTTTCTCCTCAGGAAGTAGAAGCCATATGCCGGGGATTCATCAAATGGTTGAGCCATAAAACCGGCAAAACCCCGGAAGGCCTTGTGATTGCCATTGGGAGAGATTCCCGATTAACGGGACCGGAACTGGTACAGGCGGGGGCTTCCGCCATGAGTCGGGAAGGCGCTACTGTCTATGATACCGGCCTTTCTTCCACTCCGGCCATGTTCATGAGCACCTTGTTTCCTGAAATCAAAGCCGATGGCAGTATTATGGTCACTGCATCCCATCTACCATGGAATCGAAATGGCTTGAAATTCTTCTCCTGTGACGGAGGGTTGGACAAGGGAGATATTCGTTGGATTTTAGAGCAAGGGGCACTTCTTCACAAGGACATCTGTTCCAATGGGCCTATCCAGCCGGAGGCTGCCTGGGCCAAGATGGACTTAATGACTTTCTATGCCCACCATTTGAAGGCGCTGATTCGTAAGGAACTGGGGCAGCGGGAGCTTCCCCTTTCCGGCATGAAAATTCTGGTGGATGCCGGCAACGGAGCCGCAGGCTTTTATGCCAACGATGTGTTGGCCCCCCTGGGAGCCGACATCACCGGTTCTTGCTATTTGCAGCCGGATGGAAGATTTCCCAACCACCCCCCCAACCCGGAAGACAAAAAAGCCATGGCCCACATCTCCAAACAAGTCCTTCTCCACCAAGCGGACCTGGGCCTTATTTTTGACACGGATGTGGACCGGATTGGCGCAGTGGATTCCACAGGAAAAGAAATTGCCCGAAATCGAATTGTAGCATTGGCTTCGGTTCTGGCCGCAGAAAAAAGTCCCGGTTCCACCATTGTCACCGACAGCATCACTAGCACTCAACTTCATGAATTCCTGGAAAAGAATCTTTCCTTGATCCATCACCGGTTCAAGAGAGGGTATCGAAATGTAATCAACGAAGCCATTCGCCTCAACGAAGCCGGCATTCACAGCCAATTGGCCATCGAAACTTCCGGCCATGCCGCATTCAAAGACAATTACTTCCTGGACGATGGAGCCTATTTAGCCACCTTAATTGTTATCAAGGCAACCCGCTTAAAACAGGAAAACTCCTCCATCGAATCCCTTCTCTCCGGTCTCAAGGATCCGGCGGAAGCCATGGAAATACGGATTCCCATATCCGGAGAAGATTTTTCGTCACAGGGAGAACAAGTTCTCAAAGATTTGTCCCATTGGATTGAGGAACTTCAAGATTCCCAGGTGCGTTTGGTGGTTCCAAATTACGAAGGCGTTCGCGTTGATTTAGGAGAAGCCTTGGGAAAAGGGTGGTTTCTTTTAAGGAAATCTCTTCACGATCCCATTTTGCCATTAAACATGGAATCCGATGTGGAAGGAGGAGTGGCTCAAATTCGGAAGTTTTTGAAACCCTTCTTCCTCAAATATTCCTTCTTGGATACAAAAGACCTGTAGTAGCTACAGGTCTATTCTAATGCCAGTTTCTTCAGCTTTTCCAGATGTAGGATATGAATTTCCTTGCGGGAGATGGCAACCAAACCGTCTTGTTCCATATACTTTAGGATTCGGGACACCACTTCTCTGGCGGTTCCCAGGTTGTCTGCGATTTCCTGATGGGAAAGCTGCACCTTTTCTTCTCCGGTAATGTTCACCATCTCTGCTAAAAACCCGGCGATTCGTTGGTCCATCCTTTTGAACATCACCTGCTCCACCAACCACATCACCTCTGAAAATCGCATGGCAATGATATCGTTTCGTAATTTTTCCACCTCAGGATATCGGCGGGTCATTTCCTGAAAGTAATCGGAATTAATAATCAAAAGGCAGCTTTCTTCCTCCGCCGCTACATGAATATCAAAAACAATGTTGTTCATCATGCAAGATGCTGACAAAATGCACACATCCCCCGACAATAGACGAAACAGAGTCATCTCTTTCCCCTTGGGAGAGAAAATGTAAGTTTTGAGTCGACCCTCCTTCAAGGCCATCACACCAGTGCACCCGTTCTCTCCTTGGTGAATCATTTCCCCCTTGGAAAACCATCGGACCTGCACCTGGTCTAAAAGCTCCTCTTTCTCCTTGAGCGGCCATTTTTTAATAAAAGGAAGGGCATTTTCCAGCTCCTTCCAAATAGTTTCTTTGTCCATATTCAATGGCTTATCCCCTTCTATTAGCATTGGTTTCCCTGATCTGCTTTCCCTTTGTTATAAGTTCTTACAAAGTCCACCGCTTTGGCCAAGGGCATGGGGCGGGCATAGTAGAATCCTTGAATTAAATCCACTGGTAACTCTTTAATTAAATCCACATGCTGCTGGTTTTCCACTCCCTCTACAATAACTCGAAGTCCCATGCGTTTAAACATTCGGATATGTTCCGACAAAACGATGAATATTTTTTCGTTTCCTTTGCTGGCGCTTACCAAAGAGCTGTCCAGCTTCACCGCTCGGAACGGCAAAGCAATGATGCTATCCAAATTGGCATATCCCGTTCCAAAATCATCCAAAGCAAAGGAAATACCCCGCTCCACCAAATCCAACATGTTTTTAATAAACAAATCCCCTCCCAAAGCTGAGTTGGTTTCCGTAATTTCAAAACCAATAAACTCCGATGGGATTTCAAACTCTTCCAAAATATCCGTCACACTTTTCACCAGGTCGGTTCGCATCGCTTCCAGCACAGACAGCTTAATCATAATTCGCTTTAACCCGGAATCCTCTATTACCCCATTGTCTCGAACATACTGACACACCTTTTTCAACACTTGCCTTCCGATTCGAGTAATCATCCCGTTTTTTTCTGCCAAAGGGATAAACTCCGTCAACTTGATGATTCCCAGCTTCTCATCTTGAAACCGAACCAAGGCTTCCGCCGACACAAACATGTCCGAAGCCGGGCAGTATACCGGTTGCAAATACACATCCAACTTGTCCTCGTCCAAGGCTTTTCGCAAAGCTTGTTCCACACGGTACTGCCGCAAGATATTCTGAATAGCAGCCTCGTCAATGGGCATTACCACTCGATTTCCCACTTCTTTGCCTAGGGAAATCATTTGGTCTATGATAAGAGCAAGCCGATCTTCTTTGCGAATAGAGGGAATGTCCTTGGAGTAGAAAATGGAAGCGGGTACGGTAGCCTCCATATCTCCCACATTCCAAGGAAAAACCATCCTCCGTTGGTAAAGTTCCATGAAGTTCTTAAGCTCTTTTTCTTTTTCAAACAACACCAGAAAAATGTCTCCCGAATAACGAAAAACTTGAGCGCCCCGGGCAATTTCCTTTAAATGGTCCGTCCACTTCTGCAAAAGTAGATGAGCTCTTTCCACCCCTAAAAGCTTGCTGATTCCATTGTAATCATCCAGAGAAATCACCACAAAATCTTCAATCCCTTTGATAATCTCCCGCTCTTTGATCACATTGGACAAGGCGGTACGATTGAAGGCATGGGTAATATCATCTTGGGTTTCCACCGGGTTCTTCAAAGTCAAATAGGTCATAGCTAAGGCCAGGGACGATGCAAACCCTGTAAGCAATAAATGCGGGAACATCTTGCTAACCATCACCGCAATAAAGGTGAATACCAAAAAAGAAGAGATCGTATAGAGCTGATCTCTTCGAAGAGATTTCCGGTACTTAAATAAGGCTCCCGCTGTCAGCAAGAAATAATGAAAAAGGATAACATACAACAGCCAGTTTAAATGGCCGCGGTAATATAGAAAATCGGAAGTGAAATAAAAAAAGTGACCGGTAAAAGGATTGGCCAGCCACAACACAAATTCCAGTCCATAGGGCACCAAAGACCAGAGAATAATCTTCTTATTCCTGGGTGTCATCATCTCAGTCAAATTCAATACAAACAAATATAACAGCACCGGCAAAGTGATTTGAAGAAAGTAAAAAAGCTGATTGATAACCATATTAAGAAAGGGGGGTACCAGATATGCATAACTGATGGTGATGGCTCCGACCACATTCAGAAAACAAGCCAACATAATAAAAACAATGAATACGCCAAATAGCGCATTCTGCAAGTTACGAAGACGGTCTTCCCGAAAGAAATGAACCGCCACCACTATGGTAAAAATCAACCCGGCCGTTTCGTAGCTGATGTTGTACAGCATCCCTTTGGACCTACCCTCTCATAAGATACCTTTGCGTATTATTTTATCATTTTTACAGGATGGTTACAACAATGATAGTATAAAATCATAGTAGTAAGAGGGGATACAAAACCACAAAAAAACCTCCGGGAAAGCCGGAGGTTTTTGGGATATCTTGAAAAATTAACGTTTGGAGAATTGGCTTGCTCTTCGCGCCTTCTTCAACCCGTATTTTTTTCTTTCTTTCATTCTGGAATCCCGGGTCAGGAATCCGGCATCTTTCAATAAGGGACGATAGGTTTCCTTGTCTGCAGCACATAATGCACGGGAGATTCCATGTCTCAAAGCTCCGGCCTGTCCGGTAAATCCGCCGCCATGAACGGTAGCAATCACATCGAACTTTCCTTCGCAACCTGCGATCTCAAAAGGCCTTCTCACCTCTCGTCGAACAATTTCCATTCCGAAAAACTGATCCAGAGGTCTTTTGTTAACCGTAACATTTCCTTTTCCCGGGATTAATCTTACTCTAGCAACAGAACTCTTTCTTCGACCGGTTCCTTGATATTGCATCTTCGCCATTTCTTATTCCTCCCTTCCTAAAATGTCCAGATTTCAGGCTTCTGAGCTTTGTGCGCATGCTCCGGGCCTACATATACTTTTAACTTCTTGTACATCTGACGCCCCAACCTGCCATTAGGCATCATGCCCTTCACCGCATGTCGAATGATTTCTTCCGGTTTTTTGGCCATCAACTTTTCAAAAGTGATTTCTCTCAGACCACCCGGGAATCCCGTATGGTGCTTGTAAATTTTTTCTTTTCTTTTCTTTCCGGTAACCTCCACCTTCTCTGCATTGATGACGATGACATAATCACCGCAATCCATATGGGGGGTATAGGTGGGCTTTTTCTTTCCCCGGAGCAGAGTGGCAATTTCCGAGGCCAACCGTCCCAGGGTTTGTCCTTCTGCATCGATAACATACCAGTTTCGTTGGATGTCCGATGGCTTGGCAACATAACTTTTCATCTTCTTTGATCCTTTCTGCCTACTAGGTTCCCTTCTTTGGGAAATCCGCTTCGGCATTCCTGAAATGTTTCGGGCCACGGCCGGCTTTCCCAGCCTGTACCCTAAAGTCCAATTGACGCGGTTTCTCCAAAAAACCCTTCTTTGGGAGAACACGCTCATATAGAATATAATATTTGAACCCCATTGTCAACGATTTTATCTACTTCATCCGTTCCTGTTTCACCTTAACATCCACCACATGACGCCGGGCTAATTCCCGGGTAACCTCCCATAAGGGGATGTCTTCCTCTACCAATAAGACCATGACATGGTACAGCAAATCTGCCACCTCATACACCGTTTCCTGTCGATCTTTTTTTGTGGCTGCTATAAGAACCTCCGCACTTTCTTCTCCGATTTTCTTCAAAATCTTCTCCACCCCTTTTTGAAACAAATAGGTGGTATAACTTCCTTCTTTTGGTTCTTCTCTTCGGCCTTGAATCAGTTCATAAAGCCCATCGTAGGAGAAAGGGGCCAGTTCAGGACTGATGTATAATGGCTGAAAAAAGCAGCTGTCTTCCCCGGTATGGCAAGCCGGTCCCTTTTTCACCACCTCCACCACCACAGCATCTCCATCGCAATCCAAGGTGATGGAAACAATCTGCTGGGTGTTGCCACTGGTTTCTCCTTTGCGCCAAAGCTCCTGCCGGGATCGACTATAAAAACAGGTTCGCCCCTCTTTCATGCTAATTTCCAGGCTTTCTCGGTTCATATAAGCCAGGGTAAGCACCTTTTTAGTGTAATAATCCTGCACAATGGCTGGAATCAAACCCTTTTCATCCCATTTCAGTTCTCGTCCATTCTTCAGATTTTCTTCCATAATCAACCTTCTCCTCTATACATCCTAGGCAGACGCCATTCGCCGCACCGGAACTCCCTTGTCCGCCAAATAATTTTTTAACTCCGTGATATCGATTTCTTTGTAATGAAACACACTGGCGGCCAGGCCTGCGTCCATGGAAGGATGCTGAAACAACTGATAAAAATCCTCCATGGAACCCGCTCCTCCAGAAGCGATGATGGGCACGGAAACTTTTTTTGCCATGGCCGACAGCAAGGCCAGATCAAACCCCTTTTTCACTCCGTCGGTATCAATGCTGTTCACTACCAGCTCTCCCGCTCCCAAAGAGACTCCCTGTTGAGCCCATTTTAGGGCATCCATACCTGTGTCCTGTTTTCCGGCTCCTGTGAATATATGGTATTCCTCTCCCACCTTTTTCACATCCATGGATAATACCACACACTGGTTGCCATACCGTTGAGCTCCTTTATAAATCAATTCCGGATCTTTGATGGCTCCGCTATTCACGCTGACTTTGTCGGCGCCACATTTCAAAACCCGATCAAAATCTTCCAAGGTATTAATACCGCCTCCCACAGTGAGCGGAATAAATATCTGAGATGCCACATCTTTTAGCACCTCAGTAAAGATCGACCGGTTCTCAACGCTAGCGGTAATATCATAAAACACTAGCTCGTCGGCCCCTCTTTCGTTATAGAATCGGGCCATCTCCACGGGATCGGCCACATCCTGTATGCCATCAAAATTTACGCCTTTTACCACTCGCCCGTCTCGCACATCCAAGCACGGAATAATTCGCTTGGTAATCATATTTCCTCCTTCATCCAGCCAGTAAACTCAAGGCTTCTTCCAATTTTAACTTGCCCGTATAGAGGGCCTTCCCCAATATTGCACCATAAATTCCCATTGTTTCCAACTGTTGCAACTCCCTGAGATGAGTGATTCCTCCGGAAGCCACCACCTGCACCGCCCTTTTGGCCAGCTTCTCATAGGCATCCAAATTGGTGCCCTCTTCTTTGCCGTCCTTGGAGATGTCCGTATAAATCACGGTGGATACCCCCAATCCCATCAAATGGTCCAGAAATTCATCCTCTCTCCAATGGGACAGCACTTGCCACCCTCGGATGGCCACCCGCTCTTCCTTCACGTCCACCCCTACCGCAATACGGGGACCATAGGCATGAACCGCTCGTTTTAGAAATTCCGGGTCTTCCACTGCGGCAGTCCCCAAAATGACCCGGTGAACTCCTCCCTCTAAATAAGCTTGAATTCGATTCATATCCCGAATACCACCCCCCACTTGAACAAATAGGGGCACCGTTTCCAAAATCTGACGGATTACCTCCAAATTCACCACTTCTCCATCCTTGGCCCCATCCAAATCCACCAGATGAAGATGAGTGGCCCCTTTGGAAGCAAAGTCCTTAGCCACTTCCAAAGGGCTGGTATGGTACACCGTCATTTGATCGTAATCTCCTTGGTACAACCGAACGGCTTGTCCTTGCCTTATATCGATAGCCGGAAAACAAATCATCCTTTTCTTGTATGATACATTCAGAAGCCAATATCATACTTATCCTTTCTTTTATAT
>CAZAZF010000022.1:0-27617 GCA_964489555.1 uncultured Oscillospiraceae bacterium | reverse complement strand
CCGGCCGGGTAGAACCTGAGTATGGCGGACCGGAGTACGAGACCTTGGCCACCTTTGGTTCCTACTGCGGTGTAGACAATCTGGCGGATATATGCGAAGCCAATATGATCTGTAATATGTATGGTATGGACACCATTTCCTGCGGGGCCACCATCGCTTGGGCTATGGATGCCTACGAAAAGGGATTGTTGACCAAGGATCAGACCGACGGACTGGAGCTTCGCTTCGGAGAAGGTTCCCTGTTTAAAGAGCTGCTGCCCAAAATTGCCAAAAGAGAACCGGGAATCGGCGCCTTGCTTTCCTTGGGAAGCTATGAGGCGGCGAAGACTGTGGGACCGGAGGCTTTGGATCTGGTGGTGACCTGTAAGAAACAGGAATGGCCGGCTCACATGGTGCAGATGAAGCCCAACCTGGCCATCAACTATGCTGCCAACCCCTTTGGGGCGGATCATCAGTCTTCGGAGCACGACCCGGCCCTGATGGCACCGGAAGACGACCAAAACTGGTTGTGGCCCAATATGCTGGACTCCTTTGAAAAGGTTTCTGCCTATGGAGTTTTAGATGACAACAAGGCCAAGTTTGCAGGAGCCACTCAGAAGTTCTATTCCATGATGGATACCTTGTGTCTCTGCCAGTTTGCCTGGGGCCCTGCATGGCAGCTTTATGGACCGGTTGAACTGTTGGATTACTGTAAATACGGAGCGGGCTGGGAGGCCACCTTGGAAGAATTACAGGAAGTGGGAGAGCGGCGTATCACTATGATGCGGATGTTTAACGCCAAGATTGGGTTTGACCGTAAGGATGATGTGCTTCCCAAGAAGGCCTTTCTCCCCATTACCTACGGAGAAGGGGAAGTAGCTCAAATTACCCCGGAGGATTATGAGAAAACCTTAACCTCCTACTATAAATATATGGGGTGGGATCCGGAGACGGGAACGCCTACATCGGAAACCTTGAAACGATTGGATTTGGAGTGGATTTAAGTGAAGATAACTGTGAACCAAAAGCAGCGGGAGTGGGAGGAGAACCAGCCTCTCACTCAGTTGCTCCAAGAAAAAAAAGTGACTCGTGCCGCAGTCTGGGTCAACGGAAGGCAGCTTCTGAACCAAGAAATTCCGGAGTATTTGCCCCAAGAAGGGGATGAGATTCGGATTTTGCGACTGGTAGGAGGTGGGTGAGTTTGGAATATTCCGGAAGATATGCCCGAAATCACAACGCCTTCACACGGGAGGAGGGAGAGAAGTTTTCCCAATTTCGAGTATTGGTGGTAGGTTGCGGGGGCTTGGGGGGCTATGTTATCGAACATCTGGGACGGTTGGGCATCGGCCATATTACGGCGGTGGACGAAGACTGTTTCGAGGAAACGAATTTGAATCGTCAGCTTCTATGCACCGAAGAATTGCTGGGAACTCCCAAAGCATTGGCGGCAAAGACGCGGCTGGCTCAAGTGAACGGCGAGGTGGAAGTGATTTCTCTGGTGCAGCGGGTGACGGAAGACAATGTGGATGAGATTTTAAAAGGCCAGCACATCGCCATCGATGCTTTGGATAACATTGAAAGCCGGTTTGTACTGGAAGAAGGTTGTCAACGAGCAGGAATCCCCATGGTGCACGGAGCCATTGGAGGATGGTATGGCCAGGTGGGAGTCGGTTTTCCCGGACAGCCTCTTTTACCCAAAATCTACGGAAGGGACCGAGAGAAGGGAATGGAAGAAGAGCTGGGAAACCCTTCCTTTACCCCGGGAATCATAGCCGGCATTCAAGTGGCCTTGTGCATGAGGGTGCTATTGGATAAAGGCGAAGAGTTGGCGGGAACATTGCTAACCATAGACTTGGAAAACATGGAGTTTATCTCTTTCCAACTGGAAGACTAGGGGGCCTTGAAGAAGGCCCTTTTTCAATGAGTGGTGGGGGAAATGCATTGTCAGAACCTTGGGAGATTGTTATAATGAAAATGTCTATCATCGGCCGGATGGCGGACAAATGGATCCACAAGGAGCGTTGATGAACGAAAGGGAAAAAACGGTGGGCAAGGCTCCCAACATTCCGGGGGGGTTGTTCACTGTAAAAGCAAATGAAGATTTGACCTTGGTTCGTGCCAACGGGTTTTTCTATGGTCTTTTTGGGTATACGGCGGAAGAGGCGGACCGGGAGGGCTTTTTGGGGTTGCGTGCCCACACCCATCCTTCGGATCATAAGTTGCTTCGCAGAAATATAAAAAAGGGAATTTATTCCCAAGAGGAAGAATTCGAGGTAGAGTTTCGGGGAATTTATCGGGACGAAACCATCCGTTGGTTTTTAGCTCGATGTCGGTACTTCCGGGAAAGCCATCAAATCACCGGGGTTCTTTTGGATGTCACGGATCGAAGAAAGAAGGAAGAAGCGGTTCGAAAGGAACAAATTGAAAAAACCCGGGCCGTATTTCGAAAGGAGTATTATAGAGATCCCTTGACCGGGGTATACAATCGGAAAGGAATCATGGAGGCTTTCGATTCGTTGGTTGATGTGGACAAGGAAGCACACCATGGGTTTTTGATGATTGATTTGGATAATTTTAAAGCCCACAATGATTTTGGCGGTCACTCCTTTGGAGACCAGGTTTTGGAAGGGGTGGCTTTTGATTTGACCCAGGTCTTTGGGGAAGAGGCCATCGTAGGTCGATTGGGCGGGGATGAATTTGTAGTCATCATGAAAAACATTTCAGGCAAGGAAGAAGTTGAAAAGAAAGCGATGCAGATGAACCAGCGTTTGGGACATGTTCTGGAGAACGGGAGACCTCTTTCTTTGAGTCAGGGAGTTTCTCTATATCCGGACCACGGTACCACCTTCTCAGAATTGTATAAGCGAGGAGATGTGGCCCTGTATGAAGCCAAAAGAAGAGGGAAGAATCAATACATATTCTATGAACCTTCTTTGGATCGTCTTGCTTTTGGGGATCCCATTTCGAAAGAGTTGGCAGATGCCCTGGTGGACCAAGCCATGATTACCGGGGATATTCGGGATACCCGGCTCAACGAATTAATTTCACTTAATGTATTTCAATCCCTCATGGAGACGGCCCCGGGGGGTATTGCTATTTACGAGAAGTTGGGGCAGCGTTTTGTAACCCGCTATATTAATGATGGCCTTCTGAATATTTTTAACATTACCAGGGAAACTTATAATCTGTTCTATCGCGAAGATGCCTTAAAGGTGGTTTCACGAGAATCCATGCCCGGGTTGGAGGAGACCATTCGGCAAGCGGTGTCTCATCCCGATAAGGAGCCGGTTAGTTTTGTGTACAAGGTGTCTTCTCATGTGAGCAATCAACCCATCTGGCTCCACGGCAGAGGGAAATATATTCCCTACAGAGAAGATCGAGGTTTCTTTTTGGTCATGAGCAACGACATTACTCGATACAAACAGAACGAAGCCCTACTTTTGGGAAATCAGCAGAGTTATCGTTGGGCCCTGGAAAAAACAGGGCTACGGCTATGGGATTACGATTTAAGCACCGGGGTTTTAACGAATAAAGAGGGCGTGAAGTATGGAGGCCCGGAGGAAATTCTTTCCTTAGGAGTGGTACATCCGGATTCTGCTCCGGACCTGTTTCAGATGTTTGAGGAGATGCACCAAGGAAAACCCACGGGAGAATTCGTATTGAGAGGGCGAATTTTTCACCAGGAATACGAGTGGGTGAACTTATCTTACCATTTGATTTACGGAGAAGAAGGGCAGCCTCTGCGGGCTCTTGGCATTACGGAACGGGTGCCGGTAACCATGGGAACCAAGCGGAGATTTTTTCGGGAAGAGTGGATTCGAAAGTACTGGACAAAACAAGGGTGGCCTGTGTTTCAAACCAATCTTACCACCAATCATGTAGAAAAAGTTTATTGTCCAAAGAATCTTTTCCTGAAGGATAGGGTACCTGCTACCTACGAAGAATTGCTGGCCTTCTTGGCGGCACGAATCGTAGGCGAAAAAAAAGCCCAGTCCTTTGAAAAGAACCATGATCGCAGCACCTTGGTAAAGGATTTTTCCAAAGGACGGGAAGTCCGTAAGAAAACGGTTCATGTGCAGGATGAAAACGGAAAGCTTCGATGGACCATGTTTGTTTATCGATTGTTGATTCATCCGGATACGGGAGATTTGTATTGCTATATTTACATCAAGGACGACGAAGCGCGAATGAAGAGGGAAATGGCGCTACTGGAGCCTTTGGACCTGGATCCGGTTACAGGGTTTGTCAACGAAGAATTTCTTGGCCGGTGGGTGGATTCCCCCCAAATGATGGAACAATGGAATCACCAAAGCCTATTGATTATTGATATGCTAAATTACTGGTCCCAAAAGAGGCAGTTGGGCCAGCAGGAAATGGAGAAGATATTGGCCGGTATTGGGCAAGATGTAGGGCTGATTCTTCCGTCCGAGTACGTGTGTTGTCGAAGAGAGCGGGGAGAATTTGTTTTCCTTTTGACCATCCAGGAAGAGGGAGACAGGGAAAAAATGACAGAAATTCTCTTCCAAGAAGTGCATCAACTTTTTCGCAGAACGGACCCCAAGGGAATCTTTCTTTTTGCGGGAGGCGGGGCCTTAAGAGAAGAGGGGGAAGACTACGAAAAATTGTATCGCAAAGCCTATTCCGCAAGGAATGAGGGCGCCAAAGAAGAGAATTGGGGATTTTCTTTTTCCCGCTTTTTGATGGGGGATTCCCAAGAGAAGAGACAAGAAGAAATTCGATATTATGATACAAAGAGAAACGCTGAAAGTCCGGAAATCCATCTGGATGCCGAGGAAACCCTGGTGTCAGACTTTCTCTATTGCACTTCGTGCTTTTTGGAAAACAAGGGAATGGAGCAAGCCATATTGCAAACCTTCCAACGGTTGGCTCAACATTATTATGCGGAGCGTGTATTTTTTGTGGAGGTTGGAGAAAAACCATATGGAGTGTTATCTAATTATGGGTGGAGTAAAGGGGAGTCCTATTTGACACAGGATTTTACTCTGGAAGAGGAAATGGTTTTGAATCCGGTGTTCCGCAATGGGTTTTTACGAAAAGAAGCGGTGGTGGTTCCGGATGTTTTAAAGATCTTTTCACCGGGGTCCACCGCTCTTAAAGAACTGCAGCAGTGGGAAGTGCACAGTATATTGGCAGTTCCTTTTCATGTGGATGGGAAGTTTGCAGGGTTTTTAGGGGTAGTGAATCCCATCGCCCACAAAGAAGAGTACCAGTTGCTTTCAAATATGGCCTATATTATCGGGGCGGAGGTGTATCGAAGGCGATTGAGCCAGAAGGAGAGTCATTGCGAACGGTATGATGAAATTACCGGTTTCTTGAACCGAAAGTCCTATCTGGAGGCGGTAGCGGCGTTGAATCCGGAAGAATTATCCTCCCTTGGAGTGGTAGCTGTGGGGCTCAACAGAGTGATGGAAATGAACACTCCCCAGGAAATTCGTCAACTAAATGAATTGATGCTGGAAATCAGCAGGAAGTTGGTGGAATTGGCAGAATTCGGAGAGATTTATCGCACTGCGGAACGGGATTTTGTAATTCTTTATCAGGACATGGAAAGCGAGTATTTCCTTTCCCTGGGGCGAAAGATTCAAACGGAGCTTAGGGCTGCTTTTTCGGGGGCCACTTCCAGCGGATACTGTTGGTCCGGTGAGGATATTGACGTGGAACAGCTCTTGTTTCACGGCGCAGAGCTGAAGCGAGCCGATCATTTGAAGTATCGGGAAAACATTGTGCAACATGCCGAAAAGCACCATGATGTGGCTTTTCGAGAGTTGTTGGAGGACATTGAAAAGGGTCGGTATCAGGTCTTTTTTCAACCGGTCATCCATGCCCAGACGGGGATGCTCAGAGGAGCCGAGGCGCTGGTTCGAGGAACAGACCAATCGGGGGATTACCTGCTGCCAAGAAAGTTCATAAATACTTATGAGGCCATGGGATTGATTCGATATTTGGACATGTTTGTGCTGGAGCAGGTCTGCCATCAGATGAGTCAATGGAGGGAAAAAGGCTTGCCGGACATTTCCGTTTCTGTGAACTTCTCCAGAGAAACCATTTTAGAACCGGAGATTTTGCCGAAGATGGTAAACCTCAGTGAGCGTTATGAAATTCCGAGAAAGAGAATTCAAATTGAAGTGACGGAAAGATTGGGGGACATTGAGGAATCCACTATCGCCAGGGTGGCCAATGCCATTAAGGAAAGCGGGTTTCAATTGGCCATCGATGACTTTGGCTCCGAGTATTCCAATTTATCAGTACTAAGCAGGCTGTCAGTGGATACTTTGAAAATAGACCGAAGTCTTATTAGTAAGATCGAAGAAAGCCAAGGAACGGAGATTATTGTCCGGACCATTTTATCGCTCTGTAAAGAAATGGGTTTGGTATCCGTGGCGGAGGGGGTAGAAACCAGGGAACAACAGAAAGTTCTTACCGCCCTTGGTTGTAATTGTCTTCAAGGTTTCCTTTTCAGCAAAGCCTTGTCGGAGAAGGAATTTGTTAAGAGGTATTTAAAAAAACACAAGGATTCAATGGACTAAAAAACTATTTTAAAGAAAGCGGGGACACGACTATTGTTTAACACAGCCAAAGAAGTAATGGACTTTTGTAAGAAAAATGAAATTCGAATGATTGATTTTATGATGGTGGATATCAACGGGCGATGGCGCCATCTTACCATCCCCAAGGCCCGGTTTGGGGAAGATACGTTGATGAGTGGACTAGGGTTTGACGGATCCAATTACGGATTTGCTCCGGTGGAAAAAAGCGATATGGTTTTTCTTCCCGACGTGACTACCGCCTATGTGGATCCCTTTGCGCAGGTTCCTACTCTGGCTATGTTGGGAGATGTTTATGTGATTGAATACCCGGACAATCGACGCTTTGATCAGGACCCTCGTAATGTGGCGGTTCATGCGGAAGAATATATGAAACAGATGGGCATTGCCGATGAAATGCGAATCGGACCGGAGTTTGAGTTTCATGTGTTTGACCATGTGGATTATTCCACAGAGCCTCATCACATGAAATACCATGTAGATTTGGAGGAAGCCTCTTGGAATATGGGAAACGAAAGTTTGAACCTGGGATACAAAATACCCCACAAAGGGGGGTATCACATGGCTCCGCCCATGGATCGATTGAGTGATCTTCGGAGCCGAATGTGTTTGCAACTGGAGGATGCAGGAGTGAAGGTGAAATATCATCATCATGAGGTGGGAGGCTCCGGTCAACTGGAAATCGAATTGGAATTTGGCACCATGAAAGACATGGCGGATAAAACCATGATCTCCAAATACCTGATTAAGAACCAAGCCATGATGGAAGGAAAGTCGGCCACATTTATGCCCAAGCCAGTGTACGAAGATGCGGGGAACGGCATGCATATTCACATGCAACTATTTAAAAAAGGAAAGCCCGTGTTCTTTGACGAGAAAGGATATGCTCAATTGTCTCAAACGGCGCTATGGTTTATGGGGGGGATTTTGAAACACAACCGAGCCTTGTGCGCCTTTACAAATCCCAGTACCAATTCCTATAAGAGGTTGGTGCCGGGGTACGAAGCTCCTACCACCGTGGGATTTGCTCAGGCCAATCGCAGCGCGGTGGTAAGGGTTCCCGGTTATGCCAAGTCTCCGGAGAAAAAACGGTTCGAATTGCGAAGTTTGGATGGAACCTGCAACCCCTATTATGCCTACGCTGCCGTGTTGATGGCGGGAATTGATGGAATTAAGAAGAAAATAGACCCCATGAAAGAAGGCTTTGGACCCTATGATTTCAACCTGTATGACCTTTCAGAGAAGGAGCGGGAGAAAATCCAATTTCTTCCTACCAGTTTGGACCAGGCTTTGGATGCGTTGGAAAGGGATTCTCAGTTTTTGATGGCGGGGGGTGTGTTCCCGGAAAAACTGATTCATGTATGGGTGGCCAACAAAAGATGGGAAGCCAGCCGCACTGGAAGGATGCCCCATCCTGTTGAATTTGAAATGTATTACGATTTGTAGAGTTTATATAGAAAGATAAGAACCATGAGCAATGTGTTTATCGGCGTAGATCAAAGCGGCACCTATCGGGTTTATTTAGCGGTTTCCACTCAATTGGTGGAGGAGGCTCGCCAAGTACATCAAACTACGCCATTGGCCACGGCGGCCCTTGGGCGAGTGCTGACGGGAACGGCCTTGATGGGATTGATGTTGAAAGAGGAGAAGGCCAAGGTTACGGTTCTCTTCAAAGGCGATGGCCCCTTGGAGCAAATTCTAGCCACCGCCAATGGACATGGCCAAGTAAAAGGCTATGTGGCCAACCCGGGGGCTGATTTGCCGTTGAGCAAAGAAGGAAAACTGGATGTGGGGGGAGGCATGGGCCAGGGAGAGTTGACGGTCATAAAAGACATTGGCTTAAAGGAACCCCAATCGGGGCGCATTGCTCTGGTAACAGGAGAAATTGCCGATGATTTGACCGCATACTTCTATATCTCTGAGCAACAGAATTCCTCTGTGGCCCTGGGGGTAATGGTGGACAGAGATCATCATGTGAAGCATGCAGGTGGCATGATGATTCAGATGTTGCCGGGCGGAGAGAGGACTACGGCTGTGGATTACCTGGAAAGGCTTTTGGAAGAACTTCCTCCTTTAACCACCCTTTTGGAAGAGTTGGAATTTCATGAAGAAAGGGCGGAATCTCAAAGACTGGTGGTGGCTCTTGCACACCGCATCTTTCGGGAAATGCCGGAGGAATACCGATTGAAAGAAATAGATGCTCGGGAGATTTCATGGCATTGTGATTGCAGCCGTCAGCGTTTGGAACAGGTGGTGATGGCTATGGGCCCAAAAGATTTGGAAACCATTATTCAAGAGGACGGGGAAGCCGAACTGGTTTGTAGCTTTTGCAACAAAAAATATTACTTTGATCGAAAAGATCTTGAGGAGATTTACCGGTTGATGCAAGAAGACTAGTTGGATTCAGCATGGATATATGAAAAACAAAGAGAAAAAAAACAAATTTTGGGGAATGACAAAAGCAGACATTTTATTGGGCCTGGCGTTTCTTTTAGCAGGCGCATTTTGTTTTGGCGGACTCATCTATTTGAACCAACAACCCGCGGGACAGTTGGAAGTGAAGGTGGCCGGAGAAATTAAGGCAATCTATCTTCTCTCGGAAGACCAGGAAGTGACCCTGAAGGAGTTGGGGGAGAATACATTTCAAATAAGGGACGGAGTGGTAGAAATGGTCCATGCAGACTGTCCGGACCAGTATTGTGTTCATCACAGGCCCATCTCAAAAAATGGGGAGTCCATCATCTGTCTGCCCAATCAAGTAGTGATTACCATACGAGGAGGAGAGGAGCCGGTTGTCGATGGGACTACCAACTAATCAATTGGCATTAAGCGGAGTGTTGACCGCGTTGGCGGCCATTTTTTCTTATGTAGAGGCATTGATTCCTTTTGGCTTTGGCGTACCGGGGATCAAATTGGGGTTGGCTAATGTGGTGATTGTTTTTGCCCTATACAGCATGGGGTCAGGGTTTGCCTTACTAATCAGTGTGGTTCGCATTTTGGTGGTTTCTTCTTTGTTTGGAAGCCCCGCCATTGCCCTATATAGTCTGGCTGGCGCATTGCTGAGTTTGGCGGTGATGGTACCCCTTCGGAAAACAGGAAAATTCAGCATGATTGGTGTGAGTATGGCAGGTGGTGTATTTCATAACATAGGGCAGCTTGTGGTAGCTGCCCTGGTGGTTGAGACTTTTCAAATGCTCTATTATTTTCCGGTTTTGTTGATTGCCGGCATGGTAACGGGAATATTGATCGGGGTGATTGTGACCCGGGTTTCCCGAACCCTGGAGGGTAAGATTACGGTTTTATGATGTTTGATCTACCCAGGGCCTTGCTTAGTAAAATAGCCAGGACAATTCCGGCCACAAATTGGCCAATGTTCCAAGGAACGCCAATCCAAGGGGTAATCCAACTCCCATACATGAAACCTTCGGCTACGAAGTAGCCGAGCACCATAAGAATCCCGCCGGGAACCATGGCGATAATGTTACGAGTGGTGGGAGTAAATTTCTTTGATTTGTTCAGCTCCACAAGAATGAAGCCGGTGATCAAAGCCATCAACCCTTTGATAACAAAGGTCCAAGGAGCCCACATGGGAAAACCGCTGAGCAAATCACCAAGGGTTGAACCAAAAGCGGCAGCAATGGTAGCATAGCGCCAACCCAGTATGAGGACGCTTAAATAAATCATAGCATCCCCCAGGTGCACGTATCCTGTGGTGAGAGGAATGGGAATCCTTATAAACATGGTGCAAACGATAATCAAACCCATCATTAGGCTGGTGGCAACAATCTTTTGTGTGTGTTTCATGGCGTGAACACCTTTCTTTATTTAATGTAGGTATAAATCTCTTCCAAAGGTTTCCGGCCCGGACTTTTTGCTCCTTCCTCCGGCACGCCAAGTGCAATCATGGCGGCCAGGAAGTAATCTTCCCGGTAAAAAATACCTTCCTCTTTAGCCCATTTTTCAATTTCTTTTGCTGCATAATTGGCGCTGGTAAGCCAGCAAGTTCCGTAGCCCATATCCACCGCTTTGAGAGATAGGGTTTGAAGAGCGGCTCCAATATTTTGCATCCCCGGATTACGGTGATAAAGCAAGTCATCCAATACTTCTGGTGGGGCGTTTACCAGTTGATATTCCCGATAACCGGAGGGAAAATAATTCTCTGCAAACACTAGAATGAGTATCGGTGCGTCGGTGGTAAATAAGGTGAAGATTTTTGTAAACTTTCGGAAACGATGAGCCTTATTCAAGTCCACTTGATCCATCTGAAGGGCCATTTCTTCGCTCTTTTTCAGGATGATTTCCCGGATGCTTTCTTTTGCTTTTTTTTGTTGAAGGGCTACAAAATGCCAATTTTGTATGTTTTTACCGGAAGGGGAGGTTCCGGTGACCCGAATCAGCTCTGCCAGATGGTCTTCCGGTATGGGTTGGTCTTTAAACTTTCGAATGCTTTGACGTTTTTTTATTGCTTGGTCTAGCTCCATGGTGTCCTCCTTCGGCTTCGGGATAGTGTTTTTCTTTGAATTTATTTTAGCAACGAATCGATGGGCGTTCCGATTTTCCTCTCGATTTCCTGAATCAAATTCCTGGTAAGGGTTTTTTTGGCCAGAATAATCAACAGAGCGGAGGGGTTGTCCTGTGCCTTCTGGATTACATAATCCATTCGCTTTTCCAATCCCACATAGTGGTCTTCCATAATCATCCGGTCAGCAAGGCAAACCATATCCAATTCCGTCAGCTTTTCTATTTGTATGTTTGGAGTATGGGTCATATGATGGCGAACAATATAGGCTTCGTCGGGGCAACCCATTTTTTCTAAGATTTCTGCACCCTTGTTCCAGTGTTCCGGCTGGACCCGGCACATATCATGAAGAAGCCCTGCTCTGCCAACCAATTCTACATCAAAATCAAAACCATGATTGTTCAGGGTCTGAGCCAACAACACAGCTGCTTTTTCTACACAAAGGCAATGGCGTATTACATGGTCGGGGGTTTGCTGTTGTGCAAGAATGTTAAGACAATCTTCTCTACTCAATCGCTTGTTCTCCATATCTTCATTATACATGAAATAAGGAAAAGAGAAAGTTCCGATTCCTTGAAAAACGAAAGAATCGTGAGAAGAAGCTTCTTTCGGTGTATAATGATAGAAGGTGGTATTTGGGTGGTGTTAATGAAAGGACGGAGAGGTCCATGGAACAGAAAACAGCGTTGGTGCTCGGGGGTGGAGGCGCTCGCGGGGCCTATGAAATCGGGGTTTGGAAAGCGATTCGGGAGCAAAAAATACCGATTCACATGGTGACAGGGACTTCGGTGGGTTCCATTAATGGTGCTATAGTGGCTCAGGACGAATACGATCTGGCGGAATCTCTTTGGAAAGAATTGGACACCGAAATGGTGCTGGATATCCATCCTCGTGTGAAAAGTCAGGACCCGGAAGGAGATAGTCTGAAAACGGGAGGAATGAAACCGGAAGAGGCCCTGCTTTATTTAAAAGAAATTTTTGTGCACAAAGGAGTGGGGACCCAGGGTTTGTATCAACTTCTTCATCAATATCTTGACGAAAAGAAGGTGCGATCCTCCTCCATTCTATATGGCTTGGTTACGGCAAAAATGCCGAACCTTAAAGAGAAACAGATATTAGAAGGGGTTCGTCTTTTTATTGATCAAATTCCGGAGGGAAAGCTGATTCACTTCATTATGGCCAGCTCTTCCTTTTTCCCCGCTATGCAGGCTTATGAAATCGATGGCATTGCCTATATCGATGGAGGATATGTGGAGCAGGTTCCTGTGTCTATGGCGTTGGAAAGAGGGGCCACTCGGGTTATTGCAGTGGAACTCAATCCGGAAAATCCTTTTCATAAAAAGAAGTATGATGAGGTGGCAGATTTGACTTGGATTCGAAGCTTCTGGGATTTAGGAAGCATTTTGGTGTTTGACAGGAAGAATACCAAGCGATTGATGCAGTTGGGTTATTTGGACGCTCGCAAAGCATTGGGTCTGAATCAAGGTCAATATTTCACTTTTGAAAGAGGGATTTTTTCCAAAGAGGTGTTGGAGCAGGCCGACAGTGCAGCCAAGGTGTTTGAACTGGACCCATTCCTAATTTATTCCAAAGAGGGGTTGGAGAAAGCCCTTCGGGAAGAAATTCAAAAAATGAAAAGGAAGAAATGGTCCCGGGAAGTAAGCGGAAGAATGCTGGTTTTGGCCACGGCAGAAAAAATCATGCAACTGCCCAAGGAAACTCGAGAGGCGGTCAAGGAGTATAAGGGGATTGTGCTGCAGGAGGAAAAGGGAGCGATTAAGTATTTGTTAAATCATATTTTGTAGAATTTCAATTCACCTTATTTGGGGAAATCTTTTGAGAAGGGAGCCGGTCATGGACAGAACACTCGCAAATATAATGGAAAAAAGTGAAGGGGTAGTGTTTTTTGGTGGCGCTGGTGTGTCTACGGAAAGTCATATTCCGGATTTTCGTTCGGAGCAGGGGCTTTATCAAGCGAAAAAAGAGTATGGGTATTCTCCGGAAGTCCTTCTTTCACGCAGTTTTTTCCAACGGAATCCGGAAACCTTCTATCGCTATTACAAAGAAAATTTAATCTATCGGGAAGCCGAGCCTAATGATGCTCACAAAGCCTTGGCCTATTGGGAGAAAAGGGGAAAACTGGTCGGTGTGGTAACCCAAAATATCGATGGGCTTCATCAAAAAGCAGGGAGCAAAAATGTGGTGGAGCTTCATGGATCGGTGCATCGCAACTATTGCATGGATTGTGGAGCATTCTATACCCTGAATCAAATCTTTGATAAAGAATTACTGAAGAAAGGGGGCAATGAACTTCAGGAAATTCCCTATTGCTCTTTTTGTGGCGGTATGATAAAGCCGGATGTGGTTCTTTATGAAGAAGCCCTGAACCAAGGGGATATGGATCGGGCGTCCCATTGGATTGCCTGTTGTGATACCTTGATTGTGGGAGGTACTTCTCTGGTGGTATATCCGGCAGCTGGTCTCCTTCACTATTTTCGGGGGAAGCAGCTGATTTTGATCAATAAATCGGAAACTCCCTTTGACGAAAAGGCCACCCTTGTGTATCATGATTCTATTGGGAAGATACTGGGAGAGACCGTGGGGAAGAAGGAGATGCAATGAATATTTTGGTATCTAACGATGATGGGATCTATGCACCGGGAATTATGGCATTGGTGAAGGCATTGAGCGAAGGAGCCAAGGTTTATGTATGTGCACCGGAAGATCAGCGTTCTGCATCGGGGCATAGTATTTCCATCACCAAATTAATTGAAATTACAGAAATACCCTTTGAACATGCCACCAAGGCCTATTCTATTTCCGGCACCCCGGCAGATTGTGTAAAGCTGGGGTTGAAATATTTAAGTAGCCGGGGGGTGGAAATCGATATGGTTTTTTCCGGCATTAATCATGGGGGGAATTTAGGTACGGATACCTTGTATTCCGGTACGGTATCGGCGGCTCTGGAAGGCTGCATTTGCGGGAAACCCAGTGTGGCACTTTCCTTGAACAGTCATTTTGGCCGGGATTTTTCTGTGGCGGGAGCCATGGCTTTAGAGGTGCTGCGAAAGGCGCCCGGAAAGTTGGATGCAAAAACGGTGTTGAACGTCAATGTGCCAGCTCTTCCAAGGGAGGACATTAAAGGCGTTCGGATTACCCGTTTGGGAGAAAGGGAATACGACGAGTGGTTCATGTCTGAAGAAGGGGAGGACGGAATTACCCGATATCGTTACAGCGGAAAGCCGGTGATTTACGATGAGCTTTCCGAAGATGTGGATGTGCTAGCCATGCAGGATGGCTATATTACCATCACCCCCCTTCGTTATGATTTGACCAATCACGAATTATTAGACAAGGTGGCATCCTGGAACATGGAAGACGGGTTTGTCAAAAAGGCATAGGGCATATAGTTGGGAGGTAGAAGATTGAAAAGCGGTAAGATTCGAAGAGAAAAGGCAATTGTCGTGGTAGTGGATATGCAAGAGAAGCTGCTACCGGCCATGAAAAAAGAAGAGGACATTGAAGAAAAGGCAGGAACACTGATTCGTGGAGCACGGCTTTTGGGAGTTCCCATTTTAGTAACGGAGCAGTATCCCAAAGGTTTGGGAAGAACCGTAAAACCCATCCAAGAAGCCTTGGGTGAGTTTACTCCTATTGAAAAAACATCCTTCAGTATCATGGGGGAACCTCAATTTGTGGAGGCTCTGAAAGAATCTGGAGCAGAAGATGTGGTGCTGTGCGGGATTGAGTCTCATGTATGTGTTCAACAATCGGCTCTTGACCTTCTGGCGGGGGGGTATCGTGTTTATGTAATGGAAGATGCCACAGGCTCCCGAAGCAATACAGACAAAAAATTTGCGGGAAGGCGGATGGTAGAAGCGGGATGCGTGGGAACCACGGTGGAATCTGCTCTCTTTGAAATGGTGGAAGATGCCAAGGCTCCTTGTTTCAGAGATCTATCCAAGCTGGTGAAATAGATGCATATATTTGAGAATGAAATCACGCTGGAAAATCGCGCCGTCTTAGAGGAATATCTCTATGGATATGATTACAAAACATCGGGACTGTCCTATTCTTCCCTATATATGTGGCGAGACATCAACCGTTTTCGCTGGGAGGTGTTGGGTGACTATCTTTGTATATCCGGATTGTCCCATTTGGAATTGGAGGATGGCATCGAGCTTCCATTCTTGCTTCCTCCCCTGACTCGAACCGGAGAGTATGATAAGGAAAAACTGAAGGAAACTCTTTACATAGCCCGGAATCGATTTCATCAAATGGATGCACCGTTCAGTATACGTTTGATGCCTATTCATATGCTGGATTTGGTAAAGGATGCCTGCCCGGGAGAGATGAAATACATCGATGACCGACCCAATTACGACTATCTGTATTTGGTTCAAGATTTGATTGACCTCAAAGGCAGAGACTACCATGCCAAGAAGAATCATTTGAATTTTTTCCATAAAAACTTCGAGTATGAATATGAGGAATTGACTTCTGATATGGCGGATGAAGCCATGGTGTTTTTACAGGAATTCAATGCTCGAAAGGATGTGCCGGAGCATGAGAGAGTGATGTTGGAGATGGAAGCGGAGGCCATGAGCGATGTTTTGCACAACCTGGAAAAGGTGGGCTATTTGGCCGGAGCCATTCGCATAGACGGCAAAATGGAAGCCATTGCCATCGGCGGCCGGTTAAATCGAAATACCATTACGGAGCATGTGGAAAAGGCCAACATTAACTATCGAGGACTTTATCAAGCCATCAACAATGAGTTTTGCAAGGCGGTGGCTAAGAATTTCAAATTCATCAACCGGGAAGAGGATATGGGGATTCCCAATTTAAGAAAAGCAAAGCTGTCCTACAAACCGGTTAAACTGGTTGAGAAATACATTGTGACTTGCAAAGAATAGCAGAAAGCCGTGCTTCGCGGGTTTGCAATTGTTTTAACGATGTAGTATTATAAAAAGAGCAATTTTTTAGATTGCATTTTAAAGTATACAGTATAATGGTTGATACAAATAAAAACACAGGAGGGATGGAACGAATGAGAGACGTGGTAATTGTAAGTGCAGCACGAACGGCTGTAGGAAGCTATGGCGGAACATTGAAAGACACACCGGCGTCCACATTAGGAGCCGTGGTGGTAAAAGAAGTATTGAGCCGTGCCGGTGTGAAGCCGGAAATGGTGGATGAAGTGATCTTGGGCTGTGTTTTGCAAGGTGGTCTGGGCCAGAATATTGCAAGACAAGTGGCTATGGAAGCGGGATTGCCTAAAGAAATTCCATCCATGACTTTGAACAAGGTGTGTGGCTCCGGATTACGAACGGTTTCTTTGGCGGCTCAGATTATCAAAGCAGGGGATGCAGATGTGATTGTAGCTGGCGGAGTAGAGAACATGTCCCAAGCTCCTTATTTTAGCAATGGTACTCGTTGGGGAGCCCGTATGGGAGATACCAAGCTAGTGGATATGATGGTATATGATGGTCTCACAGATGTGTTTAATAAATACCATATGGGAATTACTGCAGAGAATATTGTAGAACAATGGGGGTTGACCCGGGAAGCAATGGATGCTTTTGCAGCTGCTTCCCAGCAAAAGGCAGAGGCTGCCATTAAAGCGGGAAAATTCAAAGATGAAATCGTTCCTGTGGAGATTCCCCAGAGAAAGGGAGATCCGGTAGTATTTGATACCGACGAGTTTCCCAAATATGGAACCACTGCGGAGGGACTGACCAAGTTAAAACCGGCTTTCAAAAAAGATGGTTCGGTAACAGCGGCCAATGCTTCCGGCATTAATGATTCCGGTGCAGCCGTGCTGGTGATGTCTAAAGAAAAAGCCGATGAGTTGGGACTGAAACCCATTGCCACCATCAAATCCTATGCTTCTGCCGGTGTGGATCCCACTATCATGGGAATTGGACCGGTGCCCTCTACTAAGAAAGCCCTGGAAAAGGCCGGCCTGGAGATGTCTCAGATGGATTTGATCGAGGCCAACGAAGCTTTCGCCGCACAATCCCTGGCCGTTGCCCGAGATTTGGGATTCGACATGGAGAAGGTAAATGTTAACGGTGGTGCCATTGCTATTGGCCATCCCATCGGGGCTTCCGGTTGCAGAATTCTAGTCACCCTGCTCTATGAGATGATGAAGCAAGACGCCAAATATGGCCTGGCCACCCTTTGTATAGGCGGAGGCCAAGGAACGGCCATGATAGTGGAAAGATAAAAATGACTTGCTATTTATAGTGAGTGTGCAGACCTAAGGTTTACGAAGAATTAAAATGGGGAGCGGCCTATATGGGCGGCTCCTTTTTTTATGAGAGGGCATGCGTTTCCTTCTTCCTGTATTGTAAATAAAACCATCTTTCGATATACTAAAACCATGGCAAAAGTAAACATGTTTCGAGTGTATATTATTAAATTGATTTTTCGGTTGAGTGTACTGGGTTTCGTCCTGGTTGGGTACTTCGCCAGACCGGATTTTTTTGAATTGTTTTTCAAAGAAAAGGTTTATGGAGAAGTGGGATTGGTGGTAGTAGTATGGGCCATATTTATGGGGTCTATGATTTTTCATATGCTCCCCAATGCACATATCACTATGGGAAGTCAGAAATTGTTTCAAATAAATTACCATCCGGTGGAAGATTACGATCGGCAGCAGCTATTGGAGAAAGTGCGAAAGGAAAACATTGCTGCCATGTGGGTGTTGGTGACCTGGTTGTTTTTGGCGGCCGTTTTGGGGGTTCTTTTCCTTCAGGAAATTTTAGGGGTAAAAGAGCTGATTTTATTAACGGCGATTTTCTATGTGAGTGATTTGATTTGTGTGTTATTCTGGTGCCCCTTCCAACAATTTTTCATTCACAATAAATGCTGTGTAGGGTGCCGGATTTTTAACTGGGGGCACTTTATGATGTTTACTCCCTTGCTGTTTATTGTGAACTTCTTTACATGGAGTCTCTTTTTTACATCCTTGATTGTGATGCTGTCCTGGGAGATTACCATGCTAAAATATCCGGAAAGATTGTGGGAGGGCTCCAATGAAGCTTTGCAGTGTGTTCACTGCAAGGAGCAGATTTGCAGAATCAAACAGCCAGGACATTTAGAGAACATTTCCAAAGAAAATAGCAGAGATGAAGGGAAGATGTGAAAATGAAGAACCGAATGGAAAAGGATTCCATGGGAGAGGTGTGGATTCCGGAAGAAAAAAAATGGGGGCCGCAAACCCAACGAAGCCTGGAGAACTTTCCCATCGGGGAAGAAAAGATGCCTATGGATGTGGTTTATGCCATTGTTACTATTAAGAAGGCGGCCGCGGAGGTGAATTGCCAACGGGGGCTATTGGAAGAGGAGATGGCTCAGGCGATTGTCTCGGCCTGCGAGGAAATATTGGGCGGAGAATGGAAGGGAGAATTCCCCTTGTCTCTCTGGCAAACTGGAAGTGGTACCCAAACGAATATGAATGTAAACGAGGTGTTGGCCCACCGAGCCAATGAAATATTAGGGGTCCAAAAGGTACATGCCAACGATCATGTAAATTGTTCTCAAAGCTCTAACGATGTGTTCCCTTCTGCTATGCATATGGCGGCCTTGGCCAATATCACAAACCATCTGCTTCCCGCACTAAAGACTCTTGAGGACATCCTTTCGAAAAAGAAAGAGGCGTATCAGGATATCATTAAAATTGGCCGCACTCATCTGCAGGATGCCACTCCGTTGACCCTGGGGCAGGAAATCAGTGGGTTTCTGGAGATGATAAAAAAAGATTGTGCGCTGATTGAGAGCTCCTTGGTGGGTCTTCAAGAGTTGGCCCTGGGAGGTACGGCTGTGGGTACCGGATTTCAAGCACCGGAGGCTTTTGGCCGGGATATGGCAGCGCTGCTGTCCCGGTGGACCGGAATCTCTTACCGGGAGGGGGAAAACAAGTTTTACCAGCTTACCAGTAAAGGCGCTTTATTGTATGCCCATGGTGCCATGAAAACCTTGGCTTGCGATTTGATGAAAATGGCCAATGATATTCGATTGTTGGCTAGCGGGCCGCGATGTGGATTAGGGGAATTGTCATTGCCTTCCAATGAGCCGGGCAGTTCGATTATGCCAGGGAAGGTAAATCCCACTCAATGTGAAGCATTGGCCATGGTATGCGTTCAAGTCATGGGAAATGATACCACTCTGACGGTGGCAGCTTCACAAGGAAATTTTCAATTGAATGTATATATGCCGGTAATCATATATAATTTTCTTCAATCCGCTCGCCTTTTGGGGGATGCTGTGGATTCCTTTGAAAAAAGATGCTTAAGGGGTATGAAACCGATTTTGGAAAACATACAGGATCATGTGAATCGTTCTTTAATGCTGGTAACGGCCCTTTCCAAGGTGGTCGGATACGACCAAAGTGCTAAAGTGGCATTAAAAGCCCATGATGAAAACCTGACGCTGAAAGAAGCCGCGTTGGCTTTAGGAGTGCTGGGGGAGGAGGAGTATGACCTTTTGGTTGATCCCAAGAAGATGGTGGGGGAGAATTAAGGAGAATGAAGGGAAACATGAGTAGGGAAACGATGGCGGCATTGATCAGGAAGGTTTATGATGGCCTGGAGAAAAATCATTACGGTACATTGGGTCGAAAAGAAGACCCCATGTGGGAGGCTCCTTTAGTTGGCATTGCCCATGGGGAAGACCCATATTATGAATTTCTTAAGGAGCACATTGGACCTTTTCATTGGAGTCCGCTGGAAGTGTTTCAGATGAAATATCCCCGAGAGGAACCGACGAATCTTCGGGTGGTTTCCATGGTGTTTCCTCAAATGGAAAGAACAAAAGATACCCAAAGTCAAGAAACCATATGCCCTTCCAGAGAATGGTTGGTTAGCCGGGGTGAGTGGGAGCCATTGATGGAAGAATTCAGCGGGAAATTGGTGGGGGAATTGGAGAAGCAAGGAATTCCGGCGGTGTCTATCGATTTAATTTCTTCGTTTCAAGCCTTTCGTGATCCCAACGTAGGATGGGCTTCCAACTGGTCTCATCGCCATAGTGCCTACCTGGCGGGGCTGGGTACTTTCGGCTTGTCTGAAGGGTTGATTACCGAAAAGGGAAAGGCCCATCGCATTACATCCCTCATTGTCGATGCAGCTTTGGAAATATGGGAAAGACCTTACGACAATCCTACGGCATGGTGCTTGTACTATCAGGACGGAAGTTGCATGGCTTGCATAAACCGCTGCCCTGCCAAAGCCATATCAAAAGAAGGCCATGACAAAGATGTTTGCGGAGAGTACGAGGACTATTTTGCCCTCCATTACTGGCCCTCGGATTTGGATTCAAAAGATTATATTATTGGTTGTGGACTGTGTCAGGCCGGGGTTCCTTGTGAGAGCAGGAAGCCTTGATGGAGTCCAACAAAAAACCCGGGTGACCGGGTTTTTATTGGACATTCTAAATTAGACCAGGCCCTTCTTTATTCTCCGGGGGTTGCAATGACCCAGGGGAAGTATTCCGGGTCGGCTCCTTCATGAATGCCTTCCCTCCACATCCAGAAGAAACGTTCTGCCGGAACAATAAAATAACCGTCTTGATAATGGTCGCTGGTATCATAAGGATCGGCTACGATGAGCACATCGTCACCAAAGTTGTCGTCGGTGCCCATGGTGTCGTAGGCGATGATAACCTGCCAATGACCGGCCCAATCCAGCCAATCAATCATAATAGGAGTTCCTTCATCCAGATGTGTTCGTACCCATGTGGTGAAATTGTTGGGATCCGCCAAATCCAAATAAGGATCCAATTCTACAGTGCCGTCCCGGTTGGTTTCTACATTCCACCCGATTCCCTCAAAGAACTGAGATATTCCAGAGACCCCTACGCCTATTTCCTGGCTGACACTCCCCAGTTGGCAAATGGTCATTTCATCGTAGTCCGTGATGCCGTAGTGATATAGTACCATCAGGGCCGATGCGGCACCGCAGGAGTATTCGGTGCTTTGTTGGTAGGTCTTGAAATTGGGAAGGATGGACAGGGTGTCCGTTGGCGTCATGTTGTACACATCCAAGTGGCGATAGTAAGGGGATCCAAAGTGGTCTCCATAGCTGTCGTAGCTGGATGCACCGGAAGCATAGATGTCCAAATCCTCGGGATAGGGAATGGTATGCTTTTCAAAGGGAACCGGGTCCCCTTCTCCTTCCGGTCCGGATGCAGGAGCCTGGCTACAGGCAGCGAAAGCCAAGACCATGAGGAAGGACAGAAAAATAGCGAAAACTTTCCTTTGTTTCATTGTTGTTCCTCCTTATTTACCTCAAACAAATACTGAATTGTCTCTATTGTACACCCGCGTGGTTTTTTCGGCAACAATCCCCGGGTTTCGGGTTGATTCCAAGGAAAAGAGGATGGGATTCTTCCGGAAATATGATATAATACAAAAGACCTGTACTACAGGAATTTTGGAGCAATCCGCCTTTGGAGGAAGAAATGGCAGACAATTTTATTCATGGAATCATCGATAAAGACAACGAAACCGGCAAGTACGGTGGAAAGGTGGTGACGCGCTTTCCCCCGGAGCCCAACGGATATTTGCACATCGGCCACGCTAAGTCCATTTGTCTCAATTTTGGCACCGCCATCAAATACGGCGGGACTTGTAATTTGAGGTATGATGATACCAATCCGGTGAAGGAGGATGTAGAATACATCAATGCCATCGAAGAGGATGTTCGTTGGCTGGGGTTTCAGTGGGAGAAACGGCTATGGGCTTCCGACTATTTTGAGACCATGTACGAAGGAGCTGTAGAGCTTATAAAAAAAGAGAAGGCCTATGTTTGCCAACTCACCCCGGAAGAAATGAGAGAGTATAGAGGGACCCTGAAAGAACCGGGGAAGGAAAGTCCCTATCGAAACCGTCCGGTGGACGAAAATTTGCGACTATTTGAAGAAATGCGGGAAGGAAAATATGAAGACGGGGCCTTGGTGCTTCGGGCAAAAATTGACATGGCTTCTCCTAATATTAATATGAGAGACCCTATTATCTATCGGATTGCTCATGCTACCCATCACAACACCGGAGATCGGTGGTGCATTTACCCGATGTATGACTACGCCCATCCCATCGAGGATGCCATTGAGGGAATTACCCACTCCATTTGCACCTTAGAATTTGAAGATCACCGGCCCTTGTATGACTGGGTTCTTCGGGAAATCGGATGGTGGCCCACGCCGCCTCAACAAATTGAATTTGCCCGACTGAACCTGACCAACACGGTAATGAGCAAGCGATATCTGAAAGCTTTGGTGGATAAGGGGGATGTAGAAAGTTGGGATGATCCAAGAATGCCAACGATTGCAGGGTTGCGAAGGCGAGGATATACGCCGGAAGCTATTCGGGATTTTTGTGATCGCATTGGAGTGTCCAAGGCCAACAGCACGGTGGATGTAGGCTTACTGGAGCATTGTCTGAGAGAGGATTTAAAAGCGGCGGTTCCTAGCCGCAATGTGGTTTTTAACCCCATCAAGGTAGTTCTCACCAACTACCCGGAAGGCGTGGTAGAAGAGGTGGAAGTGGAGAACAATAAGGAAGTGCCTGAAATGGGCTTTCGAAAGATTCCCTTTTCTCGAGAGTTGTGGGTGGATGGTGCTGATTTTCAAGAGGTGCCGGAGAAGAAATATTTTCGACTTTTTCCGGGGAACGAAGTTCGGTTGAAGGGCGCCTATTTCATCACTTTACAAGAGGTAGTAAAGGATGAAGATGGGAAGGTACAGGAGCTACGGTGCACCTATGATCCGGAGACAAAGAGTGGAAGTGGATTTGAGGGGCGGAAGGTAAAGGGAACCATTCATTGGGTGGAGGCCACTACGGCGGTGCCTGTCCTTTTACGGGAATACGACTATTTGATGGTAGAAAATGAAAAAGAGGAAATGGCATTGAACCCTCATTCTTTGAAGAAGGTGAAGGGATATGGCGAACCAAGCCTTTCTGCTTCCCGGCCGGGAGAGCGATATCAATTTTTCCGACATGGATATTACATCGAGGATGTAAAGTCAGGGAAGGAAAAGGAGAGAGTATTTAATTCCATCGTGGGTTTGAAAAGCTCCTGGAAATAGAAAGAGAAGGCCGCCCTTGTTGCAATTGGCAAGGGCGGTTTGATTGGAGAAGGATTTATGCTGGAACAAATTATTCGAGAAGAAATCCTGAGATACCTCCTGTTTCTCCTGGCCATCTTTCTGGGTTGGTTGGGGGGAAATGGTGCGGTTTTTTTATTCAATAAACTGCCGGGACGATGGTTGACGGACCATGGAAAGGAGCCCTTGGAGGAGATTCTCAGGCCTACTAGGCAGAGAATTGAAAGCACACCATGGAAACTGGTGTTTTCCATGTTTTTCGTGGCCAGCGGCATCTGGATGGCGGAAATTCTTTGGCAATCTCAGCTGCCTCCTTGGGGAAAGGTGGCCTTGCTCATTGCCTATCTCATTTGTTTTTGGTTGCTTCTTCTCATTGGATTGGCGGATGGAAAGTATGGCATCATTCCGGATCAGTTGGTGGTGCTGTTGGCCATTACTGCCATTGCATTTGCACCATACAAGGATTCTTTTTTGGATCCCTTGTATGGAGCCCTTTTAGGAGGAGGCATTTTTTTACTAATCGCTCTCTTGTTTAAACGCATTTCCGGCAAACCCTCTCTGGGAATGGGGGATGTAAAACTACTGGTGGCCATCGGATTGTTAGTGGGCTTCAAGGACACGGCCGCGGTCATGATGTGTACGGCTATTTTAGCCGGGGTGGGGTTTTCTGCCGGACTGGTGAGGGGCACATTGAAGTGGAAGGACACAGCTCCTCTGGGTCCCTATATTGTAGCATCCACCTATTTGTGTATGGTTTTTGATATAAGCCAGTGGATGTTCGTCGCCCTTTAGGGCTGTATTATTGGAGTGGACATGAAGAATGTATTGATGAAAATTGCATATGATGGTTCCCGGTTCTCCGGTTGGCAGAAGCAGCCGGAAAAAAGGACGGTGCAGGGTGAAATTGAAAAAGCTGTAAGCTATCTTTGCAAGAAACCCATGGTGATCCATGGTACCAGTCGAACGGATGCAGGTGTTCATGCCTGGGGGCAGTGTGCCAGTTTTTCCGGAGATTTCGGGATTCCGGTGGACCGAATTAAAGGAGCCCTAAACGATCTATTGGGAACCGGTGGAAAAGCTCTGGTGCCGGGAGACATCTGGGTTAAAGAAGTAGAAGAAGTCCCTTTGGATTTCCACGCCAGGTACCAGGCAAGGGGGAAAACGTATGTATATAAGATTCGAAACCGGGAAGAGGTGGATGTGTTTTCTCGAAATTACGCATATCAGGTGACCAAACCTTTTTCTGTGGATCGGATGGTGGAGGCGGGGGGTATCCTGGAGGGCACTCATGACTTTCGAAGCTTTCAGGCGGCAGGAGGAGAGGAAAAAGAGTCCACCGTCCGTACCATTCACAAAATCTCTCTTCATCCCATAGAAGATGGGTGGTCTATTCATGTGACCGGGGATGGGTTCTTATACCACATGGTCCGCATTTTGGTGGGCACCTTGGTGGAAGTCGGTTGGGGAAAACGATCGGTGGAAGAGGTGAAGCAAATCCTGGAAGCCAGAGATCGTCAAGGGGCAGGGCATACTGCTCCTGCCCAAGGCCTTTACCTTGCGAAGGTTTATTTTGATGTGCTATAATCAATCTGATGTTTTACCACAAAGTGATAGGGGGATTGGAGTATGGAAAGACCAAGTTGGGACGAATATTTCATGCAGATGGCAGAGTTGGCTGCAACCCGTTCGACTTGTTTGCGGAGGCATGTTGGGGCGGTCATCGTTCAGGATCGACATGTAGTAGCCACTGGATACAATGGAGCTCCCAGGGATATTCTCCACTGCGGCGAACGGGGAGGCTGTCTTCGGGAAAAGTTGAATGTGCCTTCCGGTGAGCGACATGAGCTGTGTATGGGCCTCCATGCGGAGCAGAATGCCATCATTCAATCGGCCACTTTGGGGCAATCTGTAGAAGGAGGCACTATTTATGTTACCCACCAGCCTTGTGTGATTTGTGCTAAGATGATTATCAATGCGGGCATAAGGAGAATTGTGGTCAAAGAGGGGTATCCGGACCAATTGGCAGTGGATATTTTGGCGGAAGCCGGTTTGAAGATTGTATCATTGGGAGAGTTTGAATAACCATGGATTATCCGGGCGTATTAATACTATTGGGGACTTTTGGGGTGGCTCTTGTTGGAACCATGGCTTTGGCCCCCTTCTGCATATGGGTGGCACCGAAGATCGGTGCCATCGACATTCCCAGGGACGAGCGGCGAATGCACGAAAATCCAATGCCTCGCTTTGGCGGGCTGGCTATTTTTGTTGGCGTTAATCTGGCTTTGGGGATTTTTTTGTCTTTTGATCCGCGGGTAATCGGTGTCATGTTGGGAGGCCTGATGATGTACCTTCTGGGGGTTTGCGATGATCTCAGAGGGCTTCCTGCGAAAGGAAAACTTTTGGGCCAAATTCTAGCCGCTTTGGTGGTTTGCAGCTTTGGATTACGCATTGAATTTATGACTAATCACTTTGCTGCCCAATTCGGGGAGGATCATTTGTTCTTAGCTGGGGCCATCTCATGGTTGATTACCATACTTTGGATTGTAGGGATTACCAACACCATCAATTTGATGGATGGGTTGGACGGGCTGGCTTCGGGAGTGGCTGCCATTGCCTCCCTGAGCATTGCTTATACGGCATACATACACGGGTATTATTTGGGAACTCTTGGAATGCTGGCTTTGGCGGGTGGTGCCATAGGATTCCTTCCATACAACTTCCATCCGGCTCGCATTTTTATGGGAGACGGAGGTTCTCTTTTTCTGGGTTTCACCCTGGCCACCATGTCTATGGTGGAGCCGGCAAAGGGAGCTACAGTTGTAGCGGTGATGGTACCGGTATTAGTATTGGGCCTTCCCATATTTGATACAGCCTTTGCAATTTTCCGCCGGGCCATAAGGCATCGGCCTATTATGGAAGCGGACAAGGGGCATCTGCATCATCGAATTATGGCGGCTGGTATGGGCCAACAGCGCACCGTGTTGACCATGTATGCCATCTCCGGGGTGATGGGGATTGCTGCGGTTTTGTTTAGCAGGGATTTGTTTTTGGAAACCATCGGGTTGTTTTTTATTGCCGCCACATTGGTATATATCTTCTTAACAGATGCTACCGTTCTTTTGCCAACATTAAAGGGTGTCAATGTGAGGAAGTTGGAAAAACGTAAGGAACGGGAAGAGAGAGAAAAGGAGAAGGAAGAGGGACTGGACCCACCAAAAAAGGGGGAGGATTTCACATGAGAGTAATGAGCGTCTTTGGCACCAGGCCGGAAGCCATTAAAATGGCTCCTTTGGTTCGGAAGCTGGAAGAAGATTCCCAAATTGAATCTCTTCTGTGTGTTACAGCACAACATCGGGAGATGTTGGATCAAGTGCTGTCCCTTTTTCAACTGAGACCTGACTTTGATTTAAACATAATGAAGCCCAACCAGACCATCGGCATGATTACAGCCAATGTGATGGAGGGCATGGAAGAGGTGTTGAGAAAGACCAAACCGGATGTGGTGCTGGTCCATGGAGACACCACCACCACCTTTGCTACGGCCCTGGCAGCTTTTTATGAGAAAATTCCTGTAGGTCATGTGGAAGCGGGCTTGCGAACCTTTGATAAGTATTCTCCCTACCCGGAAGAAATGAATCGAATGTTAACCGGTCGTTTGGCCGATTACCATTTTGCCCCTACAGAGGGAAATCGAAAAAATCTGTTACAGGAAAACATTTCTCCAGAACGCATTCATGTGACGGGGAACACGGTCATTGACGCATTGCTTACGGTGGCGAAGTTGCCATACCGATTTACGGAACCGGTTCTTTCGGGATTGAATTTTGAAGAAAAGAGGGTTGTCTGTGTTACTTGCCATCGCAGGGAAAATCTGGGAGAAAATATGGTCCAGATATTTCGGGCCATTCGGAGAATCGCTGAGGAGTATGTGGATGTAGAAGTGGTTTATCCAGTTCACCTGAATCCCAAGGTAAGAGCCACTGCCGAAGAAATTCTAAAGGGCAGGACTAATGTGCACTTAATTCAACCTTTGGCCTATCAACCGTTTGTCAACTTAATGGCCAGATCCTATCTTATTGTTACCGACTCCGGTGGCATGCAAGAGGAAGCTCCATCATTGGGGAAACCGGTTTTGGTGGTTCGCAAAGAAACGGAAAGACCGGAGGCGGTAGAGGCGGGTACGGTGAAACTGGCGGGTGTGGAGGAAAAAACCATATATGAGATGGCCAAGGGACTGTTGGAGGATCCTCTGGAGTACGAGAGGATGGCCCATGCGGTAAATCCTTATGGAGATGGAAAGGCGGCGGAACGGATTCGGGAAGTCTTGAAAAAGGAAGCATAATAGCAAACTAGTGTCAGAAACATGAAATAAGAGCGCAAGTTAAACAAATAACGGCTCTGTGTCAATTGTTGGGGTGGAGCCAAAGATGAATAAAACCTAGACGTTT
>CAZAZF010000021.1:0-28990 GCA_964489555.1 uncultured Oscillospiraceae bacterium | reverse complement strand
CCTATTTACAAGGCTTCCCAAGCTTTTTGTCTCTTCCAACTGTCAAAGACGGGATCATAGCATGGACCACTTATGATTGCAAACTTTTTTTCTTCTTTTTTTCAGGCTCGGGGATGGGCATTGTCGTAGACATCTTTGATCCGGCTCTTGGTCACCGACAGAAAAACCTGTGTGGCCGAAGGGTCTTCATGACCCAACAGTTCCTGAAGAGATTTGATGTCCGCCCCGTTTTGTATCATATGTACTGCAAAAGAATTCCGCAAGGTCTGCGGGGTGATATTGCTTTCAATTCCAGCTCTTTTGGCATATTCTTTGATAATCTTCCACAAACCTTGCCTTGTAATCCGCTTCCCTGCATAATTGACAAAAAGAGATCTTTCTTCATTTCCCTTTTCCGAATCCTTCCGTAAAAGCTGAGGCCTTGCATCGTACACATACTCTTCCAATGCGGCTTTGGCCGGTCGACCCATGGGGACAATGCGAGCCTTCCCATGATCCCCTCTGCAAGTAACAAATCCCATCCTCAGATTAATGTCTTCCAAGTTGGCTTCCGTTATTTCACTAACTCGAATCCCGGTAGCATATAGCACCTCAAGAATCGCACGATCCCGAATGCCTCGCAAGGATCCATCCGGCAAAGACAGTAGCTTGTCTATCTCTTCCACCGTTAAATATTCCAACTCTTTTCGCTCGATTTTCGGAGATTTGATTTGAAGCGTGGGATTTTCATTTACATGTCCTTTCTCCATCATAAAGCGATAGAATGCACGGAGAGACGCCACTTTCCGATTCACGGTAGCTGCAGATTTTCCTTGATTTTTCAACTCCAATAAATATCCCACCACCTCGGTGTTGGTGGCTTTTTGAAGATTTGCGATTCCTTTCTCAGAAAGACGGCGCTCAAATTCCAACAAATCTCTCCGATAGGCCTCTCTTGTGTTCCTGGCTTTCCCCTGTTCCTCTACTAAAAACCCCATGAACTCTTTTAGATAGGCTTCCATTCCGTGATAAACCTCCAAATTTATTGCTCCTATTAACTAGGGAGTGCCCCCATTATATCTCACCTTATTTCGGTTTACAATAACGATTATGGAATATTCATTATTTCGAAATCCTTATCTTGTTTTTTCATAAGCCAACAAAATAATTAACGCCGTTTTCGCGTCCACAATCTCTCCCTTCACTACCATTTCTCTCAGTTGTTCCAAGGGCCACTTTTCCACTTCAATGGCCTCGTTGTCATCAAAAGAAGTTTCTCCAGGGGTCAGGTCCCTGAGCAAAAATAAATGAAGCTTTTCCGTGGTGTAGCCACAACTACTGAAATAGGTGCCCATGGATTCAATGGATTTTGCATGATACCCCGTTTCTTCTTTCAACTCCCGAAAAGCCGCTTCGAAAAGCCCCTCTTTCTCTTCCAGCTTTCCGGCCGGTGCTTCGAACACCACTTGCTCCACCGCTTTTCGAAACTGCCGAATCATAATCATCTGCCCCTCAGGTAAAACGGCAGCCATCACCACTCCTCCGGTATGCTCCACAATCTCCCGTTCTGAAATGCCGCCATGAACGGCCAAAACCTGGTCTTTTCGAAGATTTAATATTTTGCCCTGATAAATCATTTCTGATTGAATGGTTTTTTCCTCAAATGTCATTTCCAGCCTCTTTTTCTTTCCATAAATTATGTGCGATTCATAATTTTTGATTTTTCCACCGCCGCCTGGAACGCTTCCTTCACATTCTCTTTGAACCCATTTTCGAAAATAGTATTCACCGCCTCAATGGTCGTTCCTCCCGGGGAACAAACATTCAAACATAGCTGTTTGGGTGAAAGCCCCGTTTCCAATACCATCTTTGCCGCTCCCAACACCGATTGGGCAGCAAATCGAGTGGCCAATTCCTTTTCCATGCCATTGTTCACCGCGCCTTCAATCAAAGATTCAATATAAAGATATGTATACGCCGGAGAACTGCCACTAACTCCGATGACACAATCCATCAAATCTTCCGAAACCACTTCCGCTTGCCCCACGCTTCGAAAAATCTCCATCGCTTCTTCCAGATCCTGGGTAGATACATTGCGATTGGGACTGACCGCCATCATTCCCTCTCCCACCATAGCCGGCGTATTGGGCATGATTCGAATTATTTTTGCCGAAAGCGGAAGAATTCTTTCCATATATTCCAAAGAAATTCCTGCAGCCATTGAAACCAACACTTTTCTTGCCGACCAATTTGCTTTCATTACGGGCAACACTTCTTCATAGCCATCCGGTTTAATCGCCAAAAGAATCAGGTCGTTTTGCGCCACCAAGTCCTCCACATTCTCCGTGGTTTTTACCAAGAGCAAATCTTCCCAATTCCTTCGCCGTTCCGGATCTTTATCACAGACCATGATATCCCGGCTTTCATATTTTCCAGACTCTACGCAGCCCTTTAACAAGGCGCCTCCCATATTTCCGGCTCCAATGAATCCCAACTTCATAGTGCGCCACCTCCTATTTCCCCAAAAAAACCGTTCCGACCTCCAGACCTTCCCATGCACGCCGAATCACATTGTTTTTCCTACCATTCAACAAAATCATAGGAATCCCATATTCATTCACACGACGAGCCGCTTGAATTTTGGTTAAAATTCCCCCTGTACCAAAATCACTCTTCCCCAACACTTCGATTTCCTGCAAAAGACCATCAATATCCCACACTTCTTCGATTAAAGCAGCATCTTCGTACCGCTTGGGATCCTTATCATAAACCCCATCTATATCGGATAGCATAATAAGACAATCGGCATTCCACAAATTTGCAGCCGATGCGCTTAAGGTATCATTATCCCCAATCTTGATTTCATCTACCGACACGCTATCATTCTCATTGATGATGGGAACCACACCTTCGTCCACCAAAGTAAAAAGAGCGTTACGAATATTCAGTGTCCTGTGTTGGTCTGAAAAATCTTCTCGGGTTAATAGAATCTGGGCTACATGAATTCCATAATCCCAAAAAAATTCTTTATAGGCCATCATCAATTCTACCTGTCCGATGGCACACAAAGCTTGTTTGTAGTTAATATCCCCCCGGCGGTTCCACTTGTTTATGGCCCCAACACCACAAATTCCGGCACCTGAAGACACAATAACCACTTGTTTCCCCATTCGAATCAACTCCGCCGCTTGTTCTACAATTTCATGGAGAACGGCCTTATCCACCATTCCCTTCTCATTGGAAAGCACATTGCTTCCAATTTTCAAGACGATTTTTTTACTTCCCTTAATTAAGTCTCCCATTGATTCCATCGTTGTTGCATCCCTTTCTTATCAATCCCCAAAAAAGCCCTGTTGCAAGGGCTTTCGGCTGCGATTATAGTACCACATTCAGAAAGGTTGCACAAGCGGGTCCCCACCATAATAGGGAGGCCCCTCCGCCTAATACCATTTTGCGGTTCTTCCGCTACTAGGTTGTGGCCTTGCCTCCACCAAATTCAACTTTCCCCAGGCCTTCATGAAAATATTCCAATAATTTTGCTCAGGTTGTTGCATTTTTACGAACATTCAACTATAATTCAATTGTGGTTATCCCCCTGATAACCTCATTAATCTCTAATCCCAATACCCCTTTTGAACAAAATAGGCCACAGCAGTGGTCTATTTTGTTTTTTGAAATCCCGTGATATAATGCAACCATGGAAAAAATCATTCAACCGTTCCAGGAATCATTACCAATGGAAGAAACCCTTTCCACCTATTGGAAAGGCTTGAAAATCGGTATTCTCGATATTGAGACCACCGGCTTGAGTCCTGTGCGGAACAAAATTATGTTGGGCGGGTTGGTTTTATACGAAACCCCGGAACGGGGTACGATTCATCAGTACTTCGCAGAAGAATTAGCCGAAGAACCCCTCTTGCTGGAAACCTACTTGGAAGTTATAAAAAATGTTGATGTATTAATCAGTTACAATGGCCGGAGTTTTGATTTGCCTTTTGTAGAGTCCAGAGCCAAAAAACTTGGAATCCCTTTTGTTGGATGGCCTTACCATTTGGATTTGTACCTTTTAATTCAACGGGCCTCTGATCTAAAAAAACAACTTCCCAACCTAAAACAAAAAACTATTGAGGATTATCTGGGACTCCGGATAAATCGGAAAGATGAAATTACCGGCGGAGAAAGCGTGTCTCTGTACCAGGAATATTTGATTTCAAGAGAAGCCTCCCTTCGAGACAAAGTACTTCTTCATAATCAGGATGACCTGCGGCAACTCAGCCGGCTTCTCAGAGTTACAGAAAAATGCGACCTCCATCAAGGCCTTTTCCATCTGGGATTTCCTGTCACCCCGGATTTGTCGGTGACCCGAATCCTTTTTCGGACCCATCACATTGAAGTAGAAGGGCTTCAGCACAAAAACCCCATCACCTACTATTCCTTTGGAAATATGGAACAAAACACAAAAATCGCTTTTGACGGAGTGCGGGGAACCTTTCAATTAACCCTCCCCCTTTTTCGAAAAGCCCAAAGCCTTTTCATTGACTTGATAAACCTTGGCTTGGACAGCCAAATCTTTGAGAACCGCCAATATTATGAAAGCGGATTTCTAATTGTTCAGGAATTGGAAAACATACATTATCCCATTATGAACCAGCTGATTCTGCAACTGGTTGATAAGATTAGAAATGAAATGGAGGACCGATAGATGACGATCATTCAACTTGCCGAAGCCGTCAAAGAAAGCAGCTTTGCCCTAGCTGCTACTTCAGAAGACCTTAGAAACCAAGCTCTTGAGAACCTGGTTCAATATTTAGAATTGGAAAAGACAAAAATCTTCGAAGCCAATCAAAAGGATCTGTCATTGGGAAAGGAAAACCAACTTTCCGGTCCTCTTTTGAATCGACTGAAGTTTGATGAACATAAATTGCGGGAAGTGAGCGAGGGAATCCGAGGCCTTATCGAAATGGAAGATCCTCTTCATAGAATTCTCCTGGAAAGACAATTGGATCAAGAACTTCTCTTAAAGAAAATTACCTGCCCCATCGGGGTAATCGGAGTTATTTTTGAGTCCCGCCCGGACGCATTGGTGCAGATTTCTGCCCTTTGCATAAAAAGCGGCAACGGGGTGGTGCTGAAGGGAGGTAGCGAAGCCGCCCACACCAACCGGGCCCTTTTTAACACAATTGAAAAAGCAGGACAAGATGCTGGCTTACCGGCTCACTTTGCTTTGCTGGTGGAGACAAGAGAAGACACCCGCGAAATGTTGAAATGGGAAAATCTGATGGACCTGATTATACCTAGAGGAAGCAATGAATTTGTACGCTTTATTCAAGACAATTCCCGCATTCCGGTGATGGGTCATGCCGATGGAATTTGCCATATCTATGTGGATGAAAACGCAAATTTGGAAAAAGCCCTACCCATCATATGGGACAGTAAAACCCAATATGTAGCCGCTTGCAATACGGTGGAAACCCTGTTGGTTCACCATAAAATCGCGCCAACCTTATTGCCCCTGCTAGCAAAAAAAATGGAAGGACAAGTTCAGTTAAGAGGTTGCCGGGAAACCAAGAACATCATTCCCGTACAGGATGCTTCCCAGGAAGACCACCAGACAGAATACTTGGACTATATTCTGTCAGTGAAAGTGGTGCATTCCTTGGAAGAAGCCATAAAGCACATCAATCGATACGGATCTCACCATACGGACTGCATCGTCACGGAAGACTCCCAAGCCAAAGATTTTTTCTTTTCCCTGGTAGATTCTGCCGGGGTTTATCAGAATTGCTCCACCCGCTTTGCCGACGGCTACCGATATGGGTTTGGGGCAGAAGTGGGAATTTCCACGGGAAAACTCCATGCCAGAGGCCCTGTTGGACTGGAGGGATTGGTGACCTACAAATACCAATTGACAGGAAATGGCCATGTGGTGTCGGATTATGCACAAGGAAAAAAGGCCTTTCACTTCCAAAACCTATAATCTGTTTTGAAAACCGGGCCGGCCTTTTTTCTCTTGCCTTTTTCCCTTTATCGGTATTGGGTTCCGTTTGCTACCGGATAGAGATCTCGATTCCATTCATGGGTCTTTTCCAAAAATTCCGAGGTTACATTGAAGTATTCATAAGAAACCCGGGGGCCTCGGTCCGGGGTGGGATCATTCCATGTTACATCGACCATGTACCATTCTCCGGACAACAAAACCATGTTCCAAACATGTTTCTGTCCCGAAGCTTCTCCCCTTACCATCTGAGAGGGAATGCCCATCTTCAGCATCATCAAATCAAACATTTCCGCATAGGCTTGACAAATTCCTTTGCCATAATAGAGGAGGCCCTCTACCGACTGACTGGGATGTTCCAAATCATAAACCGTCACCGATGTATCAAATTGGTAGTTTGCAACAATATAGTCGTGAACTGCTTTTTCCTTTTCAAAGGTATTCATATCAGAAACAATAAGCTCTCTCAGGATATCACTCATCATCAAATTTAATTCTTTGGCCTTTTGGGAAGCATACAACGATGTGGTGCCCGGGTTTTTAATCAGCGCTTCTATTTGGGTGTGCAAGGTATAGATCATTCGCACCTCCAGCTCTTCTTTCACTGAATCATACAAATAGTACACACTCTTAATGCCATTGTCTACCGCAAAAGAGCTGGTCAAAAGCCCATCGTATATATTTCTGGACACCTTCATGGATAAGGATGGCAGCAGAGTTCTTTTTGCCCCCAATATGATGGCTTGGGCCTCCTCCAGTTTTTGAATCACCATTCCGGGCACATATTCTTTCCCCGGTTCCACCAAAGATTTCCTGTGAACATCATCCAACATTCGAACAGCCATGGCAATGGTTTGCTCCCTGGTGGTGAATCCTTTTGGGGTAAAACGATTGTTCCCCGTTCCCTGAACAAACTCCTTGTAAACCATATAATAAATAGAAGGTCTGGCATAAGTACTAATTTGGCTGTCGTCCTCAAAAAGGCGAATGCCCGTAGCTGTCAGCCGGTTCCCAGTGGCTTTGGTATAGGCTCTGGTCAACATGGTAGCCGCCTGTTCCCGGGTCAAGGCTCCTCGAGGGTCAAACAACCCGTTTCCTACTCCTTTCACAATTCCCAGAGAAAAAGCTTTTAATACATCCGGATTCTCCGTGTCACGAAAAGGATTTGTGGCAGGCACAGGAACCTTGGAACCCTTCATGCTTTCATATAAACGAACCGTCACCTGGGCAAACTCCAGTCGACTGGTGGTCTCAGCCATATTCTGTCTCTCAAAAGACGGAGGGAGAATGTCGTAGGTAATCCCCTTGGCCACACTATCCTTTGCCCAAGAAGAAACAAATCCCGGTGTCACAGTAGCCCAAGTCACAGATAAACTGGAAATCACCAGAAATAACCCAATCATTCCGCAAGCTAAGATTCTACTGATTTTCTTTTTTGCCATCATGGACTTCCACTCCTTTTTTTACACTGTCGAAAAAATAAGAAACTCGAGTCAACGCCCCGGTAGGACAAACCCTCAAACAGTTTCCGCAACGTATACAGTCGGCACTGTTGGGGGTTTGGTATGTTGGTATTTGAAACGGACAAACCTGTTGGCACTTGCCACATTGAATGCATCGATCTTGATCTATTTGAAATCGATATAAAGAAACCCTATTAAATCCCCCATAGATGGCGCCCAACGGGCAAAGGTATCGACAAAAGGGACGGTAGATTGCAAAGGACAGAAGAATGAGCCCCACCAAAAGCAGGGATTTCCAAGCAAAAAGCCATCCGATGGCGCCTCGAATGCCTTCGTTCAAAATTCCAAGCGGCCACCCGGCCATCAAAGTACCGGAGGGACACACATACTTGCAAAACCAGGGATCTCCTCCTCCAAAATCTCCAACGACAAAGGCCGGAAGCAGGAAGACAAAAAACAATAACAAAAAATACTTGATTTTTTTCAAAACCCATTCCCCGGGAAGCCGCCACCATTTTCTGGGAAAAGGAATTTTATGAAGCAAGTCCTGAAACAACCCGAAAGGGCATAAAAAACCGCAAACGAACCGCCCCATAAGAGCTCCTACCGCCATAAAAAATCCAATCAAATAAAAAGAGAGGGTGAAATTTCGTTCTGCCACCACGGCCTGGAAAGCACCCAAGGGGCAAGAGCCGAAAGCACCTGGGCAAGAATAACAGTTAAGACCAGGGACGCATACCATTTTCGTAGGGCCCCGGTATATACTGCCCTCCAAAAACCCCTTGTAATACCCATTGGTGATGGCTAAAAACCCCGCCTGCAACAGGGTTCTTTTCTTTTCTTGTTTAATTACCCCGGATTCATTCTTCCATAGATTTTTCATATCAACCGATTCCAATACACTCCAAGCAGATACGAATCGCTTTTGTGAAAACCACCATCACTTCTCCTCTGGCCACACCAAAAACCATTAAAGCCAAACCAATAACCAATAAAAACAAGGGGACAACTTTTCTGCCCCTTGCCCCCCATGAAAGGCGTTGTTTTTCTTTTGCGGACATCTTACTAGAGATACTCGTCAATGATTTCCACCCATTGCTCTTTCGTATGGCTTCCATAAGTAATCTTTGTAATCACATTTCCCTCACTGTCTACCAAAAAAGATGCCGGAATGGCACTGATGTTCCGGACCACCGAAGAAACAATATTCCTGGAAGATAATACATGGATAAAGTCGGCTCCCGTGCCTTCCGTAATTTCCATGGCCCGGGCAATATACTCCGGTTTGGGAGTATAATCTCCGTTCTGAACATCAATTATAATGCCAATTACATTGACTCCCCGAGGCTCATATTCGTGGTAAATTTCTGCTAATATTGGCATGGCCTTTATACAAGGGTTGCAATATGTACCCCAAACATCCACAATGGTTATGGTGTAATTTTGGAAGATGGTGGAATCCACCGGATTCCCATACAAATCCAAAGTGTTGATGTTCTCAAGTCCCACAGATCGTCCCTCTTCTAAAGGAACCACACTGGTTTCCGTCCAACTCACATCATAGGCTGGAGGCGGAGACTGACTTTTCCCATCGGAAGGGTTTTCCTGTCCACAGGACACCACTAGCAACAAAGACAGGCTGATTACCAAGCCCACCATCCATCCATGTCTTCCTTTTGTTTTATCCGATTTCTTTCTCAACATAACAATCTCCTTTTCACACATGGTATTTCACTACATATACCCGGTGAACCTGGGTCTCAAACCTCCTTTATCAACGAGGATTACCCAAATATGTCACATAGTCACACACCGGATATTTCGTGCGATCCCATTGGTGATCTTTGGCCATTTTTTCGTCGTTGACATTGTAATATTGATAAGAAACCCGACTGCCACGATCCGGAACCGGATCATTCCAGGTAGGGTCTACATGATAATATTCCCCATAAATTCCAATCATGTTCCAAGCGTGTCCCCCACCGGAAGCGGTGCCGTACACGATATCACAATAGAGATTGGCATTTAAACTCAAGGCGCAAAATAATTCGGCATATCCCTGACATACTCCGGTTCCATTGTATAATAACCCCGCCAGAGAATAGGAGTCTGCATATTTCTCAGGGTTTAACTCCGCTCGTTGGTCGTAGGAATGGTTTTTCACCACATAGTCATGAATGGCCTTCTCTCTTTCATAAGCTTTCATTCCCGGTTTCAGGATTTCCCCTAGAATTTCTTTCAACCTTCCATGAATTTCATGGGCCTCCTGGGTGGCTCTTGACGAATCCAGCTCCGGGTTTAATGTGAGAGAGATCACCTGAGCCCCTCTTGAATAATCCAAAAACGCTTTGAATTGCCTCGTCCTGGGTCCATAGGAGTAGGAAAGAGATTTAATCTCTGTATGCAACAAAATATCCGCTCCATACCGATCTATTTGGTCTTTAATACGGGAATCCATTGTCAAGGATATGGAAGGTAGTAAGTGGTACTGGGCATAAACCAGAACTTCCTTCAAATCCTCCATAGACTGAATCTCCATTCCGGAAAAGTAGGAAACAGAGGGAGCATAGGCCGAGTTGGAACGAAAAAGTTCTTCCAACATTCGCAAAGCCAAGATAACGGCTTGTTCCCGTGTAAGAGTTCCCCGAGGATCGAATCGCTGTTCTCCCACCCCTTTAATAATATTTCGGCTGGTCATAAAATAAACCGGGGCCTGAGCCCAACCATCGATTTCCTGATGATCCATAAATTGGTTCACATCCGAATACGCCATGGAACTTTCCATAAACTTTTCATACAAGCGGCTCATCATGGTAGCAGCTGTTTGACGATTCAAGGTTCCCATGGGCTGGTATAGGTCTTGCCCCACACCATTCACCACGCCCAACTTCCAAGCTTGTATGACTTCTCGATCGTCAGTATCCAAAAAAGGCGATTCCCCTTCCACCGAGATTTCTTGATTTGTTTTTTCTTTCCAAAGGGCTATGATAACGCCGGCAAACTCTTCCCGGGTCATGGGCTCCTGCAAAAAAGCCTCCGCTAATTCTTCCGGAATCAAGCTGCGCATCTCGGCCCGCTTCACTTCCTCTGCCGCCCACAGAGAAACCTGTTCCCCTTCGATGGCAAAGGCAAAAGAGTTGGTCAAGGCAACCAACATCCCAAGAATCAAAGCACTACATAGTATTTTTCGCCAGGATTGCTTCATCATCCCCTAGTCCTCGTCCCTTCTCACCAGATTGGCCGACTTCGTATAATTATCCCATTCCACTTGATACCCCAAGGCTTGGGCCAACTGCCTTAGAGAAACATAAGCCTTCCCCTGTTTTAAGAGCATCTCCTCTTTTTCGGAAACATAGAGAGGAGAACCTTCCAATTGTACTGACGCTGTTTTTTCTCTCTGGTTCCACAAAATTTGAGCACCCAATCCTTCCCCCACTTCACGAAGAGGAACCAGCACCTGTCCCGAATGTTCCCGTACGGGAGGATGAATAAGGGGAAACTCCTCGCCTTCCAAAAGCAAAGCAATGGGTTGTGCCTTTTGTATCTGGCGGGCGAAAGCCAATGAAGTAGTCCAATTCGCCCTCCAAATATCCCCATACTGCGCAAAGGGGATGGGTCCAGTCAAAGAACCCTTTCCAATCTCAAGGGTAATTACCGGTCTGCCGGTTGTTTGCCAATACCATGTATCGTAGGTGCTCATCCGTGTGTTCTCACTGGGTTTTACTAATGAATACCCCGTAATACCACTCAAATAGCGTGCTATGTTTTCATAGGGAGGATCCCAATAGATGATTTCACCTGCAGCATGAACATTCAACACTCCCTGGATGTCCTGCTCCAAAGTAAAATCCCGAATGGCTTTGGTTTCCGGCTGGGAAAAGGGATATTCGCCGGGATAAAAAGCGGCTCCTGGAGAATCCACAACCGAGACCCGATGCTTAGTAAAATTGCGATTCAAATCCACCCCGTTCAAGTTGGCTTTCCAGGAGGCCAGATTTTTTTCTCCCTTGGTTACTCTTTCGAGCAACTCTTGATTTTTTAAGGTTTTACCCGCATTCATAGAAATTTCTGCCCCATCCGGATTGAGCAGTGGAACAAACCATAACGACACATCATCTAAAATTTTTCGCGTCTGGTATCCCCCGTATTGATAGGGGTCGCTTGAACAATAGGCCAAAAGAAGCTGCTGAATCTGATCCAAAAGAAGGATGGTTGTTATGGTTTCTCTTCCATGCATCCCCCCCAAAATCAAAGCCTTGTCTTTTCCAACTCCAATCCGAAGGGCTAAAATTTCCGTTCCATCTACCGAAAAACCGATGGTTCTTAGTTCCGTTTCATTGGGATATTTTTCATGTATTTCCGTTAAAGCAGAATAAATGCCTTGGGAAAAAGGCGTAGTGGCATAAAGAGCCCGCCCATCCACCATTTCGGAAAAATCCCGGGTCTCCTCGGCAAAACAAACATCCCGAGAAAGTGCATCGGTCATCCATAAAAAAATCCCCGCTACCAACGCTATGACCAGCACAACAACCCATTTTTTCCTCATGTTTCCTTGCCCCTTCTTTTGCTTGCATATACTATTTTTATTATACCATAGCATGGAAAAGGACCGAAATTTTTTTATTGCATCAAACGGTTTATATTAAATGTTTATTGACATATGTCGCTTATGTTGTATAATAGAATTCGAATAACATGATCTGATTATCCCATTGAAAACAGGAGGTTTTTATGAAAATTGCAATTCCGGTGACGGAGAATCACTTCGACGGAAATGTATGTCCTTCTTTTGGGCGTACCCCCTACTATCTTTTCTATGATGTGGAAGGAAAACGAGAAGAATTTCTCGCCAACCAAGCGGCAGACAGTCCGGGAGGTGCCGGAATTCAAGCCGCGCAATTCCTGGTAAATCAAAAAGTATCTGCCGTTCTCGCTCCCCGTTTGGGCGAAAATGCAGCCCAGGTTTTAAAGGGAGCCGGTATTCTCGTTTACCGCACCGAAAACGATTCCATTCAAGATTCTCTTTTGGCTTTTGAAGAAGGGCGTTTGAAGATTCTGGATGAAATCCACCCTGGATTTCACAATCACGGAGAAAAATAATATGAGAATTGCAGTTTTAAGCGGGAAAGGCGGTACCGGAAAAACCTTGCTCTCCGTTAATTTAGCGGCGGCGGCCAAAGAATCGGTCTATGTGGATTGTGATGTGGAAGAGCCCAACGGCCATCTCTATTTCAAACCTTTTATCATCACCGCCGAAACCGTCCACCAGCCCATCCCCGTGGTGGATCCGGACCGGTGTACAGGATGTGGAAAATGTGTGGATTTTTGTCAATTCCACGCCTTAGCTCACACCGGGAAAAATTTGATGATTTTTGAAGACATTTGTCATTCTTGTGGCGGCTGTCTTTTGGTATGCCCGGAAAAAGCTCTCGCAGAAAAAAACAAAGAGGTAGGTCAGGTAACTCTGGGAATTTCAGAACATGTTACCGTGCTTTCCGGAGAGATGAAAATCGGAGAAGCCTCTGGAATTCCTTTAATTCATCATCTTCTTAAAAACGCCACCACCTACAAAAATTATACTTTTATTGATTGTCCCCCAGGCAGTGCTTGCATTGTAATGGAAAGTATTCAGGATGCGGACTATTGTCTTTTGGTGGCAGAGCCTACCGTTTTCGGAGCCCACAACTTGGCCATGGTGGCCGATTTGGTTTCTCTTTTCTCCATTCCCTTCGGGGTGGTTTTAAACAAGAATCTCCCAGGAGAAAATCCTTCTGAAACTTATTGCAAGGAAAAAAACATTCCCATCCTGGCTCGAATACCCTTTGACCAAAAATTAGGAGAAATCAATGCCCAAGGTAAAATATTGGTTCGAGAAGACCCCAAGTGGAAGAAAATATTTTCTCCAATTTTGGATACCATCCATCGGGAGGTGAAGCATGAAACAGTTGCTCATTTTAAGCGGTAAAGGCGGCACAGGAAAAACTACGGTAGCCGGAGGGTTTATTCAGTTATCCCAAGCAAAGGCTTTTGCCGATTGCGATGTGGATGCCCCCAATCTTCATTTAGTCCTCTCCCATACTGTTTCGCCGAAAATCACGGACTACTTTGGCCTTCCCAAAGCCATCATTGATACAAAAAAATGCGTCGGCTGTGATTTGTGTCGTTCTCATTGCCGTTTTGATGCGATAATCGTTGAAGAAATTTACCGAGTAGATTATTATGGATGTGAGGGTTGTGGAGTTTGCCAGTTGGTTTGCCCAGAAGACGCCATCCGGATGGAACCGGCCAAGGCCGGAGACTTGATGCTTTACCGGGAAGAACATGTTTTTTCAACAGCACAATTAAAAATGGGCAGCGGGACTTCCGGCATGCTGGTAACCGAAGTCAAAAAGCAACTCCAAAATGATCCTTTGGCAAATGGTTTGGTCATTATTGACGGATCTCCGGGAATCGGATGCCCTGTTATCGCTTCAATCAGCGGAGTGGATATGGTCCTGGTCGTTGCCGAACCTTCTTTATCCGGAATCAGTGACATGGTCCGAATCCTTGCCACTGCCAGAAAATTCGATACAAAAACCGTGGTTTGCGTTAATAAACATGATGCGCACCCGGAAAACACGGCTCGCATTGAAACCTATTGCAAAGAACATGAAATTCCCTTCGTGGGAAAAATCCCTTACGACCCTTTAGCCGTTTCTGCCATCAACGCAGGAAAAACCATTGTAGACCAAACCTGTCCTTCCGGAGAAGCTTTGAAATCCATATTTCAACAGACCCTGTCCCATCTTTAATACTAATAGAAAGAAGGAACGCTGATGATTATCAAAACCTTGGTGGAAAACACTTGCCACTTTCCTGACTTGACACCGGAACACGGACTGTCTCTGTATGTGGAGACCCTTCAGAAGAAACTTTTGTTTGATGTAGGAAGCGGAGATCAATTTCAGAAGAACGCCAAGATCATGGGGGTAGATCTTCAAGAGGTGGACTTTGTGGTGATTTCTCACGGTCATTACGACCACGGGGGAGGCTTGCGAACATTTCTAAATCACAATACCCATGCAAATATATATATTCGCCAGTGCGCTTTCGGAAATTACTATACCAACGACTCCAATGGCGACGAACGATACATCGGCTTGGATAAAACGCTGATGGAATCTCCCCAGATGGTAATGACTCCCCGCCGCCTGGAAATCGAACCGGGATTCGAACTTTTCTCCGGAGTCCGGGGATCTGATTACAACCCCTCCGCCAATCGACAGCTACTGATGGATTCCGAAGGTGCTTTGACCCCAGATGCTTTTGAGCATGAACAAAACTTGATTGTAGCCGAAGGAGAAAAGACCTTTCTCTTTGCCGGTTGTGCCCACCGGGGAATTGCCAACATTATGGAACAGTTTTACCGTCTGAAAAAACATTATCCTACCCATGTAATAGGAGGGTTTCATTTATATAGCCAGTCCAAGAGCAAGGACGAGGATCCAAAAAAAGTAGCCGAATTGGGCAAATATCTTAAAGAAAAACCAACCCAATACTACACCTGTCATTGTACGGGTATCGCACCTTATCAACAACTTAAGGAACAGCTGGGGGATCAAATCGATTATTTGCCCACCGGTTCCCATATTACACTTTAGGAGGAATACTTATGAAAATTGCAGTCGCCAGTGAACGAGATCAAGTTACCCAACATTTTGGTCATTGTATCAATTTCAACATTTTCGATATAGAAAATGGTCAAATCATCAAATCCGAATCCATTATGAATCCGGGACACAAACCTGGATTTTTGCCCCTCTTCTTGCATGACTTGGGTGTAAATGTGATTATCGCTGGAGGAATGGGGGGAGGTGCGGTAGACATCTTCAATCAAAAGGGCATCGAAGTAATTCTGGGAGCCAACGGTTCTGCCGAAAAAGCCGTAGAGGCCTTCTTAAAGGGCGACTTGGTGTCCACCGGTTCTATTTGCCATGACCACCCGCATCAGAACGAATGCTAGGAGAACCCTAATGAACAAAGAGGAAAAAGCACTTCATGTAAGAACCACCGCAGGAAACTACTTCAAAGAAGGATACAATTGCACGGAATCTATCGTTATGACCTTCCGGGAAGAATTGGATCCCGACTTAAGCCCAAAGATTCTCAAGCTTTTCACGGGATTTGGAAGTGGCCTTGGGGAGGCCGGTTGCCTCTGTGGCGCGTTAACCGGTTCCGTGGTGGCCCTCAACATGTTGGCAGGGCGTACCGACTTGTCCCAAAGCAGAGATTCTGCTTATGAATTGGCACAGGAATTTCATGACCGTTTTCAAGAAAGGTTCGGAGCTACTTGTTGCCGCATTTTGAACCAACACCCATTTGAAACCAAAGAACATCTTACGACTTGCTTGAAAATCACCGGAAACACAGCCAAGTTGTTAATGGAATTTTTACAAGAAAAAAAGCTGATAGAATAGAGTTGACAGGATTAAAAAGTCTTGCGAATATGCTATTTGTCCATCCACCAAAAAAGCTCCCTGTCAGGGGAGCTTTTCTTTGATATACCCAACGGCCGCCAAAGCTGCCACCGTTCCATCTGCTGCTGCGGTCGTCAACTGCCTCACCTTTTTTCTTCGGCAATCTCCTGCTGCAAAAATGCCAGGTCGAGAAGTCCTGCAATCTTCGTCTGTTGGAATATACCCCTCTTCATCCAAAGTCACCAGGGCAGAAAAAGGCTGGTTGTTAGGGACCTGCCCGGCCAACACAAAAATCCCGGACACCGGCAATGTTTCTTCCCGTTGCTCTACCAAGTGTTGAACCACAACTCCCTCCAATGCTTCTTCGCCTTGAAGCTCTTTCACAATTGCAGAAGTAAGCACACGAACATTTTCTTTCTCTTTCACTCTTTTTTGAAGAGCTTCTTCCCCTCTAAATACATCTCTCCTGTGAATTAGTACCACCTCTTTACAATAACCGGCCAGGGATTCGGCACCTAGCAGTGCCGTATTGCCGCCTCCCACCACCGCAACCCTTTCCCCCTCATAAAAGGCGCCATCGCATATGGTACAATAAGAAACCCCTCTACCAGACAGGTGTTTTTCCCGGGGGAGGCCTAAGGTTCGATGAGCCACACCGGCAGCTAGAATAAGGGTTTTCCCCCAAAACCTGGCCTGGTTGCTATCCACCCAAAATCCCTTTTCTTCTTCCCCGATGCGAATCACCTGAACCAGGTCCATTTCCACCCCCAACGAGACCGCTTGGTCGTAGAGCTGGTCAGAAAACTCCGCACCGCTAATGGTAGAAAACCCCGGATAGTTTTCTATCCGGGGAGAATAACTAATCTGTCCGCCTATGTTGGCACCTTCTAGCACCAGCACATCTTTCCCTGCTCTCGCCCCGTAGATAGCCGCTGTCAAACCGGCACAACCGGCACCCACTACAATGATGTCTTTCATATTTTACTCCCGGATTTACCGCGCTTCTGCAAACAATTTGATGGTGGAAGCGTTGGTGAAATAATCCACCTTTTGACGATCCACTACCACAACGGTAGGGGCCTGTTTCACCCTTAGCTGTTTCGCCAACTCCCGTTCTTCTTCTGCGTCAACTTGCCTAAAAGCAATGCCGGATTTCTCCAAGAATGTCCTGGCCAACTTGCAGTTTGGGCAAGATTTGGTAGTAAAGAAATAGATTCCTTGATCCGGCAATTCCTGATCTGGTTGAGAAGAAAGTTCCTCCTTTATGGAGGTCGGGGCAATCTGCCCTTTTTCTTTTAACGAACACATTTCCGGTTGGTACAATTTTCTCTCCCTGTACTCCTGAGACTTCCCTTCGTTCCAATTTTGTACCGGTCGATAGTACCCGGTAATTCGACTGTATACCTCCGTCGCTTCATTGCACTGAGGACACTGAAAATGCTCGCCCGGAAGATATCCATGGTTCTTACATACCGAGTAGGTGGGGGACATGGTGTAATAGGGCAGTCGATAATTCTCTGCGATTTTCCGCACCAAAGAAGCCGCCGCTTGAGGGGAGGGCAACTTTTCTCCCAGGAAGGCATGGAACACCGTTCCCGATGTATATAAGGTTTGAAGCCCGTCCTGAATATCCAAGGCTTCAAAAATATCTTCCGTATAGTTCACCGGCAAGTGTGAGCTGTTGGTATAGTAAGGCGTGCCTCCCGACTCACTGGCCGTAATGATATCCGGGTACTGCTCCACATCGTGTTTGGCCAGCCGATACGTGGTGGATTCCGCCGGAGTCGCCTCCAGATTGTAGAGATCCCCATACATTTCCTGATAGTCCGAAAGCCTTTCTCTCATATGGTTCAGAACTTCCTTGGTAAAGCCCTGTGCATCCTCATGTGTCATATCTTTTTGAACCCAGGCCGCATTGAGACAGGCCTCGTTCATCCCCAATAGGCCAATGGTGGAAAAATGATTCTCAAAGCTTCCCAAATACCGTTTGGTATAAGGATAAAGCCCTTCCTCCAAAAGCCGGGTTATGATGGTTCTCTTCACCTTCAAAGATCGAGCAGAAATATCCATCATCTTATCTAGCCGTCGGTAGAAGTCCCCTTTGTCTTTGGATAAATAAGCCAACTTGGGCATATTGATGGTCACCACCCCTATGGACCCTGTGCTCTCCCCGCTACCGAAGAATCCACCGGATTTTTTCCGCAGTTCCCTTAGATCCAAGCGAAGACGACAGCACATGCTTCGTACATCGTTTGGCTCCATATCGCTATTGATATAGTTGGAAAAATAGGGGGTGCCGTATTTGGCCGTCATCTCAAACAACAGCTTATTGTTCTCCGTTTCCGACCAATCAAAGTCACGGGTGATGGAATATGTGGGAATGGGATATTGGAATCCTCTACCATTGGCATCTCCATCAATCATAATTTCGATGAAAGCCCGATTCACCATATCCATCTCATTTTTACAATCCTTATATTTAAAATCCATCTTTTTCCCGCCTACAATGGCCGGAAGCTCCGCCAGGTCATTGGGGACTGTCCAGTCTAAAGTGATATTGGAAAAGGGTGCTTGCGTTCCCCACCTTGAAGGAGTATTTACACCATAAATAAAGGACTCTATGCATTTTTTCGTTTCTTCATAAGTTAAGCCATCTACCTTGATAAAAGGCGCCAAGTAGGTATCAAACGAGGAAAAAGCTTGCGCCCCTGCCCATTCATTCTGCATGATTCCCAAAAAGTTCACCATTTGGTTGCACAGTGTGGCCAGATGACTGGCAGGAGACGAGGTAATCTTTCCCGGAATGCCTCCCAGGCCTTCTTCAATCAGCTGGCGCAAGGACCAACCGGCACAATAACCGGTCAACATGGAAAGATCGTGGATGTGAATATCTGCATTGCGATGAGCTCTGGCAATTTCTTCATCGTAAATTTCAGACAACCAGTAGTTGGCGGTAATGGCACCCGAATTACTTAGAATCAATCCCCCTACAGAGTAGGTCACCGTAGAATTTTCTTTGACTCTCCAGTCATTTAGCTTCACATAATTATCCACAATTTCTTTGTAGTCCAGAATGGTGGACTTCATATTTCGAATCTTTTCTCGTTGCTTTCTATAAAGAATGTAGCACTTGGCCACATCCGTATACCCAGCCTTAATCAACACCCCTTCCACGCTGTCCTGGATGTCCTCTACTCCAATCCGACCATTTTTTACCTTGGGCTCATAATCCGATGTTACTTTTAAGGCCAAGAAATCAATAATGTCTTGGTTGTATTCCTTGCTTTCCGCCTCAAAAGCTTTGGTAATGGCTGCGCTGATTTTAGATATATCAAAATCAACAATTTTCCCATCTCGCTTGGTCACTTGATACATGTCTTCTTCTCCTCTTGCTGTTCCCCGTCGTCGTGCCCTCAAATGTGTGTATATCATACCATCAAAGACGGAAGACCGTCAAGGTGAATTCTACCATATATAGACATTGTTTTCAAACAAAAGCAATATATAGTGCTATTTCTTATATTCCACGAATTTCAACGAAATTCATGTTTTTGCGCAAAATTTCAGCAAACCCTTCCATATCTTCTCTCCCATAACCGGTAAGCCCCCTCACCATTACATTTTCCGAGGCCTGAAATCCTTGAAGATAATAGCGTTTGGGGTTGGAAATCCATCGCCTTATGGATTCAAATTCCCTAGCTCCATGAAACTCTCTGACTACGGTAGTTCGAAACTCGTAATCCACTTCTCCAGAAAGCAAGAATTCCACGGACTCTTCCACATCCCTGGTAGAATAAACACCCAAGCCTATTGTTTCAAGATATCGTTCTCTGGAATTCTTAATATCCATGGCCACATAATCCACCAAACCCCCGAAAATCAAATTTTTCAAAGAATTTACATAGCTCCCATTGGTATCCAGTTTGATCAAATAGCCCAGCCCCTTAATTTCCTCCAGAGCCCACTCCAAATCTTTCTGCATCAAAGGTTCTCCTCCTGTAATACAGACTCCCTCCAATACACTCCTTCTCTTTTTTAAAAAATCAAAGAACTCTCTCCATTCCATGATGGGTAGGATTTCCTCCTGCTCTACCAAAAGTTTATTATGACAAAAAGGGCAACGAAAATTACAACCACCGGTAAAAACAGTGCAGGCCACCCTGTCGGGAAAATCTAATAGCGTTACTTTTTGTAAACCGCAAATTTCCATTTCACTTCTCCTTTACGCTCTGCTCTTCATCCAGCAGATTTCCCGGGAAATCATTTTTGCTCCCAATTCATTATATCCTTATACATGCCTCTTCTCAACCTGCACCCCTCAATGTTTGCACCCTTTACCTTTTATTTTTCACATGAAAAAACAGGCATGCTTCGTGCCTGTTTTATGGTGCGGATGAAGAGATTCGAACTCCCAACCAACGCATTCGTAGTGCGGTACTCTATCCATTGAGCTACATCCGCTTGTTCAAAACCGTGCCCTATTATTATACACAGAACCCCAATGCTTGTAAAGGGTTGCGCTCTGCTGTATAATAAAATATGCAGAAAAATAAAGGGGTGGTTTGAGATGAAAGGGATAAAGAAAACGGCGATCGTCGCCGGAGCCGTAGTAGGCGGTGTTCTCGGTGGAACCGTATCCGTTATCGGAAGGGTTTCCAACAAAAAAATCGTGGACAATGTAGGAGAAAGCGTGGTAGACTCCCTCATTTATTTTGGAGGGATTGCCGGCAATCTGGCTTCCGGTGCCGCTGATGTTCTGGTGGGAAACATCCGGGAAGATATCCACCAAGTGGATGAGGGCATTGACGATTTGAAAGACGGGGGTAAAATGCTGGTTGGAAACTGGATTCACAATGCCAAGCTCATTGTGGGCGAAAGCGGTGAAATCGTAAAGGGAGTGGCACACAGAGATCCGGAAACCGTGAAAGACGGGCTAAAGACCATTGGCCAAATTGTCGCAGTAGGCGCTATGACCGTAGGCGCCATTCGACTAAAACAAGACGGGGATGAAAAAAAACCATCATGGACTAAGTCTCACACAAATTCTGATACAAACCTATAACTGATACAAAAGCGGTGGAGTAAACCTCTACCGCTTCTTATTTTTAAAATTTGTCGATTTCCCATCATCCTCTTTGACTTCTTTTTCTCTGGTATACAGCAAGGTGGAGTTTCCGTGGCGTTCTGCCCGCACCTCCAGACCATCTAACGATCGTATAAAAGGAGTCAGCTTACTAAAGCCAAAGTTCCTCACATCGAAATCCGGGTGGCGCTTTAACAACATCCCGCCCAAATCTCCAATAAATACCCATCCGTCCTCATCGGACTTTTCTCGAATAATATTGATAACAGAATCCGCAATGGTTTCCAGAGAGGTCATCTCCGGTTCTTCCTTGTTTTCTTCATCAAACCCTTCCGGCAAAGCAATCTGTATCTTTTCTTTCTTGGGTTTCTCTTGTTTGGAACTTTTCACCCGCTCTTCAATTTCTCTTCGAATTTGTTCTTTTTCCTTCCGGCTTTGTTCTAGCAAAATATCAAGATACTTGAATTTGTTGCAAGCAGCAATGAAAGCTTTGGGCGTTTTCTTTTCCCCCATGCCCACCACATCCATTCCGGATTCTCGAAGGCGGGCCGCCAATCTGGTAAAATCGCTATCACTGGTCACCAGGCAGAACCCGTCCACATTCCCCGAATACAGGATGTCCATCGCATCGATAATCATCGCAGAATCCGTTGCATTCTTTCCCTGGGTATAACCGTACTGTTGTATGGGGGTAATGGAATAATCCAACAAAATGTTTTTCCACGCCCCAAAAGAAGGCTTGGTCCAATCCCCATAAATTCTTTTGTAGGTAGCAACTCCCTCATTGGAAATTTCGTCCATAATGAATTTGATATACTTTTCCGATATATTGTCCGCATCAATCAACACGGCAAATTTATTTTCACTTGCCATAGGTTCCCTCTTTCTATCTTTCTTTTAATGTTCCCTTTTGGTATGCCTCAATCAAAGCTTGCAGATCTTCAATTTGAAGCAGAAGCTCCTTTCCAATATCCGTATCTCGAACCGCCATTCGTTTATGAAGCATTTCTACGGTTCTCAGGGTGGGCGCATGGAAAATCTGGGTCCCGTCCGGCTGCAAAGGGGAATACGGTTTGTGCTCTGCCAGCGCCATAAATCTGGAATTGAAAATAAAGGTATAACCGGCTATTCCCGTATCCTTTTGATAGGCCTTGGACATGCCGCCGTCAATGATGAACAAGAGCCCCTGCCCTCTCACGGGAGTCGCCCCATCTTTCACTTTCACCGGCACATGACCATTCAATATATGAGATTGTTCTGAATTCAAACCGAACTCCCGCAAAATATTCTCGCAAATGTCTCTTCGGTCAATCAGGCTATAATAAGGGACGGAATGTTCTTTATGCACTGTTTTGTCCGCAATAAAACACCGTTCGAATGTGGTCATTTGATCTTTCCCAAAAAGGGGAGACTTTTTTCCCAGCCACAAATACCACATCAAATCGCCAGAGCGGCCGATTTCTTCTGATGCCTTGGGAGTAAAATAGGCCTTTCGAACTTGGTCATCAAGATAATCCAAATAGGCTTTCCCTCGAGTGGTCACCCCGTTAATGGTGCAATCTTCAAATTCCCCATCTTCTGTCATGGGAATGCAACCATGATACAATAGATTCCCATTGGCAATTTTATACATTCCCCCATGGCTGAATAAAAAACGGATGTGTTTATGCAGTTTTTCACTTCGTAAAAATGAGGCCTCTAATGTATTGAGCAGCAAAGCTTCTTCGGGTGTCAACCGGTAAGGATCGCTGGGGTCTATGGTGGGGAAATAGGTGTCTTTCAAGGTATACTCTGTCCCTCGCACCATCACCGTTCCCTTTTTTAAATCCATTTTATCCAGCAAAAGCCTTCCTTCCATCCCATACTCCGGATGGGCCATGATTCGTTGACCTTCCACCTTAAATTGACAAATGGCAATGGCTTTGTGCATTTTCGCCGCCAAGTCTTCCGATACAGGGTCGTATTTATTCCGCTCTAATACATGAGGCCTGAAAGAATCACAGGAATCTTCCCGGTACACTTCTTGAGCAAAAACCGCCAAGGGCCTCAAATTGATCCCATAGCCGATTTCCAGCATATCAAAGTTGTTATAACTGATGTTCATTCGAATTACATTGGTAATGCAAGCCCAGTTTCCTGTAGCTGCGCCCATCCAAACGATATCATGGTTGCCCCACTGAAAATCAACATCGTGAAACTCCATCAGAAAATCCATGATGCCGTCCGGATGAGAACCCCGATCATAAATATCTCCAATAATATGCAACTGATCCACCGCCAAACGGCTGATGGTATTGGTCATGCCTATAATAAAATCGGTAGCGGTTCCTGTTTCAATGAGGGTGTTGATAATTTCTCCATAATAATGAGCCTTGTTTGCTTCATCCTCTGCATGAAGCAACTCATCCATAATATAGTCCATGTCCTTTGGCATTCTTTTTCGCACCTTGGAACGGGTATACTTGGTAGACACGGACTTCAAAATCTGAACCAAATGAAAAATATTGTGTTTACACCACAATTCATAATTCACATCTGTTTTCTGCACCCGTTTGATTTCTGCTTCCGCATTATATACCAAGGCTGCCAAATGATCTCGTTCTTCCTTCGTCAATTCTTCGTTAAAGACCTCTTCGATTTTTGATCGGATAACACCGGAAGCACTTTTAATCATATGAATAAATGCCTCATGCTCTCCATGTAAATCGGAAAGAAAATATTCCGTTCCTTTGGGAAGCGCCAAGATGGCCCGCAAATTGATAATCTCCGCCAACGCTTTCTTACGATTGGGGTAGTCCTTTGAAAGCAATCTCAAAAACTGTTGATCCACCATTTCCATCCTCCCAACTTTCCGGTCAGTCATCTACTCTCTTAATCACCGCGCCCAAATCTCTCAACTTCTCTGTTAAATTGGAATATCCTCTTTCAATGTGATGGATTTCGGCAATGGTGGTGGTCCCTTCCGCTACCAAGGCTTCCAAAACCAAGGCGGCACCCGCCCTTAAGTCCGTAGCCATCACCGTAGTCCCCAAAAGCGCTCTACCTCCGTTGATAGTAGCAGATTTTCCTTCGGTCTGAATATCCGCACCCATACGGTTCATCTCCCGAACATGCATAAATCGGTTTTCAAAAACCGTTTCCACCACCGCAGAGGCACCTTTAATGGTAGTCAAAAGGGCCATGAACTGAGGTTGCATGTCGGTAGGGAAGCCGGGGTAAGGTAGTGTTTTCAAATCAGCCGGTATCAAAGGAAGAACATCAGCCCGCACCACGATGGTTTCTTCATCCTCTGCAACTTCCACTTCCGCACCGCATTCTTTCAATTTGGCAATCAGTGGCTTCACATGGCTAGGAAGGGCATTTTTGATGGTAATATTCCCTCGCGTGATAGCAGCGGCCACCATAAATGTACCCGTTTCAATACGATCCGGGATGACTTGATGTACGGCCCCTTTCAAATGTTCAACCCCTTCAATCTTAAGGGTGTCCGTTCCCGCCCCTTTGATTCGAGCCCCCATTTTGTTTAAAAAGTTGGCCAAATCAACAATTTCCGGTTCTTCTGCAACATTTTCAATGATGGTGGTGCCTTCCGCCAAAACGGCGGCCATCATAATGTTTTCCGTGGCCCCTACACTGGGGAAATCCAAATATATGGTAGTCCCTATTAGTTTACCAGCACTGGCCTCCACAAAATTAAATCCCTTTACCACATCTCCGCCCAACGCTTCAAATCCTTTTAGGTGAAGATTGATAGGCCTTTCCCCAATGGCACAACCTCCCGGCAAAGGCATTTTCGCTCGCCCTGTTTTTGCAAGCAAAGGACCCATAATCAAAACGGAGGCCCTCATCTTATTAACCAAATCGATGGGGGCTTCACTTTTTAGTTGAGTTGCCGGCTGGATAACCACACGATGATTGGGATAGTCCTCTGTTACACCAATCCCTATACTGCGAAGAAGTTGACACATTACCTCCACATCTTTAAGATAAGGCACCTCAAGAATTTCACAGGTCTCTTCGCCCAAAATAGCGGCGGCCATGATGGGTAACACCGCATTTTTTGAACCGCTGATCTCCACTTCTCCTACTAAGGGCCCACTACCTTGAATGATATACTTTGCCAATGGATTTTTACCTCTTTATTCTTACTTATTTTTTAAAAGGCCTTTGAGAGAAGCTAAGGCATTCACCAAATTTGAAAAAGCAGCCATGGTGCTTTGATTGCCTTTAAAACTATTAGCCACAGAACCCAAAGCGCCGGAAAGATCTGAAACCGCCTCGTTTACTTCAGTGGCACGGCTGGCAGTGATTTTTGTCACCACATTGGCATCGTCCAAAATGAGGTTGGTCTTTTTTACCGTTTGTAGCAGGTTTTTAAACAATACAATTAAATAAATCAGAAGGACAATGGCCCCCAATCCAATGAAAAACCAAAGGATATCCTTCAATGTGAGGGTGATTTCAAATGACATAAGCATACCTCCATCCGAAGTAATAACGGCTACTCTCTTTCATTATCACTCACGGTACATGATAATTCAACCTCTTTTTTCCCTTCATAAATCTCTCGAATCTGGGAGGAATACACACCTTTTGACTCATACACCGGCAAAGGCGGAAGCAGCTTCAATTCTTTTCCTCCTCCCTTGATTCCGTGAATCAAAAGGATATTGGGTGCCTGGTCTAAAAACGGATGGACGAACCGAAGGGTTTTTGGTTCGATTCCATGTGTTCTCATTTCCCAAATCAAATCCGGTAGCCTGGCTGGTCGATGAACCATCACTAGATGGCCCTTGGGTTTCAGAAGCTGGTAAGCTGTTTTCACAAAATCAGAAAGAGTTGCTGCTGTTTCATGACGGGCCAAATGCCTTGCTTTGCTTTGTACCGGAATTCCGGCTCCCTTGGGCACATAAGGCGGGTTAGCAACCACCATATCCATAGTGTTCTCCCAGCATCGCGAATCCCGCTGAAAAAACTCCGTTACATCTCCCTGAAGGATTTCAATTCTGTGGCTCATTTCATTGAGGTGCACTGTTCTTGTTGCCCTGTCCCAAGATTTTTCCTGAAATTCAATGCCATACAATCTGGAAACCTTAGTCTTGTGACTCAAAATGAGAGGAACAATTCCGGACCCGGTACCCAAGTCCATAATGGTTTTTATCTCTCTGCCTGTTTTCCGTCCGGCCGCCCGCCCAATTTCCGCCGCGAAATCTGCCAGAATCACCGCATCAACTCCGTAACAGAATTCTTCCGGATGTTGAATGATTCGCAAGGTTCCAAAACCAGTCTCATCAATCCGTTCGCCTTCTTTTACTTCCATACTTCTTAATCCTTCAACAAATCTTTCAACTCAGGAACCAATTCCGCTGGTATTTCTTCTAATAAATCCTTGGGTTTTCCTTTTTTGCCCGGTTTGGACAGCCGTTGAATCTCCTCTTTCCCATACACATGAATGTCCGAGGATAGTTTTTCTTCTCCCCGGTCATCCTTTTCATTCAAAAGCAGCCTGGCCTTTACCCGTTCCTCAAAAATATTCACATCCACTATCTGAGCTATACCTTCTTTGGTCTTCACCCGTTCTCCCGGCTCCGGCATACCCTTTCGAAGTTTCAAATACGTGTCATTTTCGTATTTCAGGCAGCACATTAGCCTGCCGCAAATTCCGGAAATCTTGGCGGGATTCAAAGATAAGTTTTGCACTTTTGCCATCTTGATGGATACGGGCTCGAACTCTGAAAGCCAGGTGTGACAGCAGAGACCTTTGCCACAGGTTCCAATGCCTCCTAGCATTTTCGCCTCGTCCCGAACTCCGATTTGCCTTAACTCAATTCTCATTTTAAAAACAGCAGCCAAATCTTTCACCAAATCTCGAAAATCCACCCGTCCATCGGAAGTAAAATAGAAGATGACCTTGCCGTGGTCAAAGGTGTACTCCACATCAATTAGTTTCATGTCCAGTCCGTGTTTATCAATCTTCTCCTGGCACTGACGTAAGGTTTTTTCTTTTTTCTCCGCATTTTGCTGATGCCTGCTTTCATCTTCCTTTGTGGCAACACGAACCACCGGTTTTAACGGGGGTACGATTTCAGCTTCTTCCACCTCAATCACTCCCTTTACCACCGTACCGTATTCCAAGCCTCGAGCCGTTTCCACAATCACATGGGCGCCATGTTCTACAGAAAACCCGTTGGGGTCAAAATAATATACTTTGCCGGCATCCTTGAATTTAACGCCTACTACTTTTATCATTGATTATCCTCCCATTTCCAAAAGTAAATTTTTTAAGGCATAACCATAGCCGATATTTCCAAGTATGGCCCTTCTGGTTTCTTCTATATGCCTTATGGCAGTAGCGATCGCTCCCAATGGAGGAGTTCCCTTCTCGCTATATCCCGCAAGCTGCTTTCCATATTCTTCTTCTAGAAAATCCAGCAACAGGAGTGCTCTTTTCCGTCCATGCTCCTTGTCCTCCAAAATCGCCGACAGGATTTCTCTATTTTGTCGGTATGTGTTGCCTCTTTGCATGCCCTGCATCAATTGGAGAGCCATGGCTTCTTCTTCCCCTTTACGGGCTCCATCCCACTCCACCGATATTTTCCGGCAACGGGAGCGGATGGTAGCCACCAGGGAATCTGCAGTTTCACAAAAGAGAAAAATCACCGCTCCCGGGCTGGGCTCTTCCAGTGTTTTCAACAGTCTATTCTGTGCCGTAGGAGTCATTCGATCTCCGTCCATAATAAACCCCACATTTCGTTGCCCTACCGGTTTTGTCTTCAAAGCAACCAGCAACGGCAACACTTCCCGATCTTGAAGAAAAGAGCCTTCTGGTTGAACAAAACAAAGATCTTCATGGTTTTCATGATCAATCTTTTTGCAAAGAATGCATTCCCCGCATCCATAACCCGGCTTTATGGGACATAACACCGCCTTGGCCAACGCTTTAGCCAATTCTCTATTTTCCCCGTATCGCGGAGATTCCACCATATAAGCATGGGCCACTCTTCCTTCCGACCACTGGCCAGAAAGAGTCTTTAGCCTTTTCCCTCGATCCGGCATATCTGCTAACAACATACCTTGTTACCTCTTAGTCAACAATGGGTCCAAATGACTTTGTATTTCTCGGAACACGGACCCCTGATCCCGATCTCCCTGTATAAGAACAATCCGATTCGGTTCTTTTTCCCAAAGAGCAAGATACCCTTCATACACCTTTTGGTGAAAAGCTTCATCCAGTTGTTCCAGCCGGTCCCGGTCCTTATGCCGGATCCGGTTCATCCCGATTTTCGGTTCCACCAAAATCAAAAAAGTGACATCGGGGACACAATCCCCCACCGCTAGGCGGTTCATAACCGTCACCGGTTGCCCCAAGCCTCGAGCATGGCCTTGGTACACCAAGCTGGAATCCACAAACCGATCACATACCACCAACCGTCCTGCTTTCAATGCGGGGCGGATTACTTCCGCCACATGTTGTGCCCGAGCCGCCGCATACAGCATGGCTTCTGTTAGGTCATCCATTTCCGGATGGGATTTATCCAAAACGAGATTTCTTATTCTTTCCCCGATGGCGGTTCCACCCGGTTCTCTCGTTTGTAAAAAATCCATTCCCTGATGCCGAATATATTGACAAAACAAGGCCATCTGGGTGGATTTCCCGGAACCATCCGGACCCTCCATGGTAATAAACAATCCTCTTGTATCTTTTATCATGTTTTTTGCCCCTATTTCCTGCCGATGACCTGATCCATCAGTTTGGTGAGAAGCAGAATGGAAAGGTATACCAGAGGAATGCATAGCACGGCCACAAAAAGGATTTTTAAAATCATCATGGCTTTCTCCTCCTTATTTCAAATCCTACTTCTTAACATACAATTATATCATAAAAGGCCGCTTTTCATCAAGGACCGCCCTTATGGGAATTCGTTAAAAAAAGACACACCCTATGCGGGAGTGCCTTTTAAAAACCGGCGACGACCTACTTTCCCAGGCAGCTTCCCACCAAGTATCATCAGCG
>CAZAZF010000020.1:0-29177 GCA_964489555.1 uncultured Oscillospiraceae bacterium | reverse complement strand
GAAAAACATATAATTGTACCGGAAGTGGGTGGCACTTCCCGGAACCGGCACCTTGTTCGGCATCGTTTGATATGTTCTGACCCTATGATAATCGTAATGTTTAGGAGAAGGAAAAATGAAACGATTTACAGCTTGTATCTTGATACTTTTTATGCTCTTATTGGGTGCACCCCTAACGGGATGCACCGGTGTTGCAGATGAACCTTCGGGGGAAAATCCAGAAACTCCGGGAACAAAATATGCGCCGGAAGACATTTTCGAGGAGGCGCTTTCGTTCTATGGAGAAGAAGGACTCCCGGATACTTTCCAGGTTTTCGGTGTCAGCTTTGACACTGCCGCCGAACAGGCGGAAGGAAAAAACATATTTACTGTTTCCATGACAGCTCCCGGAGATGGATTTGACGCCATTTCTTATCACGCAGATGCTGCGGGTTTGCCGGAAGATGTAAAAAAAGACCGAATTGACGAGTACATGGCCAAGGGAATGTGTGTACTGGAAGGAGACGCAGGCCAGGAAATCCTCATTCGAAAAACCATTCCAGAGGATGACCGTTACCAATATGTGGAGGGATGTCTTATCGAAATCAAATACTATATCGATGAGGAAAATGTTGAGAAGTATATCAAAATGGCCCAGGACAATTACTCAGCTCAGGCAGTTGCTCCCCTGGAAGAGCACCTGGGGAAAGAGCCGGATTGGACCCGTATCGGTTTCTTCTTGAACTCTCACAAGAATATTGCCAGTTTTTATGTGGCATACCCGGTGGACGATGTACCATCTGCCACAGAAGGGATTACCCAAAACTTAGGAGATTTTTGGTACGATGCGGAAAGTGGAATGTTGGGCTTCCTATACGGAATCCTTGACATCCGCTTGGACTTAGTAGAAAATAACAACACCATCTATGTGACCCAAACCATGGACACCTTTGATACCCCATTCAGCGATTACATCGCTCCGGAAAATTCCCTGACCCAGTTGGGGTTCGGTTTTGATGAAGATATGTCTTGCGGTGTGTATGAGGTCCGTGAGCCCCATTACACTTCCATCGCCATTCATCGGCCGGAGTGGGGAGACTTCCCCGAAAATTGGAACATAGAATACATGGATCAAATAAACGGAGTGCCCTTCCGTGTCACCTACCATGCCGAAGAGAACTATTACCACTTTATGGTAGAAGAAAAGGCCGCCTATAATTATTACCTTGATTCTCAAAGCTTCACAGAAGAACATCCCAGCTATGAAGTGGTGGAACAGGCTTTCAATCAAGCCTTCGGTACCCAGGGTGACGACTTTTATGAAATGCCCTTGCTCCAGTTCCAACAGGTAGTACAAGAGTATTTTGGGCTCACAGTAGAAGAATTGTACCAACTCCCCATTCGATAGATTTTAATGCAAACTTTGGAGTCAGCTGCTTTGGGGTCAGGTACCTCAAAATGTTGAAAAAGGTACCTGACCCCAAAGCCTATTCCCAAATATGCCCGATGCCCCCTTCGTTTTGAAAGGAGAAACATCATGCTAGATCCGAAAAATATTACCATAGTCGCCTTAATCGTAGTAGGAGGAGTCCTCTTACAAGTATTTCTTTCCAAAAGAGAAAATAAATTTCTCGGGCTCATTCTTCCCGCCATTTCCTTCCTTTTGTCCGTCATATTTATGATGATGGTCATTAACAATGAAAGCCTGGCTCATCCCGTATTCGTAGGCTTAGCCACTTTGGGCCTGTATAATGTGCCCACTCTCGTTTTTCTCACCGTTTACTTGAAGTCCCGAAAGTCGAAAACCAAACAGCCCTAAACCTATGTTACCCCCACAAAACGTTTCACCATCCGAAAACGAAACCAATAAATTTCGGGGTCGGGTACCTCATTCTTGATGAAAAAGGTATCCGGCCTTTTTTGGTACCCGCAAAAAAAACATAATGGGGTCGGGTACCTTCTCTTATGTAGAAAGGTACCCGACCCCATTATTCTCTGACCCCGAAGTTTATGACCGGGAAGTTTATTTCTTTTTCATGGTCAGCCCGATTTTATTTCGTTCCAAATCGATGGCCAATATCCGTACTTGCACGTTATCCCCCACAGAAACCACATCCATGGGGTGTTTCACAAAACGGTCCGCCAGTTCCGAAATATGAACCAGCCCATCGTTTTTCAGCCCAATATCCACGAAGGCGCCGAAATCCACCACATTTCTAACGGTTCCCGTTAACTCCATGCCAATCTGTAAATCTTCTATTTTTCGCACATCGTTTCGGAATACCACACTGGGCGCTTCTTCTCGGGGATCTCTCCCCGGCTTCTTGATTTCCGCCATGATATCTCTTAAGGTCGGCAGCCCCACTTCGATGGCCTTTCCCAAGGCTTCCAGGGAGTCGGGCCACTTGTCTTTTAAGCGCTCCTCGATATCTACTACCCCACCGGCTAATATTTCCTTCTTGTCGATGCCCAATTCCTTCAGCAATTTCTCCGTGGCCTCATAGGATTCCGGATGAACGGATGTACTATCCAGGGGGTTTTTTCCTCCTTGGATTCGTAAAAAGCCGGCGCATTGGTGATAAGTTTTTTCTCCCAGCTTCCCCACCTTTTTCAATTCCTTTCGTTCCTTGAAACGTCCTTTTTCTTCCCGATAGGCCACGATATTCTTGGCTATGCCCAGATTAATTCCCGCCACATAGGATAACAAGGAAGGGGAGGCGGTATTCAAATCCACGCCCACTCGGTTTACGCAATCCTCGATGACGCCGGTGAGCGCCTTATCCAGCAATCCTTGGTTCACGTCATGCTGATACTGTCCCACGCCGATGCTTTTGGGAGGAATCTTCACCAATTCCGCCAGAGGGTCCTGAAGCCTTCTGCCCAAAGACATGGCTCCTCTTGTGGTAACATCCAAATCCGGGTACTCATCGCTGGCCACCTTGGATGCGGAATACACCGAAGCCCCCGCTTCATTGACAATGGTATAGGAAATGTCCAGATTGTTCTTATGAATGAAGTTGGCCACCACCTCCTCCGTCTCCCGGGAAGCGGTTCCGTTGCCGATTACCATTACATTGATTTTGTATTTTTCCACAAGGCCTTGGAAGATTTTCTCCGTACCCTGAATATCGTTCCTTGGTTCCGTAGGATACACGGTGGTATGGGCCAACAGACTGCCGGTTTCATCCAACACCGCCACCTTGCATCCCGTTCGAAATCCGGGGTCCAAACTGATGATTCTGGCTCCCTTTACCGGGGGAACCATCAATAGCTTCTCCGTATTCTTGGCAAATATCTTCACCGCTTCCTTCTCCGCCCGCTCCGTCAGCGAGGTTCGAATTTCTCTTTCGATGGAAGGCGCCATCAACCGTTTATATCCATCCTTGATACAGTCCAGCAAAAGCGGGTGAAAAATAGAAGACTCGGAACGAATCACCTGTTGCTCCAGATCATGAATAATTTCATCCACGGGAGCCACAATCTTCACCTTCAATTTCTTTTCTTTTTCCCCTCGGTTAATGGCCAACACTCTATGATTGGGGATTTTAGAAACACTTTCCTGGTATTGGTAATATCCTTCGTAAGGGGTCTTTTCCTCCATATCCACCCCTTCGCTTACCATCAATCCCATATTCAGAGTCCTCCCCCGAACTTGAGTCATGAAATCGGCATCGTCGGATATTCTCTCTGCCAGAATATCCATGGCCCCCTCCAGAGCCTCTTGGGCCGTCATGGATTCTTGAAAGTCCAGATATTCTTTATGCTGTTCCAAATGGGCCATGGCCACATCTTCCGGACTACCTTCCGTCATTTCCTGGGCCCAAATAATATCGGCCAAAGGCTCCAGGCCCAGATCTCTGGCCTTGGAGGCCCGGGTGGATTTCTTCTTTTTGAACGGCTTGTACAGATCCTCCACTCTCTGAAGGATTTCCGCATTTTCAATGTCCCTTTGCAGCTCTTCCGTCAGTTTTCCCTGTTCCTCAATGAGACGAAGGACTTCTTCTTTTCTGGCCTCTAAGTTTTTCAGATACTCCAGCCTCTCGTCCAACTCCCGAAGTACCACATCGGAAAGCCCGCCGGTGAGTTCTTTTCGATACCGGGCGATAAAGGGAATGGTATTTCCTTCTTCAATAAGAGCCACCGTGTTTTCAATCTGACTCTTGGAAATTTTTAAATCTTTTACCAGTTGCTCCGTTATATTCATCCATGCACCCTTTCCATGTTTTCTTTCACTACCATTTTCTCACCGTTTAATTTCCATACGGCAAACTCCATAATTACACCGTATACCACCCCTGCCAGAAAACTGACATGATCCGCAAACCCGGTGGCACTGTAAAAGGCAAAGGAAGCCACAAGTCCAAGAAATGCCCCTCTCGCCAATGCCTTGGGTAGCTCAACATTTCTCCATGCCACCCCAATTAGCAATCCCATAAGAAGTCGATTATACCAAAGGGCAAATAAGAATGAAATACTTGCCGTTCCTCCCGAACGTATACTGGCCCCTATAATACACACGATCCCCAACAGCACCCCTGAAATCAGGCATATCTTCATCCTCTTCGTCATGGTCATCTTTTTCTCCCTTTCTTCTGCATGGTTTTGATATCTACCACCCCGGTTCGTATTTTTTTGGACACCGCATTCCTGACTTCGTTGATTTTTTCTATTTTTTCTTTCCGGTTCCTGTCTTTCTGCGCTTTGATGGCTTTACTATCTCCAATCACCTCTTCATTCACATAAAAGAGACAAATCCGTTCACCGGTTTTCAGTTTGGCGCCGATTTTATGGTGATTGGAATAAGTAACCCGGGTCACCTGGCCATCTTCTTTATCTGCATATTTCAAGTTTGGTTTTTCCAATTTTTGAGTGACCTTGAGGCCTAATTCTACCAGATCTTCCCGTGCCTCATAGATGTTCCCCCCAACCACCACCGGGGCTTTGAATTGTTTCACTTCATTTTCCAACATCTGTTTACTTTCATCTACCACTTCCTGGGTCAGATAGTAAACCTTCACGGTGGTTCTTGGGCTCACCCGGGAACCAAACCTGGGTTGGGAATATACTACATCGTTTTCCCTTTCCTCGGCGTAGGCTATGCTGGGCTTTGCGATGGATGGTATGGGAATCAAGTTCAGATCGTCCACCAAAATTCGGAAGGCTTCGTCCATGCGAACATTTTTTAAGTCGGGTATTTTTACCAGGTTTTTCTGCTTTTCCAACAAATCATTTCCCATTTTCGCCGCAAAATTCATCAAATCGGGTGCAATATATGCTCCTGCTATTTTACCACCTCGTAACAACACCTTTTTCGCACCTTTGATTAGTAAACTCATTGGTTTCTTCCTCCATATATCCGTGTAGTATGTATGGACCATCCCAGGTCACCAACTATGATTCATCCTTTTTCTATATTCCGCCATACTGGCTGAATTTCTTAGATATGATAACTCACTATAAGTGTACGGTATTTTATCCTTTTGTACAAGTTGGCTGGGTGATATATAGAAGAGGTCAGGTACTTCTCTAAATCAAGAAGGTACCTGACCCCATTCTAAAAACCTGACGCAATACATACGGGTGGTATGTACGAATTGCCGTTTATTCTACTCTGCCGAATTCAGGATAAAACGCTGAAGGATGGCCGCCACCTGGCAACGTTCTGCAGAGCCCAGAGGACTTAATTTGCTGTTTCCTACTCCATTAATCAGTCCTTCCCCGTTGGCCCACATCATGGCATCTAACGCCCAATCATGAATGGTGGTAGAGTCGACAAATCCACCTAAATCCGCCGTTGATTCGGTATCGATGCCTTTGCTGACGGCATAATTATGGAGAATCACCGCTAGTTGTTCTCGGGTAATGTTGTCTTCCGGCCCAAATCGATTCTCAGAATATCCGCTAACAATACCCTTTTCGGAACCCCAGGCTACTGCATCCCAATAGTACTTACCGCTCTTCACATCTGTAAATGTCATCTCTTTTTCTGACGAAGGCTGATTCTCCATCCTCCAAAGAATGGTAACTATCATCCCTCGAGAAGTTTTTCCGTTGGGGTTGAAGGCGGTATCAGCCGTTCCATTCATCAGTCCATTGGCGGAAACGTAACGAACCGCATCGTAGTACCAGCTGGTTTCTGCCACATCGGCGAAGGGATTGACCCACAAGCTGATATCTGCTGTACCTACCAGGTACAAGGAGAAGTGGTTCACCTGGAAGGTGGCTAGCTTGGTTTCGGGATTATAGGTGCAGGGTACTTCCGTCATGGTTCCGTCTTCCGCCAGATACCACACGGTGACATCTTCTGCCTTTTCCCCCTCTTTTAAATCATAGGGAAGAGAAATGGTAGCCGTACCGTTCCCAAAGTTGGTAATACGCTGGTCTCCTGCAGTGACGGTGAGAGATACCACCAATCGCCCGGGATGCTCATTAATGTAATCCGAGGAAACATCTTTAATTTCCACCTTCACCGTATCCTTGGTCTGGCCATTGATAGTTTTCAAGGCTTCCGTGTCAAACACTAGGGTTTCCCCCGACTTGCCATCCACTGTGAGGCTCTTTCCCTCTTTGACCAGATTGTCTACGTTGGTGCCCGTCACCGTTCCACCCGTATCAATCTTTGTTACGAGAGTGGATGCGACTCCTCCGCCTCCGCTACTGCCACCACCTCCACCTGAAGGAGGTGCGGAGTAGGCGGCAATCGTAAGATTTTGATTGTCTGAGGCCAGCGCAGTTCCGGTCGCCTTGACCCGAACATTGTAAGTTCCGTTTGTAAGGCCGGTGATGTCACTGCCTGTTCCGCTGATCCATGAGGAAGAGGTGGAAAGCTTGTATTCCATGGCCGCAGTCACGCCGGTGAGTTTGCCGTCGTTATTGGCAAGGGTCGTGCAGTCCGCCTTGCCTGCCGAAGGGGTCGCCGCCTTGGTGATATTGATCGTCTGTACTTCCGAAACCGTTGTGGTGGTACCGTTGCCCAGGTCTTTGATCTGGATATCATTACTCTCTGTGATACTAGCGATCACACTGTCAAGGTCGGTGGTTTCGGCTGAACAAGTTGTCCATGTAACACCTCTGTCCAAGGAGTACTGCATTTGGGTGGTTGTTCCCATCAGCTTTTCGGCATCTGCCCCATCGAAGGAGAAGGTCGTTGCCGGCGTTGCTGCCTTCCATAAAGCATACACAGTCGTATCGGCTGTAAAAGTATGGCTGCCGTTGGCTTCTACCTGTGTTCCCCCCGGGCTGCCGACAGCCCACTTGTGAAATGGCAGGCCGGCAGAAGGTTCGGTAAAACCGCATGCCGGAAGCGGAAAGGGAACACCTGCAGCCGCAGTTTCGGCTGTCATAGAGCCGCCACCCCCATTGCCGTTGTAAGTTACAGTGTATGTATCCATGGAGCCGAACTTCAAATACCGTTCGTTGCTGTAGCTGTCCACGACCTTGGCCGCGCTTTCACTGTTTCCTGCCAGAATTTTCGCTCCGGCATAGGTTCTGATATCTATTGCGGCAGAAGTGTTGACTGCCTTCTTATTTTCTCCCGGAACAGCATTGGTCTTCGCCGTTACGATACCTCCGGTAATAGACAGGGTATAAGTATTGGTAGAGATACCATAACTCTCGCTTCCGCCATCGCCTCCGGTGGCTGTCACCGCTCCACCCGAAACAAAGGAGTTTCCATTTGGCGCCTGTATGCCAAAACTAGAATAGAGAGACCCGGGTCTGCCGCCGATGGCCAAGACCGTTGCGTTTCCTGTTACTGAAAGAATCTTAAATACATAAATTCCTCGGCTGCTTCCCCCAGCAGTGCCGCCGGTGGCCGTAATCTCACCACCTGAGATCGTAAGATTTCCCCCTGCTTGGATCCCATAGGATCGACTTCCGGCTCCGGATGAAGTGCCGCCGCTGACTGTAATTTCTCCACCGGAAATCGTTATGTTCCCTGTGGAATCTCCATAGAAGCCCCATTCACTATAAATACCAGTACTATCTGCCGTCGTATCATTTGATGCGACGCTCAGCGTTCCGTTACCGGAGTTGGAGGATATGGTGAGATTACTCGCAAATACATATATGCCAGCACTGTTTTGATTGGGATAGCCACTCATCCCGGGCGTAATGCTGTTCGCATTCACCAAATCAATTGTTAGATCCCTCGACGTATATATACCAGCATCATTTTCATTAATTGAGTAGAATCCGGTAATATTCGCACCATTGAGGGTAAGTTTGCTTGTGGACGGATCATAGCTTACACTTCCGGTGATCCCGGGACCCGTAATATTTGCGCAGTTCTCGCTGGTCACTTGAACGCCACCGACCCGGAGGTTGTAATCTGTTGGTTCTGAGGCGCTGGCGGTGAGGGTCGCCCCCGGCAGCAGGTTCAACACCATGCAAACCGTTAAAAGTATACTCGCTAATCTTTTTTTCATGTTATCATTTCTCCTTCTTCTTGGAAGTTATTGTTTTATCTTCCCAATATATATTCTCTTTACTTCGCAGGGATAAATCGGAATTCCCCATGGTTGGGAGCATCTTCTTTATCGTGCCTCCAAAGAATAATCCAGGTACCGTCGGTGCTTTTCTCTCCCGCCGCATTCAGTAACATGTTGCTATTATCAGCTGGGCGCATGCTGAAAATATCACTGCCTTTCTCATTACGCAATGCCCACAGGTACTCCTGGTTCACCGCCTTCACCTGAACTCCATTGACCACGGTGTCCCCAATGCCCAGATACTTTCCGTCTTCTGTCTTTAGCGTGAAATATATGCCATTTTTGTTTTCCACATAGAATTTCTGATTGGTGTCACTTGTTCGAAGCTGGGCTCCGCCGTTTGCATCAATATACATATAGTTGTACATGCAACGCAGATTATACCAACCATCTGAAAGGGCTGCTGAGTTGCCGCCGGAAGAACCAATATCCGTCAAGGTATTAATATAAGGTACCTTGGAGGGAAACCATCCCCGGAGTCCCCGAATATCATCATCATTGGGATCGCTGTAATTTGCGCTGAAACGGACATATCCGTTTGCCGCGGAATCGTTGTTCAAAAGAACATTTTGGGCGAAGGTATATTTGCTATTCAACACCATGAGGTTAGAAACATAGGCTGGAGTGGTTCTATTGGGATCTTGCTTGGCATTGGGGAATTGGTAGCGCCCGGTACCGTCTGTGTTGACCACGCCCAGCATGGTGTGATCGACGTTATATACGATTTTATCTCCATAGATGGCATATTGCTCCATGGATTCCGGCAAAACGCACACGTCATCGCTACCGTCAATTTTCATGCGATGCAAGCCTTCCCATCTGGTCTCGTAATAGATATATCCGTCATATACACTGACAATATTCCAGGGGGAATTATGGAGGGTGGTCACCAGCTTCTGGTCGCTTCCGTCCAATTTCATGGAGTATACACTCTTCTCCGTTGGATACCAAATATCCTTGTCTTTGGTCATGAAGTAGATTCTGTCATTAAAAATATGGTATCCCCGGCTACCATAGCCTACAGGTACCGGCTCCACAGACAAGTCTCCTGTGTAAAGGACCTTTCTTCCGCTGCCATCCAGATTGAAGCTGACAATACTTGCACCTGCTCCATTTGCCGTGTGGGTGTTTGCGTAAATCTTCCCTTTATATACGGTGATTCTCTGTCCCGTGTCCAGTGCGTTGGTGATAATTTTTTTCACACCGGAACCATCTAAATTCATGGTAAAGATGACTTGGGTGGTTACGCCACTGGAGAGGGCTCCTTCAAAAAATATTTTTCCGCCGTAGACCTGCCAGTTGTCCGGGATGTAATCCCCATAGCTCGATTGGTACCCAATGGCCTGGCCTCCTTCTTTAATTCGAAAACCATAATGGTAGTACCAACCGTCATGATAGACCATTTCTCCGTGATTATGGATAGAACCCGGCTGGGCTCCGTAATATTTTCTATATTTGTTGTCAATGGCTTCCCCGGATTTCAAGGGATTGCCGATATATTTAGGAAGCACATACTTTTGTCCGGTATGGATAGCAATGGATGCGGTTTTGCTATCATATCCAACGCCCACATCCACCCACTGCATCAAGTCCCGAAGCTTTACAAAATTGTTCCCATTGATCACGTAAGTTCCCAGTGCGATATTGTATTCCAACTGCATTGTGTTTGCATTACTTGGCTCTTCTCCCCAATGTATGGTGGCTTTGCCCGGAGTGGCTCTCTTAGCCAAACCGTCCCCTAGTTCCAGTTCGCCGCCCACGGGTACATAGGGCTGCCCGGCTTTGATTTCCACCGTGTTGGTTGACCCATTATAGCCTATTCCAATCTTCTTGTTGGTAGAGTTCAGGGCCATGGCCAGGTCTCGTAGCTTAAAATAGTTACTACCGTTAATCGTGTAGGCTTCAAAAGATACTTTATTTCCATTGATATATACCGTGGCGTTGGAAGGAGTAGCATTTGCCGTGGCGCCCATGGCTTGTACCGGCAAAAGCAAGGTAACCATGACACAAATAACCAGCAGCAAGCTCATCCATCGTCTCTTAAAGAGGCTCCTCATTTTGCCGGCCAGTCTTTCCTGTTGTTTTTTCATAGACTCTTCCTCCTTGATTCAAATACCTGAATGGTTCCCTTTTCCGCCTTACGATATCCCATGAAAAATGCAGGAACTCGATAGATGGGGTTTCGTAGCGTCTCGTTATAGCTTTTTTCAATTTGAGAATAAATCCGGGTGCTGGTATCCAGCATCTTTTTAGCCGAAGCTTCGTGGGGACCGTTCCTCATCTGATGTAAACTCTCCCGGAGGAGGCGAACCTGATCCGCGGCATGAATCAAATCCTGGGTTTTCCGGGAAATGACTTGATAGGTGGTGATGAACCACAACGCCAATAGCGCACCGATGCCCACGGTTGCTATGAGGTAGGATATTGCAGATGTCACAGGCCTTCTCCTTTCTGTGTTGGCAACGATTCGAAGCTAGTTTCCGTTATATTTTAGCAAGACCTATATTGCCGAAGGGAAATGTCCCCCGAAATGTCGTTTTTTAGCCCTAAAATGCAATCCGGCAAGTGTCCCTCCCACGAGGACAAACCGTCGCTTCAGGACGTATTGATAACAGGGGGATTCCTATGATAGAATACGTAAAGGCGAACGCCCTTAGGAGGACTCTTCATGCTGAGAATGGCCATTTGTGACGACGACCTAAAAGAACTCTCCCGAATCTCCAATCTGCTGAACCAGTATCAAGGGGAAAAGGAGCCTGCCTTTCAATACGATTCTTTTTCCAATGCCCTGGATCTTCTGGAAGCCATGAAGCAAAATACCTATCATGTGCTGTTTCTGGATGTTCTGATGCCGGGATTGGACGGCATGGAAGCCGCCCGGGAAATCCGCCGGTTTGACGAAGAGACAAAGATTATCTTCCTGACTTCTTCCAAGGAGTTTGCAGTGGAGAGTTATGCCGTAGGTGCCCATTACTATATGCTGAAGCCGGCAACCACGCCGAAACTATTCCCCATTCTAGATAGACTCTTCCTTGAAGCACAGCGGGGAGAGGAATCGCTGCAAATCAAAACCTCCTCCGGCATGACCCGGATCCCATTGGGGAACATTGAATTTCTTGAAGTGTTCAACAAAAAACTGCGATTTCATCTGGTGGGTGGAACCATCAAGGAAATCAACGGTTCTCTCTCGGATTTTGCGGAGGTGCTACTTTCCCGTCCGGAATTTCTGAGAGTTCATCGCTCCTACATTGTCAATATGAGCTCCATACTTTCTCTCACTCCCAAGGAAATCATCACCTACGCCAAGCAGACCGTACCCATTTCCAGGCTTCTCTACAGCCAGGTGAGAGAGGCCTATATGGAGTATCTATTTGTAGAGAAAGGGGTGAAAGAATGATACAGGCCCTGGAAATCATGAATTATACCCTTCTCTTGATCTTTGGCACCGTGGTTTCTATCCTATTCGCAGGATACGAAAAAACGCCGAAAAATCAAAGGGCCATCGCCCTATTAATCATTGGCATCCTGTCGATTCAGCTTACATCTTATTATTCTCTGGGATTGGCTTTGACAGCAAAGCTTTACCCATTGATTACCCATTTGCCAAATGTGTTGTTTATAGAATTCTATTTAAAAAAACCTCGTTCCATTGCTATCGTCAGCATGTTGGTTGCCTTTTTATGCTGTCAGCCACCCAACTGGCTAGGAGAAGCACTGCAACTAATCTGGAACGGCAAAGTAACTTTCCACATCGGTTATAGCTTGGGACTTTTGATGATGTTCTATCTCATTCAAAGGTTTGTTGTTTCATCCGTCCATCAGGTAATGTCCTATTCCTCCCGTTCTCTTGCTGTCTTTGGATCCTTCCCCTTAATCTATTATGTGTTTGATTACACCACCACCATATATACTGGGTTCCTCTATTCCGGGGCTAAGGTGATTGTAGAGTTCTTTCCCTCTGTGATTTCCATGTTCTATATCGTATTCATCATCATATATAACAGTGAAATGCAGAGAAGATGCCGACTGGAGATGGACAACTTAATGCTTCAAACCAGGTCGGAAAGTGCCACCCACGAAATCATGGCCCTACAGCAAGTACAAAGGCAAACCGCCATATATCGCCATGACATGCGGCACCACCTGTCGCTGATTCATAATTTCCTGGAAGCAGGGGATTCTCAAGAAGCTATGACATATATCCAACAGACCCAACGAGAGATTGATAAGATTGTGCCCCAACGATATTGCGAGAATAATACCGTCAACTCCATCTTCTCCGCCTTTGCCAACAAGGCAAAGCAGAAGAAAGTGGAAATTATGATTGAGGCTATAGTTCCCAAACAACTTCCCATACCGGATACGGAAATCTGCACTCTCCTGGCCAACGGATTGGATAATGCCATTTCTGCAGCTGCCTCCAGCCGAAAGTCTGGTGGAAAAGCTCTAATTCCAAGAGTGCGGGCAACCTGTCATATTCACAAGAACAACTTGCTGATTCTCGTGGAAAATACGTTGGGCGGAAAAGTGGAGATGAGGGACGGTCTCCCCTACACCCGAAAGGAAGGCCATGGTTACGGCGTAAAAAGCATCCAAATGCTGGTAGACCGGCACCAAGGCTATTATTCCTTTTCCGCCGAAGAGGGACTCTTCACCCTGCAGATCGTCCTGCCCTTGGGAGAATCCGACGGGGGACCTATTTAAAAAACGAAGCCGGACAAGAGAAAAATTGGCAAAAGAATGGGGTCGGTTACCTCCTAGGTACCCGACCCCATTCTCTTACAACAGCCTACCTTCTATCTATATTCTTCCTATGTCCTTCCTTGCATTTATAGAGCTTTTTATCCGCTCTCTTTAACAACTCTTGGTAGTTGTCATAGTCTCCTTTGCGATATTCCGCACAGCCATAACAGAAACTGGAATTGGGCACTACCTTTCCCATATCCTTAATAATACTTTTGTAAACTTCTTTCAATAGGATTTCCATTTCTTCAATGCCTGTATTCGGACACAGGAGCAGGAACTCATCCCCACCCCATCTCCCGAACCAATCCATGGTTCGAATTCTTGAATTAATACCATTTGAAAAAGATTTTAATGTCTCATCTCCCTTGGCATGACCGAAAGTATCATTAATTTTCTTTAGCCCATCAATATCCATAAGTGCCAGTGAAAAAACTTCACCGGAGACCCCGCATCTTTCAAACTCATTGACCAGAACTTGCTCCATTTTATTTCTATTATATGATGCAGTCATAATATCCATTTCGGCATAATATCGTAGCTGATCCTTATAAAGCAACGCTTTCAAATCCGACTCGATAGCAATCTTGAATTCTTTTAATAAATTTTTGTAGTTTTCGTTGTACGAATTCATCTTGCTATCTAATACGCATATTGTTCCAAAAAACTCTCCATCTTCTCACTGAATCGGCAATCCGTAATAGGAAATCATATTCAATGCTATATCGGGGTTATCTTTCCATTGTTGATGGATAAGCGCATTGTCTATTAACAATTCGCTATTCTCACCAACCACCGTTTCACAATAGAGACCATGGCCAAGTGAATCGCTGCCACCTTTCGATGATTTCCAATTCGATCTTCGGCTTATCATTACTGGTTATTTGAACCGTTTTTTTTGTTTGATTCCCGCGAATCAGCACTTCCGCCATTTTCTGCATATCCGTTCCTCCCCAGCTATTTCCTACTAGATATTACTTTCATTTATAGAACAGGAACCAGAGTCCTTGTTATTTTATCTTCGTTTTCAACAAGTCATTGACGTAATATTATTTTCCCTTCTAGAAGTTCTCAGGTTGGGCACAACGCAAATTATCAAGGGTGATGCTTCATCTTATACCTACAGCATTTTTAAATACATATCCAATCTCTCATTAACGTATTTTGCAAATAATTTTTCCATAGCAGAGAGATTATGTTTTCTATAATACTCATCGAAAGCATGATAATAAGCGACACGGTCGGTAAATTTTATGTCAATGGGAGGAAATCCCACTTTCATGAATTCCATATTCACAAGCAGACGCCCTGTTCTACCATTTCCGTCTATAAAGGGATGGATACCTTCAAATTCTATATGAAAGCGAGCTAGTTTTGTCACAATATGCTCAGTGCTTTCAGCAAAGTCAATCATTAGCTGCTCCATCTTTGGCTGAATCAAGTACGGCTGTACAGGTTCATGCTGTGCACCCATAATGCGAACAGGCACACGGCGGTATACACCGCGGTCATCTTTCTTATCTGCAAGTACCAGACAATGTATCTGTTTGATGATGCTTTCACTCATTGGAGCTTTATCCTTTACCACTTCACTGACAAAATCAAAAGCCTCTTTGTGCCCAACTGCCTCCATATGATCTTTCAGTGGTTTTTGACCAATAGTAAGCCCTCTCAAAACCAAATCGGTTTCATGAAGTGTCAGCGTATTGCCCTCAATCGCATTGGAATTATATGTGTATTCTACAACAAACTGCTCTCTAAGTCGTTCTACTTCACCCTCTGTCAAAGAACGTCTAGTATTTAGCTCCTTCATTTTCCGGTCAATAATATCCAGTAGACTTTCGGTGGATTTATATCTTCCATCCGTCGGTTTGATTGCATCTATAGGAATCTTCCAACCTCGTCCTTCTTGATAAGCCCCGGGGATTTTCCCCTCAGAGCAAAGCACTCTTATTCTTCTATCCGAGATACCCCATTTTTCTGCAGCCTGCTTTACACTCATCACCATAAATATACCTCCAATCAATGGTATTATACCAAATTATCGGAATAGTATCAAGATTTACGGAACAATACAATAATAATTAACGGAATAACAATGGCGCAATTTATGCTCCGAGGATAAAAAGCAAGGTTCCCATTAATCGGCTATACTAACCGAAAGTCTGGAAACCCTTGATTTACCCTAAGGCAAATTAAACTATTACTCGTAAATAATTTTGCTTTCGCTCGTTCAGCCGGCTTGAACCACTCGCTACTCAATCGTCCACCGGAGGCTTTCGCTGACGCTCCTGCCCTTTCGGGTTCGACTCCCACCCTTGATTTTATTGATAGTTCATTTCTAAAATCGGAAATAAGTCGTAATTGCGATTGACTTCCGATTAGAACCTGATATAATTCAAGTCGGAAATAAGTCGTATTTACGAGTAACTTTCGGAGGTCGCTATGCTGATTACCAGAGATAGCTATATAATACAAATATCAGCCAAACAATGGAACGGAAGAATCAAAATCATTACCGGAATAAGACGATGCGGAAAAAGCACCATATTGTTTGAGCTGTATAAGAATCGCCTGATTCAAAACGGAGTTAAGGGAAAGAATATTGTTTCCATTGCTTTAGATGATGATATCAATGAACAGTTGCGAAACCCGGATGAGCTTTCCTCTTATGTTCGCAAAAAATGTTCGAACATAAACGAAAAATATTATGTACTGATTGACGAAATACAATATGCAATAACTAAAGAAGAGCTCCGTGACAAAGAAAAACCTGTAAGAATCTATAGTGTTTTGAATGGTTTTCTGCACCTAAAGAACATTGATGTTTATGTGACTGGCAGTAATTCAAAATTGTTGTCAAAAGATGTGTCGACAGAATTCAGGGGCCGCGGTGACGTAATACATATCTACCCACTGTCATTTGCTGAATTCCACAGCGCTTCAGGGCTTGAAAAATCGGACGCGTACAATGAGTACGCTATGTACGGCGGCATGCCCTATTTGTTAAGCCTGACGGCGGACCAGGAAAAGTACGAATACCTTGATTCTTTATATGAAGAAATCTACTTCAAGGATATTGAGGAACGCTACATTGTCAAGCTCCCAGGAGTGCTAAGAGAGTTGACCGACAGTATTTCTTCCTCAATAGGTTCCTTGACAAATGCTAGCAAAACAGCCAAAACAATTACTAGCATTAGAGGCAAGAAAGTTGATTCTGAAACTATCAGTCTTTACCTGACATACCTAGAAGAATGTTTCCTGTTCTCAAGAGCCAGCCGTTACGATGTCAAGGGAAAGCGATACTTTGAGTATCCGTCAAAATACTACTGCACTGATGTAGGCCTTCGGAATATCAGACTTGGTTTGAGGCAACAGGAAGAGACCCATATCATGGAAAATATTCTTTACAACGAGTTGCTTGTCAGAGGGTATGCTGTTGACGTTGGCGTCGTTGAGGTCGAAGAACGAAACTACAATATGAAGAGGGTCCAAAAGTCACTTGAAATAGATTTCATAGCAAGTAAAGGAAGTGAAAAATACTACATCCAATCAGCTTTCAACATGGACGATGAGAAAAAACAAGAATCAGAGATTCGTTCTTTGCTTGCGGTAAAGGACTCATTCAAGAAAATCGTAGTATCAAAGAGCTACGGGAAAAGCTGGACGGATAGTGACGGCATATTGAGAATTAATATAATTGATTTCCTGCTGGACAAAAACAGCTTAAAGAGATAATCAAACCACTCGGCTTGAACCACTCGCTACTCAATCGTCCACCACCGGACGCTTTCGCTAACGCTCCTGCCCTTTCGGGTTCGACTCCCTCTGTCTATACCTTGGGGTCGGGTACCAAGAAAAGGTACCCGACCCCACCCCCGGATAGACACATAAAAAATAGGGCCTCATGGCCCCATTTTTTATGTGGTGAAGGTGGTGGGAGTCGAACCCACGTCCGAAAGCATTTCCGAAAGACTTTCTCCGAGTGCAGCCGATCATTTGTTGTTTCGGAACTCCAATCGCCGATTCGGCAGGCTAAAGGTTTTCCTATCCCATGGTTCCCCTATGCTACTGGGAGCTCACATAGAGTTGTCCTGTATAAATGACGTCGAGTTCTGAGCCTACAGGGAAACCCAGGTCGACGACGCGCCGCTAAATTAGGCGGCAGGCAGCTATGCTGCTAATGCGTAAGAGTTATTATTTTTAGCGTTTGTATTTAACGTGCCCTTTTTAACGCAGACTGAGCAAACTGCGACTCGCTTATCCTTGTTCCACACCCCCGTCGAAACCTTTACACCCCCACGTTGGATTGAACACTACCTATATTATACACCATATTCCCCATTATATTCATTACGATTTGGTTACGATGCCCTCTTGGATCTCTGCTCATCGATACTTCTTCACAGCCTGCTCCATTTTGCGAGTGGCATCTCTCTTTGCCAAATCCTCTCTTTTATCATAAATTTTCTTACCCCGAGCCACTCCGATTTCTACTTTGGCCCTACCGTCATTATTCAGGTAAATATTCAAGGGCACCAAGGTCAGTCCTTTTTGGGTGGTCAAACCGATGAGTTTTCGGATTTCCTGCTTGTGCAGCAGCAGCTTTCTCGGTCGCACCGGGTCCACATTAAACCGATTTCCTTGCTCGTAAGGGCTGATATGCATCCCATAAAGAATCAGCTCCCCCTGTTCGATCTTGGCGAAGCTCTCTTTGATATTCACCTTGCCCAGGCGAATGGATTTAATTTCCGTACCGGTCAACACGATGCCTGCCTCATAGGTGTCTTCAATAAAATATTCATGACGAGCCTTCTTGTTGGTGGCAATATTCTTATATCTTCCCATATTTCCATTCCACTGTTATTCCAGCTTACCAAAATCCTTAAAGGGGTACACCTTCCAAATGGCTTTCCCTAAGATCTCATCCATGGATACGGCTCCAATGTCCTCGCTTCTGGAATCCAGACTCACTCTTCGATTGTCACCCATGACAAACATCTCTCCTTGGGGTACTCGGTATTCCTCCACAAACCCAGTAGTATAATCTTCCATCAAGTAGTCCTCTGTCAATGGTACTTGATTTCGGAAAACCACACCGTCTTTCACGGTAATCACATCTCCGGGAAGGCCGATAATTCTCTTGATCAAATCTTTTTTATCCCCATTCATTGCTTCGATGTCGGAATGAAACACCACAATGTCCCCATACTCCGGATCCCCGAAAATCGAGTAAGCCTGTTTGCTCAATAGGATATAATCATTCTCAAACAAGGTGGGCTGCATAGAACTCTCCTTGATGATGGTAGGTTTGATAAATTGAATGATTAACACCGCCACAGCAATGGCAATGAGTACATCCTTCAAAAACGCTTTCACTTATTTAATTCCTCCTATTTCTGTCAAGGGCCACACAATCCAACGAGCCCTTCCTCTAATGTCATTTAACTCAATCGGCCCCATGGTTCTGGAATCCAAGTAGGGTCCATAGTAATCTTCCGGTGTCCCATCTTCTGGCCACGCATCCTGAACCAACCAAACCTGATTTCCGGTCAGAGTCACGGGTCCGGGATAATTTCCCAGCAACGACCTGTCCGAAATCACCTCTCCCGGCAAACCAGCCACCCTTCCTATCAGATTGTCATTGCGGTAGCCCACCTGATCTCGTTGCTCCAATGTCACTAGCTTATCCAATACCACAACCTGTCCAAGCGCTGGTGCCCCTCGTTTCTCCGAGTAATCCATTTTCATCAAAGCCACTACTTGGCCCTCCTCTATAGCAGGAGACATCCCATCTTCCTCCATTCGTTCCGGGGCCACAATCATAGTTAACACAAAAGCCAGGGCCATGGCAATTAAGTAGGGGCGGTATCTCGCTTTATAATTTCCTTCTCTTTTTTGAGTTGTCACGGTTTCACTCCTCCAAACAATATTTCCACCATTTCCTGAAAATGGGGCGGCAGCAAAGCCTCTACGCGGGTATCCTCCAAATAGGACAAGGCGCCAGAAATGTGCTGAAACTCCAGGCGCACCGCATGAAGTACCTGTGCATTCCAATGAAATCTCTGCCGTATTTTTTCATTCACCATGGCTCTTCCATATTTTGGATCCCCAATCACAGGAAACCCAGCCTGAGAAAGGTGGGCTCGAATTTGATGGGTCCTGCCGGTGACCAATTCAATTTCCACCAGAGAATAGCCTTTCCCCACCTTCTTCGGGGTAGCCAATGTCTCCACCGCCTTTTCTCCCCGGATTCCCAAAGAATCCGGCTCAACCCTTACCGTGTTGGTCCGAGAATCCTTGACCATAAAATCCTTCAGTATCAAGGACTCCTTCATTTCTCCAGCAACAATGGTCAAATAAAACTTCCGAATGGCCTGCCTTCCCCGAATCAACCGATTCAATTCCATCAGGGTGTCGCCGTTCTTGCCAAACATCACCAACCCCGTAGTGTTTCGATCCAACCGGTTCACCGGAGAGGGCACAAAGGTTTTTTCCATCCTTGGCACATAATCTCCCGTTTCAATCAGGTAAGAAAGCACTTGGTTGGCCAGGGTGTTTTTCTTTTCCGTATGATCTCCATGAGTCAAAAGACCGAAGGGCTTTTCCACCACCACCAGATTTTCGTCTTCAAAAGCAATCTTGAATTGCCGTTTGCTTTTCTCAGTTTCCTTGGGTTTTTGAAATCCTTTCAACTCCTCCGAAGACAAATAAATCTGAATTTCATCCCCTTCTGAAAGAATATAATCTTCTTTGGCCCTACGCCCATTTACCTTAACGTCTTTTCGAATGGCCTTATATATATAACTCAAAGAGGCGTTTTTTAAATACTTTCTTAAAAAACGATCCAATCGTTGGTGTTCCTCATTTTTGTTGATTTTTATAGTTTCCATACTTTTTTATTATACCTTATTCCCTCTTGCAAGACAATTTCATTCTTATTACAGCTTCCTTACGGTTCTTATTACAGCTTCCTTACGGTTTCTTACGGGTTCCTACCTTGAGAAGGAACGAAACCCGTTGAAACCCCGTCAAAGCTATGATATATTGAATTTGAAGGGAAATGAGGAAACTAGGTATGAAAAAACTGAAGGACTTGATCTATAATAAAAATGACCTTTTCATCGTGCTGATTGTACTGGTCCTGGCAAGCTTCCTGATTTGGAACCGAATCGATGTAATCATGGCCTATCCAAGCACCATGATTGCCGAAGCAGAAAGACAAAGCCAGCTTCAAGATCGGCCTGATGTAGTCCCCATGAACCCGGATGAAGAAGAGTTGCCACCAGAAGAAGTGGTCATGTATGCGGTATATATCAATTCAGGAGAATCCCTGGAAGTCATCGGGGAAAAATTTGTCTCTGTGGGCTTATTTCATTCCGTCGGGGATTTTATCCAATTGGCCAATGAAATGGGTGTCACCACTCAAATCAAAGCAGGCAACTTCATCATGCCCTCCAATTCCACTCCGGAGGAAGTAATGGACATCATCACAAAACCCGGTCTATAACCTCTTTTTAAGAGGTTTTTTTCACTTGTTCTTATCCCATATCACTACCATCAACAAAGGAGGTCTATCATGGCTCTGGTCACATCTTCAGAAATGTTTGCAAAGGCTTTAAAAAGCGATTACGCAGTGGGGGCATTCAATGTGAATAACATGGAAATCATCCAAGGCATCGTGGATGCTGCAAAAGAGGAAAACGCTCCCCTCATCCTGCAAGTGTCCGCCGGCGCTCGAAAGTATGCTCGCCCTTCCTATTTAGTGAAACTGGTGGAAGCCGCAATTTTGGACACCGGTTTAGACATCGTGCTGCATTTGGATCATGGGGAGGATTTTGAAATCTGCAAGAAATGTGTGGACGATGGATTCACTTCGGTGATGATTGATGGAAGCAAACACCCCTTAAACGAAAACATCGCTCTTACCAAACAAGTGGTGGAATATGCCCATGCCCATGGAGTATCTGTTGAAGCGGAGCTGGGAAAGCTGGCGGGAATCGAGGATGATGTCAATGTAGATGAACGCTCCGCCAAATTCACCGACCCTCAAGAAGCTGCCGAATTCGTAGAACGCACTGGCGTGGACTCTCTTGCCATCGCTATCGGTACCAGTCATGGAGCCTATAAATTTAAGGGAGAGCCCTATTTGGATTTTGAACGACTGAAAAAGATTCATTCTCTCATTCCTGAAACACCATTGGTTCTTCATGGCGCTTCCACCGTGCTGCCGGAATTTGTATCTCTATGCAATCAATACGGAGGCGACATCCCGGGAGCCCAGGGCGTTCCGGAAGAAATGATTCGGGAAGCAGCGAAACATGGAGTATGTAAGGTAAACATCGATACGGATTTACGATTAGCCATGACCGCGGAAATCAGAAGATACCTGCAAGACCATCCGGAAGATTTTGATCCCCGAAAGTATTTAGGGCCTGCCAGAGATGCCATTCAAAAGATGGTAGCCCACAAGATAAAGAACGTATTAAATGCTTCCGGAAAAAGATAACCCTTTTCAAAAAGTCCTGACTCTCCGTCAGGACTTTTTTTATGCCAAGGATGGAATCCTTGAAATACACTCAAAATAGGTTTTTGTTAGAAGATCAAGCCCCTAAACCGTCTCTTCCAGATTTTCTGCAATGAGACTTTGTTTTAAATCATATAACTTTTGGGAAAGGTCAACGTAATAAAGCTGGGGCCGTTCAAACCTGAGCATTTCTTCCCATAACGCGTCCACTTGTTCCTTGCAATAATCCCGAATTTCATCAATGGTAGGAAAATCGTAAACGCATTCCCCTTTATTAAAGAGCTGCACCCGCAAATTCTTCGCATAATAATCGGTCACCAGCTGGCGTTTCCAAGGTGCTTTAGGATCAAAAATTTCGAACGGGTCTCCATTGGGACCATCCTCTTGGTCCAATACAATCAGATCGGCCAAACATCGATTGGTTTCATTGCTATAAAGACGATACAGGGTCTTAAACCCGGGGTTGGTAATCTTATCCACATTCTCCGAAATCTTCATTTTGGGAATCATTTTTCCTTCCCTTTCCAATGCCGATAATTTGTAGACTCCACCAAATACCGGATCAGATTTTGCAGTGATGAGCCGTTCCCCCACACCAAAGAAATCCACACAGGCCCCTTGCATAATCACATCCCGAATGATGTATTCATCCAATGAGTTGGATACTACAATACTACACTCCGAAAGCCCCGCCTCGTCCAATAACTCCCGACTTCTCTTGGTAAGGTAAGCAATATCGCCGCTATCAATTCGAATTCCCATTTTTTTAGGCTTCATTTCCTTGAAAACCCGTATGGCATTGGGCACCCCGGAACGAAGTACATTGTAGGTATCCACCAAAAATACACAATTCTCCGGGTACACCTCCGCATATTTTTTAAAAGCTTCGTACTCATTGGGGTACATTTGAACCCAACTGTGGGCCATGGTACCCAACGCAAGAATCCCGTGGTCTCTTTCTGAAACCGTACAAGCAGTACCCATACATCCGCCGATATAGGCTGCTCTGGCACCGTAAATGGCCGCCGAAGTACCATGGGCCCTCCTTGTACCAAACTCCATCACCCCTCGGCCTTCTGCCGCTCGAACAATTCGGTTGGCCTTGGTGGCAATCAAGCTTTGATGATTAATGAGTAATAGCACCATGGTTTCTACAAATTGTGCTTGAATCACAGGACCCCTGACGGTAACCAAGGGTTCATCCGGGAAAATGGGAGTTCCTTCGGGAACGCACCACACATCACACTCAAACTTAAACCTTCTCAGATATTCCAGAAATCGGTCATCAAAGATGCCTTTCCCCTTCAGAAATTGGATGTCGTCTTCCGTAAAGTGAAGTTCTTGCATATACTCCACCAATTGCTCCACTCCGGCCATGATGGCAAAGCCACCTCCGTCCGGAATTTTCCGAAAAAACATATCAAAATAGGCGATGTCCTCCGTCAAGCCGGCTTCAAAATAGCCATTTGCCATGGTCAATTCATAAAAGTCCGTCAGCATGGTGAAGTTCACATGTTTCATCATGATTCTATTTCCAACCTTCCCTTCTCTCGAATCACCAAGGATCCTGCTACAATAACAATCACTCCCCCCAGCAACTGCACCAACCCAATGGATTCCTGCAAAAAGACCCATCCGAAAAAGGTGGCGGTTACCGGGAGAAAATTGGAAAACAAGGCAGTAGGGGTAGGCCCCAACACAGCGATGGCTTTCACATATATTAGAAAACCAACGCCGGCACTTACCAATCCCAAATACATTATGCCACCCAAAATAACCGGTGTAAAGTCGGACCAGGGCGGCATGTTAGCCAAAGCAAAAGGTGCAGACAAAAGCACGGTACAGATCAGCTGATTCACTGTAAGAGTAAGGGCTGGATAATCCCCCGCCAGCTTCTTGGTCATAAAATTATAGGTGTTCCAGCTGAAGACCGCAAAAAAGGCCAGCAAATAGCCCACCACTCGGCCTTCCAGCAAAATCCCGAAATCAGCTCCCACAATCAAAGCCACCCCTACGATGGAAACGGCCACTCCCAGATAGATTTTTACGCTGGCTTTCACCCCATACACCAACCGCTCAATGAGAAAGGACAACACGGGAACAAAAGACAACACAATGGTAATTAAAGCCACAGGCATATAATTCATAGCCGAGTATTCGCTCCAGAAATACAATAACTCTCCAAATACAGCACAGGCGACAAACCAAGGAATGTCTCTTTTTTGAAAAAAAGACGATCCGTCTTTCCAAAACTTAACTCCCACTAAGAGGCACAGCCCGATGAAATATTTCAGGAAAATAATAGTCATGGGAGTCAATAACTCCAAAGCGTGTTTAGCAGGAACATATTCATAGCCCCATAAAACAACCAACAGAGTCATCAGTAAGTACATTCTTCCCTTATTCTTTTTTTTTGTCAAAATCTCACCGCTTCCTAATTAGTTTTAGCGCTTTTTTTCTATGTTAACACCTTTTTTAACCACCGACCCGTATAGGAACTTTTTTCTTGTTTAACCACCTCTTCCGGCGTACCCAAAGCGATGACTTCTCCGCCCAAATCTCCACCCTCCGGGCCCATATCAATGATATAGTCTGCTCGCTTAATCACGTCCAAATTGTGCTCGATGACTACCAGGGTATTGCCCAAATCCGCCAACTCGTCCAATACCTTTAAAAGCTTAGCCACATCATCAAAATGAAGACCGGTGGTAGGTTCGTCCAATATGTATAAGGTTTTTCCCGTGCTTCGTTTGCTCAATTGTTCCGCCAGTTTGATTCTCTGGGCTTCGCCGCCGGAAAGCTGGGTAGAGGGTTGCCCAAGTTTAATATAGCCCAGGCCTACCTGTTTTAGTGTTTTTAATTTACGATAGATGGCCGGTTGATTTTGGAAAAAGTCCAAGGCCTGATTTACCGTCATATCCAGAACATCAAAAATGCTTTTCCCCTTGAACTTGACTTCCAGGGTTTCTCGATTGTATCGCTTCCCATGACAAACCTCACAAGGTACATACACATCCGGTAGAAAATGCATTTCAATCTTAATAATTCCATCCCCGGAACAAGCTTCGCATCGACCACCGTTTACATTGAAGCTAAACCTGCCCTTTCCATAGCCCCTCATCTTTGCCTCCGGAAGGTCTGCAAACAAATCCCGAATATTAGTAAACACCCCGGTATAGGTGGCCGGGTTGGATCGGGGAGTTCTGCCGATAGGCGACTGGTCAATATCAATGACTTTATCGATGAGCTCCAATCCTTCGATTCTCTCATGCTTTCCCGGTTTATCCTTGGCCCGGTACAGCCGAGAAGCCGCCGCTTTGTAGAGAACCTGGTTGACCAAGCTGCTCTTTCCAGAACCGGAAACACCGGTGACGCAGATGAATTTTCCCAAAGGAAACTCCACATCCACCTCCTTCAGGTTGTTTTCCGCCGCTCCGATTACCCGCAGGCTTTCTCCTTTTCCTTTCCGTCTCTTTGTTGGAACTTCAATGGTTTTTTCTCCTCGTAGGTATTTCCCTGTGATGGATTTTGGAGCCGCTTTGATATCTTCCACCGTTCCCTGGGCCACCAGGCGTCCACCCTGAACCCCGGCACCTGGGCCAATATCGATGATATGGTCCGCGGCATAAATAGTTTCCTCATCATGTTCCACCACCAAAAGAGTGTTGCCAATATCCGTCAACTGCCGCAAAGTAGCCAGCAAGCGAGCGTTATCCTTTTGATGTAATCCGATGCTGGGTTCGTCCAAAATATATAGAACGCCCACCAGTCCGGAACCGATTTGAGTGGCCAACCGGATACGTTGGGATTCCCCGCCGGACAAAGAACCGGCTGCGCGGGACAAGGTCAAATAATCCAAGCCTACATCCGCCAAAAATGTCAATCGGGCGTTAATTTCTTTCTTTATTTGAAGAGCGATTATTTCCTGTTGAGGACGCAATGAGAGCTGCTCTATAAAGGTTTTCAGATTCTTAACCGCCATGTCCGACAACTGGGCGATGTTCTTTTCTCCTACGGTCACCGCCAAAACCTCCGGTTTGAGACGTTTTCCATGGCACACAGGACAAAGAGAAGTGCTCATGAAGGTTTCCATCTTTTCCTTGATGTAGTTGGAGTGGGTTTCCCGATATCGTCTCTCGAGATTTGGAAGGACTCCCTCAAAGGGATGATCTCGATACGATCGGCTCCCGGTATTCCGGCTTTCATAATAGTATTTTAAGTGACGCCCTCCCGTACCGTAGAGCAATTCATTTTTGAAGTCTTCGGGAAGATCTTTATAGGGGGTTTTCCCCACATCCACGCCGTGATCCTTTCCTAGCGCATCAATCATTTGGCGATAGAATCCAGAAAATTCCATAGAGGCAAAAATCGTAGCCAAGGCCCCTCCCACAATAGTTTTCTCCTTCTCTGTAATGATTAAATCCGGGTCAATGTTTTGAGTAAAACCCAGCCCATCGCAATGGGGGCAGGCGCCAAATGGCGTATTGAAAGAGAACATTCGAGGCTCCAGCTCTTCCAGGGTCACTCCGTGATCCGGACAAGCCAGCTTGGTGGAAAACAATTGTTCCTCCCCACTCTCCCTCCGAATATTAACCAGCCCTTCGCCATGATGAATGGCCAACTCCACCCCTTCCGCCAGTCGACTTTCCACCCCTTCCTTGACGGCAATTCGGTCCACTACGATTTCAACGGTATGTTTAATGTTTTTTTCCAACTGAGGGAAATTATCCCCCAAGGAATAAACGGTGCCATCTACCCGAACCCTGGTAAACCCTTCTCGAGCCACTCGCTCAATCACCTTTTCGTGAGTCCCTTTTCGTTGCCGCACCAAAGGGGCCAAAATCATGATTCGAGTGCCTTCCGGATATTCCTTGATGTGGTCCACAATTTGATCCACCGTTTGGCTGGTGATTTCAACCCCGCAAATGGGACAGTGGGGCGTTCCCACTCGAGCATACATTAACCGCAGGTAATCATGAATCTCAGTTACCGTGCCTACGGTGGAACGAGGATTCCGGCTGGTGGTTTTTTGATCGATGGCAATGGTAGGGGAAAGTCCTTCGATGGATTCCACATTGGGTTTTTCCATTTGACCCAAAAATTGCCGCGCATAGGAAGATAGGCTCTCCATATAGCGGCGCTGGCCCTCCGCATAGATGGTATCAAAAGCAAGGGAGGATTTCCCCGATCCCGACAATCCGGTGATGACCACCAGCTTGTCTCTTGGAATGGTCAAATTCAGATTGGCCAAATTGTGTTCGTTGGCTCCTTTAATGGTAATTTCGTTTGCCATAGTACTCCTTTTTTATTTTCAGGCGTCCTTTCGGTCACCGCTTCACCTTATATTCAAAGATAATGTCTCGAAGCATGGCCGCTCTTTCAAACTGCAAATCAGCCGCTGCCTGTTTCATTTCCTTTTCCAATTTCTTCACATAATCGGACAGTTCTTTCTGTGTTAACTCGGAAGGTTTCCTCTCTTGATAAAAGGCCATTTCCTCTTCTTTTTTGTGGGTAATTTCAATCACATCCCTAACCGCTTTCTCGATGGTTTTGGGAGTGATTCCATGGGCCGTATTGTAGGCTTCCTGGATGGTACGGCGCCGGTCCGTTTCCCGAATGGCCCGCTCCATGGCAGGACTGATTCGATCCCCATACATGATGACCCGCCCGTGAAGGTTTCGAGCCGCCCTTCCAACGGTTTGTATCAAGGAGGTTTCGGTTCGCAAAAACCCTTCCTTGTCCGCATCCAAAATAGCCACCAGCGAAACCTCCGGAAGATCCAATCCTTCCCGAAGAAGATTGATGCCCACCAGCACATCAAAAACTCCCAGTCGCAAGTCTCTCAAAATTTCCAATCGTTCCAGGGTGTCAATTTCCGAATGAAGATACCGCACCTTGATTCCTGTGTTCTTTAAATAATTGGTGAGACTCTCTGACATTTTTTTCGTAAGGGTTGTTACAAAAACCCGTTCGCCCCTGGCTACCGTATCGTTGATTTCACCGATTAGATCATCAATCTGGCCTTGCGTTTTTTTCACCGTTACCGGCGGGTCCAACAACCCTGTGGGGCGAATCAATTGTTGTGCTGTAATGCCGTTGGCCATCCTTTGCTCATATTCCGCCGGAGTAGCACTGACATAGACGACTTGCTTCACCATCTCCTGAAACTCTTCAAATTGTAAGGGGCGATTGTCCAGTGCAGAGGGAAGCCGGAACCCGTAATCCACCAGGGCTTGCTTTCGGGAAAGGTTCCCCGCATACATGGCTTTCAGCTGAGGTAACATCACATGAGACTCATCGATGATAATGAGATAGTCATCAGGGAAATAATCCATTAGGGTATAGGGCCGTTCCCCTGGCCCCAAATCGCTCATATACCGGGCATAATTCTCGATGCCCTTACACATTCCTATCTCCCGAAGCATTTCCAAGTCATAGCGAGTCCGTTGTTCGATTCGCTGAGCTTCCAAAAGCTGACCCCGTCCTTGGAACCAAAGAATTCGTTCTTCCAATTCCTTTTCAATCTTTTGAAGGGCCGCCTCCATATTTTCCTTACTGGTAACATAATGAGAAGCAGGAAATACCGCAATATGCTCCCGCACATTCAGCACCTCACCGGTAACGGGATTGATTTCACGGATGCTTTCGATCTCATCCCCAAACAACTCCACCCGGACTGCGCTATCGGCTCCCGCGGGATAAATATCGATGGTGTCTCCCCGGGCTCGAAAGCTTCCTCGAACAAAAGCCATATCGTTTCGCACATACTGAATATCCACTAAACGCCTTAGAATCTCCTGGCGACTTTTTTCCATTCCCGGTCTCAAAGATAAACACTGTCCTTCGTAATCCACTGGATTTCCTGTACCATAAATACAGGACACCGAAGCCACCACAATCACATCTCTTCTCTCGGCTAAGGCCGCGGTGGCGGAGTGACGCAATTTCTCTATTTCTGCATTGATGTCGGAATCTTTTTCGATGTAAGTATCCGTGGAAGGAACATAGGCTTCCGGCTGATAATAATCATAGTAGCTGACAAAGTATTCCACCGCATTATGGGGGAAAAATTCCTTGAATTCGCCGTGAAGTTGGGCTGCCAAAGTCTTGTTGTGGGAAATCACCAAGGTTGGTTTTTGTACTGTTTGAATCAAGTTGGCCATGGTGAAGGTTTTCCCCGATCCCGTAACCCCCATCAGGGTTTGATGTTTTTCCCCACGAAAAATACCCTGAGCCAGTTTTTCCACTGCCTCAGGCTGATCTCCCGTCATCGAAAAATCGGATACCAGTTGGAACTCTCCTTGTTTTTCCCTCATTCCTCACCTCATATAATACGGCAATATTATATCAGATTCCCCATCCATTTTCCATAATTCTCCCTGGGTTGTAAGTGTCAAGTAATCGTTGGCAAGTTTTTTGTGATTTGTGTTTTTAATGGT
>CAZAZF010000019.1:0-29972 GCA_964489555.1 uncultured Oscillospiraceae bacterium | reverse complement strand
TGTCGCTAGAGATAGGGACTGGTATTCCAAGGTAGCTCAATGGTGGAGCACTCGGCTGTTAACCGATAGGCTGTGGGTTCGAGCCCCACCCTTGGAGCCAATTTGCCGGAGTGGCGGAATTGGCAGACGCCCGGGACTTAAAATCCCGTGAGCTTTCAAGCTCGTACCGGTTCGACCCCGGTCTCCGGCACCATGTATTGGTGTTGATCGGGCAAATTTAATGACGCGGGGTAGAGCAGTTGGTAGCTCGTCGGGCTCATAACCCGGAGGTCGTTGGTTCAAATCCTTCCCCCGCAACCACGAATGTAAAGGCTCTCAACAAACCATGAGAGCCTTTTATAAAATAATTTATGGTTGAAAATATACCGGGGTGTGGCGCAGTTTGGTTAGCGTGCTTGACTGGGGGTCAAGAGGTCGAGAGTTCGAATCTCTCCACTCCGACCAAAAAATACCTTTCGCAATGAAAGGTATTTTTGTGTATAGAATTATAATTATTAATCCCGGAATTTATATGATTACAAAACCCAGAATCAGGAACAGGATGACCGAGGCCACAAAGGGGATTGCTACCAAAGGTGCAGAGGTCTTGAAATAATCCACGTTGGTGACTTGTGTGGAAGCTGCCGTTAGGATGACCGTGTCGCTGTAAATGCAGATATGACCACCGAAACAAACGGCGGAAATCAAGGCGCCGGATGCCAGTGCATAAGGTACACCCAGGGCTGTGGCTAAGGGACCTACGATGGGAAATGCGATGGCAGCCAAACCCCAGAAACTTCCGGAGCCGAAGGACAACAACCCGATGACCACAAAGATTAAAGCAGGCAACAAGGCCGGATTTAAAGCATTAGACGCGTTTTCTGTAATCATGTCGATGAGACCCAAGGAAGTATTGGCATCTACAAACATATAAGCCAGAAGTATGATTACCATCAGTGGAAACATGTCCGTCAGGCCTCTCATAATAGAGCTAATGTACTGGTTAAAAGTCATCAGCCTCTGAGGTAGGTACAGGATTAAACACAAGACTAAGGCGGCGAAAAGGCCCACCACCATGTCTTCTGTAACAACGGTAATGATGGCTACCAAAAGGATGGGTGCCAAGAAGTTCATGGCTCTTCGTTTTTTCCCTTCTAAGGCAGTTTCTTCTTCCGGTAATTCTACCAAAGCGGCTTTTGATTCAGGGGAAAGTACCTCTCCCGTAGCCAAGGTGCGTTCATTGGCTTTCTTCATAGGACCGTAAAGAGGAATGATTCCCAGAATAACCAAGGGCACTGCTAGTACAGCCAACCAACCGTATACCACGAAAGGCATAGCCTGAATGTAGGCTGCCACGGCACTAAGGTTTCCCGTCATACCGGCCCCCTCCATTTGGGTGCCCATGAAAGCACCCCATGTAGAAAAGGGGATAATGGCACAAACGGTGACTCCGGTGGAGTTTACAATGTAAGCCAGCATTTCACGAGGTACTTTGTACTTGTCTGTCAAATCCCGGACGGCGGCGCCCACTGCCAAGCAATTTAAATAGTCATCTACAAAAATAATAATTCCCAGAATCCAGGTTCCGAGCATGGAGGAACGTCGACTTTTTAAGATTTTTTGAGTTAAGTTTGAAAAACCCAAGACCCCTGCGGAGTCCTGCATCAGCGCGATTAGAGCTCCAAATAGAGCTACTACCAAAAGGACCCATACCGTCCCCTCATCTGTAGCAGTTACATAGAAGCCATCGATGAGTTGCCAGAAGCCATCCAACGGATTGAAGCTTGACAACATCAAGTAGGCTACAACCACGCCGCCTAAGATGGAAATGAAAGTGCTTTTGGTCCATAGTGCTAAAGCAAGCACCACAAGGATTGGGACTAAAATAAAAATTCCGTATTCCATTTTTTCTCCTTTCTTAGATAAAAAATATTATTACTGCCAAAAGGCAAGAATAAACTGCTATTGAAAACTTTCTGGGCTTAATAGTATTTTGGCGATGGCCAAGGCGAAAATCTTTGCATTCTTCATAAAACTGTCCACCGCGAAGTATTCGTTTTCTTCGTGACAGGTGTCTTCTTCTCCCGGAAATATGGGGCCCCAAGACACTACATTGGGAATGGCTTTTGCATAAGTGCCTCCATATTCCAAGGTAAATTCGTTGGGAAGGCCTGTGGTCTCTTCGTAGGCATCGGCGAAGGCAGATAGAAAGGGCCGGTCTTTATCTACGAAAACGGCGGGCATGTAATGGGTGGTTCCTATTCTTCCGTGATAGGTTTTGGCCAATGTATCAAAGGTTTTCACAATGGAATCCGGCTGGGTTCCATAAGGAAATCGGATGTTAAAATTGATATGAAGATTTCCATTTAAAGTAGTAGCCAAAGTTGGACTCATGGCATTTCGATGAACGAAGGAGCCCCGGTAGTATTCACTATCGCTATAAAGCCCCATTTTTTCCCCGTAAACGGACTTAAACGAAGTTCCTACCGATTCCAAAAAATCGCTACCATTATTCGGCTGAAGCTTGCCTTCTCTTCTGTTTTTTGAAAGTTCTTCCCCCATGAGAATCAAGGCATTGATTCCTTTTTCTGGTTGGCAGGAATGAACGGACCGGCCTTCTGTTTTCAGGAGGGTTTCTATTCCTTTTTTGTTGGAAAGAAGAGATGTACACTGGTTTGGCACAATGTTGGTTGCGGTTCCTGCTTCCACTCTAAGAAGTTTTGGGGCATCACTATGTGCGGTTTCTGTTTCAAGGGGAATAATCAATTCGATATCTAAGCCGCCTTTTTCTATGTTGCAGATTGGAAACGAACCATCGGGAGTAAACCCATAGTGGGGTAATGATTGTTCTTTCACATATTTCTCCATATCGGACCATTCCACTTCTTCCCGGGTTCCAAGGATGAGTTGTACTTTTTTGTGAAGTGGTTGATCCAACTGGGTGACCGCTTTCATGGCAAAGAGAACTGCAATAATGGCACCTTTGTCATCCAAAGCTCCACGCCCATAAATTTTGCCATCCCGTATGGTTTGTTGAAAGGGAGGAGAAAGCCACTTGGAGAGATTTCCGGGGCTCACTACATCCACATGGGATAGGATTCCCAAGGTTTCTTCGCCTTGGCCCATCTGAATCAATCCGATTTCGTGGTCATAGAGACTCTCTGCAGAGAAGCCCAAGCTTCTCCCCAGGGACAGGGCATACTCTAGAGCTCTTTCTACTTCTTCTTTTTCGGTGGAGATGCTTGGAATGGACAAGAAATCCGCGAGAGCATCCAACATTTGTTGCTGATGAAGATCTAGATAATCGAACAGTTGGTTTTTCACTGTAACAGCCTCCATAAAAATAACATGTTATCTTTGGCTAGAAAATAACATGTTCTCTGGAAATTGTCAATGGTGTTCTTTTCGGGGATTGCGATCTTTTTGATGTTGTGTTATTCCCGGGGCATTAATCCCATTACGATAGGAGTTAGCATCTGCCGTGTAGCCTCTCCAATATGGAAATTTCCTTTGTTAATAATCCAATCCAAGAACACACCGCGTTCTGCCCTCATGAAAAGATCAGCCAATTCTTTTGAAGTACATTTCAACCCGTACCGTTCCCGGATAGAAGAAATGAGCCGATAATCCTGTTGCTCATATCCTTGGTGATCCATGGCAATGAGAAGAGAGCGATTGTCGTGCATTACGCCTTGGGATGTAAAGTAAACCTGCAATAAGTCATACCCCAGTTCTTTGGCCAAATTGGTGTTCATCACCGCATTCATTTCGATGTATTCTTCGTAGGTGCAGGAGGTGTCTAATTGAAAAGCCATAGCCCACTCCCGGGAGAACACATCTTGAAACAGATCGATAATGATGGCATCCTTGCTTTTATAATAGGTGTAGATAGCTCCGGTTGTAACACCAGTATGGGTCGCAATGTCGCGGACAGTAGTGCCTTTGTATCCCCGCTCCACAAAAAGTCTTTTGGCTGCTTTCCGGATGGCTTGCTGGGTACCGGCAGCCTTTGATATGTTTTTTTCTTTCATTTTCTCACCTTCTTTATGAAGCTATTTTATCATATTCGAGGCCAATTGGTTCGGGTTATTTATAAAAAAAAGCGGCCAGTTTCAAAGGATGGGAAAAGGGAAAAAAGACTAGAAAGCTAAGTGTTGAAATATTTTGAAAATGCAAAACTTTAAGATTGTAAAGTGCGAAAAACAGCGTATAATTAAACTCAAAAAGGAGCAAAATGGGTGTAAAAACTTGTGGGTGTTTGTGAATAAGATTATGAAGGAGGAATTTGAAATGTACTGTCAAAAATGTGGTGCGGAGAACGGAACGGGAGCAAAATTTTGCAAAGGTTGTGGCACGGAGTTAAGCGAAAATCTGTCTCAACCTTCCTCCTGTGAAGCCCATGAAGATTTTTCAAAATCCAACCCGAGAAAGGCGGGAAAATCCAGAAAAAAAGGCTGTTTGATTGTGGCAGGGGCCGTGGTGCTGGTTCTTGTTGTTCTGGTAATGATCGCTTTGTTAAATGGAGGGGAGGCCAGTTTTACCACCGCCAACATTCAAAATGCAGTGGTGGCCAAGGAAATTGATCCCCAGACCAAAGAAGCAACCATAGAGCAAGATGTTTTTCCCCAAGATACCAGCGTGATTTATGTAACATTTTATGTAAAAAATGCGCCTTCGGACACCAAGGTTTCTGCTATTTGGGTGTACCTGCCAACCGAAGAATCCTTAGCAGGCGAACCGGTATACTTGGAGAAAGATGCCCAGGTACAATTTAATGTTGAAATGCCCAACGGCTTTTTCCCCGGAGAATACCAAGTAGACCTATTTGTTGATGACAAATTAGAAGAATCTTTGAGCTTTTTGGTGGAATGATAGATTTCTAGTGGGTAATGCAATCTGCTAATTAGGGTGTGAGGTCAAGATATGGAAAAGAAAAGTATAATCGATGAAATACGCAAATCGTTGGACGCTATAGGAATCAAACCAGTAATGGGGCAAGGAACGGATTTGACCATTGATGAAGAGTTTTTGGATGTTAAATGGTCTACAGGCAAAAAAAAGATTATGTATCACAACGCATCCTTCTTAGATGAGAAAGAGCGGGTTCTTTATTATTGGGAAACCACCAAAGAGGAAGGTTCTGGTTTTTCATTTGGAACATCAAAACAATCTTCCTTTCAATCCGGCATGACCTTAATGAGAAAAGTAAAGCATATGCAATATGGACCGGAAGGAAAGGTGTACGAAGTTGAATTGGATTTGGGGGCCATCACCAAAGCCTACAAGGAGGCGGCAAAGAGCAAGGGTTGGAAGTTCAAGGTGGTTTTGAATAGGGACAAAGCCACTTATCCCAACGGCTATAGCCCTTTCTCCACAGAGGAGGTTTCCGAGGATTCAGAAGAACCACACCATTCACAAGGCTTTTGCAATCACTGTGGGGAGCCCCTGGTTGAAAACGCCGAATTTTGTCAGAATTGTGGCTGCCCAGTAGGAGGGAAAATTTTCCCCGCGCAGCCCAAGGGAAAAAAGGGAACACATCCCAAGAAAAAGATGGGGAAAAAGGGTTGTTTGATTGTTTTCTTGTGTATTTTCGTGGTTATAATCCTATTGCTTATTATCGGGCTTTTGTCTTCTGGTGAAGACAAAAATGCAGCAGACTCCCAAAACCAAATGCAGACTGGGGGAAGTGAAGAAATTGAACCTCTTTATGTGAATTTAGGGTATAGCTACTCCGTCTATCCGGCGGCTACGGATGAAACCACTTCGGAATTTTCAACATACTACTTGGGGCTTTACAACCATTTGATTCACAGTTTTTATTTTGATGAAGATCCGGAAAATCCGCAAGGCAGCAAGGTGAAAGAAATTCGAATCAAGGATTTTTCCATAAAAAACTCTCCGGAACTTGGGGAATGGGATGGAAGATTGGCGGGGATGTTCACAAATCCTATGGAAGGAAATTTTTCGGATATGGAGTACGAAAATGGGATTCTTATTGCGGATGTATCAAGCATCAGCGAAGCAAATAATGGTTGGAGCGGAAGTGTTGCATTCGATTTTCACATGGTGAATATAGGAAGTGCTACCTTTGGCCCGGATTATTCCGGGGTCATCAATGCGGAAGTTGTATATGATGCCGCCAACATTACTTCCGAACAGGTGGGTTTCACCTTTTTCTATGTGGTAGAAATTATCACCTTTGGCGGGGATGAGTTTTATAGGGAGGTGGAAATCTCCACACTTCAAGGAGATTTCTTGCATGATGAAGCGTATCAGTATGTAGACGAATCCGTGTGGGAAACAAGCCAAGGAACCCCCTTCTGCAAGAAGGGGCGTTGACGAGAAATTTTGGTTAGTTCTTCTGTTTTACGGGTATGATAAGGTAACAAGCTGTGGTAGAGGAGGTGAAAATCATGTTGGAACATGGGATTAAGCCGGGGCTAGCCGTTTCGGTAAGTCGCCAAACCGTGGCAAGATCCGATGATATGACCCAAGAAGGATTTGAATTAGGTACATTACTTTCTACAGGTGCGTTGGCTGCTATGGTGGCAGAAAGCAGTATCCAGTTAATCGATGGTCATCTTCCCCCAGATTATTTTTCTGTAGGGAGACGTTTTGAGGTAGAGCATGAATCTCCTATATTGGGGGGAAGGGCCATCACTCTTCAAATTAAGGTGGCGGAGGTGGAAAACAATGTTGTTCGTTTTGTCTTTGAGGGACACGATGAGAAAGGCCGTTTTTGCACAGGTAGCCATGAACGCATCATCATACGGCGAATCAAGCTTTTTGACATTGCTTATGAAAGAACGCAATAGCAGGTTAGGGTTGATCTAGATAAGCATAAATAAGAGGGCGAATCTGGCGGTAGTCTACGGGCTGCCGCTTTGTGTTGGGAGGCCCGTAGAGATCTTGGGCGATGCTTCTACGATATTCTGTGGGAGTTTGGTTGAACCATCGGCGGAATTGAACCGCCAAGTGTTTTCGATTTGCAAATCCCACATCGGAAGCAATCTGGTCCACACTTCGATTGGAGATGGCCAACTGCCTTTCCGCTTCTTCACAGCGTGTCAGGGATAAAAGCTCCGAAAAGGTCAACCCGGAAGCTTCTTTGATGTAGCGGCTTAGATAGGACACGCTTAAAAACTCTTCTTTTGCCATTTTTTCCAGAGTAAGTTTTTCCCGGTAACGGAGACAAATGGTATCGATGATTCGATAAATCCGCTGGAAATACTGGTGGTCATGGTGCTGGTTGGCTCTTCTCACAATACCAGAAATACCACCCCCCTTTTTTTTATAGGTATAGTACTGAAATTCCCCTAGTAATAAGGCCAACAATTCTTTCATGGAGGCTTCCAATTGTAAATTTTTTAGGGGTTCCTCTTGGTAGAGAAGATATATCCGGGCAAGACAATTTTGCAGTTGATAAATTTCATTGGGGAAAGGTTCCGGAATGGAGAAGGAGTCGCAAACGAAGTAGGCGTTTTCTAAGTTTGGAAAGAAACACTGATAAGAAGGTTTGTGAAATTGAAGACGGAGAATGATATTTTCAGTTCCAATCCCCACTAATTTATGGGGATCATTGGCGTTGAACACATAGATATCTCCCGCGGTTAAGATGTGATGCAAGGCGGAATCGTGAATCTTTAGCTCGCCTTTCAAAACAAATGTCAATTCCACATCATTTTCATGAATGTGGAAGGGATAGTAAGAAAGGCTTTCTACCATACAACGCATATGCGAGGTGCTTCGATAGGTAATGTGCTCCTGAAAATTCATAAATCCTCCCTTAGAAGGTTAAAATGATACCCCAAATATATCAATATTATACCCCTAATAGTCTGAAAAGTCAGTAATAATGGAAAGAAGAAGCGATTTTTCAAGGAACGGGAACTAAGCCATACCTTGTTATGAAGACTGGAGAGGAGAAGATGAGATGGAAGCTATTGAGTTGCTGGAAATGATGAGGAAAGCCGTTTTGGAGGGAGAAGAGGAAGAAGCTGTCAAAATGGCCCATGAGGGGTTGGAAAAAGGAATGAGCCCTCAAGAAATCATGGACAAAGGGTTTTTGCCGGGGATTCGAGAAGCCGGCGAACTCTATCAGCAGGAGGAGTATTTTCTGCCGGATCTGGTTTGTGCTGCGGATGCCATGAAGGCGGCGTTGGAAGTGATAAATCCTGTGTTGAAAAAAGAGGGGAAAACCGGGGATACGGGGAAAACCGTTATGTTGGCCACGGTTCAAGGGGATGTGCACGACATTGGGAAAACCATTGTAGGAGCTATGATGACGGCCAATGGTTGGAATTTGGTGGACTTGGGACAAGATGTTAAAAACGAAGAAGTAATTCGAGCGGTGGAAGAAAAAAGTCCTCATGTGCTGGGATTATCTGCCCTGCTTACATCCACTATGGAGGAGCAGAGGGAGGTGATTCGCCTTTTAGTAGAAAAGGGTCTTCGCTCTCAGGTAAAAGTGTTGGTGGGGGGCGCACCGGTGAACCAGGACTGGGCGGATCGAATTGGCGCAGATGGATATGCTGAGAGCGCGGTGGCGGCAGTTACATTGGCTCAGGAGTTATTGAGATAAGGAGGAGACCTATGAATATGTTTGGGACTGTTTTGAATGTAGAAGAAATGGATGCCATTCACATGCAGAGCCTTTCAATATTGGAAGATATCGGAGTACGGGTTCCCAGTGAAAAGGTGCTAGGTACATTGGAAGATGTGGGTGCCACCATCGATTGGCAAGAGCAAATAGCAAAAATTCCAAGGGAATTGGTGACGAAATCTTTGAGTCTTTGTCCCAAAACTTTCACGCTTGGGGCGCGGGTTGAGGCCAAGAGCCTTGCTCTCCCGGGTAAAATTTCCAGCATCAATTTGGATGGTACCGGTACTCGAATGCGAGATTTTCATACAGGAAAACGGAGGGATGCGCTATTGGATGATGTGGCCAAAGCAGCTCGGGTTTTTGACGCTATGGATGTGGGCACCGTACTTTGGCCGCCCGTAGTAGCTCGCGATGTACCCACAAGGGCTGCCGGATTTTTAGGAGCTGCTACTGCTTTTATGAATTCCGGGAAACACATCCAGGATGAAATTAAAAAGGAGAAGGAAGTTTACTATGTAGAACAGTTGTTGACAGCTATACTCGGCTCTAGAGAAGCGGTGGTGGAGAAAAAAATTTATTCTGCCACGTATTGTACGGTTGCACCGTTAAGTCACGACAAAGAAATGCTTGAAGGGACCTTGGCTCTGACAAGGCTTAAGGCGCCGGTTTTAATGTACCCAATGCCGGCCAGTGGAAGTACAGGTCCCGCTAGCTTATATGCCAATCTTGCATTAGCCAATGCTGAAATTTTATCCTGTATTGTTATTTTTCAAGCTACCACTCCGGGGACCCCCTTAATTTATGGAGCGGCACTGGGGGCAGTAGACCTTCGAAGCGGTGCCTATCTGGAAGGGGGAGTCGAAACGGCTCTGCAATTAACGGCTATGACCCAGATGGGGAAACATTATGGATTTCCCACCATTGTAGCCGGGTGTTTGACAGATGCCCATGAGATGGGGTTTCAGACTGCACTGGAAAAAACGCTGACCTGCCTTCCCCTGGTGTTGGCGGGCTGTGATGTTGTGCAAGGTGCCGGGTTCCTGGAAAGCAGTATGACTTTGTGCTTGGAGCAAATACTTTTGGATGGAGAAATATTGGAGCTATGTAATCGAATGGCAAAAGGGGTAGACACCCGTTCAGAAAAGGCCTTGATGGAGGAAATATCTCGAGTTGGTCCCGGCGGCCATTTTTTAAAGGAAAAGAGTACACGGCAATTGTTTCGCTCAGAAGAATACTATATGCCCACCCTTAGCGTAAGAGAACCTTATGAATCCTGGTGTTCTTTGGGTTCTCCTGATATGATTTGTCGAGCTAGGGAGCAAGTGGAAAGAATATTGCGAGAAGAGCCGGCGCAGCCTCTTTCGGAGTCGGTAGGTAAGGCAATTCAAGAGATTATGGAAGAAGCCCGGGAAAATTTGTAAAGAGAGGAAGAAGTCGTACTCATGAAAAGAAATATGAAACAGTGGCAAGGGCAATTAATAGAAATGCAACAAAAAAAGCCCTTTCCTATTTTGTCATATCCTGCCATTCAAAAAATGAAAGTTTCTTTGAAGGAGTTGTTGCAGGATGGCGGCCAAATGGCCAGGGCCATAGAGATTGTGGCAGAAAATCTGGACTCCATGGCAGCAGTAGGCTTTATGGATCTTTCTGTGGAGGCGGAAGCTTTTGGATGTGCGGTTACATACTTTGAAGGAGAAGTCCCCACAGTAAAAGGAATCCTGGTTACGGACCGGGCAGACGGGGAAAAACTTTCCGTGGCAAAGGTGGGGCAAGGACGAACCGGAGAATTTATAAAGGGGATTGAACTGGCAGCTCAAAATATTCATAACCGGCCAATTTTTGCCGGGATGATTGGGCCATTCTCCTTAACGGGAAGATTGGTGGATGTTAACAAAGCCATGGTGTATTGTAAGAAGAATCCGGAACTGCTAGAGTTGATTTTACAAAAGGTCACTTCTTTTTTGATTTCCTATGCCAAGGCCTATAAATCGGTTGGCGCCCACGGAATTTTCATAGCAGAGCCCTTGGCAGGGTTGATTTCACCTTCTCTGGCCCAGCGTTTCTCAGAACCATATATAAAATCCATCGTCGATCAAGTTCAGGACGAGGAGTTTTTGGTCTATTATCACAATTGTGGTCCTGCAGCCGGGAAGATGGTGGAATCACTTAAGACCACTGGATGTTCTGCCTTTCATTTTGGCAATGCGGTGGATCTTTCTTCAGCGGTGGGAGTCATTCCGGAACCTATGCTGGTAATGGGCAATCTGGATCCCGCTTCAATCTTTGTAAAAGGAACGCCGGAAAGCGTGAAAGAGGCTACTTTTCAATTGATACAAAGATATGGCCTGGTAAAAAATTTTGTACCCTCCTCGGGTTGCGATATTCCCCATTCTGCTCCTTGGGAAAACATAGAAGCATTTTTCGAAGGAGTGAAAAAATCCTACGAACTTTATGGGAAACAATAGTTTCAGGCCTTTCATCTTGTGATATAATGATGTTTCAGGAGAAGCTTCAAAAATCAGAGAGGGGGCAGTAGTATGAGTAAAAAATTTGTCTATTTGTTTACCGAAGGCCGGGGAAATATGAAAGAACTCTTGGGAGGAAAAGGTGCCAATTTGGCAGAAATGACCAACTTGGAAATGCCGGTTCCCCAAGGTTTTACCATAACGACAGAAGCTTGCATTCAGTATTATGAGGATGGCGGAAAGATTTCGGAGGAAGTAAAAGAACAGATTTTTGAATATGTAGAGAAAATGGAAGAAATTTGTGGCAAAAGATTCAGCGATGCCAACCATCCCTTGTTGGTTTCCGTTCGATCCGGAGCGCGGGCTTCCATGCCCGGTATGATGGATACGGTTTTGAATCTGGGGATTAACGATCAAGTGGCAGAAAGCCTGATTCGTTTAACTGAAAATCCCAGGTTTGTTTATGATTCCTATCGAAGGTTTATCCAAATGTTTTCTGATGTGGTGATGGAACTTCCCAAAGAAGAGTTTGAAGAAATTCTGGAAGAAATGAAAAAAGAAAAACAGGTTCAGTCGGATACGGACCTCACCTCAGAGGATATGCAGAGCTTGGTAACCAAGTTCAAGGCTTTTTATAAGGCAAAGAAAGGCTCGGATTTCCCCGAAGATCCCAAGGAGCAGCTGTTGGCTTCCATAGAAGCCGTTTTCCGTAGTTGGAATAATCCTCGGGCTGTTTCTTACCGAAGGATGAATGATATCCCGGGAAGCTGGGGCACGGCCGTGAATGTTCAAGCTATGGTTTATGGAAATATGGGCGATGATTCCGGTACCGGAGTGGCTTTCACCCGAAATCCGGCCACGGGAGAAAAGAAACTGTTTGGTGAGTTTCTAATCAACGCACAAGGGGAAGATGTGGTGGCTGGAATTCGAACCCCGGAGACCATTGACAAGTTAAAAGAAATTATGCCGTCCGTATACGATGAATTTTCTCGAATTGCTTCTAAACTGGATGCCCACTACAAAGATATGCAAGACATGGAGTTTACCATCGAAAAAGGCAAGCTTTACATGCTTCAAACGCGAAACGGAAAGCGCACTGCCCATGCAGGTTTACGAATCGCGGTGGATTTAGTGGAAGAAGGAACTTGTACTAAAGAAGAGGCTATTTTGAAAGTAGATCCAAAATATCTTGATACATTGTTGCATCCACAGTTTGACCAAGAAGCGCTGAAGGCGGCAAAACCGGTAGCAAATGGGTTGGCGGCATCTCCCGGTGCGGCTTTCGGAGCCGTATATTTTACGGCGGAGGATGCAACCAAAGCAGCGGAACGGGGCCCCGTTCTTTTGGTGCGAGTAGAAACTTCTCCGGAAGATATTGAGGGAATGAACGCGGCACAAGGGATTTTGACCGCACGAGGCGGCATGACTTCTCACGCGGCTGTGGTAGCGAGAGGCATGGGAAAATGTTGTGTGTCTGGTTGCGGTGCTCTTCAGATAGACTACCAAAAAAGGCAAGTAATCATTGATGGAAACATGGTGAAAGAAGGAGATTTTTTATCCATTGATGGAACCACGGGGAATGTATATTTAGGAAACATTCCTACCGTAGAGGCAGAGGTAAGTGGAAACTTTGCTCAGGTAATGGCGTGGGCTGATGAAATCCGGGTGTTGAAAGTGCGTGCCAATGCAGACACGCCCAAAGATGCGGATACCGCAGTTCAGTTTGGTGCGGAAGGCATCGGGCTTACTCGAACGGAACATATGTTTTTCAGTGAAGAACGGATTTCTGCTGTTCGGGAGATGATTGTATCTAAAAACAGGAACCAGCGGGAAAAAGCATTGGAAAAACTGTTGCCTATGCAGCAAAGTGATTTTGAAGGCATCTACAAAGCCATGGGGGAGCGGCCTGTGACCATTCGACTCTTAGATCCGCCCTTACACGAGTTTTTGCCCACAGAGGCAGAGGACATTCGTGAGCTGGCAAGTAATATGGGGATCTCTTTTGAGGAATTGAACGCCACGGTAAGCAGCCTTCATGAGGCAAATCCCATGATGGGACACCGGGGTTGCCGTTTGACGGTCAGCTTTCCTGAGATTGGAGATATGCAAGCTCGAGCCATCATTCGAGCGGCTATCAAGGTAAAAAAAGAAACCGGTTTGGAAATTGTCCCGGAGATTATGATTCCTTTGATTGGGGAATACAAGGAAATGCGGTATGTAAAGGAAATCATTGTGGAAGCCGTAGAAGATGAATTAAAAAAAGCCAAGGCACAAGTGAAATACTATATTGGAACCATGATTGAGGTACCGAGAGCGGCTTTGACGGCGGATGAAATTGCTAAAGAAGCGGAGTTCTTCAGTTTCGGGACCAATGATTTGACTCAAATGTCCTTTGCTTTCAGCCGGGATGATGCCGGAAAATTTTTGGGAGACTATTATAGTAAGAAAATATATGAAAGCGATCCATTCGTTCGATTTGATCAAGAAGGAACGGGAAAGCTGGTTGAGATGGCTGTGGAGTTGGGGAGAAAAACCAGAGACGGCTTGAAACTTGGTGTCTGTGGCGAGCATGGAGGAGATCCCACATCGGTAGAGTTTTTCCATAGAGTAGGGTTGGATTATGTATCTTGTTCCCCCTTCCGTGTCCCCATTGCCCGATTGGCAGCGGCACAAGCTCAAGTGAAAACACCAAGATAGGACTAAAAATCAAATCAATTGATGCTTTTTTAAGGCACCCTCCCGGCAAGGAGGGTGCCTTTGATGTGACAAAGTCGCTTTTCTTCCTATGCTTCTTGGGGTATAATTATTTTATATGTAAAGACATGGGGGCGGATAGGTCCTGGTGGATTTCACAGACTTCAAATCTGATGTGGGGTGGTTATGCCGGCCCGGGTGGGTTCGATTCCCACACGCTCCTGCCAAAAAAAAGAAGAGAGGATGACTTTGTGACAGAAAAAGAAAAAAGAAGGCTGACTGAACTGTCGTCCAAATCCGGTTGAGCAAGCAAAATGGCTCCCGGTACCCTGGCACAAGTTTTGTGTCATTTGGAGGGAAAGGAAAAGAATACAGATCCCAATCTATTGATTGGGTTTGATTTGATGGATGATGCAGGTGTGTACCAAATGTCCGAAGACTTGGCTTTGGTGCAAACCGTAGATTTTTTTACTCCCATCACAGACGACCCTTTTATTTTTGGTTCCATAGCAGCTGCCAATTCTTTGAGTGATGTTTATGCCATGGGAGGAACTCCCATGACTGCTTTATCCATTGCCTGTTTCCCCGAGGATCTGTCCCCGGAAATTCTGGTACAGATTCTAAAAGGGGGAGAAGAAAAATTGAAAGAAGCCGGGGTAGCCTTGTTAGGAGGCCATACGGTTAATGACCCGGAATTAAAATACGGGTTTTCCATTACTGGTACCATACATCCCGGAAAAATATGGACCAATGGTGGTGCACAAGAAGGCGATGTGCTGATTTTAACCAAGCCGCTAGGCACAGCAGCGATTGCTACTGCGTTGAAAAGAGGAGTGGTGTTGGAGCGGGATATTCAGCCGGCCTTACTTTCTATGAGCACTTTAAATAAAAGCGCTATGGAAGTGATGAAGTCTTATGATATACACGGTTGTACCGATGTTACGGGATTTGGTTTGTTGGGTCATGGGATTGAAATGGCCAAGGCGTCAGACAAACAATTGACCCTTTATGAAAGCGCTTTGCCTTTGCTGCCAAAAACAATCCACTATATTCAGGAAGGCTATGTGCCGGGGGGGAGTTATTCCAATCTCGCCTATTTTCAGCCCCATGTGTCTTGGGAGAGGCTCCCGGAATGTAAAAAGTTGTTGTTGGCAGACCCTCAGACTTCGGGAGGATTATTAATTTCTTTGCCAAAAGAACAAGGGTCGGCATTGCTGGAAGAACTTCACCGGAAGCAACCAATCAGAGGGGCGGAGATAGGCAGTGTTGGGAAGAAAAGAGGAGGACAGCCGTATTTGGTAGTGTTGGACTAGCGGAGCAGGCTAAGGAGAGTTTTTTGAACCAGAACATGTTACAAGATCGACTACGACAGGTTCCTTCTGTCAATGAAATTTTGGCAACGGAAGAAGTGGCTGCTCTAGTAGCCATTTTTGGCAGAGCGTTGGTTTTAGATAAAGTCCAATTGGCGTTGGAGGCAGTAAAAGAAAAGATTCGCCAGGGACACGGGGAACAAGAGCCCCCTTTGGAAGAACTGGAAATACAGGCCTTTCTCAATCAAAAGGTATTTCAAATGCTGGAAACAGAAGAAATGAGGCGGTTGAAAAAAGTTATTAACGCTACGGGAATTATTCTTCATACCAACTTGGGAAGAGCGCCTTTGCCGGGGAAAGCGGTGCAACATCTGATGGAAACAGCTGGAGGGTATTGTAATTTAGAATATGATTTGGCAAAAGGGACCAGGGGCTCCAGACAAGATCAAGTAGAGAGATTGTTAGCGGAAATTACCGGGGCCGAAGGGGCCATGGTAGTTAATAACAATGCTGCAGCTGTATTTCTTTCCCTTCATGCCTTTGCAAAAGACAAGGAAGTGTTGGTATCCAGAGGCCAGCTGGTGGAGATCGGCGGTTCTTTCCGAATTCCTGATATCATTACTCAAAGCGGCTGTAAGCTTTTAGAAGTGGGGACTACCAACAAAACGAAGGTATCCGATTATCGAGAGAGGATTTCTTCTGAGACGGGAATGCTGCTCAAAGTACATACCAGCAATTATGTTATTTCCGGCTTCACTCAAACCGTTTCAATTCGAGAGCTGGTGGAGTTGGGGAAGGAAAACAACTTGCTGGTGATGGAGGATTTGGGCAGCGGCAGTTTTGTTGAAATGAAGGGTTTGGAAGTTGGGGAAGAGCATTCCGTACAACACTCCGTCTCCCAGGGAGTTCATTTGATTACATTTAGTGGGGATAAGTTGTTAGGAGGTCCGCAGGCTGGAATCATCGTGGGAAAAAAGACGCTGATCGAATCCCTGAAAAAACACCCGCTAGCCCGAGTAGTTCGCTGTGATAAACTAACTCTGGCCTCGTTGCAATCGGTGTTAGAAATTTATAGAAACCCAAAAACCGCCTATCAAGAAATTCCCGTATTGGAGATGTTGTTTCAACCCCAAGAAGCTCTAATGGAGAAAGCCCGTGGACTGGTGGCCATGATGCAGGTAGCCATGGGAGATTGGGCGCAAGTTCAATTGAGAACAACCAAAGCGGAAGTGGGAGGTGGATCCCTGCCCGGGCTGCTATTAGATAGCCCTGCTGTATGGATGAAGCCCTTTTACGGAACCCTTCATTGGTGGCAGGAAAAATTGAGGAACGGCAAGAATCCGGTGGTGATTCCCATTCAGGAAGATGGATTGATGTTCCATGTCAGGACGCTGACCATAGAAGATATGGGGCTTTTGGCAAAGGCGTTAAAAAAATTGGTTCAAGAAGAGCAAAATGGGAAAATGGTGAGATAGAGAAGATGGGAGGTGACTAAAATGATTCAGGTAACCGATGCAGCAGCTAGTAAATTCAAGGAAATCGTTGCGAAAGAGAAAAACCCTGAAGAGATGATGCTTCGAATTGCTTTCGGAGGAATCAGTTGAGGGGGACCTCGATTGCTTTTGTCTCTGGATGAGGCAAAGAAAAAGGGAGATATTGTGGTAGAATCCAATGGCGTAAAAATAGTCTTTACCCGGCAAATAGAAGGCCATGTGGAAAGAGCTACTGTGGACTATCGCAACAAATGGTACGATCGCGGATTCCGATTAACAGGATTGTCTTACGGTCGATGTTAAAAGCAGGCAGCCCAATCTTTTTCCTGAAAAGGAGTGGGGCTGCCTTTTTATGGACGGCAACGGTATTGTTCGGTATAAACTAATTTCCCATTGATATGTTGGGACTGCATCAGGCTATAGTGAGATACATTGCAGTTGATGTTGGGAAAATCCGGTTCCAATGTTTTTTTGCTGGTCACTTGGCGTCCCAGCGTAACATGGGGGATGTAGCTTCGAAACTCGATATCGTAGCCTGTTACCCGAAGTCGATCTGCTAATTCTTTTTGGAGTTTTATTAAAATGGGGCATTTTTCACACCCTAGCCAATAGACATCCCCATCTTCGCGATGAAAGGTTCCCACCCGATTTAAAACAAGGGGAAAAGAACTCCATTTGATTCCCTCCATGATTTGAAGGACCTCCTTCGTTTTTTCTTCAAGGACTTCTCCTAAAAAAACCAGGGTCAAATGTAGATTTTCCTCTTGAATAAATCTTCCGCTATCCGCATGATTTCGGATTTTATTGCGAAGAATTATGATTTCTCTTTTGGTTTTTTCGTCAAAAGGAATGGCGATAAATAGTCTCACGAATGGTTCCTCCAAAGCGTTCAATTCTCTTTCCATGCTAACACATTTCAACGGATTATGCTATAATGAGATATGAAGAAAAAGAGTGAAATAGGGTTGTCCACAAAGCAAAAACATCTGCATTCTTTTCACGAGGGCACCCACACCAGAGCCTATGAGTTTTTTGGAGCACACCGAGATCGGGATGGAGTGGTGTTTCGAGTGTATGCACCCCATGCCCGAGATGTTTATGTGGTCGGAGATTTTAATCTCTGGCAGCGTAAAATGGCTATGGAGAGAATCGAAGGAGCAGGTGTTTGGGAAGCTGTGGTGGAAGGAGTCAAAACCTTTGATTCTTACAAGTATTTAATTATTACCCCATCGGGAGAGTCTTTATACAAGGCAGACCCCTATGGGTTTCATTGTGAAAAAAGACCGGGAACGGCATCGAAGTTTTTTGATCTGGAAGGTTTTGCCTGGGAGGATAGAACCTTTATGGAACAGAGAAATAAAACCTCTTTGCAAACCGGTCCTTTTCATATTTATGAGGTGCATTTGGGTAGTTTTCGAAAGGAGGTGGCTTCCTATCGGCAATTTGCGGAGGTGCTTATTCCGTATGCAAAGGAAATGGGGTACACCCATTTGGAGCTGATGCCGGTTGCAGAATACCCTTACGATCCCTCTTGGGGCTATCAAGTTACCGGATACTATGCCCCCACCTCCCGATACGGGACCCCCCATGAATTGATGGCTTTTGTAAATCGTTGCCATCAAGAAGGCTTGGGAGTAATCTTGGATTGGGTACCTGCACATTATCCCAAAGATGATGCAGGCTTGTATCGTTGGGATGGGACGTACCTTTACGATTATGAAGAGGAAAAAAAGAGATACCATCACCAGTGGGGGACGGCAGTTTTTGACTGGGGGAAGCCGGAGGTTCGCAGTTTTCTAATTTCCAATGCGCTCTACTGGCTGAAAGAATATCATTTTGACGGCATTCGAGTGGATGCCGTTTCTTCCATGCTCTATCTTGATTACAATAGGTCGGAGGGCCAGTGGGAGCCCAATGAATTTGGAGGAAAAGAAAATATAGAGGCCGTTTCCTTCTTGCGCGACTTGAATCAAAGAGTGAAGGAAGAGGCGCCAGAATGTTTGATGATTGCAGAAGAGTCTACGGCATGGCCGGAAGTAACGGCTCCGGTGGAAGCTGGTGGTTTGGGATTTGATTACAAATGGAACATGGGCTGGATGAATGACACTCTAAAATATATGGAATCAGATGAAGAGGAGCGGCAAAAAAATGCTCATCGCATGACCTTTTCCATCACTTATGCTTTTGGAGAAAAATACATTCTTCCCTTATCCCACGACGAGGTAGTTCATTTAAAGAAATCTCTCTTCGAAAAAATGCCGGGCAACAGGGATGAGAAATGGATGCAACTCAGAGCGTATATGGGGTATGTAATGGCTCATCCCGGAAAAAAACTAATGTTTATGGGTGGAGAGATGGCTCAAGAAACAGAATGGGATTATCAGGGAGAATTGCCATGGCATTTGCTAGTCAATGAAGATCATGGAAATTATCATCGAATGATTAGAAGCTTAAACTGGTTTTACCAAAACACGCCGGCGTTGTGGCAATGGGACAACGATCCCAGGGGGTTTCAGTGGATTGATAGCCAGCGGGCCAAGGAGGGCCTAATGGTTTTCGAAAGACGTTGTGCCGAGGGAACCCCGGTTATTGTACTTGCTAATTTTTCATCCAAACACATAGAGAGCATTCCTCTTCCGGGGGGAAAGCATTACCAAGTGGTTTTTTCAACCAATCCCAATCCTGATGCCATGCGCATCACGGAAACGGGCGTTGCCATACCCGGGTACACCACCGGGTTTATAACCAGGGAGGTGGAGTAAATGTCTACCATGTCAAAAAAAGAAACCATTGCCATGCTGTTGGCAGGAGGCCAGGGAAGCCGTTTGGGCCTTTTAACGGATGCTGTGGCCAAACCGGCTATCCCTTTCGGCGGAAAATATCGGATCATTGATTTTCCTTTGTCCAACTGTGTGAATTCAGGAGTGGATACGATTGGGGTTTTAACCCAATATCAACCACTGGAGTTAAATGCTTACATCGGAAGCGGCCAACCATGGGACCTGGACCGATTATATGGGGGGGTTACCATTTTACCACCCTATGTGAAAGGCAAGGCGGGAGAATGGTATAAGGGAACGGCCAATGCCATCTATCAAAACATCCATTACATTGAATTGTATGAGCCGGATTATGTGTTGATTCTGTCAGGAGACCATATTTACAAGGCGAATTACCGTTTGATGGTGGATTACCATAAGGAGAGAGATGCGGATTGTACCATTGCTGTCATCGATGTGCCTTTGGAAGAAGCCTCCCGCTTTGGCGTAATGAGTGTGGAAGAAAATCTACGAATCTGTGACTTTCAAGAAAAACCATCAGAGCCAAAAAGTACACTGGCTTCTATGGGGGTATATGTTTTCACATGGAAAAAATTAAAAGAATATTTGATGTTGGATGAAGAGAACCCTTCTTCGCAGAAGGATTTTGGGAAGGACATCATACCGAGAATGATTCGTGAAGGCCAGAAGATGTACGCCTATGCCTATAAAGGCTATTGGAAAGATGTGGGAACCATTCAATCTTTATGGGAGGCCAATATGGATATTTTGGATAAAGACAAAGGCATCGATCTGGACGATCCCAGATGGAAGATCTTTTCCAGAAATCCGGTAATGCCCCCTCATTATGTTGGAGAAACGGCATATTTGAAAAATTCTTTTGTTACAGAAGGCTGTATGGTAGAGGGAACCATAGATCATAGTATTTTATTCCCTGGGGTAGTCGTAGAAGAAGGGGCTGTGGTTTTGAACTCCATTGTGATGCCCGGAGCAAAAATTTCAAAAGATAGCCGAGTGGAGTATTCCATCATCATGCCTCAAGCCGTGGTTTCTGCTCACCAAGTGGTGGGTCATATACCGGGGCCAAAGGAGGAAGAGGGGGGAATTACTGTTTTTTCCGGAGAGGAGGTGTACCATGGATAATGTGCTGGGAATTATTTTTTCCTATAGTGACAGAGCGGCCATGAGGGAATTGACAAAAATTCGCACCTTGGCCAGTTTGCCGGTGGCCGGGAAATATCGAATTATCGATTTTCTTTTGTCCGGATTTGTGAATTCCGGAATTTATGACATTTCGGTGATTACCAACAGCAATTACCATTCCCTTTTGGATCATTTGGGCTCCGGAAAAGACTGGGATTTGACCCGAAAAATAGGAGGCATGAGAATTTTAAGCCCTTTTTCCAGATCCGACCATTCCAATGGGGAGTATAAAGGGATGTTGGATGCCCTTTACCGAAATTTGTATTCTATCAAACGGTCGCACGCGGAGTATGTTATTATGACGGGAAGCTCTATTGTCTGTAACCTGGATTATCAAGAAGTAATGGATGCGCATGTTCAAAGTGAAGCCGATATAACGGTTTTATATACCAAATCCATGAATGGGGGAAGGACCGTTCCCAGGGGAGTTGGTGTGATAAAAATAAATAAGGATGGGCGGATTTACGACCTTTCAATCAATGAAGATGACGTGCGACTGCAGGATGTGAATTGGTGTCTTGATGTTTTTGTGATGAAAAAGTCTTTGTTAGAGACTCTGGTAGCGGATGCGGTTTCGGTGGGGCTGACGGATTTCTATGTGGATGTCATAAAAAGATTGGCTGCTACATTAAAGATGCAAGGGGTGGAATTTACTGGACAATTTTTTGAAATCAGCAATGTGAAGGGGTACATGCAGGCGAACATGAATTTTCTCAAAAAGTCCTACCGGGAAAAAGCTTTCGAGAAGCCAATTTTTACAAAAGTAAAGGATAGTGTTCCAACTCTTTATCGAGAAGGCAGTTATGTGAGGAATTCTCTTATTGCAGATGGATGCAAAATCGAGGGAACTGTGGAAAATTCCATTCTATCGCGAGGGGTACGAGTGGAGGCAGGAGCCGTAGTACGGCATGCCATTATCATGCAAAATACGGATATACAGTGCGGAGCCAGAGTAGAGCATGTGATTTCGGACAAGGATGTCATTGTGCGGGAAGGCCGGGAAGTCATTGGCCATGAAAAGTATCCCGTCTTAATTGAAAAAAGCACGATAGTGTAGGTGATTATGAAGGTACTTTTTGTGAGCCCGGAAGGGGCCCCTTTTGCAAAATCAGGAGGCTTGGGAGATGTGGCGGAAGCGTTGCCCAGAGCATTAAAAGAGCAACAGGTTGAAGTAAAGGTGATTTTGCCTTATTATCGAACCATCAAAGAATCCTATGGCCAGCAAATGGACCTGGCGGCTCACTACAAGATTTCTCTGGGATGGAGACAGCGAGATTGCAATGTTTATCATTTGATTCATCAGGGGATGGACTACTGGTTTATTGAGGGTGAAGACTATTTTGACAGGGAAAATCTCTATGGATACGGCGATGATGGGGAGCGGTTTGCGTTCTTTAGCCTGGCAGTTTTAGAGTTTCTTAATCACACGGATTTTTCCCCGGATTTGATTCACTTGTCGGATTGGCAAACCGCATTGGTAGCTGTTTTTCTTAAAACAAAATATGGTGATAGGGGAGGATATTCTCACATCAAGACCATATTTACTATACATAATATCAATTACCAAGGAATATGTTCCCCTTCTTTTTTGACCGATGTATTGGAATTAGAGAAAGAAGGCAGCATTCTTCTAATGCATGAAAATCAAGTAAACCTGATGAAGGGCGGAATTCTTGCTTGTGATGGATTGACTACAGTTAGTCCAACCTATGCTCAGGAAATCCAAACCGAAGAATATGGAATGGGGCTGGAGAAAGTCATTCGGCAGGAGTCCGCTAAACTTTCCGGCGTTTTGAATGGTATTGATTACCAACGGTTCAATCCCGCTGCAGATTGGAAGATAAATACTCCTTATGATAGTCATTGTCTTGAAGGGAAAATCAAATGTAAGCAACAACTTCAAAGCGAGGTGGGACTTTCGGAAAATCCGACCATCCCCTTGTTGGGGATGGTAAGCCGATTGGATCATCACAAAGGAATTTCTTTGGTAATGGAGGGATTGGATGAACTGATGTCCTTGGGAATCCAGTTTGTTCTTTTAGGCTCCGGCAACCCGGAAATGGAAAATTTCTTCACAGAAAAGCAGAAAGCCTATAAGGGAAGCTTCTCCGTTCAGCTTGCTTTCGATGAAGTTTTGGCTCAAAAAATATACAGTGGGGCAGACCTTTTTCTTATGCCGTCCATTAGTGAACCTTGCGGTCTGGCACAGATGATTGCAGCCCATTATGGCACGCCGCCTATCGTTCGCAAGACAGGAGGACTGGCAGACAGCATTCAGGCTTTTGATTCAATAGGAAACAAGGGCAACGGATTTCTTTTTCATGAAAAAACAAAAGAATCCATGATTGACTCGGTGAAAGAAGCTCTTTCCTTGTACACAAAAAAAGACTCTTTTCGAAAGCTGCAACAACAAGGCATGGCGTGGGATTTTTCTTGGGCGAAAGGAGCTGTCGCTTACTTTCAACTATACATTAAGACGATGCAGGAAAAAAAAGAAATCAAAGATAGGGTGTCCCTATGGATGAGAGAAGGGGTGATGTATCAAATTTTTCCGGATCGATTTTGCCGGAATTTGCAAGTGCCCTTGCCGGCCATGAATAAAGAATATATTCTTCGCGAAGATTGGGGAGGCTTGCCTCATGAGGGTGCTTTTGAGGATGGCCGTTGGAACAAAGAGTTTTTTGGGGGAAACTTATTGGGTATTGTGGAAAAATTGGATTACCTAAAAGAACTGGGTGTGACGGTGATTTACCTAAACCCCATTTTTGAAGCTTATTCCAATCATCGATATGACACAGCAGATTATATGGCCATCGATCCTCTTTTAGGAACCAAAGAAGATTTCCTGCTTTTGGCGGAGGAGGCCACAACCCGGGGTATCAAAATCGTTCTGGACGGGGTTTTCAATCATACAGGCAGCGATAGCCGATACTTTAACAAAGAGGGAAGATATCCAGAATTGGGAGCCTATCAAAGCAAGGAGTCTCCTTACTATTCTTGGTACGATTTTAAAAACCACCCGGATGAATACGCCTGTTGGTGGGGAATTCCAACACTGCCTGCTGTAAAGGAAACAGACCCTGGCTATATGGAATTTATCGCATCCGGTCCTCATTCGGTAATCCGAACATGGATGCGTGCCGGTGCTTCCGGATTTCGACTGGATGTGGCGGATGAACTGCCAGATGAATTCCTGGATGTGGTGGCAAAAACCGTCCGGGAGGAAAAAGAAGATGGTTGTATTGTGGGGGAAGTTTGGGAAGATGCTTCCAACAAAGTGGCTTATGGAGTGAAGCGCCGGTATTTTAAAGGAAACCAATTGGATTCCGTAATGAATTACCCGTTGAAGGATGGGTTGGTGGAATACCTGACGAAAAGCCATAGTGGAGAAATCATGGCGAAGTGTGTTAACAAGCTTTGGGAGAACTATCCCAGAAATGCCTTCGGAAATCTGATGAATATTCTCAGCACCCATGACACTCCTCGAATCATGACGGCTTTGGGAGAAGGTAGCTTTGGGGACGAAGAAACCAGATCCAGACACATGGTTGCATTGTTGGTCTGGGCATTTATGCCTGGAATTCCTTGCATATATTATGGGGACGAGTTGGGGTATATGGGTGGAAAAGAACCCTATAATCGAATGTGCTTTGTAGAAGCGAAAAAAGACAAAGAAATTCATGAAAGGTACCGAAAGGTTTTAGAGTTTAGAGGAAGTATTGAAAACATTGGAAGCTTGGAGTATGCTCCATATATAGGAGAAGCCGGCCTTTTCGGTTTTTTGCGAAGAGATGAAAAGCGAGAGCTTTTGGTGCTTGTCAATGCAGGGGAAGAGAGGGAGCTTTTATTGAGTAGAACTGTGGAGCCGGGAAAAAAATTGGAGTTTCTTGTGGAGAAAGCCGGGGAAGGGCTTTATCGATTCAAACAGTATGGCGGGCTGGTTTTTTATTATAGTCTATAAAGAAAGGACAAGATTTTAAGATGAGAGAAGATGCGGTTTTGAATTATCAGCAGGAAGTAGAAAAAAGAGTGGCTTTTATCAAAGAGATACTTAAAGAAAGTGGGGCCAAAGGAATTATTTTTGGCAACAGTGGTGGCAAAGACAGCGCTTTGGTAGGGATTTTGTGTAAAATGGCTTGCACGAATACGGTGGGAATCATCATGCCGTGCCAGTCCCAAAGAAATTTCAGAGAGGATCTGGAGGATGGAAAAGCTTTGGCGGCGAATTTCCAAATTGAGAGCCGTGAGGTTGATTTGACGCTTGCCAAGCAAGTAGTACTGGAGGCTGCCAGTCAAGCGGCAGCATGCACCGAGAGTGCTATTGCCAACATTGCTCCCCGGTTGCGGATGACTACCCTGTACTTAATCGGCCAGTCGGAAGGCCGATTGGTAGCGGGAACGGGAAACGCCAGTGAGAGATACACCGGATATTTTACCAAGTGGGGAGATGGCGCATATGACTTCAACCCCATTAGCGACCTTACTGCATCGGAAATTTATCCTTTTTTAGAATACCTAAAGGCACCCGCTTCCATCATCAGCAAAGCTCCTTCTGCAGGGCTTTATGAAGGGCAGACGGACGAAGTGGAGATGGGGGTAACCTATGAGGCCATTGATCGATATATGAAAACGGGAGAAGGGCATCCGGACGAAGTGGATATTATTAAGGGCCATCACTGGCGAACAGCTCATAAAAGGAACCCGGCGGTCAATTATCCGGGGACAAGACAAGATTAGAGGAGAATCATTATGGAAAAAGATCATAAGACATACCCGGTAAGACAAATGGCTAATCTGAAGGAAATGCTGCAGGATAGTGTGCGCCTTTTTGGAGAAAATGCTGCTTTTTTGGTTAAAGATGAAAAGGGTGGAAATTATCGGGAAATTACATATAATCAGTTCCAAAAGGACATTGATTCGCTGGGTACCCAGATGCTGGCTATGGGGTTGAAGGATGCTAAAATCGCCATCATCGGTGAAAACTGCTATTCTTGGTTGGTGGCCTACTATGCCATTGTCAATGGAGTGGGCGTGGCTGTTCCATTAGACAAAGAACTCAATGAAGTAGAAATTCACAATCTGATGAAGACAGCGGCTTGTGAGGCGGTGTTTTTCACGGATACTTATAGCAGTTATTTTCAAGAGTTTCCAGTGAAGCATAAAATCCAGATGAAGGCTTATGAAAAGGAGCCGGATCAAGAAGGGGCAGTCATCCCGTTTAAGGAATGGTTGGAAAAAGGATGTGTACTCTTAGAGGGCGGGGATCATTCCTTCCAAGACACCGCTGTTGATTCCTATGAGATGAAAATGATTTTGTTTACATCGGGGACTACGGATGTTGCCAAAGGAGTTATGCTTTGTCATCATAATATCGTTTCTAATATTTTAGATGGCAGTCGCATTGTAAATGTGCTGGAAACAGATCGCACACTTTCCATTTTGCCAATTCACCACACCTTTGAATCCACCATGGGTACAGGGATGATTTTGTACGCGGGAGGCTCCATTGCCATTTGCGAGGGTTTGAAATACATTGCTAAAAATATGGAAGAAGCCAAAGTATCTATTTTGGTGGGCGTGCCTTTGATTTTCGAATCCATTTACGATAAGATTTGGAAGCAGGCTGAGAAAACCGGAAAAGCCAAAAAACTTCGAAAAGCCATTAAATGGAATAAGAGTTTAAAGGGAATGGGTTTGGACATGAGTCAAAAGCTATTTAAGGCCATCCATAAAAAATTTGGTGGAAATCTGCGCATGATTGTCTCAGGAGCTGCGCCTATTGATCCAAATGTAATTCGAGGATTTGAAGATCTGGGGTTAAAAGTGTTGCAGGGATATGGTTTGACGGAATGTTCTCCCCTGATTAGCGGAACTCCTGATTTTAGCGACACCTATAAAAAAGCCGGGTCCGTGGGCTTATGTGTTCATAGTGGTGCCATTCAAATCGTTGATAAGGACGATGATCAGATTGGTGAAATTCTCTATGCCGGGCCCAATGTGATGATGGGGTACTATAACTTGCCGGACAAAACGGAAGAGGTGCTGAAGGATGGGTGGTTTTACACGGGAGATCTGGGATTTTTGGATGACAATGGTTGGCTGTATATTACCGGCAGAAAGAAGAATGTCATTGTTACCAAGACGGGAAAAAACATCTATCCTGAGGAAGTGGAGTACTATATTAATCGCAATAAGTACATTCAGGAAAGCCTGGTTCATGGATTGCTGGATAATAATGAAGACACCCTGGTGAGTGCTCAAGTGAGGCCGGACTATGATGTGATTTATGAGGAATTTGGTGAGAACCTGGATGAAGGGCAAATTCATGCGCTCATTAAAAAAGTCATTGGAGAGATCAACGAAAAACTCCCAATATATAAGAGGGTGCGGAATTTTTCGGTAAGAAGAGAAGAATTTATCAAAACCACTACGAAAAAAATAAAAAGGCATCAAAATAAGTAGTGGAATAATAAATGGAGGGACAAGAAATCATGGAATTTAAATTTGATGTGGATTATGTAAGAGAACAGTTTCCCGCCATGTCCAAAACGGTGAATGGCTATGCGGCTGCTTTTCTGGATGGACCGGGAGGGACGCAGGTTCCCAAGAGGGTGGTAGATAAGATTGCAGAATACCTTTATTATCACAATGCCAACGCAGGAGGTTCTTATGTTACTTCCAGAGAAAGTGATGCTATGTTTTTGCATGCAAGGCAGGTGTTTGCAGATTTTTTCGGCTGTCAGGAAGAAGAAGTGGCTTTCGGTGAAAATACTACTTCAATTAATTTCAAACTGGCCATGGGGCTGGCAAGGGATTTGAAACCCGGGGATGAAATTATCATCACGGACATCGACCACGAAGGAAATCGTTCTCCATGGCGTACCTTGGAAGATTTTGGAATGGTGGTGAAAAGTGTAAAGATTCACACAGATACCATTACCCTGGATTTCGATGATTACCTGTCTAAATTATCAGATAAAACGAAAATTGTTGCGGTAAATTGGGCAGCCAATTCTTGCGGCACCATCACAGATGTGAAGAAGGTTATCCAAGAAGCCCATGGGTATGGGGCCGTGGTGGTAGTGGATGCGGTTCATTATGCTCCCCACAAGCCCATTGATGTAAAAGAGATTGGAGTCGATGTATTGTTATGCTCTGCCTATAAATTTTTCGGCCCGCACTTGGGGGTGATGTATATTCAAAAGGATTTGGGAGAACGTATTCGGTCTTTGCGGGTAATGGCCTATGATAATGAAGAAACTCCTCACAAATTTGAAACCGGCACGCAAGCCATGGAGCTGACCGCAGGAGCGGTGGAAGCCGTAGAGTTCATTGCGGACATCGGAGAACGTCATGCTTCTTACTTTACAGAGGAGATCGAAGGCCTTACCGGAAGAAGAAGAAATGTGGTGGCCGGCATGTTGGCCATTGATTTATATGAAGAGCAATTGGCTCAGGTCATGAGAGAAGAGCTTCCCAAAATTCCAGGTCTCAAAATCTATGGCCCGGGAGCGGGCCATCCCAGAACTTCCACCGTATCCTTTCGAATTGAAGGATATCATATGCAGAAACTGGCCGAATATATGGGGGAACGGGGCCTTTTTGTATGGGATGGAGATTATTATGCGATTGAAACCATACGTAATGTACTGAATCTCACCGAAACCGGAGGGCTATTGCGAATCGGATTGGCTCCTTATAATATTCCGGAGGAAATAAATCGAGTGGTTCAAGTAGTTGGCGATTTTGTTCGAGGTGACTAATGGCGAAGAAATGTAGGCTGGCTTTTCTGGGTTTTGGAAATGCGGCCCGCGCTTTTTCACAACTTCTGTTGGATAAAGCAAGCGTTTTGGAGTCAACCAAAGGGATGGATGTTCAGATAGTGGGCATTTCCACACGGTCTCGAAGAACTCTTTACCAGCCGGAAGGAATTTCATTGGCAGATCTTTTGGAGTATGATTATACCTCAAAAGGGTGGCCCGAGGGGCTACCCAATCAAGGGGCAGAATGGTCTCCAATGGAAATGGTGGAAAAGGCAGATTACGATTTACTGTTTGAGATGACTCCCTTGGATATTTTTTCAGGACAACCAGCCATTCAACATGTGGAGAAAGCGTTGTTACGCGGTAAAGATGTGATTACAGCCAACAAAGGACCGATCGCTTGGGATTTTTCCAGGCTAAGGAACCTGGCTGTTGAAAAAGGTTGCCGGTTTTATTACGAAACCACGGTGATGGACGGAACGCCCGTGTTCAATCTAGTTGAAAAAACGCTGGCCTTTTGTCAGGTGACGGAGGTGGAAGGTATTTTAAATTCCACTACCAACTATGTTTTAGAGGAACTGGGGTCGGGGAAGAACTATCAGGAAATTTTAGCAGAGGGTAAAGCACGAGGATTTATGGAAGAGGATTCTTCCTTGGACTTGGAAGGGTGGGATGCGGCCGCAAAAGTATCGGCTTTGCTCAATGTATTAATGGATGCCCAAATAAATCCTCTGCAAATAGAACGGCAGGGAATTTTGGGAATTACGCCGGAGCAAATAAGAGAAGCGAAGAAACACAATCAAGTTTTCAAGCTCATATGCAGTGGATGGCGAGAGGGAAAGCAAGTTCGAGGGAGGGTAAAACCGATTCTTGTTCCAAAGGACAGTATCTATGGCAGTATCCATGGAACCTCATCGATGGTGTCGATTTCAACCGACTTAATGGGTAAATTATCCATTGTGGAACATAATCCTGAGATTTTGCAGACCGGATATGGGTTGTTCAGTGATTTGCTTCGTGTTTTGGATGATGAACGGGAGTGGCTTTAATAGAAAAGAGGGCTAGGAATGTTCTGGACAGTTTTGAAGAGTACTTTCCTTGTAACAGGGGTGGCCTTAGTTATCGTGGTGTTGGGATTGTATGCATTGATTCTATACATCTTTGTTTCCGTTTCTTATTCTTCCGGTTCCAGCATGACAGAGTTTGTTCGAAGGTTCAAGGAAAGCATTCGTTCCCACTTGTTGGAAATCTTTGTTTTTATAATGATTTTGTTTGTGATTTCCTATTTGATCTGGAGAGTTTTGTCCTAGGCTTACCAAAGCAATGCGAATTAAAAAACCAGCACCTTTTCAGGTACTGGTTTTTTTGGAGGCGACACCCAGATTTGAACTGGGGAATAAAGGTTTTGCAGACCTCTGCCTTACCACTTGGCTATGTCGCCAGAATGCCGGAACGGATCCGGCAAACCCTTACTTGGCTAGGGTAGAAGGATTCGAACCTTCGAATGACGGAATCAGAATCCGTTGCCTTACCGCTTGGCGATACCCCAACAAGGCGTTTTCGGTTTGACTTCCCGAGAAAAAGCATATGGGGTGGGCGATGGGACTCGAACCCACGAATGTCAGAGCCACAACCCTGTGTCTTAACCACTTGACTACGCCCACCATATGATATTGGCGATCC
>CAZAZF010000018.1:0-30350 GCA_964489555.1 uncultured Oscillospiraceae bacterium | reverse complement strand
TCGCCATCGAAGAAGGATTGCGATTCGCCATCCGGGAAGGTGGAAGAACGGTAGGCTCCGGTGTTGTTGTTGAGATTATCGAATAAGTAGATGTGTCCACTGTTTTAGCCAAAACATAAAACTCACCAAGAGATAGTCCCAAGGGCTATCTCTTTTACGTGAATAGGGAGGATATTATGATCAACAGTAAACAAAGAGGTTTTCTAAAGGGGCTGGGCCAAAAAATCGATCCGATTGTATTTTTGGGAAAAAGCGGTCTAACGGAAAACATTTTAAAAGAAATGGATACTCACTTGGAGTTACGAGAGTTAATCAAAGTAAAGCTGCAGGAGGGGTGTGAACGAAAACCGGGAGAGGTGGCGGAAGAAGTATCCAGAAATCTTTCGGCGGAGGTGGTTCAGGTGATTGGACGAAAATTTATACTTTATCGCGAGTCAAAGGAAAACAGGGCAATACAGTTACCGTAGGCTCAAGGGTGTTTGAATAGAAGGTGAACAAACAGAAATGGATTTACTATTGGCATTTGTCGTGTTCGGTGGAACTATGATTGTTGCGTTGGTGTTAAACTGGTCTATGGCTTGGCCCCTGGTGGTGGGCTTGTTGGTCTTTGTCTTGACAGGAATCCGGCGCCGGCATTCTTTTTTTTCGTTGATGCGGATGGTGTATTTGGGGGGAAGAACTTCTTTTGTGGTGCTCCGAATCCTGATTTTTATTGGGATTCTAACCGCCCTTTGGAGGTCGGCCGGTACCATTTCATTTTTTGTATATTATGGGATTTCTCTTATTACCCCTACCTTGTTTTTACTTCTAACATTTTTGATTACATTGGTTCTGTCTTTTGCCCTGGGAACCAGTTTTGGAATTGCTGGAACGGCGGGTGTTTTGTTAATGGTTTTGGCGAAAAGTGGTGGTGTAGATCCGGCTATCACCGCGGGAGTTATCATGTCGGGAGCCTACTTTGGCGATCGTTGTTCTCCTGCATCCTCCAGCGCTTCTTTGGTGGCGGCGGTAACGCAAACAGACCTTTATACCAATGTGAAACGCATGTTGGTGACCGGAATTTTACCAACATTGATTACATTGGGAATTTATGCCATCTTATCTTTTCGGAACCCTTTGGGGAAAATGGATTCTCAAATCCTTGAGGCGTTAAGCACTTCTTATAATCTTTCGATTTGTGCCGCGTTGCCCGCGGTGGCGATTTTGATATTGCCCTTGTTCCGTGTACCGGTAATTCATGCTATGGCCGTAAGCATTGTCATCGGCTTCCTGGACACTTTGTTTTTACAAAAGGAAAGCCTCCTTTTTACACTAAAAGCCTGCTTTCTGGGGTATGCTCCCACCAACCAGGCCTTGGGTAATGTTATGGCAGGCGGTGGATTGGTATCCATGGTTGAAGTGATTATTATTGTATTTATTTCCTGTACCTATTCTGGGATTTTTGATGGAACAGGGATGCTGGTAGGATCCCAGGAAAAAATTGGAAAACTGGCGGATTTGGTGGGCCTTTTTCCAACACAGATTGTGGCTAGCTTCTTGAGCATTGCTGTCTTCTGCAATCAAACGGTAGCGACCATTTTGAATGCCCAACTACTTGGAGGCGTTTATGAGAAAAAAGGTGGATCTTCTTTTGATCTGGCCATGGATATGGAGAATTCTGTGATCACCCTTTCCGGCATTGTTCCCTGGTCCATTGCTTGTACGGTGCCTTTGGGGATACTGGGGGTGGGGATTGAAGCGATACCCTACAGCTTCCTACTATACCTTATCCCTTTTACCTATCTCTTTACCAAAAGGATTTGGGTAAAGAAATATTAAATGTAGAGCATGAAATGCAGGGATATTCCTTGACTTGGAAACGGACCTATGATACTATATCAAAGATTTGAGCAGGTGCGTGATGGAAAAGAAAGGAGCAAACATGGGACCTCAACCTGGACTTGTTGGCCAACTGGAACTTTCCATCTTATTAGGAATTTTCTCTTCCCTTCGGGGAAGAGTTTTTTTATGGGAGAAAGGGGATGAAAATGAAAGAAAAGGCGCACATGGATTTGAAAGGACGTAGTTTGATTGAACCGGCGGATTTAAACCTTAAGGAGATGGAAGAACTTTTTGTTTTAGCAGACCGGATAAGAAAGAATCCTCAAGGAAGTGGAGAAGTGGCAAAAGGTTACTTGATGGCAACCTTGTTCTTTGAGCCCAGTACTCGAACCCGTTTAAGTTTCGAAGCTGCCATGCTTCGGCTGGGAGGTCAGGTAATCGGGTTTTCGGAACAAGGGTCCAGTTCCGTGGCGAAAGGAGAGACCTTGGGAGATACTGTAAGAACGGTTTCTTGTTATGCAGATATTGTGGTAATGAGGCATCCCAAAGAAGGTTCTGCAAAAGTGGCTTGGCAAGAGCTCCAAATTCCTCTCATAAATGGAGGAGACGGGGGACATCACCATCCCACTCAAACATTGACGGATCTATACACCATTCATTGCGAGGTAAAGAAAAAAGGCAGGCTCATATTGGGAGTCTGTGGAGATTTGAAGTTTGGACGAACGGTGCATTCTCTATTGAAGGTAATCAGCCTTTATCCACAGGTGGAAATTGTACTGATTTCTCCACCTGAGCTGAAAACCCCGGAGTACATTACGAAGCACATATTGGAGGCACGAGGTGTTCCCTACAGGGAAGTAGAAAGTTTGGAAGAAAACCTTCCTCAATTGGACATTTTGTATATGACACGTGTCCAACGAGAAAGGTTTTTTAATGAGGCGGACTACCTTCGATTAAAGGACAGCTATATATTGAACCGGGAAAAAATGAGCAAAGGGAAAAAAGAACTGGTGGTTCTTCATCCCTTGCCCAGAGTAAACGAAATTGCAAAAGAAGTGGACTTGGATCCACGAGCCCTGTATTTCAAACAAGCAAAGTACGGAATGTATATTCGGATGGCCTTAATCATGGCATTGCTTGGGTTGGAAAGAAAGGAGGAACACGATGATTGTAGATAGCATTAACAATGGTATCGTAATTGACCATTTAACGAAAGGGAAGGGATTGGAGGTTTTGTCGTTGCTAAAACTAGGCAATGTGGATTACCCGGTAGCACTCATCATGAATGCCCATAGCAATAAGTACGGAAAGAAGGATCTCGTGAAGATTGAGAACATGATGGATGTAGACTTGACAGTATTGGGGTTATTGGATCCACGAGCTACCGTAGTATATATCAGACAAGGAACTGTGGCCGAGAAGAAAAATCTGTGCCTTCCGGAAAAGGTAATCGGGGCTATCCAATGTAAGAACCCACGGTGTATCACCACAGTGGAAAAAGACATTCCGCAAACATTTTTGTTGGTGGATAGAAAAAATAGATGCTACCGGTGTGAATACTGTGATGATTTAAAAATCCTGAAGGGGGATGGATTGGATGGATAGAATCATAGCCAATGGACGAATTCTGGATCCTTTATCGGGAAGAGATGAAATCGGATGCCTTTGGATTCGAGAAGGCAGGATTTCTAAAATCGTTTCAGGAACCATGGAAAGGCCTGGAGGGGTGGAATGGATCAATGCGGAAGGATCTTTGGTGGTTCCGGGGCTGATTGATTTGCATGTTCATCTTAGAGATCCGGGGGGCGTTTGGAAGGAAGATGTGGTCTCCGGGTTACGAGCCGCCGCGGCTGGCGGATACACTACCGTATGTTGTATGCCCAATACAGAACCTCCGATAGATAATGAAAATATGGTGAGATCTATCGATGAGAAAGCCAAAAAAGCAGAGGGGCCAAACCTTTTGCTGGTGGCGGCAATGACTTTGGGACAAAAGGGAATAGACCCGGTTGAAATAAAAAAACTCATGAGAGTGGAAACTCGTTGCAAGGAATTGTTGGGGAGAGGGATCTGCGCAATCAGCGAGGACGGAAAAAGCTTAGAGGACGATCACTTGTACTTAAAAATCATGATCATGGCCATGGAACAGGGCCTTCCCATATTTTCTCATGCGGAAGCCAGGTCGGATGAGGATTCCGAAGCTTTAGGTGTGGATCGGGATTTGCAGTTGGCGAAAAGATGCGGTGTTCCCATACACTTCTGCCATATCAGTACGGAGAAAAGTTTGAAAATCATACGAAAAGAAATGTCTCGAGGAACTTGTGTTACTTGTGAGGCCACACCCCATCATTGTACTCTCTCCAAAGAGGAAGCCTCTTTGCACGGAAACTGGAAAATGAATCCTCCGTTGGCACGGAAACAAGACCAGCAAGCGCTGACAATCGCGTTGGAATCGGGAGAAATTGTAGCCATTGCCACGGACCATGCACCCCACGCCCTGTGGGAAAAAGAAAGAAGTTACGAGAATTGCCCCGCTGGGGTCATTGGATTGGAAACGGCATTCCCGATGTGCTATACAGAGTTGGTGGAATCCGAACGGCTTGGGCTGATGGATTTGATACATCGCATGACTTTGGGGCCGGCACAAGTGTTGGGCTTGGATAGAGGACACCTTAAAGTTGGTGGGGCGGCGGATGTGACGGTCATCGATGTATCCCGGGAGTATGTGATTCAACCTAGACAATTTTTTTCGAAGAGTTGGAATACTCCCTTTGCAGGGAGGGTGGTAAAGGGATATATCTTATGGACCATCGTAGAGGGCAGGACAATCTATAATGGATACGAGCGGTTACTGGAAAGGAGTCATTATGATTGATCAATTGATGGAGAAGATTGAAGAAACAAGAAATCCTACCCTAATCGGTTTGGATACTACACTTGCTTTGATTCCAAAAGAATTAGTAGAAGAATATCAGGGAATGGGCGAGAATCCGTTGGAGGGAACGCTGGAAGCGATTCTTGCCTTTAACAAAGAAATCATACGGCATATTAAAGAGGTGGTGCCAGCTGTCAAAATTCAAATTGCCATGTATGAACAGTATGGATGGCAAGGCATTCGGGTATACCAAAAGACGGTAGAGTATGCCAAGGAAAAGGGGTTGTTGGTAATCGGAGACATAAAACGAGGGGATATTTTATCTACAGCGGAAGCTTATGCGGCTCATATTGGCAGAGCCCCTGTCAACGGCGGTGTGGTGGATTCTTGGGGTGAAGACTGGGTTACGGTGAATCCATATTTTGGGACTGATGGGATGCTTCCATTTTTACAGAATTGCCAAAAGTATAAGAAGGGCATCTTTGTGCTGGTAAAAACCAGCAATCCTTCCGGAGAAGAAATTCAAGACTTGTCATGTGGTGACCATAAGTTATATGAAATCGTAGGCAGTCTGGTAGAACAATGGGGAGAAAATCTCAAGGGGAGAAACGGGTATAGTAGCGTAGGTGCTGTAGTGGGGGCTACTCAGCCGGAGCAAGGCGCTCGTTTGCGGCAACAGATGCCCCACACTTTCTTTCTGGTGCCTGGGTATGGAATCCAGGGGGGGAATGGAGCCTGGTTGAAAAACTATTTTGATGAGGAAGGACGAGGCGCGATTATTCATTCGGCGAGAGCCATTCTATCTGCTCACTTGGACCGAAGGAAATATCGATGGAATCAATATGGCGAAGCCGCGTTGGCGGCTGCTATAAAAATGAAAGAGGAGGTGGTGGGGTGCATAAGATAGAAAAAAATGTTGTTCAAGGAATCGTTCGCAGGAACCGGGAAATTCATCCGGGGATCTTTAAGCTGGAATTGGAGGTGGGTAGGCAACCGTCTTTTATGGAATATCAGCCGGGACAATTTGTCAATGTATATCTGGGGGAAAAAGATTTGCTTTTGCCGCGGCCTCTTAGCATATCTATGTATCAAGACGGGCTGTTATGTTTGGTCTACCAAGTGATAGGAGCGGGGACATTAAGGCTTGCGAAAAGAGGCGTTGGTGACGGGTTGGCGGTCAGTTCTCCTTTGGGGAAAGGGTTTGTCATAAAAAACAACCAGAAAGTTTGGATTGTTGCAGGTGGTTGCGGGATTGCTCCGCTACCGGGGTTGTGTCGGCGATTGGTTGACATGGGTTGCGAGATTGCTGCTTACATTGGCTTTCGCCAAGAGGCTTTTCTTTTGGAAGAAGTGGAAAAATTTTGCAAGCAGGTTCATGTGGCATCTCAGAAAGGAACTATGGGCTACCAAGGGACGGTCTTGGATCTTTTACAGGACAGGGGAAAGCAAAATCCTCCCAATCAAATGTATGCTTGTGGGCCCAAAGAGATGCTTAGAGAAATTTCAAAATATGCAGTAAAGGAAGAAGTGGACATACAGGTTTCATTAGAAGAAAGAATGGGTTGTGGCTATGGTGCCTGTTTGGGGTGCAGCGTGTGGATACGGGATCCGGTGCTTGTGCGAAGAAAGGTATGCTGTGATGGTCCGGTTTTCGATGGAAAAAAGGTGGTGTGGGATGATGAAACCTGATTTGAAAATTACAGTAAGCGGCGTGACATGGAAAAATCCGGTGACCACCGGCTCCGGAACATTTGCCTTGAAGCACAGTAGGGATTTTTATGATGTGACACGGTTGGGGGCCGTTACTACCAAGGGGGTCAGCAAGATGCCTTGGTCTGGCAATCCCATGCCTCGGGTTGCAGAAACCTATGGGGGAATGCTCAACAGCATTGGCCTTGAAAACAATGGGGTAAAAGAACTGGTGGAGGGAGAACTGAAGGAATTAAAGGAAATGGGAATGCCCGTTGTGGTAAATGTGGCAGGAAAAACAATGGAGGAATACCAAGAGGTGGTACGCTATCTGGAGCAAACGGATGTGGACATGTTGGAAATCAATTTGTCTTGTCCCAATTTGAAAGAAGGTGGAATGAGTTTTGGTGTTTCTCCAAAGGAAACCTATCGAATAATCACGGCGCTTCGAAAATTGACCCAAAAGCCTCTCTACACTAAACTATCACCAAATGTGACAGACATCGTTGAAATTGCGGAAAAATCGCAAGAGGCCGGTGCGGATGGCTTGACATTAATTAATACCCTTATGGGGATGCGAATCGATGTGAATACCGGCAGACCTGTTCTGGCCCGTGGTGTAGGAGGGCTTTCCGGTCCCTGCATCAAACCGGTGGCCATTCGGATGGTCTATCAAGTAGCGAAACGTGTTCAAATCCCTATTATCGGTGGTGGGGGTATCACCTCGGGGGAGGATGCAGTGGAGTTTCTTATGGCCGGGGCAAGTGGCGTATTCGTGGGAACTGCTGCCTTGGTGGATCCCTCTGCTCCTGTGAGAATCATTCAGGAGTTAGAGGATTTTATGAGTGCAAAAGGGTATGGCAGTGTGGAAGAGCTGCGGGAAGCAGGAAAGAAGGGATGGTGAAACGATGGTGTCTAAAGAACTGGTAAAATTACTCTTGGAAGAGGGTGCTTTGCGCTTTGGAGATTTTACAACAAAAAGCGGAAGAAAAAGCCCTTACTTTGTCGATATGGGAAGAGTTCACTCGGGAGCTTCCCTTTCCCGGTTGGCCGCCTTTTATGCAGATAAAATTGTTGAGTTAAAGGAACAGGGAAGAATCAGTGCAGAGGTACGCTGTATTTTTGGCCCGGCATATAAGGGAATTTCTTTGGCGGTATCCACTTCCATTGCCCTGCATTGTTTGTATGGATGGGATTTGTCCTTTGGATTTAACCGAAAAGAGCGGAAGGATCATGGTGAAGGAGGGGACTTGGTGGGATATCCCATTCAACCCGGTGACTCCATTTTGATTTTGGAAGATGTGATAACGGCTGGGACCGCTATTCGAGAATCTCTGGGAATGCTTGAAAAAATAGGGGATGTAAGGATAGAGGGAATCCTGGTCTGTCTTGACCGAATGGAAAAAGGAATCAGTGGCCTTTCCGCGGTCAAAGAAATTCAGCAAGACCATGGAATTCCGGTCTGTTCGTTGCTCACATTAGAAGATATTCTGATGTACTTAATGGAGGAAGAGACCAGTGGGAATCCGAGGATACTTCCTTCGGAAAGAGTTGCTTTGGAAAGCTATTTTCATGAAAAAGGAGTTCGTGGCTAGTTATCTGGTTTTTTTGCCGGCTTTTCGCTTTTGTGTTTTTGGTTTCATCACAGAAAATCCAAAGAAGCCCAAGGCCTGGGCTGTTAAGCCGTAATACTCCCCATGGCTATAGCAGAGAAGACCTGCTTTTTCGAACATCAATCGCCCTTGGGGGTCCAACAAGGTTTCGTCAGCATGGACTTTTAAAATTTCTGCAACGAACATATCGTGAGAGGGGTAGTTTAAAACTTGGATGACGCGACACTCAAGATTGATGGGGCACTCTTCAATTAAGGGAGCCTTTACAATGAGGCCGGGAATGGGAGTCAGCCCTTGGGTTTCAAACTTGTTTTCATCTCTCCCTGAGCGAACGCCACAATAGTCTGCTTCTTTGGCCAAAGAAGCGGGAGTTAGATTGATTACAAACTCACCGGTTTTTAGCAGAATTTTGTGGGAATGTCTGGAAGGGCGAATGGAAAGATAAGTCATCGGCGGTTCTGAGTTGATGATGCCGGTCCATGCGATGGTGATGATATTATACTCTTCCGGAGACTCGCCAAGGGAGGCCATAACCAGGGGCAATGGGCTAAGCAAGGTGCCGGGTTTAAAATTCACTTTATTCATAGGTGCTGTTTCCTCTTCTTTTTTGCTTCATATTATATCACAATTCTGTTTTTTGGGGTGCAAATTCAGAAAATCGTCACACATTCAGGTAAAAAAATGATAAAATAAACGATGTATTACAATTGGGGGGAAAAACCTTGGAAAACAAAGAAGAATTTGCGAATAGAAAAGTTCATAAAGATAAAAACGGAAATGGGGCCAAGCAAAAAGCCTATCGGTTAAGGGGAATCATAGTGGTTTTGACCTTGCTGATTGCGGCCGGCGCCATCGGGTTTTTTTTGTTATACCAGGAAACCCGGAATCCGGAACCAATTAACCCTTATCGAGGCGGTGTAGTGATTGGAAGTTCGGAGCGGGCTCTGGAAATTATGACGAAAATGACTGTGGAAGAAAAAGTGGGTCAGTTATTTATTGTGCCTTATCGAGGGGATGGATCCGATCTGGCTGCCATGGAGGAATACCACTTAGGGGGATTTGTATATACTGGTACTTTTTTTGAAAACAATGTTCCGGAAACGGCTTCTATGGTTTTTCGTGAAATGAATGAGGCCTTTGCAATCAAACCCTTTCAAGGGGTGGCTGAAGAGGGGGGGCAAATTACTGCCGTTTCCAAATGGCCGGCTTTTCGGCCCAGCCCCTATCGACTGCCCAGAGAATTGTACGATGAGGGTGGTTTGGTTGCCGTCATGACGCAAGAAGAGGAAAAGCTACTCTTCCTTAAAAGAATGGGCCTTAATCTGAATTTTGGTCCCATAACCAATATTGTCACTTCTCCTGCGGAGAGCATCTATGAGCAAACATTGGGCCAGGATGCGGCCATTACTTCTGAATATATACAAAAACTCATACTGTTGTATGATGAGGTTGGAATGAGTGCCGTTCTCCGTTACTATACAGGTGAAAATACAGAAGCTTTCATGGCAGGGTGTTATATGGGAGCCCCGGCGGTTATGATGAGCAATCGGGTGATTACGGCGGCGGGAAGCGTAGATAAGAATCGTCCCATGTCTCTGTCGAAGCCTTGGCATGATTATTTGCGTGAAGAATTGGGCTTTGAAGGTGTTATCATTTTAAGCGATGTAACCAGTTATGTATTTGATGAGTATGTAGATGGTCAGGTGACATCGGTGATTGGTCTTCAGGCTGGGAACGATATGATTTGGGCTACAAACTATGAAGGAGAGATTCAGGGGGTTCTGGCTGCAATCGAAGATGGGACATTATCAATGAAAAATGTAGATGATTCAGTGGCTAGGGTTTTGACATGGAAACTGCGTTATGGGTTGGTAGAATAGTTGTAGGCAAGTAGGGAAAAAGGAACCGGAAGAGAACATGAAAACGGGAGGAGCTTCAGGTATCGCTGTCCTGGCGTTGCTGGTGGTGGGTTTGTTGTTGGGATACATTATTGTTTTTGGCACAGTGAAGGTGGACCGCCCTTTGCAAGAGGGAACACAGGTTGTCACTAACGCTATGGTGGCAAGAGAGATAATGGAGGGTATGTCCCTGGAAGAAAAGGTGGGGCAGCTGTTTTTTGGAAGATGTCCCATTAATGGCCGTGCAGTTCAAGATGTGCAAACTTATCATTTGGGCGGGTATCTGTTGTTTGCGGATTTTTTTACAGACAATACTATGGAAGGCGCCAGGCGGGATATCCTGGCGTTTCAAAAAGAGACGAAAATCCCTTTGGCGGTAGGAGTGGATGAAGAAGGAGGGCGGGTAGTGCGGATTAGCCGCTATCCGGAATTTAGGGAAACTCCCTTTCTTTCGCCGAGAGAGCTCTACCAACAAGGAGGAATGGAAGCGGTATTGGCAGAAACTCGGGAAAAAGCAGATTTGCTGACGAGTTTGGGAATTCAGGTGAATTGGGCCCCGGTGGCGGATGTAGCTCTTGACCCCGATAATTTTATGTACCACCGCAGCTTGGGGGAATCGCCGGAAATCACGGCGGAGTATGTAGGACAAATCGTCCAGACGAATCGGGACAAAAATCTTGCTTCCATGGCGAAACATTTTCCGGGATATGGTAGCAATGCAGATACCCATGGGGGGTTTGCCATCGACAGGCGAGAATTCCAAACCTTGTGGAACGAGGACTTGATTCCATTTGCAAAGGCTGTTGAATCGGGCTGCGACTTTATTTTAATGTCTCATCTTATCGCAGTTTGTCGCGATGAGGTTTTTCCGGTTTCTTTGTCGAAAAGCTGGAATGAGTTGTTGAGAAACACCATGGGATACCGAGGGATTATTATAACCGATGATCTTCGAATGGGGGCCATTACGGATTCATATGGTGTAGAAGAAAGTGCGGTGCTGGCTTTTCAGGCGGGGAATGATATGGTGTGTGCCAGCGATTACGCCAAGCAAATTCCCGCAGTGATATTGGCGGTCCGGCAAGAGGAGATTTCCCTGGAACAAATTGAGGAATCCGTGGTTCGTGTATTAAAATGGAAACTGGACATGGGTATTCTTTCTAAACCGGAAAGTCTTTCATAAAGGAATAAAAAAGCAGGCGGCGCCTGCTTTTTTAGTGGGCCTGTTTTTTCTAATTAAGAAATGGCTTTCAAGAAGGCATTCACATCTTCCGCTGTGGTAGTAAAAGAGGTGACCAGTCGAATGATGGTTTGTTGCTCATCAACCGGGGCCCAACGATAGAAGAAAAAGTCTTTTTCCAATTTTTCCACCATACTGTTGCTAAAGATGGGAAACAGTTGATTTGTAGGGGAGTCGATTAAAAAGGGAAACCCTTTTTCTTCAATTCCTTCTTTTAGGCGTTGGGCCAGTTTGTTGGTTTCTCTTGCCAAATCAAAATACAAGTTGTCTTCGAACATGGTTTGAAATTGGATCCCCAACAACCGTCCTTTGGCTAGTAGGCCACCTCTTTGCTTGATTATGAAGCGGAAATCCCTCTTTAATTCAGGGTGAAGGATTATTAAGGCTTCTCCGAAAAGAAAACCATTCTTTGTACCTCCAATGTAGAACGCATCGCATAGGTGGGGAAGGTCTTCCAAGGTTAAATCCTTATTTGCCCATGAGGTGAGGGCCGTGCCCAGGCGTGCTCCATCCATGTAGAGAAACATTTGGTGGCGGTCCAATTTTTTTCGGAGTGCAATCAGCTCCTTCTTGGAATAGATTGTGCCGATTTCTGTGGAATTGGAAATGTATAACAGTTTGGGTTTTACCATGTGTTCGTCTTCGTGTTCTAGAATCACTTGTTCTATTTGGTCCGGCAATATTTTGCCGTCTGTGGTAGCCAGGTGGATTACTTTGTGACCTGTGGCTTCGATGGCTCCGGTTTCATGAACGCAAATATGTCCGGTTTTGGCTGCTACTACCGCCTCATGGGGTCGCAGAAAAGCGGCGATTGCCGTGAGGTTGGTTTGCGTTCCACCCACCATGAAATGGACGTCGGCATTTGGGCTTTTGATACGCTTTTTCAACAATGCTGCCGCTTGGTGGCAATAGGAATCTTCCCCATAGCCGTCGGTATGGCCAAAATTTGTGCGTTCCAAGGCTTCTAGAATTTTTGGGTGAGCGCCGCTGCTGTAGTCGCTTCTAAAAAAAATCATGATTTCCTCCTGTTGATGGATAAATTTCTCTTTATTATATCTCAACCCAATTAAAAAAACCAGTTGTTGAGGGGGATCTGGTTAAACCAAGGACCTTAGGGTATAAACTAAATATTATCACAAATGGTTAGGAGGAGTGGGTATGAGCACAGAAAGCAAGTGGTGGAAATGTAGTGTTTGCGGTGAGGCAGTCAAAGGAGAAGCGCCTCCTTCCGGTTGTCCCGTTTGTGGAGTAGGAACGGATAAATTTGAAGAAATTGAGCCGGAAATATCGGAATATGCCAACGATAGTCAAAAAACTTTTTTGATTGTGGGGGGAGGCCCTGCAGGCACGATGGCTGCCTCGGAGATCCGAAAAAAAAATAAAATGGCCGTTATTGAGATTATAAGCCGAGAAGAGGTTATCGGTTACAATCGGCCCATGTTGACCAAGGGAATTATGAAGTCTGTTAACATGAAAGGATTTTTTATAAAAGAGTATTCTTGGTATGTAGAGAACAAGATCCACATTTTATTGGGCAGAGAAGTAATCTCCGTAAATCCGGAAGAAAAAACGGTGACACTGGATGATGGGTCTAAAAAAGAGTATGACAAGTTGATTCTTACCACTGGGGCTGAGTGCTCTGTGCCGCCTATGGAGGGGCTTCAATTAAAAGGGGTTTTTACCATCAGGACTTTGCAGGATGTGGAGGACTTAAAGGAGTATTTGAAGAACGGTGTTAGAAAGGCGGCGGTAATCGGTGGCGGAGTTCTGGGGTTGGAGTCCGCTTCGGAATTGAACAAGGAAGGCATAGAGGTCACTGTAATACAACGGTCTGAAGTAATCATGGGCAAACAATTGGACGCAACCGGTGCAAAGTTGCTGGAAGAAATTATGAAGGCCAAGGGGGTGGAAACTCGAACCGGAGTGAAGATTAAAGGAATGCAGGGGACGGACAAGGTAACGGGAGTCTTGTTGAATGAGGATGAAGTTGTCCCTTGTGATGTGGTCATTGTCTCTGCCGGTGTGGTGGAAAATGTGGAGTTGGCAGAAAAAGCAGGGGCAAAAGTAGAAAAAGGCATTCTTGTAAATGAACGTATGGAAACGGGGCTCCCTGATGTATATGCCGCAGGAGATTGTGCCCGGTTTGAAGGCACGAATTACGCAATCTGGCCTCAGGCAGTGGAAATGGCCAAGGTGGCAGCCAGAAATGCCGTAGGGGAGGAAGCGGTTTATAAGGGAACCGTGCCCAGTGTTAGCTTTGTGGGGTTTGACACAGCTATTTTCTCCGTGGGGGATCATGGAAGTCAAGAGGGTGTTTCGTATGAGACTATAGAGCAGCTGGATCAAAATAGAGGGACCTATAAAAAGTTGTACTTTAAAGAAGGGCTGTTTTGTGGTGGCATCTTGATTGGAGATACTTCGGAGGTTTCGGAATTGCTGTCCGCCTATCGGGAGAAAAGACCTATTGCCGAAATGCAATGAGTAGGATAGAATGATACGAGGATAAGGTAAAGGAGGGGCTTTTTCAGTCGAACTGGTTTGATTGGATGGCCCTTTTTATTGAAAGAAGGATGGAATGAAATTAGAATTGATTGCTACGGCAACCTTTGGGTTGGAAGCTGTGGTCCGAAGGGAAATTGAAGAGTTGGGATATGCAGTCTTACGCTCAGAAGATGGGAAAATTACTTATACCGGGGATGAAAGGAGCGTTGTTCGAAGCAACCTTTGGCTTCGATCGGCAGACCGGGTTTTGGTAAAGATGGGAGAATTTCAAACCATGACTTTTGAAGAACTGTTTCAACAAACCAAAGGCATTCCCTGGGAACAATGGATTCCGGTGGAAGGAAAATTTACCGTGAATGGAACCTCGGTTAAATCTACCCTCCATCATGTGCCCAGTTGTCAGGCCATTGTAAAAAAGGCCATTGCAGAAAGATTGTCGGAAAGTTATGGGATTGAACAATTGCCGGAGACGGGAGGGGAATATGGAATTAAGGTGACCTTGCTGAAAGATAGAGCCACGTTGACTATGGATACCACCGGACCGGGATTGCATAAGAGAGGATATCGGGTTCTTGATGTGGAGGCGCCTATTAAAGAGACCTTGGCTGCCGCATTGGTGCAACTTAGTTTCTGGAATAAAGACCGACTACTTATAGATCCTTGCTGTGGGTCCGGCACTATTGTAATCGAAGCAGCTCTTATGGGGCTAAACATTCCGCCTGGATTGAACCGAAGTTTTCAAGCAGAGTGGTGGGAGGGCATCCCGAAAAACCTTTGGAAAGAAGAAAAGAAGAAGGCGTTCGAAGGGATACTTCAACGGGATCTAGCTATTTATGCCACCGATTTGAATCCCAAATCGGTGGAAGCGGCGCGACGGAATGCAGAAGAAGCGGGGGTGGATCATGTGATTGACTTTCAAGTGCAGGATGTAAGAAAATTAACCTCTCAAGAAGAAAAGGGAATTATTATTACCAATCCTCCATACGGAGAACGAGTGGGGGATGAAAAAAGCATTCAGGCGGTTTACAAGGGGTTGAGAACATTTTTGGAAGCCCAACCCACCTGGTCACTGTTTTTAATTACCAGTGACAACAATTTGGAAAAGAAGTTATTGAACCGACCCGCTAATCGTAGACGAAAACTGTATAACGGAAGAATTGAAACTACATATTATCAATACCATGGCGAAAAGTAGGTGTCACTTCATTGACACCTATTTTTCAAAGTGGTATAGTTTTTGTGGCAAGTTACAGTATTTTTGGGAAAAAGGAGTGATTATTTATGGGAATCAACTTAAAAGGGCGAAGTTTTCTTACTTTAATGGATTTCACACCGGAAGAAATCAGATATCTTCTAAACCTTTCTCACGATTTGAAGGCCAATAAAAGATCGGGCGTGAGACAGGAAGCCTTGAGGGGCAAGAACATCGTGTTGTTGTTTGAGAAAGCTTCCACACGGACCAGATGCGCTTTTGAAGTGGCGTGTCTAGATGAAGGAGCCCATGTCACTTTTCTTGACAGCAACAGTTCTCAAATGGGAAAAAAAGAGTCTTTGGAAGATACTGCCAAAGTTCTAGGCCGGTTCTATGACGGAATTGAGTACCGTGGATACCATCAGAATGTAGTGGAAGATTTGGCTCGATATGCCGGGGTACCTGTTTGGAATGGACTGACGGATGTAGACCACCCAACTCAAATTCTGGCAGACTTGATGACCATTGAAGAGCATGTAGCAAAACCTCTTTCCAAGGTCAAGGTGGTTTTTTGCGGAGACATCAGAAACAATATGAGTTATGCGTGGATGTATGGTTGTGCTAAATTGGGAATGCATTATGTAGCATATGGCCCGGAGAATCTGGCCAGGCAAATTGATCAGGATGTGCTTTCCCGTGTAAACGAGGTTTGCAATGAAACCGGAGCTATTATTGAAATTTCCAGTTCTCCGGATTGCCTCAAGGGCGCAGATGTGATTTATACGGATGTATGGGCTTCCATGGGCGAGGAAAAAGAAATTCCGGAGCGAGTGGCGCTGCTAACGCCGTACAAGGTGACCATGGATTTGGTGCAAGCTACAGAAAATCCGGATGTGATTTTTCTTCATTGTCTACCTTCTTTCCATGACTTTGAAACCACTATGGCAAAAACTCAACAAGAGTTGGGATTTGATATTCGTGAAGTGACGGACGATGTTTTCCGTTCTAAACATTCCAAAGTTTTTGATGAAGCGGAAAACAGAATGCATACCATCAAGGCGGTTATGGTGGCCACCATAGGCTAGAGTTTATGGTTGAATCAGCATCCATCTATGGGAAAGGAGCATGCTATGACATTGGGCGTACACAATTATTCTGAGATTGGGAAACTGAACAAGGTGCTTTTGCATCGATTGGATCGAGAGATTGAAGGGCTGGTCCCTGACAATTTTGAGCGGTTACTGTTTGATGACATTCCTTATTTGAAAGTGGCACAACAAGAGCATGACTGTTTTGCTAATGTACTGCGCCAAAATGGTGTGGAAGTATTGTATTATGTGGACGAAACGGCGAAGGCCTTGGTGGATGTGGCAATCCGTCAGAGTTTTGTGAAACAATTCATAGAGGAAAGCAATCTGTATTCGGAGGCGGCAAAAGAAGCGATTTATGAATATCTGATGAACATGACTCCAAAGGACATGGTGAGAAAGGTTATATCGGGTGTAAAAAAGAAGGATGTTGGAAAAGTGGAATCCGGCTCTCTGGCAGATTTTATTGCTTCCGGATATCCCTATTATACAGACCCTATGCCCAACCTTTACTTTACTAGAGATCCCGGAGCTTGCGTAGGGAACGGGGTTTCGGTACACCATATGAGCACTGTGGCTAGGAGAAGAGAAGCCCTGCTTTTGGAATATATGTTTCGGTACAATAATGATTTTGCGCCGGAGGGTACCAATCTCTGGTACGATTATGATTCCACATATTCTATGGAAGGCGGGGATGTGTTGGTTCTTTCCAGGGATGTGGTGGGAATCGGGTTATCCCAGCGAACAACGGCTGCTGCCATTGAGCGATTTGCGGAGAAAATTCTAAGGTCTTCCGGATTTCGCAAGATTCTGGTTTTCGATATTCCAAAGATACGGGCTTTCATGCATTTGGATACGGTGTTTACAATGGTGGATTTTGATAAATTCACTATTCATCCGGAGATTGAAGGACCTTTGCAGATTTATGAAGTGATGTTGGATCGAGAGGGTCGGCCTCAATTTTCCGGAATGCAGGACACTTTGGTTGAAATTTTAAAGAAGGAGCTGTCTCTTCCTGCGGTGGAATTGATTCGATGCGGGGGGGATGACCGGATGGCTGCCCAACGAGAACAATGGAACGATGGTTCCAATACATTAGCCATTGCCCCAGGCACGGTGGTGACGTATGAAAGAAATTATGTAACGAATGACCTCTTAGACAAGAAAGGTGTGAAGGTGCTTACGGTTCCATCATCCGAATTGTCTCGTGGACGAGGGGGTCCCCGGTGTATGAGTTGTCCCGTTCAAAGGGAAGATTTATAGAGAAAGGAACTATGTAGTAATATATAGTAATAGGAGAAACTATATGGGAAATGGGAAAAAAATAGTAGTAGCCCTAGGGGGCAATGCACTGCAGTCTGGTTCCGGACCGGCAACTGCAGAAGCTCAGTTGGAAGTGGTGAAGAACACCAGCCGTTACATCGCCCAGATTAAGGAACAAGGATATGAACTGGCCATAGTTCATGGCAACGGCCCTCAAGTGGGGCGTATTGTTTTGGCTTCCGAAGCAGCAAAAATGGTGACGCCCTCCATGCCCTTTGATGTTTGTGGGGCCATGTCGCAAGGATACATCGGATACCATATTCAGCAGGCCTTGGGGTATGAACTGCAACAGAAGGGGATCACTCTTCCGGTAGTAACATTGGCCACTCAAGTTGTGGTGGATGAAAAGGATCCCTGTTTTCAAAACCCCAGCAAACCCATTGGCCCTTTTTATAACAAGGAAGAGGCAGAAAAAATTGCAAAAGAAACGGGTTATGTAATGAAAGAGGATTCGGGAAGAGGGTACCGGCGTGTGGTGGCTTCTCCCATTCCCGTTGATATCGTTGAGATTAAACCGGTGAGAGATTTGTGGCAACAAGCCGTGGTTGTGGCCTGCGGAGGAGGAGGGATTCCAGTCATTCGAAAGGAAGACGGAAGCTTGGAAGGCGTGGCCGCAGTCATTGATAAGGACTTTGCGGCAGAGCTTTTGGCAGAGTTGTTGGATGCAGACATTTTGATGATTTTAACGGAAGTCGAGCATACCTACATTGATTTCAATACGCCAACCCAGGAGCCGGTCCATCAAATTACGGCAAGCCAGCTGGAAAAATTGATTGAAGAAGACCATTTTGCTCCGGGGAGTATGCTTCCCAAGGTGAGGGCCGCTTTAAAGTTTGTAAAGGGGCGCCCTGGTAAGAAGGCTATCATCACCGCTCTTAGCAAGGGAACGGAAGGATTGGCCGGAAGGACCGGAACCGTGGTAGTAAACGATTAAAAAGGGATAAGAAAAAAGCCTCCGGAGAAGGGCTCTTAATGAGCCAGCAAAGGAAGCTTTTTCTTGTATTTTGGACATTCCTCATGGAATCTGTCTTAAATCGAATCAGGGGGGTCGGAAGGAACTTGGCAGGTTTCTTTTTCTTCTTCCGGCTGGCTGCGTTTTCTTTCAACGGCAGTGGCCCAGCGAACAACAAAAATTCGAAGGACACCTACAATAGGCACTGCAATCAACATGCCGACAATGCCTCCGAAGTAAGCGGCAAAAGTAACGGAAATCAGCACGAACAGGGGATGAAGCCCTGTTTGGGAACCCACTACCTTGGGATAAATGAAGTGGCCATCTACTTGTTGGAGAAGCAAAAGAGCCAGAACCGCTATAACACCCATCCAGATCCCTTCTGTAAAGGTGCCCACAATGAATGCGGGAATCATTCCCATAATGGGTCCGAAATAGGGAATTACATTACAAAGTCCAGCAAAGCACCCGATAAATACGCTGAATTCCAGCCCAATAATGGATAGAACGATGGAGGAAAGGACGGCTACAATAACGGCATCCAGCAAAGCGCCTCGAATGAATCGGGAGAGAACAAAATTCACTTCTTTTAACATTCCCAGCAGAGGGGTGTTGAAACGAGAGGGAAATATGAGGGCAAGAAACTTTTGAGCTAATTCGAGAAACAGCTTTCGGTCATACATAAGGTAGATGGAAACGATGATTCCCAGCACCATGTTCACGATGCCTCCTCCCAAGCCCATGACGAAGTCCACTACATCCTGGGTGCTGAAGTTCTCTGCCAGCCAGTTAACAATGGCTTGGGCCATTTCCTGAAGTCGGTCGGAAAGCTGGCCCTCCGGTAAATTGTTTACCCAATTTTCCAACACCGTTTCATAGGACTTAGTATATTCAATGATGCTGTTAATGGCCGTCGCAATACCGTCCACCATAATGCTCCCGATAATCATAACCGAGAGACCGTATACCAACATGAACAAAAATGCAAAAATCAACAGCAAGGAGACCACGATGCTTAACAGATATCGAGCCTTTCGGTGACGTCCTGCAAAGAAAATTTTGTCTGGAGGGCGGATGGATAGCCTGCCAATAAATCCATCAATGAGGTCCACCAATGGACTGATGATATAGGCGATAATGAGCCCAATCCATAAGGGTGTGAGTGCCGTCAGAAAACTGGAAACGCTTCCCCAGAAAGTACCCCAGACTAAATTAAAGTGTTTTACTGTGAAGTAGATGGCATATAGAAAAGCCGCATTGGCACCAATCAGCAAGGTGAATTTTAAATACTTGTGGGTGCGTATGGTATTTCGAAGTGATCCCATAACTCCTCCTCTGAAACGAATGGTAAGAACATATTAACGAAATTATAGTACAAAATCCTTTGGTTGGCAATCCACTCAGGTTGGTTGCTTGTGGCTATGGTCTCATGAGTTGGAAATAAAAACCGGGGCGGAATGACCGCTCCGGTTTTTTGCGTATGTAAGAAGGACTAGGCCTCTAAGGCTTTTAATGCATCTTCTCGTTCTTCTTCCCGTTCTTTTAGAACCTTGGCATATTCTTCGTCGCTCATCTTCTCCATGGAGATTCCAGTAAAGCCGTAGAAAATCGAAACCAGCGGATTCACTAAATTCAGATAAGCATACATTCCATAGCCACCGCCGGCTCCCCAAGGAGCAACTCCCAGGAAGGAAGTCATAGTAGCGCCGCAGGTATTCCAAGGAACCAAGGAAGAGGTCATGGTTCCGGAATCTTCCAATACTCTGGAAAGATTCTTGTGTTTGAGCTTTCTGTCCTCATAAGCTTCCTTGTACATTCTACCAGGAAGAATGATGGCCAGGTATTGGTCTGCTGCAATGATATTCATGGTAATGCAACTGATGACGGTGATGGTGATCAATGAACCGGTGCCTTTGGCTACTTTCAAGAAAGCTTTTGCCAAGCTACCCAACATGCCGGAAGCATCCATGACACCGCCGAAGCACATAGCACAAATAATCAGGTTGATGGTCCACAGCATGGAATCCATGCCCCCTCGAGATAAGAGGTCATAAATTTCCGGAATTTCTGAGGAGGATTCGTATCCATAGTGAAGGATGCTGAACCAATCTCTCATAGCAACGCCCTGGAAGAGTCCTCCGCTGATGCATCCCAGGATAACGCCACCTAGCAAGCCGGGCAAAGCCGGAAGTCTCAAGGCCACAATGACGATAACTACCAAGGGCGGAATCAACATGGCCGGATTGATGGTAAATTCATCTTTCATGCCGTTCATAATCATTTCCACATTGGACATGTCTACCGCTTTGTCCGCATGACCGGCGCCAAGAATTCCAAACAAAATCAAAGCAATGATCAAGGACGGACCAACGGTCCAAATCATGTGGCGAATGTGGTCAAACAAGTTGCTTCCTGCTACAGCGGGAGCCAAGTTGGTGGTGTCAGACAGCGGGGACATTTTGTCTCCGAAATATGCACCGGAGACGATCGCGCCGGCTGTCATGGCGGGGTTGATTCCCAATCCCATTCCTACACCAATTAAAGCTACGCCGATGGTACCGGCCGTGGTCCAAGAAGAACCGGTAGCCAGAGCTACGATACAGCAGATGATACATCCAGCAAATAAAAAGATGCCGGGTTTTAGAATCATCAGGCCATAATAGATCATGGCGGGGACTACACCACCGGCAATCCAGGAACCGATTAGAAGACCTACGGTCATCAGGATTAGCATGGCTTGCATGGAACGGTTGATGGAAGCGAGAATGCCGGATTCCAAGAAGCTCCATTTGTAACCATTGAGAACCGCTACAATAGCAGCAACGGCCGCAGACAGGATTAATGGTATGTGCAATTCCATATAATCCGTAAAGAACATGGAGTAAACAAGTGCTCCAATGGTAAATAGGAATACCAGAACCACTTGCCACATTGGGATTTTTCTACCCATAATAATTCCTCCTTAAAACTAAGAAATAAGTAATGATAATTTCAGTGACTTCGTAACTTTGTCACAAGACAATTATAACATATCAATGAGAGATGTCAACGAAAAGGAAGGGGGGCTTTGCTTGCCGGATGGAGAAAAAGTCCTGGAAATTCAACGAAAAAGCCAGAGAAAACCCGATTGGACGGAGTTCTGTGTGGAAGTTCCCATAGAAAAGGAAGTTGTTTTGTGGTATACTACAAAGGACCGAAACTTGAAATCAAAGAGCCGGAAGGCTTGGCAGGAGGTGAGATCTATGAGTCGGTCGATTATCATTTCCAACCGATTGCCGGTAACGGTAAAACGGGAAAATGGAAAAATACAGTATCACGAAAGCATCGGAGGTTTGTCTACGGGTTTGAAGTCCTATCATAAACAGGCAGACAGTGTGTGGGTAGGCTGGCCGGGAATTTCCGAAGGGGAATTGACCCCGGAAGAAAAAAGCGGAATTCGAGAAACGCTATTGAGGGTATATCAATGCGTCCCGGTTTTTCTTTCTGAAAAAGAAATCGATGGATACTATTACGGATTTTCCAATGGTACCATATGGCCATTGTTTCACTATTTTACTTCCATTACGGAATACGATGAAGAAACCTGGGGAGCTTACCGGGAAGTAAACCACCGGTTTTATGAAGCGGCGCAGCCTTTTCTTGAAGAGGACGCGTTGGTTTGGATTCATGACTACCAACTCATGCTTCTTCCCAACCTGGTGAAGGAGAATTATCCGGAAGCCAAGGTGGGCTTTTTCTTACATATCCCCTTTCCTTCCTTTGAAATATTTCGGCTTCTTATATGGCGTGAACAAATATTAACAGGACTTTTAGGTGCGGACTTAATTGGGTTTCATACTCATGACTATGTTCGTCATTTTTTAAATAGTTCCAGAAGAATTTTAGGGTCGGAAGATCATTTTAATGTGATTGAGTACGAGGGTAGAAGAATTTTTGTGGAAGCGTTTCCTATGGGGATCGACTATCAACGTTTTGATGAGAATCTGGGCAATGTTGACTTGTGTCAGGAACTAACCCAACTGGAGGAAGAAGGGGGCATGCACCTGATATTGTCGGTAGATCGATTGGATTATACCAAAGGAATTCCCGAGCGAATTTATGCCTTTAAGGAATTTTTGGAAAACAATCCAAGCTACCGTGAGAAAGTGCGTTTTCTGTTGATTGTAGCTCCTTCGCGAGAGATTCTCGATACATATGATGACTTACTGCGACAAATTAAGGAGGCTGTCAGTGAGACCAATGGAGAACTGGGTACCCTTAACTGGATGCCCATCTGGTTCTTTTTTCGTTCTTTCTCTCAAGAAGAATTGATTAATTACTATCGCCACGCAGATGTGTTGCTGGTGACACCTTTGAGAGATGGCATGAACTTGGTGGCCAAGGAATATCTGGCCGCCAGAACGGATGCCCGTGGCATGGTCGTGCTCAGCGAAACAGCGGGAGCCGCCAGCCAACTGGTGGAAGCGGTGGTGGTGAATCCCAATCACCGAAAAGGAATTGCGGAGGGCATCAAGCAAGCCCTGGAAATGCCGGAGTCGGAAAAAATTGCGAGAGTTACGGCGATGCGTAAGAGAATCAAGAGCTACGATGTGAATTTTTGGGCAGACGAATTTGTTCATTCCCTCCATCGACGAGCATCGGAAAATGCAGGGCGTACTCCTGAAATCCGACTGGAAAAACACTATGACACAGTAGAAAAAGCCTATAAAAAAGCCAACAAAAGGTGTCTTTTCCTAGATTACGATGGAACCTTGACGGGTTTTAAATCTTTGCCGGAACAAGCAAAACCGGATCCGGATTTGTTAAGAACCCTAGAGAGCTTGGGGGAAGATTTTAAAAACACCATAGTATTGACTTCCGGAAGAGATCGCCGGTCCCTGGAAGAATGGTTTGGTTTTCTTCCCAACATTCATCTAGTGGCATCCCACGGTCTCTGGTATCGGAATCCGGTTACGCGTGCGTGGCAAAAAACCGTGGTGGTATCCAACCGTTGGAAAAAATCCATCTTACCTATTATGGAATTGTATGCAGATTATATGCCAGGGGCTTTTATTGAAGATAAGGAGTATTCCTTGGTGTTGCATTATCGCCAATGCGACCCGGACATGGTGGCTTTGAAAATCAACGAATTAAGAGAAACTTTGCACGGCATGATTAAGACATCCAATCTGGAGCTTCAAGAAGGCAACAAGGTTTTGGAAATCAAAGACAACAAGGTGAACAAAGGGCAAAGTGCAGCCAAATTGTTAAATGAGGGCATTTATGAATTTGTGTTGGGAGCCGGAGATGATGCCACCGACGAGCACTTGTTTTCCGTGTTGCCCAAGGATGCGTTTTCCATCAAAATCGGACTTCATAAAACCGGTGCGCGATATCGGTTAAAATCATGGCAGGCCATGCGAAGCCTGTTGGATTGTTTGGTCAAGCTCGGGTAGTAAGAGGGGATAAGAATGGAACGAAAAGGCTTTGTTCATGAAATTGAAAACTTTGAATTGGACAACTATCATATCCAGTTGAATGAAGCACTTTTTCATAATGCCAATGGGTACATCGGAATTCGGTATGACTTTGAGGAAGAATATCCGGAAGGCATCGAGTTCATTCGGGGGCAATACATCAATGGGTTTTACGATGAGGCCGGCGTGTCCCACCCGGAACGGCTGTATGGGTTTATTGAGAGCAAGCAGTTTATGGTGGATGTGGCCAATACCCAAACCATTAAACTATTTTTGGAGGGAGAGCCCTTCAGTCTGTTTTCCGGAAAAGTTCTTTCGAGGAAGTTGTCCTTGCATATGGACAAGGGTGTGACTATACGAGAGGTTCACTGGCGGTCTTCTACGGGAAAAGAAATCCTGTTGAAGGTTACCAGAATGGCTTCTTTTCATCAACCGTCCTTATTCACCATAGATTATCAGGTTACTCCGGTTAATTTTTCCGGGGAAGTGGTTTTGGAGTCTTCTCATGATGTAAATGTGGAAAATTTCTCAGACCCAACGGACCCAAGGACAGGCAGTTCCTGTGAACGCTGCATTCACCCTACAAATTGTGAAATCCGGGACGGAGGGTCTTACATAGGCGCCATTACTACCCGGTCGGGCTTACAGGTGTACAGCGGAGTAAAGAATCTACTCTCTAAAGAGGAAACCCCGGAATTTTTTGTCAGCGAAAACACCGCCATTTGTGTTTATCGCCCCTGGGTAGAGCAAGGAGAAACCCTTACTCTGACAAAATACTGTGTTTTTTGTGATTCCGTTCGTCACGGTAACTGCAAGGAACGAACCTATTATGAGATGGACCGTGCCATTGCCACCACGCTACCGGAACTGTATCAGTTGCAGGAGGAATACTTATCCGAATACTGGAAGAATTGCTTGGTAGAAATTCATGGAGATACGGAGTCGGATTTGGCGTTGAGGTATAATTTATATCAGTTGATTCAGTCAGCGGGAAAAGATGCCCATGGAAGCATTGCTCCTAAAGGTCTTAGTGGAGAAGGGTACGAGGGCCATTATTTTTGGGACTCCGAAATGTATATCCAACCGTTCTTTACGGTGACCAATCCGGATATGTCGAAGCATTTGATTGAGTTTCGATGTCAAACCCTGGAGGCTGCCAGGGAAAATGCTCGGATTTTAGGCCATCGCATAGGAGCTTTGTATCCTTGGCGAACCATCGATGGAAGTGAATGTTCCGGATACTTTCCGGCAGGGTCGGCCCAGTATCATATCAATGGGGCGGTGGCGTATTCCATCATTGCATACTATTTGGCCACCGATGACCAGGAATTTATGAAGGAAAAAGGGGCAGAAGTTCTTTTTGAAACAGCCCGCCTTTGGGTGGATGTGGCCAATTATTATAAAGGGGAATTTCACATTAACGATGTAACCGGACCGGATGAATATACCTGTATTGTTAATAACAACTATTATACGAATGTGCTGGCCCAATATCATTTAAGGTGGGCGGTGAAAATTTACGAAACCTTAAAGGACACAGTGGAAATCCAGGACCTGATTCATCGGATCGGTTTGACTATAAAAGATTTGGATGAGTTTCGACTGATGGCAGACAATATGTATCTTCCTTATGATGAAGATTTGAAGATGAATCCTCAAGATGATTCTTTCTTGAAGAAAAGTGAATGGATTCCCGAAGTGTTTCAGAAGGAAAAAACACCGCTGCTTCTTCACTATCATCCACTGAATCTCTACCGTCATCAAATTTGTAAACAAGCGGATACCGTGCTGGCTCACTTCATTCTGGAAGATGCCCAATCGGAAGAGGTGATACGGAACTCCTATGATTATTATGAAAAAAGAACCACCCACGACTCCTCTCTTTCCAGATGTATATTCAGTATTATGGCTGCCAGGTTGGGAATGAAGGAAAAAGCAGTAGCTTACTTTGGGGAGGCCATTAAAGTGGATTTACTGGATCTATTAGGAAACACCAAGGACGGAATCCACACCGCCAACATGGGAGGGAGCTACATGGTTGTTGTTCATGGATTCGGAGGGTTTCGTTTGAAGGAATCCGGAATTTCTTTCCACCCTGTTTTACCGGAAAAGTGGGCTGGCTATTTATTTAAGATTTGTTACCGGAAACGGCGGTTGGCTATCAAGGTAGATCAGGAAAGTTGCCGGTTCATTTTAGAAGAGGGAGAAGAAGTGCCTGTTGTGGTGTATGGAAAGGGCTATTTGCTTCGGGACGAATTGGTTTTGCCATTGGAATGAGTGAGGAGGAAAAGAAATGAGTTACAAAGCCGTAATTTTCGATTTGGACGGCGTAATCTGCAGTACAGATCGATACCATCGAGAGGCATGGGCGGAGTTGGCCCATGTATTGGGAATCCCCTTCGATAATCGAATCAACAACCGATTAAGGGGCTTGAGTCGTCAAGACAGCTTGGAAATTCTGCTAAAGGATTACCCCATTCATCTAACGGTGGAGCAGAAAAACCAGTTGCTTCAACAAAAAAATACTCGTTTCAAAGAATTGTTGGAAACCATTACGCCCTCGGATTTGTCACCGGGAGTTCGAAAGGTAATGGATGGAGTGAAGGAACGAGGCCTGAAAATGGCCATTGGCTCCAGCAGCAAAAATGCGCTTCAGATTTTAGATCGGTTGGGAATTCGACACGAATTCGACACGGTGTCGGACGGAAACAACATTACCAGAGCCAAACCTCATCCGGAAGTGTTTCTCAATGCAGCAGGGTACATGGGGATTGAGCCGGAAAGCTGTTTGGTGATAGAAGATGCCAAGGCGGGGGTGTTGGCTGCGTTGGCCGCAAAAATGCATTGTGTGGCCGTCGGAGATGCGGCACGATATCATTTGGCCAATTATAATATTAATGATATCAAGGAAGTATTGAACATACTGGATATACCATATCAACGCTCCGATTGTTAGAGGGGGGAAAACATGAGCGATCCAATCGAAAAAAAACTGCAAAATCAAGATATGGCTTGGGAAAGCGTTGATGTAATCACTGTTTTGGAAGAGTTTGGGACCTCAAAAGAGGGACTATCCCAAGAGGAAGCGAAAGACAGATTGGTGCAATACGGCGAAAATAAACTGCCGGAAGGGAAAAAGAAAAGCCCTTTCATGGTATTTTTGGCTCAATTTCACAATGCATTGATTTATGTATTATTGGCGGCCGCTCTGATTACAGGACTGCTTCGTCACTGGGTGGACATGGGAGTAATCTTAGGGGTGGTTCTTATCAACTCCTTAATTGGGTTCATTCAAGAAGGGAAAGCGGAAAAAGCTTTGGAGAGCATTCGGAAGATGATGTCTTCCAGTGCTACTGTAATCCGGAGCGGAAAGAAAAAGGAAATAAATGCCACCTTATTGGTTCCGGGAGACATTGTTTATGTAAAATCCGGTGATAAGATTCCGGCGGATATCCGGGTTTTGGACAGTGCCAGTTTGCGGGTGGAAGAAGCTTCTCTTACGGGAGAAGCGGAAGAGGTCATGAAGTTCATTCAACCGGTGGAAAAGGGCTCCGAACTGGGAGATCGAACCTCCATGGCCTACATGGGTACCACGGTTCGCAACGGCTCGGGCACGGGAATTGTAGTGGCTACCGGGTTGGGCACGGAGTTGGGGAAAATCAATGCTATGATTCGTACCACCCAGAACATAGAAACCCCTTTGATTCAGAAAATCAACCAATTTGGAAAAGGTATTTCTGTGGTCATTGTTTGGTTATCCGTCCTAATCTTTTTATACGGTTATTTTCTTCGAAACATCCCTTTGATAGAGATCTTCACGGCTGTCATTGGAATTGCAGTGGCGGCTATACCGGAAGGCCTTCCTGCCATCATGACCATCACCTTGGCAATCGGAGTACAAAAAATGGCGAGGCGTAATGCCATCGTGCGAAAACTGCCTTCCGTAGAAACTTTAGGATCTGTTACGGTGATTTGTTCTGATAAAACAGGAACTCTGACGAAAAATGAGATGACGGCAGTTTCTGCTTTTACCGCGAAGAGCACTTATCGGGTGGAGGGTTCCGGATATTCTCCGATGGGAGAAATTTTATGCCAACAAGGTTGTGATAACCAGTGGTCCGACTTGGCCCTGAACCGGATGTTGGAAAGTGCATGGCTTTGCAATGATTCGGAAATTAACAAGTTGGAGAGTGGCGAGTGGGAGTTGACGGGGGCGCCCACGGAGGGAGCGCTCAAAGTGCTTGCTATGAAAGGTGGCATGGACAAAAGGCAATGGATGCCGGACCGGGTGTACTCCATCCCCTTTGATTCCAACTATAAATATATGGCCACTGAGAATTTTATTGACGGAGAATATTTCGTGTTTGTAAATGGAGCGCCGGAACGAGTCATTGGGCTATGCAGATCTCAGATGAGGGAAGACAGGGAAGAACCTCTGAATCAGAAATTCTGGGAGGAAAAAATAAAAGAAGGTGCCAGTCAAGGTCAAAGAATGCTGGGTGCTGCCTATGTTCCCCTTGAGGCAAAGAAAACCCGTTTGACCCATGAAGATTTACAAGACCAATTGGTTTTTCTGGGAGTGTTTGGGTTGATCGATCCGCCGCGGGAAGAGGCGGTGGAAGCGGTGCGGCAATGCAAGGATGCGGGAATCGATGTAAAGATGATTACGGGAGACCATGCCTTGACGGCCATGAGCATCGGCAAAGAGTTGGGAATTGGAGACGGGAAAACCTCTTTGGTGGGCAGTCAGTTGGAGGAGATGTCGGATCAGCAGTTGAGGGAAGAAGTAAAATCATGCCATGTCTTCGCTCGAACTAGTCCGGAACATAAACTTCGAATTGTGAAGGCCATCCAAGAAAATGGCGGAATTTGTGCTATGACAGGCGACGGCGTCAACGACGCACCTGCTTTAAAGAGAGCCAATATGGGGATTGCCATGGGAATTAAGGGAACAGAAGTTTCCAAAGATGCTTCGGACATGGTGCTGGTGGACGACAACTTTGCTTCTATTGTTCACGCGGTGGAAGAAGGCAGGACAATCTATGCCAACATTCGAAAAACCCTACTATTTATATTGCCTACCAACGGAGCCGAGGCGGTGGGCATTGTTCTGGCCATATTTTTGGGGTTTAGCCTACCCATTACCCCGCCACAAATACTTTGGATTAATATGATTACTGCGGTGACCCTGGGGCTGTCTTTGGCCTTTGAACCCATGGAGAAAATCACCATGAAGAGGCCGCCGAGGGATCCAAAGGAGCCTATCATCAGTAAGTATTTTGCTTTTCGAATTTTTGTGGTATCTATTGCTGTGGGCCTTTTCACCTTGGGTTCGTTTCTCTATTGGAAGGATCAAGGTGCTGATTTGGAGTATGCCAGAACAGTGGCGGTAAATACATTGGTGCTTTGTGAGTTGTTTTACCTATTGAATTGTCGACAGATTACACAACCGGCCCTTACCAGGGAATTTTTTGGTAACCGAATCGTTTTCTATGTGATTCTGATTTTGGCGTTTTTCCAACTTGTTTTCACCTATTTGCCGGTGATGAATTTTCTGTTTCGTTCGGTGCCGTTGGACGTACCGGGGTGGGGGCTTCCGGTTTTATCCGGGATATTCATCTTTGTTCTTGTGGAAATTGAAAAAGCCATTGTGGGAAAGTTGGGGATTGTGAAAGAATAAAGAATAAAGACGGATTTCAAGAGTGCAGAAGAGAAAGGGGAGCCGATGAATACCGGCTCCCCTTGGTTCTCTTTTTTTCCGTTATAACAATAGAGAAGTCCGCTTGCTTTAGTCTTCTAATCCATTCCATTCCTCGCGATCCCTGTTCCATTCCGGATAGTCTTCCAAAATTTCACAAGGCATGTCAATGCCTACGATGGCTACCACTTCGCCGGCACTGTTGGTGACAGGCGCAAAGCAAGACCAAATAGGCACATCGTCATCCCAACCGGAACGGGCCGCTGCCACTTCTCCATTCCAGGCTTCTCCAAATTGCACTTCGAAACCATAGTTTACCATCCAGTCATCCGGCTCTTCGGAGCCATCTACTGTAATGAGGTAATCTCCGTTCTCGTCGGGAACCATGCAATATACATAGTAAGCCCCGCTGCTTACACGGAAATCATCCAGGGTGGGTTTTAACGCCCAATAGAGATCGTTATCTTGCCCGTCTCCAGCGGCCACCAACTCGGCGTGCTGGTCTGCCCACTCTCCGGAGATGGCTTCGCCAATTTCAGCAATAACGGCCAATTCTGCTTCTATGAAAGCAGCCAAATCAGCGGGCATTTCAAATACATCAGGGGTTTCGGGACCTTCTCCTTCCGCCTCTGCGCCGCCGCCACAAGCGGCAAAAGCAAAGACCAAAGTAAACGCCAACAATAGTACCAATATTTTTTTCATTTTCCTTCTCCTCCATATAGGTTGATCGAAACGTTGCAACAGCGATTCAGATACGCTATAACGGATATTTAATTTTACCATTAAACCCTCCGGAGTCGCAATGTTCTTGAGAGCCAAAACCGGAATTTTGTTGTTGAAAACAGAGAACAAACTTGTTTAATCCCTTAAAAGAGGTCCTTCTTCAGCTTCTCTGAAGGTGTTGAAAAGAAAAGCAAAAAAAAGAAAAAAAGATGTTGACATCAGGTATACCAGATAGTATTATATAACTTGCCGCCACGGGAGACCGGGTGGAAACAGGGGCGTC
>CAZAZF010000017.1:0-31234 GCA_964489555.1 uncultured Oscillospiraceae bacterium | reverse complement strand
TGCATGTGTTAGGCACGCCGCCAGCGTTCATCCTGAGCCAGGATCAAACTCTTAAAATATGGTATTTAAGGATTCGTTAAAATCCGTTAAACCAAAGTTGTTCTTGCTCATTTTGAACCGCTTTCGCGCTTCGCTTTTTTCTTATCTCTAAGAATTATTGTTTTTAAGAAATTGTACTTTTAGACCCTCATCACGGTTTCCCATGATGAATTTCTTACCAATCTTGTGGATTGATTGTACATTTAGTCTTTCTTATGGAAACCCTCTCGGGCTCCCTTTGACTAAATTTCTACACTATGAAGTTTTCAAGGTTCACAAGGGTTTTTGACGCCCCTGTTTCCACCCGGTCTCCCGTGGCGGCAAGTTATATAATACTATCTGAGGTCCTCTTTGTCAACATACATTTTCATGTTTTTCCATGTTTTTGGCCGGTTTTTTTCTTACCTTTTATATAGGCCAAAAATCACATATAGAATAACCCCGATAATGTTATACCATGCAAAAAATAGATACACTCCGGGCCCGCCTCCATAATCCAAGGCAAGGCCGCCAATAAATTGGCAAAAGATGGTGGAGAGATTATTGGAAATGGCATAGTACAGCGAAATGGCCAACCCCAGTTGAGCAGGCTTTACCGTTTGATGAATATAGCGGATAAATTCTACCAAAAGAATTCCATTTACCGCTCCCTGTAAAAAGAAGAAGGCCAAAAGCCATGTATAAGAAGGTCCTGTACTATACCAAAGAAATCTCACTACGGAAATCAACATGGCAATCAGAACAGCTCGTTCCAATCCAATTTTTGCAGAAATTCTACTGGAAAAAGCCATGAAAACCGTCTCGCTACCTACCATTAAAAGAAATACGGTTCCAACACCTGCTAAAGTGCCACCGCCTTCAATGTATAGAAAACTGAAATAAGTATTGTTCGCCACATTGGTTCCCAACAAGAAAAAGGAACTGGCAATCAGCGCCATCAATCTTCGATTCTTTATAATTTCATCATACCCCATCCGCTGCTTGTTCCCGGAGCACTGGGATTCTTCCCTCTTCGCTGTTTCCATTCTTTCCAAAAGAAGGCTGTTTTTTTCCATGCGCAAAATAAACACAATGACCAAAGCGGCCAACAAAAATGCCAAAGAATACAGTGGGAAAATCACAAAAATTCCTACCGTCTCCGCTAAACGCCCTGCAAAAAATGTGGCGAGAGCAAATCCGATGCAACCCCATTTACGTATAGCGCTGAAGGGTTGTCCGGATTCAATAGTCATCGCATCGTTTAATCCCATCAACGGCGATTGGAAGAAATAGAGAACCATAAACCCTACCAAAAAAGTCCCGTACGAAGAAAAAGCCAAAAGCCCCGATCCAATCACTGCCGATGAAATGCACAGAAAAATCACCACTCTCTTTTTCCGAGGGCTATTGGCATACTTTGCTCCCCAAAATGTGGTGGCAAAAATAGCCGTCGCAGTGGCCATCGCCGTGATGATACCGATTTGTTTTCCAGAGAACTCTAAAAAATTCAAATACTGGCCCAACAGGGGCAACAACATGCCAATGGCTGCATAAGAGGAAACGTTTAAGGCCACATAGTAATAGTAGTTGTTTTTCATGATTTTTTTAAAAACTCAAGTTTTGAAAGATATTTATTCCAAGTCAATGGAACAAGGGTGATGTGAAGTGCCACGGTTACGATTCCCTTTACAAATCGCATAGGCAACATAGCGAGAAAGGCTTGATCATATAATAAATAAATCCAATAGGTGGTCATCATTAAATCCCAAAATATTACCACGATGAGGGACGCTATCAATGTCCTTTTTATGGTGATCTCTTTCTTGTGCAGAACTAGGCCAAAGGTAAGGCCTGTCAGAAAAGCAGTGAGTGTAAACCCCGGGAAATACGGCCCCATTGGAAACAGCAGCATTCCAATAAGATCTCCCATGGCATAAGCCACGCCAGCCCAAATCGGGCCGTATAAAATCGCTGTCATGGACACTGGTAAAAATCCCAAGGATATTCGGAATGAAGTAGGAATAAATATGGCAAAAATTCTGGTAAGAATCACCTCCAAAGCAATCATAAAGGAAATGACTACCAATTGTGTTATTTTAGAATGTTTTTTCATAGCGAAAGTGCCTCCCGTTTTCTCTATTCAATAATCTCATACATCCCCAGGGCATCTTCTTTGCGAACGGATTCCGAAAGCTGGCGAACTCGAACTCGTAACGGGCCCCTTCCCAACAGCAGAGTAATTTCATCCCCTTCCTTTACTTCGCTACCCGCTTTAGCCAACTTGCCGTTTATTTCCACTTTCCCGGCATCACAAGCTTCTTTGGCGATTGTTCGCCTCTTGATTAGTCTGGAATTCTTTAAAAACTTATCCACTCGCATTGTTTCTTCTCCTTAAACCATGAAAGAAGGAAAAAAAAGAGAGCGGACCATGCCGCCCTCCACTTCATAAACTCGACTTATTTATTTACGGCATCCTTCAGCGCTTTCCCTGCTTTAAAAACAGGCGCTTTGGATGCGGCGATCTTAATCACTTCGCCAGGCTTTCTGGGATTTCTCCCCTGTCTCGCCTTTCTCGCTCTGGTTTCAAAGGTTCCGAAACCAATCAGCTGTACCTTCTCTCCTTTGACCAATGCAGTTTCAACCACATCGATAAATGCATTCACGGCAACTTCTGCGTCTTTCTTGGTAAAACCCGTCTTGTCTGCTACTGCAGTTACTAAATCTGCCTTATTCATGTGTACAATTCCTCCTTCATGATTCCGATGACACCATGGACTTACTTGATGTTTCCCGAACTCTTCGCCTGCTCCCAAAGTACATCCATCTCTTCCAGAGACATTTGCTCCAATCTCTTTCCAAGCGCTTTGGCCCCTTGCTCCACCTCGGAAAAACGCTTTACGAACTTTTCTGAAGTAGAGTTCAGAGCTTCTTCTGGATTAACCCCCAAAAATCGAGCCACATTCACCGCGGAAAAAATCAAATCTCCCAACTCGTCGACCATTCGACCAGGGTCTTTCCCTTCGGCTGCCTCTTTTAACTCCAACAACTCTTCTTCCAGCTTCCGAAAAGCCCCGGACACCTCTTCCCAATCGAACCCGGCTTCCGCCGCCTTTGCTTGTAGCTTATAGCTTCGAATCAAAGCCGGCAAGGCCCTGGGAACCCCCAAAAGTCGATGGGTATGAGAGACATCTTCTTGTTCTTTTCTCTTGACATTCTCCCATTTTTCAAGGGCTTTGTCAATAGAATCAACTTTTTCTTTCAAAAAAACATGGGGATGTCGGCGAAGCATTTTCTCGCACTCCCGGTTCGCAATGGTCATGAAATTAAATTTGTTTGTTTCTTCAGCTAGAATGCCATGGAATACTACCTGCAAAAGAACATCTCCCAACTCTTCTTCCAAATTGTCATCGTCTTCCCGGTCGATGGCATCCACCACTTCATAAGCTTCTTCTAAAAGACAACTTCTCAGACTTTTATGAGTCTGTTGTCGATCCCAAGGACACTCCTCCCTGAGAATTTGTACGATTTCCAGCAAGCGGTTCATCGCCTCTTCTGCTGTCTTGGCTTCTTGTGTAAATCGTGAAAAATCCCGTCTTTGTTTTTCTTGATTCATACTGCTCCTCAATGCTTTCTACTTTTTCGATTCTTTCCCACGGCTCCCATTCGCCTTCCTTCGAACTACTTCCACCACCTTGAGAATCTTCCCGCCTTTTGGCATCTTGGACAACTCCTCACTGGTTACAGCCTTTGTAGCGAAAAGCAACCCGGCATAAAGAAAGACAGCCCCTCCGATGGCTATTACCACTCCCAACGCATTGGATCCCAAAAGCAGGTATGCCCCTTGGTAGATTCCAAAGGCGGCTCCTCCCATAATCAGAGCAGACACTCCCGGTTTGAAAAAAGTCAGAGACAAGTCGAAGGAGGTGCCGGTGTATTTTCTAACAGCCATCAGATTCAGGATGGCTGCCACCAGATAAGCACAAACCGTACCGATGGCGGCTCCTTTTACATTCACTTGGTAAATACCTGCCAACCACCACGTGATTCCTATTTTTACGGAAGCACCGATGGCCAAATTACGAACGGGAATCAACTGTCTGCCCACCCCCTGGAGAACACCAGTCAAGGTCTGCACCGTAGATAGAAATATAACACCTACCGCCATAATCATCAAAATAGGGGCGGCGGCCAATGCACTCTCTCGTTGGAAAGGATATAGCAGAGTCATAATCGGCTGTGCCAACACCAATAACCCAATGGCGCAAGGAAATCCTGCCAACATAGCAGTTCGAAGCCCTAGCTGAATATTACTGTGCAGAAATCCCATGTCCCTCTGTTTCCATCCCATGGCCACGGTAGGAACTAAACTCATGGCCACCGCTTGGGTCAACACCTGAGGGAAATTGATTAAGGGGCCTGCAAAGCCGGAAAGCTGACCATAGAGATCTTCCGCCTGAGATAATATGTAGCCTGCGGATTCCAATCTTCGCATGATAATGGCCACATCAATGAAATTCATAATAGGCATAATGGCAGCACCAATGGTAATCGGCACGGCTATGACAAATATTTTTGATAGAATCACAGGCCCTGTTTCTTCTTCCATATGAGAGGTTCTGAGAATGTCTTCTCTGAAATCCTTTTTCTTGATCCCATAAATCATCGCCACAGCAGAAAGTCCGGCAATGCCTCCGATGGTAGCCCCAAAGGCTGCACCACCCGCCGCTTCCATGGTGCCCATCTTGATGAAAACATAGGCCAAAGACAAACCAACACTAACCCGAAAAAGCTGTTCAATCACTTGGGAAGTGGCCGTTGGCTTCATATTTTGCATTCCTTGAAAGTACCCGCGAAAAGCGGCCATCACGGAAACAAACAGCAATGCCGGAGCAATGGAGCGCATGGCAATATAGGCACCCTCCATGTTGATCCATTTTACAATGAGTCCGGCCCCAAAAAAACAAAGGGAAGACGAGACAAGGCCGATGGTGAGTAGCAACACCAGAGAAACCCGGAACACTTTGTGTGCACCATGGTGATTGTCCATTGCCATCCTTTCAGAAACCATTCTGGAGATGGCCACCGGAATCCCCGCCGTGGCCAACATCATAAAAAACACATATACGGGATAGGCGGCTTGATAATAAGCCATCCCTTGGGTTCCAATCATGTTGGCCAGCGGAATCCTGAAAAAAGCGCCCAACACCTTGATGATGATGCCCGCTACCGCCAAAATTACCGCACCTTGAAAAAAGGATTTTTTTGCCATTCTACACTCCCGTGTCTAACATTCTGATAAAATTCGTGCAACGGATTTTTCGGTTTCGTAAACCACTTTCTCCACATCTATGGTAGGGAACATTCCTTCTCGATACAACACCTTTCCATCCACCATGGTCAACACCACATCACTTCCGGAAGAGGAATACACTAGATTATTCAAAAGATTATGCACTGGTTTCATGTGAACACCACTTATATCGAGCACCACCAGATCCGCTAAATACCCTTCTTCCAAAAGCCCCGTATCCTTTCTCCCTTGCGCCAGTGCACCCGCTCTGGTGGCTGCAAAAATGGTTTCCCTGGGAGTGACTTTCGTTGGGTCTTTGAACTGCATCTTGGATGCCAATGCAAACGCTTTCATTTCTTCCAAAAAATTTAAGCTGTTGTTACTGGCCACGCTGTCGGTACCAATGGTAACATTGATTCCCTTTTCCAACAAGGCGGGAACATTGCAAACACCGCTGGCCAGTTTCAAATTGCTAATGGGATTCACCGCTACCGTAACACCCTTCTCTTGGAGCAAGTCCATATCTGCTTCTTCCACCCAAACACAATGTGCTGCTGTGGTAGGTGTTTCAAATAAACCCAAATCTCTCAAATATGCAGTTGGTGTTTTTCCGTGACGCCCCTTGCATGCTTGATGCTCTTCTAGGGTCTCAGAAACATGGACATGCATATGGGCACCAATTTCCTGGGTATATTTTGACAAAGCCGCTACCGTACCAGGGTCTGAAGTGTATTCCGCATGCAGACTCATATCGACCCGAATTCTTCCTTCCTCCGCCATGTGATAATTTTCGTGTAATTCCTTCATCTCGGCGGCTCCCGGCAGACTCCATAAGTCTTCTCCCGTGAAATTGGCGATACTCCTGGATAGATTGTTCTTTGCACCGCTTTCTGAAATGGCATGCACCATGTCCTTTGAAAAATAATACATATCCGTGGTAGATACGATCCCAAATCGCAAGGACTCTGCCATGGCAAGCAAGGTGGCATAATAGACATCCTGTCCATGCAATCGCGCCTCAAAGGGGAATATCCTCTTTTCCAACCAATCTTTCAAAACCATATTCTCCCCGTATCCCCTCATCAATGTCATGGGAGAATGGGCATGATTATTGAAGAATCCACTCATAAGGAGCTTTCCTTTCCCATCAAAGGTTTCCCCGTACATGGTGTGGTTTTCCGGAAAAATTTTGCCGATATAGTGAATTTTTCGATTCAATGTCCCCACGTACATATTTTCCTGAGGGACCAAATCTCTATCCAGTATTGTAATGTTTTTAAACAGCATTTTCTCCTCCTTCTCCCCACCATCCCATGAGATGCCAGGATGGCTCATTATATCACAGGCCTTTTAGAATTTCCAAAAATGCCAGGGTTTCCTCCAGCTTCTGTTTTTCATCTGTTGCCAACTTAATCAGAGGCTTTACACTTCCTCCAATCTCCACACGTTTTCCAAATGTTTCATATAAGTTGGCATATCCAACAGGTTCAATAGGATTATCCTTGGCAACATAAAATAGAATTTTCCCTTTTTCTTCTGCGATGCGGGTGATGGCCAACTCTTCAGCCAGGGAGCGAATAAGAGAAATCGTCAGCAAGGTGGTAACGGTAGCGGGAACATCCCCAAACCGATCCCTCATTTCCTCTTCCAGCTCTGCCATCTCTTCTCGTGTATCTGCATCCGCTATTTTCTTATACATTTCCAGCTTCAACACTTCATCCGGCACGTATTCTGTGGGGATATAGGCCGACGCTTTCAGTTCCACCGAAGTGTCTTGTTTTTCTGCCGGAATGGGTTTACCCTGAAGTGTGAGTATGGCTTCTTCCAATAAACGTATATAAAGCTCATATCCCACTGTCATCATATGTCCGGATTGTTGTGTGCCAAGCAAATTACCGGCCCCACGGATTTCCAAGTCACGCATGGACACCTTGAATCCTGCACCCAGCTCTGTAAACTCGCGGATGGCTCGCAGCCTTTTTTCCGCCGCTTCGCTAAGAGTCTTGCCTCTCCGATAAAATAAATAGGCATAGGCAAGTCGGTTGGAACGCCCCACTCGACCCCTTAGCTGATATAGTTGGGACAGGCCATAATGATCCGCTTCCAATATAAGGATGGTATTAACATTGGGAATATCCAAACCTGCTTCAATGATGGTGGTGGACAACAGAATATCTTTCTCCCCTTCCACAAACCCCAACATCACATCTTCCAATGCGCCTTCATTCATCTGACCATGGCCCACCGCCAATCTGGCTTCGGGCACCAGCTTAGCCAAGTGTCTGGCCACTCGCATGATCCCTCTCACCCGATTATACACCGCATAAATTTGGCCGCCCCGCTTTAATTCTTTCCGAATCGCTTCTTGAATGGCCAACTCATCTTCTTCCAACACATAAGTTTGCACCGGGTATCTTTCTTCCGGCGGATCTTCAATTAAACTCATATCCCGGATTCCTGTCAGGGACATATGCAGTGTACGGGGAATGGGTGTGGCGGATAGAGCCAGGACGTCCACATGACTTCGAAGCTCTTTGATGGTTTCTTTATGCCTCACTCCAAATCGTTGCTCCTCATCGATGACCAGAAGCCCCAAATCCTTAAATCCCACATCTTTGGAAAGCAACCGGTGGGTGCCAATGATGATGTCAACGGCACCACTCTTCACTTTTTCCACAATGATTTTTTGTTCTTTATCCGTCCGGAACCGGGACAACATCTCTACACGAAAAGGAAATCGTTCAAACCGTTGAGTCAAGGTGTGATAATGTTGATTTGCCAAGAGGGTGGTGGGGACCAAAATCGCCGTCTGTTTCCCTTCCGCCACACATTTGAAAATCGCCCGCGCTGCCACCTCTGTTTTTCCAAATCCTACATCTCCACAGAGTAGTCGATCCATGGGTTCCGGCTTCTCCATATCCACTTTAATCTCTTCCACACAACGCAGTTGATCCTCTGTCTCCGTATAGGGAAATTGATCTTCAAACTCTTGTTGCCAGGGGGTGTCCGGGCCAAAGGCATAGCCGGGTAGAGCAGCTCGCTCCGCCGAACGTTCCAAAATTTCCTGGGCCATTTCAAGAATGGCCTCCTTGGCATTGGCCTTGGTTCTCTTCCATTCCGGTCCGGACAACTTATTAATCTTAGGTGATGCTCCATCTGAACCGATGTATTTCTGAATTAGATCCATTTGCTCCACCGGGATATAGAGCGTATCTTCCCCCGCATATTTTATTTTTAGATAGTCCTTTTTCGTCCCTTCTACCGTAAGCTGTTGAATGTCCACGAATCGACCAATACCATGGCTTTCGTGCACCACAAAATCTCCCTTGGAAAGGTCTGTGAAGGCCTTGATGGCTTGTCCTTCCTTTGTTCTCCTTTTCCGCCTGGATTTTTGTTTGCCGGTGGTAAAAATATCTCCATCCCACAATATCAAAAGTTTCTCTTCCGGGAATTCCATGCCGGAGGTTAATATTCCTTGGCGCAGAACAATTCTACCTTTAAGGTTTTCTCTTTCCAGCAAATCCCTTAGATTCTTCTCCCGGTCCTGGCTGGAACAGGCGATAATAATTTCATAACCCAAAGCGTGGTACTTCTTTATATCCTTCACAAAGACATCCACACTCCCATTGTAAACAGGCGCCTGCTTCGAAGAAATGGCCGCGGAACTCTCCACAATTATTCCGGGGATTTCTATGGGGAAGGGGGTGATTAATACCCTGTTTCCCGGATCTTCCTGATTCTGTTGTGGTTTGTCCAACTCTTTGAGGCACTCCCAAAAAGTATCCGCATGTATGATTCTCTCTTTATCTTTTGGAATGGCCCGCCCCATAGAAAGCAACACTTCCCACTCCTTCAGACCTTCTTCTTCCCGGTTGGCCGCTTCTTCCAAAATCCGCTGAGGATCCTCTACTACCAACATGTCCTCTCGTTTCAGGTATTCCCACAAATAAGAGGTGTGTGGGTAAAAGTATTCGGCATTCTGCTCCATCACCTGCCGATTTTTGCCGATCAGAATATTCTCTTCCAGTTGGCTCCGTCTTTTTTCAAGTTCTCGCGCTCTTTCCGGGTTTTCTGTTTCTGTCAGCTCAATCCATTTCTGATATTCATCATGAATCTTTTCCCAGCCCAGTTGAAGCATCTTTTCATTTACCAACACTTCCGATGCGGGGTACAGTGTCACTTTGCTTATCTGAGCTATGGATCGTTGTGTCTTGATATCGAAAGTACGTATGGATTCCAACTCTTGGTCAAAGAATTCCAACCGTACGGGATACTCTGCATCTGGAGAAAACACATCGATAATGGCCCCACGAACACTGAACTGACCGGGATCTGTAATCATGGGAAGCCGCTCATAACCCAGCTGGTTTAATCCCAGCGTTAGCTCTTCATAGGGGTATTCTCCACCACGACATAATCCGATTTCTTTTTCTTGATAATAGGATGGGGGCGGCAACTTGCGCAAACATGCGGAAATAGGGGCAATCACCACACCCGGAGCGTCTGACAACAGTCCTTTCAGTCCTGCCATCCGTTCCCATAACTCTTCTTTGCTCTTAGCTTCATATCGTAAAAAAGTACCTTCGTCTGCTGGCATCAGAAAAATATTTTCTTCCACAAAAAAAGAAAGGTCTGCAGCCAATCTCCTGGCCCGAAGAGGTGTGGAAACCACCAACAGCACTTTGCCCTTCTTTTCTTTCCATAAATCGGCAACCACTTTCGCGGTTCGACTTTCAGAAATCCCGGTATATTGTTTCATTTCTTCACCCGTTGTAACGATTCATGGCTCGATCAACACCTTCAGCTATGATACTTTCGATGGCTCCCACAGATCGCCGTACCGCATCTTCCAACAACGGCTTCTCCTCTTTCGAAAATCCTCCCGTCACAAAATCCCGTAGAGACAGCTTGCGCTCCCCCCCTATACCGATTCGTATTCTTGGAAACTCATCAGATTGTATTTGATAGATGATGGATTTCATTCCGTTATGGGATCCCGCGGAACCCTTTTTCCGAATACGGATCTTTCCGGTTTCAATATCTACATCATCATAAATCACCAGAAGGTTTTCCAGAGGTATTTTATAGTATCTCATAATTTGTACTACCGCTTCTCCAGAAAGGTTCATGTAGGTTTGAGGTTTTACCAATAAAACTTTTTGGTTGGCAATGACCCCATCACCAACCAATGCTTTAAATGCCAGTTTTGTTACTTTAATTTCGTGCTTTTCCGCCAGTTGATCGATGGTGATAAAACCCAAATTGTGGCGGGTATTTTGATATTTTCGACCGGGATTTCCCAGGCCAACAATCACATACATGCCGATTGATCTTTCTCCTAATCCTTTAATCAAAAAGCTTACTGATGGAATCGTTGGTGAACACCCGAAGCATAGCTTCTGCAAACAAAGGTGCTACCGACAAAATCTTCATAGAAGCAATCCTTTTTTCTTCTGGAATGGGCACCGTGTTTAATAGTACCAACTCATGAATGGGAGAGCTGGCCAACCGTTCGATAGCCGGACCGGATAAAATAGGGTGGGTAGCACATGCCATTACGGATTTGGCTCCCATTTCCATCAATGCAATGGCTCCATTTGTAATGGTTCCAGCTGTGTCAATCATATCATCCACCAACACGCAATTCATACCCTCGATTTCTCCGATAATATTCATGATTTCACTTTTGTTGGGCTCCGGTCTTCTTTTATCAATAATAGCAATGGGTACATTCAAGGGCTGCGCCATATTTCGCGCCCGGGTTACCGAACCATGGTCCGGAGAAACAATCACTAGGTCTTCGATGGCCCGATCTTTGAAATACTTCACCAGAATAGGAACTCCCAACAAATGATCCACCGGGATGTTAAAATAGCCCTGTATCTGAGCTGCATGCAAATCCATGGTCAGTACACGGTCTGCCCCCGCCGCCACAAGAAGGTCTGCCACCAACTTGGCGGTAATGGGATCTCTTGCTTTGGTTTTGCGATCCTGTCTGGCATAACCATAATAGGGGATGATGGCATTGATTCGGCCTGCGGACGCCCTTTTCATAGCATCAATCATTATGAGCAGTTCCATTAGATTGTTGTTAACGGGGTCGCACGTGGATTGAATGATATAACAATCAATACCCCGCACCGTTTCCCATAAGTTGACAGCGATTTCTCCATCACTAAAGGTGGAAACCGATGCCTTGCCTAAGGGCTTTCCCATGATGGAGGCGATTTCTTCCGCCAGTCCCAAATGAGAATTTCCCGCAAATACTTTGAAGTCCGCAAATGCCGCCTGTTTCATCTTTTTATTACACCTTCCCTTTCTTTTTCAACAAACCTCTTCTTTCCACCCAACCTTCGATTACCTTTCCTTTTGCTCTGGCAACATATAGCGCTCTTTTTGGTACATTGGTGGTAACCGTACTTCCCGCAGCGATATACGCCTCTTCCTCTACCGTTATCGGAGACAACAAATTGGTATTGCAACCGATAAAGGCACCATCCTTCACTATGGATCGATGCTTGTCCCGACCATCATAATTAACAAATATCACTCCGCACCCGATGTTCACATCTTTCCCCACATCAGAATCTCCGATATAGGTCAAATGAGATGCTTTGCTGCCATCCCCAAAAGAGGAGTTTTTAACTTCCACAAAATCTCCTATTTTACAGTGGTTCCCTACTTTACTTCCCGGCCTTAAATAAGCAAAAGGGCCGATTTTCGTACCGTTGCCCACTTCACTGTCTATAAGCACAGAAGCTTCCACTTCGGTTTCATCTCCGATAATGCAATCTTTAATCCGTGTATTCCCTCTAATCTGACACCCGAAACCGATGGATGTGGCCCCTTCCAATACCACATTGGGCCCAATATGGGTTCCCGAGCCGATGGTAACTTCCTTATCGATATAAGCTCGTTCCAAGTCTGTAAAACTCACACCCTTTTCTACCCATTTTTTGTTTCGAATTCTACGCTCTTCCTCAAGGGCCATGTGATCCTCGTAATTCATACCTTCCTCCTATAAAAAATCCTTTTCCAAGATCATCTCCCCAACTTTGTAAATATCCCCCGCGCCCATAGTAATAATACAATCTCCTTCTTGGGCATTTTGATATACAAAGTCGGCAATTTCCTCAAAGGTTTCAAAGTAATAGGCAAACCGACCCGGATTATGTTCTTTTATTTTTTCAACAAGGGTTTGAGAGCTGATTTTATATATGTTTTTTTCTCTGGCTGCATAAATTTCCGCCATGACCAAACAATCTGCATCATCAAAAGACTCCACAAACTCATCAAATAGAGCCATGGTTCTGGTGTAGGTATGCGGTTGAAACAAACACCAAAGGTTCTTCAATGGCATATTTCGAGCCGCACGGAGTGTGGCACGGATCTCCGTAGGGTGATGTGCATAGTCATCCACGATGACTACACCCCTGTCGGTTCGTCCTTGGATGTCAAACCTGCGTTGAGTTCCACGAAAAACTTTGAGAGTTTCTTTCATAGATTGAGGATCCACTCCCAATGTATGCCCGCAAGCAAAGGCAGCCAAAGAATTTAAAACATTATGTTCTCCGGGTACCGACAGTTCCATTTCCACTAGAAAATCTTCTCCATGGTAAAGATCATAGAGAGGATATCCGGCTTCAGTGAAACGAATATTCTTGGCCCAATAATTGCACATTTCTGTTAGCCCAAAGGTGATGACATTGGGAAGATCTTGGGTCACGGCTTTCACAAAGGGGTTGGAGTCCAGCGCTATAATGTACCCATCTTGAGGAACCAGATGGGCAAAAGTTTGAAATGATTTGGCAATATGGTCGATATCCTTGAAGTAATCCAGATGGTCGGAATCGATGTTCAAAATGATTTCAATCTTTGGCTTTAAGTTTAAAAAACTATCCATATATTCGCAAGCTTCTGTAACAAAATAATTGCCCTGCCCTACCTTTACATTGCCTCCGATTTCCGGAAGATTTCCACCTATTAAAATGGTAGGGTCTTTCCCTGCTTTTTCCAAAATTAAAGACACCATCGAGGTGGTTGTGGTTTTTCCGTGGGTCCCGGATACAGCGATGCTACTGGAATACTCCCCCATCAAGGTGCCTAACAAATCTGCCCTTGTAACGGCGGGTATCGACAACTCTTTGGCTCGAACCAACTCGGGATTGTCTTCTCCTACTGCTGCGGAGTAAACTACCAAATCAGCTCCTTCTACATTTTTTCCTCTATGGCCCAAAAAAACATTGGCGCCTTTTGATATGAGACGGTCTGTCACATCGGATTCTTTCATGTCCGAACCGGTGACTCGAAATCCCCGATTCATTAATATCTCTGCAAGAGCGGAAAGCCCGATTCCTCCGATGCCTATGCAGTGTATTTGTTTATGGTCCTCTAAATGATTCATCTTAACCTCCACTTTTTGCATAATTAGTATATCATATCAAAGGACCCATTTCAAAAATATTATCCACAATTGACATTTTTCAATTCAGCGAATAATATTGTATCAACACACTTTATCGTTCGCGTTTATGGAAAGGACTCTCCTATGAAACGAACCCATCGCGTGGGTAGTTTGATTAAAATTTTGTCGGACTCCCCCAACCAGACCTTTGGCCTCAAAACCTTTTGTGATCAGTTTGGAGCGGCAAAATCCAGCATCAGCGAAGACATCACCACCGCCAAAGAAATTTTGAGAGACAGCCAACTTGGTTTTATTGAAACCACACCGGGAGCCTCAGGCGGTGTTCGCTTTGTTCCTTACATATCGAACAAAGACACCTTGTTGCTTCAGGAAGAGTTATGCCAAAAACTCACGGATCCAAGCCGCCTCTTAGGAGGTGGATTTCTTTATAGTTCCGATTTAATGTTTGATGCACATTTAGTCAAAAGGCTGGCAACTATTTTTTCCAGAAAATTTCAAAACGCCGAGGCAGATTTGGTAGCCACTATTGAAACCAAAGGAATCCCGGTGGCCGTGATGACGGCTTTTCTTCTGAATCTACCCCTGGTCGTCATCCGAAGAGAAACGAAAATCAGTGAGGGTTCTACGGTTTCTATCAATTACTTTTCCGGCTCCTATGACCGTATTCAAAAAATGAGCATTGCCAAGCGGGCAGTTACTCCCGGATCTCGGGCTATTATTATTGATGATTTCATGAGAGGAGGCGGTTCTGTTAAAGGAATCTCCGACATTCTTTCAGAGTTTGACATCGAAGTGATATCTACCGGTGCGGTAATTGTATCCCAGGAGCCGGAGAAAAAAAAGATTGATAATTATGTCCCCATCGTATATATGGGACCTTTGGATGAGGAAAATCGAAAACTCACATTCTTTCCGAATAATCAGATTTTTTAGACGAAATTCTTGTAATTTGAACCCCTTTCTTGTATAATTACTGGGAAATACCGTGATTGCGGTGTGGACTTGGTTTACGCGGCAAAGAAAGGGTGGTAGTAAGTATGAACATTACGGATGTACGAGTGCGAAAAGTCAACGATGAAGGAAAGATGAAAGCAGTGGTTTCCATCACCTTCGACGAAGAGTTCGTTGTTCATGACATCAAGGTCATCGAAGGACAGAACGGGCTATTTATTGCGATGCCCAGCAGGAAAATGGGAGAAGGTGATTTTCGAGACATTGCCCATCCTCTCACTTCCGAAACCCGAAATCGCATCAAAGAAGCAATTTTTGCAGAATATGAAAAAGCGTTGGAAAACGCCGCGGCTATGGCAGCCTCTTCACCAGAGGTTCCTGGTGAAGATACGGAAGAAGAAGAGGAAGAAACAACGGAATAATTTTTATCATTCATACCGCCAGTAAAACCAACCAAAACCCCGCTTTCGGGGTTTTTCAATTTTCTTACCATCTTAATGCTCTTCCTGTTTAAGCCAAAGTTTAATCACTACCGGATTGTGATCCGAATACTGAAATTCATGGTCTAGGGTTTTCACTTCGACCACCTGGATGTTGGGAGAAACGGCAAACCCATCGATTACATAATATTGCGTTTCGGAATGCTGTGGATCATAGGGTCGATTCAACAACCGGCTGGTGGGGGTCTCTTCATCATAAAAAAACTCCCACTGATTCCAAAATTCTCTATCCACCTTTCCGGCCACAAAAGTTTTCGTATCTACCAAAGGATACTTTTCCGGATCTGCACCGGGGAATGTTTGATTCCAATCTCCTCCCGCTATTACATAATTTCCATTTTGCCATTCTTCCTTCATCAAAGAAGCCAGCGCCTGGGTCTGCGCTGCTCTGCCTCCACCATCATCATAGGCTTCCAGATGAAGGTTGATAAGCACTAACTTTTTGTCGGTCCCTGCCAAAGGTATGGTTTCTACCAGCAAACAACGTTTCAGTTGAGCTAATCGCACCGGCCATTTAAAAGAGCCGGGGAGAGCGATTCGAAAGGCAGATTCTATCGGGTAATGGTGAAAAATTGCCAAACCACTCTCGACTTTTCCCAGCATTCCAGGAATGGGAAATGGCACATAGCCGCACCGGAAATTAGTGGCGTAGAGTGAAGGTTTTTCCAGTTTGTCTTCCAAAAATTCTACCTGATCGACATAGTAGCTTCGCTTGGACACCCGATCAATTTCCTGAATCAACAAGATATCTGGATTTTCCTTCTCAATAGCAAGGACCATACCCTCCATGTTGCGATGAATGACTTGAGCAGAATCCGGATAAGACATCTTTCCCCCATCCATTACAAAATCCATTTCTTTAGACAAGGCTCCATACCCGATATTGAAGGATAAAATCGTGATTGGTTGCTCTATTTCCATTTGGGTTCCATTTTGTTCACCCGTCACCAACTTTTCTACCGGCCCAGGACGATACTCATTCACATGAAGCCAAAAAATGAGTATTCCAAAGGCCAAAATCAATATCCCTATAATTCCAAACAACCCACTCATAAATCGCCTCATTCTCTCCCCCATACACCATTGAGCACTGCTTTCCTTTGCTCTCCATTATATCTCAAAGTCCCCTTTCGGAGGAAAAAATAGTTTGGGTGCAGAAAAGAACTTTTCTGCACCCAAGGTCATGTTACTTGCTAATTATTTTTTGTACTGTCAAATAAAAGTAAAAGTAATTGAACTTTCTACTATTCGGCCGCTTCGGTTTCAAAACCGGCCCCCAGCCATCCTACTTCGGTTTCAACACTACCCATGCCAAAAGCCATGTTCAAAGCTTCGTATCCCAGAAGTCTCAAAATCCCTACAGTCTGAGATGCGGTATGACCTGTGTAACAATAAACCACGATGGTTTTGTCCATGGGAAGGTCTACAAGTGCTTCTTGCATCCCCGCCCCGAAAGGAATATTCATAGCACCCGGTACATGAGCTTCTGCATAATCAACAGCTTGTCGAACAGACAAAATGACATAATCGTCTGATCCGGAATCCACGATTTCTTTTACTTTTTCCACAGAGATGTTCTGATTTGCATAGTCGGTTCCATTATAGGAAGCAACGGTGGCAAAATAATCTTCTACTGCTGCTTTCAGATCTGCATCTACAGCATATACATCCGTAGGCATTGCTACTTCTTCCGTGCTCACATAAGCTTCAAAGCCTTCTGCTTTGGAAATTCCACGATTCCATCCGCCTCGGATATTGGTAATGGGTTTTCCGGCTGCGTTCAGCACAGAAGTAACCTGGGACGCAGTTTGCCCACTATAGCAATATACATATACAGGAACATCATCGGGAATGACTTCCAAATTGTCGGCAATCGCCGTGCTGGCGAAAGGCATGTTTACTGCGCCGGCCAGGTGGCCTTCTGCGTAAGCGTCTGCTGCTCTGGCGTCGATGATAAACATTTCATCTCCCGCATCAATTAAAGGCATTAAATCGGCCATTGCGATCATATGCATGTTCTCGGGATAATCGGCAAAATAGGCCATGGCAGCTTCTTCCACCACATTGACTTCAACTACATCTTCCGGTTCTTCAACTGGAGCTTCCGTTCCGCCACAAGCGGCGAAGGATGCGGCGATTAAAGCAACCACCAACATTACTGCAAATAATTTTTTCAATTTCATTGATTTCTCTCCTTCTTTATGATGCATCTTTTTTACTTGGCAACACCGCTGAACCTTCCGGCAAGTCTACAGGATTGTTGGAATTGCTGGACCACTCCAGATAGGCTCCGTCATAAATTTTAATGTTTCGATATCCTGCATTATACAAAGACAGGAACACCGGGGCTGCACGCATGGATGTTTGACAATACACAATGATTTCATTTTCCGGCCTCATTCCATTGTCGATGAAATCAATTCGAATTGTCTGTACCTTTTTGAATGTATTATCAGCATAGAAAACATTGGCGTAGTCCATCATGATGGACGACGGGATTTTGCCTTTTTCTATGTATTCCTGATCGGTTCTCACATCGAGCAAAATCACATTGGGATTTGGTTCATCCAACTGCTCCTTAATATCCCCAATGGTAGCAATATACATATCGCTCTTATCACTGGCCTGATATTGAGATGTTTTCACAGCGGGAACCTTGGTTGTAAGCTCCACCCCAGCCGCTTCAATGGCCACAATGCCTCCATCGATTACCTTGGCATTTTCATTGCCATACATCAGGAAAGACCACCAAAGTCGAGCAGCGCTCATACGGTCATTATCATAAATGTACACAGCAGCACCTTCTTCGATGCCTGCTTCACTCATGACATTTTCAAACTTCGATTTCGATGTCAACACATTGTCTACAGGAACAGAAATGACAATCTGATCTTTCACCACATTTACCGCACCTTCTACATGACCCTTTTTATAGTCTTCCGGCTTCTGCATGTCTATGACATAAAACGTCTCATCTCCCGCCAGCAATTCCGCAAAATCAGAAGCGCTGATGATTTGAGACTCCGTCTCCACATATTCAGATGGATTACAAGCGGAAACCGTGACTGCCAATAGAACCACCAGAAGTATAAGTGTTAATTTTTTAGCAATCAATCGCACAAGCTTTCTCCTCCTTTTATAAAGGCCTCCAATAACTTTGTTAGTAAACTGTCAATCTCATCATACAATACCGAGAAACGATTGTCTTATAATAATTTTTTATGCTACATATGATATTTTTATAGTTGAAAAAAAATTAACAATGTGAGATAGTTGGGAAAACAGTTGCTAAAAAAGAGGTTTTCTATTATGGCCGAAAATACTTTACGATTTCCCAGAAAGGAATCTTTCCTTCTGAATAAATCACTTTTCCTGCTGACAGCCTATTTTGTCGCATATTTTTTCTTTCACCTTCTTTTTCTTACCCAGTATCCCTTCATACATTCAGATGAATCCTGGTTATCCGGTCTAACAAGAAACATGGTTGAACAAGGAAACCTGGGGGTCACAGAAACCTTCTATGATATAAAGCCTCGATACCCCCACGCCATAAAATCCCTGTTTCATGTTTTTCAAATGCCGTTTTTCTTTTTGTTTGGCTACCAGATTTTTTCTTTTCGTTTGCTCTCTTTGTTGGCCTCCGTTTCCGTACTTCTGGTTTTCCATCAATTCCTTACTCGTTTGCTTCCTTGGGCCCCTTGGGAAAAAAACCTGCTGTTTACTCCTTCTTTTTTAGGAATGGTGGCATTATCTTGTTCCATTCAGTTTATCTATGCAGCCCACTTCGCTCGCCAAGAAATTCTACTCCTGCTTGCCTTGCTTTTGATCGCGAGTTTTCTCTATCAGGAAAAGATTGTGCCGGCAGGAGTAATTACGGGACTGTCCATCGGATTGCATCCCAATAGTTTTCTATTGGGGATGATGGGCTTGTTATTGCTTTTCCCCGGCCAGGCCAAAAAAAAGCGGCTCTCTGCTCCTTGGAAGCCTCTTTTTCTCTATAGCGGAATAACCGGTGGCTTGGCTTTCCTTTATATTGGGATGAGTCTCTATTTGGATCCTAAGTTTTTCTCCCATTACCTGGCCTACGGAAATAGTGAATTTGATATTACTGCCACCATCCCCTCCAAGCTAGGGGAATTTCCCTATTATTTGCAAAAAATATGGCACCAGGTAAGCGGCACTTACCATGTCCCCAATATCCGGTTTGAGCTGGTAGTTTTCGCCATCGCCCTAATATCGGCCCTTTTCCTTCTCATGTTTTGGAAAAAAACCGGCTTTCCAATAGAGCAAAAGGCACCTCTTGTCTTTCTTCTTCGAGGTCTTTTTGGGCTTTTTCTGGGCACCGTTCTCATCGGCAGGTACAATCAAACCAGCATTGTGTTTTTCTTCCCTCTATTCTTTGCACTTGTAATCCTTCTTACCGGTTTTTTTTGGCATCTGGGGAAAAAATATCTTGCCGGCAGCTGGAACATCTCTCTACTGGTGTGGATTCTCATCCTCACCATATCCTCCACCACCACAATAATGCCCTGGCTTTCCACCTCTTATTCCTACCAACGCTATTTGACGGAAATCAGCAAGGTGGTTCCTTCCGATGCCCGGGTTTTGGCCAATCTCAACAGCGAATACTATTTTTCCAACAATCATCTTAGAGACTATCGGAACTTATCTTACCTAAAAGAAAACCGCCAATCTCTTTCACGGTATCTTGAAAACAACAAAATCCAGTACATCATTTTATCCGATGAACTGGATTTGATTTACCAAAAGCGACCCACTTGGAATATGATTTACGGCAATCTCAGATATTTTGATGAACTGCATGAGTTTCTGGAAGAACACTGCACTTTGATTCACCAATTCCAGGACAATGTCTATGGAATCCGCATCATCCAATATATGGAATCCGACTTAGATTTTACCGTTTATATCTTCAAAGTAAATGATTTTGCCGGATAGTGCCCGGGCTTCTTCCAAATCATGAGTTACAAAAACAACGGTAAGGTTTCGCTCTTTCCATAGTTTTTTCAGAAGCTGATAGGCTCCCTCTTTACTTTCCCTGTCCAAACTGGAAAAAGGTTCGTCCATTAATAGAATGCGGCTTTCCATGGCCAACGCCCTGGCCAACGCTCCGCGTTGTTTCATTCCCCCGGAAAGCTGATGGGGAAAGTAATGATAGAATTCTGCCAATCCAACCGCTTCCAATGCTTCTCTCGCCTTGCGTTTCCCTTCTGAAGCCGTTACCCCTTTCTTCGCTTTTCGGATTGCATAATGTAAGTTGTCTCCCAGCGTCCGCCAAGGAAACAATTGATTGAAATCCTGATGAATCATAAAAATTTCTTTCCTTGGGGTCCCTCCTTCATGAAACCCTGCCATCACTTTCAACAAAGTGGTTTTTCCACAACCCGAAGGGCCAAGAATCGCCACAAATTCCCCTGCTTTCACTTCGATACTCAAATTCCTCAAAACATCCAGGATTTCTCCCTGGTGTTCAAAGGAAATATTTACATCTTTCAGTCGTATATCCATATGCTATACTCCTACTGCGCCGTGGGGTTCCATTTTCGTACCGTTTTTCTTTCCCACCATCGAAACATAATCGTCTCAACCAGGAATCCAATGGCAATAACCACTAAAATTCCAACAAAAAGCCCAGATGTATTCATAAAGGTGCGCTGCTTGAAAATGTACCACCCTATGCCACCTTTTAAGCCAATGGCTCCGAACACCATTTCCGCTCCAATCAGGGCTCTCCAACTTCTTGCAAAAGCAATTCTCAACCCGGATATGAAATACCCCAAAGCCGATTTCATACGGATTTCCCAAGTCATGGCCCAGCTATTCAATTCCATATTTCTCCCTATTTCCAAATAGATTGGAGGAACTGCAGAAAATCCTTCTGTTAAGTTGATCATGATGGGCCAGAGTGCAGAGTGCACGATAATGGCAATAATGCTGGCATCTCCCGTTCCAAACCATACGATAATTAATGGCAGCAATGCCAACGCCGGCAAAGGATGTCCTACTAATGCCAGTACCTTTCCCAGCCCGGCAATCAACAAGTATCGCTGTGCAGCCAAAGACAACACCAGCGCCAACAAGGTGGCAATCACCATTCCCATCACAATAACTTTAAGGGAGTAATAAATTTGATACAATAAATCCCCATTTAAAAGTGAATCCACCAGCGTGACTCCCACTTCTCCAAGGCTTGGTAACACAAGGGAAGAAACGCCACCCCATGTGGCGGAAATTTGCCAAAGAGCCAGAAAAAAAACTACCCAAAAGCCCATAATCCACTTTTCTTTCTTACTGGTTTTCGATTTCATCAATGGTCACTTCTTCAATAATAACAGGTGTTTTAATCAAGCCGAGGGCCAGCATTTGATCAGCCAATTTTTGAAGGCCCACCAGCCGGGTGGAATAAATAGTTCCCTGGTAGGACATTTGTTTCAGCAGCTCTTCCTGGGGAACTCCATAAATAGGAGCCAACAAGCGGGAGGCTTCTTCCATGTTTTCGTTTATATAATCTATAGCTTCTTTTAAAGCGTCCAAGATGGCTTCATAATAATCCGGATGTTGCTGGTAGAACGCCTCCAAGGTGACCCCGGTAATAAATGTGAAGGGCCCTCCCATAATCTCTTCTCCTGTTACAATAACATGCATCCCCTGATCCAACTCTTGCCCCAAGTAGGGCGGCGTAGAAAAATGGGCTACGATTTCCGTGTCCGCCATTAATGCATCCATGGCATCGGGATGAGATAAAGATACGATCTGGTTGTCAAAATAATTTGGATCTCCAAAGGCTTGTTGGCTGGCAATGCACAATAGGATGTGTTGGGTAGAACCCGGCGATAAAATGGCAATCCGGTCCCCAGGGCCAATATCTTTCAAGGTTTTTATGTCTTCCCGGTCCGTCACAAGAGCCACTTCATTAAAAGATAATCCTGTGGCGTATTTCCACTTCATACCGTTGTCCAATCCCACTAAAACCGGCGCCGGGCCCATAAACCCAAAATCCACTTCGCCCGCCACCATAGCTTCCCTTATGGGCGTTGGCCCTCCAAATTGTTTCCATTCAATGGTCACTTCAGGCAAAGCTTTTTCCAACAGCTGTTGCTCTCTCATCACTTGCAGCGGCGCATAGGCCAGTCCGTATTGTTCTGCAATCCGAATGGTGGGCTGTTTTTCTCCGGAACCGCAACCCGTTCCCAGAGCCACCAAAATCATACATATCAAAATACAGCTCACATCTCTTAAAGTCTTTTTCATAACACTCGATACAAATTCCTTCCCTTTTCATCCAAGACTTGAAATCTTTCCTGAAACAATTTCACTGAAGGTTCCACCGGGCCTTCCGGGTTTACCAGCACACAGTGTCCCAGACGCTGTGTCGCGTTTTCCGCCGCCCCTATCCAATCTCCAATTTTGTAATTATATCCCACGTCCACTACATAGGGGAATTTCATCACCTGCTCTTCCGGAGTAATCCAATGAATTTTTCCCGGGGAAGCAAATAGCAATTGTACCGATGCCGTTCCCGCCACACTGGAAAAATCATACCCTTTTAAAGGCTTCAGCGAGGGGGTTTCCCCCAAAGCTCCTAAAATAACACTTTCCAAAATGTCAAACCCGGTTAATAAGGGAATGAATTGATCTTCAAAGGCCCCTCCGATCCGGCAAGCCACCTCGTTGACCAAAAGCCCCTTCTCTCCTAATAGCAATTGAATATAAAGGGGCCCGTGGGTGATTTGAAAGGCTTTTTGAACTTCTTTGGACATTTGGACTATGGCTTCGGTCCATAAATGGTGTTGGCTGGGAAACCGATGACCTCTGGCAATTCCAATATGTTTTCCTTCTTCCAAATGCAAACGGTCTGTGATGGACAACACTGTAAGCTCCTCTTCCCAAACCCAACCGCTTACCGTAATCTCCTGGGAGGGGTAATATTCTTCGAGAAGGGCTTCTTTTTCTCTGGAATGGGATAAAGTTAAAGGCAGATGGGCCACCACTTCTCCAGGGGACTCCAACCGAAAGACTCCCCTCTGTCCTTGGGAATCCAGGGGTTTTAGCACCACCGGCCCTGAGAATAAAGGTAAACCAAATACGGGGGAATTCCCTTCTGAAGACAGAGAAACTAATTGCCAATCGGGCGTGGGAATTCCGGCCTTTTCCAAACACTTCTTCATCCACTTCTTATTGGTTACCGCCCGGGCTTGAGGTACGGTCAACCAACTGGGGAGTTTCAGGGCCTCCGCGACTATGGCAGCAGTCAACACCGGTTGGTCGGTACCCATGGTCATAACTCCATCAACGTTCCATTGTTTCGCTGCTTGGACACATGCTTTCGGGTCAAATGTACTGATCTTTAAATGCTCATCCTCTTTTCCCAGGCCCAGAGGCTTCTCGCCATAATCTGCCACCAACATGCGAATTCCCATGTTTCTTCCTTTTTTTATGCCACTTCGTTGGCATTGGGCCCCTCCCAAAAGGAGGATTTTTTTCATAACACTCCTCTCAGTATTTTTTCCATCCATAGTGATACCATATTTTCACATAAAGTTGTACCAATTTTTTGATTGAATAGCTGGAAACCCCCACACTTCTTTTTCGATAAGGATAAAAAAGATTGCTAGCCTGAATGGGTTGTTGAAAAGCCTCCGCAGAAAGATAAAAAAAGGGCCGGCTTGAAGCAGCGAGTCTTTTTGCCAGTGTTCCGGTCATAATACGATATGCACTTACTTTTACATCTTTTGGAACATGAAGCACTTTCTGAAAAAGAAGATCTCTCAAAGCACTCCCCAAAATTCGGATGAAAAAGGGCCGTTCTCCCGAACTCCATTCCGGTATTCCATATACCAAATCGTAGCCTTCTCTCAATTTACTAATCATTTCGGGAATCCATTCCGGAGAATGTTGTCCATCATCATCCATGGTAACGACGCTTTCCGGCATGACCTCGATTCCTTGAAGTCCCCTCCTCAGATTCTCTTGCTGTCCTACGTTTTCTTGAAAGCAAAGCACATTGATGTCCTTGTTTTCGGAGGCCATTTGGTTAAGAACTTGTTGACTGCCATCCCGGCTGCCATCATCCACCAAAAGAAATTTATAGCAAATCCCATGCTTTTTCAGCACTTCTCGAGCTTTATCCAAAAGCAAGGGCAAATTGTTCTTGCCATTGTATGTAGAAATCAATATAAGCAATTTATCTTGGCTCATACCCTCGTGGCCCTTTTCACCAATCGTTCCACCACATAGTCTATTTGTTCTTCCGTCAACAAGGTATGTATAGGAAGACGCAACAAGGTGTCCCCCACCGTTCTACTGATGGGCAAATCCTCCGGGGCATACCCCAGCTTTTTCCCCATGGGAGACAAATGCAAGGGAACAAAATGTGCGCGGGCATCAATTCCATCCTCCAGCAAACCTCTTCTTAACTTTTCTCTCTCTTCATGATTCGGACAAAGAAGATAATAGAGGTGGTAATTGGGAGATGCTTCTTCAGGAATCTCCATCAACTGAAACCCCCGTTGAGGAAGCCCGGCCAAATAAAATTGATCCTGATACCTTTGAAAAATGGATTTCCGAACTTCTGTGATATGGTTTGCCGCTTGCAACTGTGACACCAACAATGCCCGATTTAAGGATCCCAAGACATAATTGGAACCTCCACATTGCCATGCATAAGAGGAAACCTCTTTACGGAGAAATTGACTCTTATTGGTGCCATTCTCCCATAGAAGAGAAGCCCCAAATCTCATTGCTTCATCCTTAAAGAGAAAAGCGCCTCCCTCACCACAAGAAAAATTCTTGGTATGATGAAAGCTGTATGCACCATAATCTCCAAGGGTTCCCAGCCATTGATTTTTATATTTTGCATGAACCCCTTGGGCGCTATCTTCTACCACAGTAAAGCCTTGCAAGAATGCCCATTCTAATAAGGCGTCCATGTCGCATGCAATTCCGCCGTAATGGGCAGCTACCACGCCCCTGGTCTTTGGAGACACCCAGCGCTCTAGCTTTTCCGTATCAATGTTCTGAGTTTTTCCTTCAATATCACAAAAAATCGGGGTCCCTCCGGCCAACAACACTGCATTGGCGGCGGATGGGAAAGTAAAAGAGGGTATAAGCACCTCATCGCCTGGCTTAAGGTTCATCAACCGGAACGCCATCTCTAACGCCGCGGAGGCGGAAGTGGTCCATAAAACATGAAAAATCCCATAGGTTCTTTGAAACAATCGGGTTAAGCAAGCCGCCGCCTTTCCTTCGTCCGCAAGATTCTCATCGTAAATCACTTGCCGAACAATGTCCATTTGATTTTCCGGCTGATGCCGTTTGTAGAATTCAACTCTCATACCCACTGTTTTCTCATTTCCAGGGACTTATTGCGTGGCTAATTATATTATACCGTTCTTTCCTTTGTCAACATATGGTATAATCTCAGAAGAACTGAAAGAACTTATTATTTCCCCTCTAGGAGGTCTTGTATGAATGTACTCGTCACCGGTGGTGCCGGATTCATCGGCAGCAACTTCATTTATTACTATCTAAAAAACCATCAGACCCATTCTTTGGTATGCATTGACTCCATGACTTATGCGGCCAACCCGCTTACCTTGGACGAAGCCAAAAAAAATTCTCATTTCACCTTCATTCATGCCGACATTACCAATCGAGAAGAAATATTTGAAATCTTCCGCCGGGAGCGATTTGATGTTATAGTAAATTTTGCAGCAGAAAGCCATGTGGATCGCTCTATTGAGGACCCTTCCATTTTTCTTAAAACCAATGTGCTGGGAACACAAAACTTGATGGACGCTGCCCGAGAAACTCAAGTAAGTCGGTTCCATCAGGTCTCCACCGACGAAGTCTACGGAGACTTGCCTTTGGACCGACCCGATTTATTGTTTACTGAAAAAAGCCCGATGCATGCATCGTCTCCCTATGCAGCCTCCAAAGCAGCTGCTGATTTGCTGGCCTTATCTTATTATCGAACCTACCGTTTTCCCGTAACGCTTTCCAGATGTTCCAACAACTACGGTCCCTACCAACATGTAGAAAAACTCATCCCGCTTATGATTGTGAAAGCGTTAAGCCAGCAACCATTACCCGTATATGGAACCGGCAAGAACATTCGAGACTGGCTTCATGTAGAGGACCACTGCTCTGCATTGGACACCATCTTATTCAAAGGAACTCCGGGCGAAGTCTACAACATTGGAGGCAACAACGAACGAACTAATTTAGAAGTGGTAAAATCCATCCTCCGTCAACTCAACAAGCCGGAGTCTCTTATTGAATTTGTACCCGATCGGCCCGGCCACGACCTTCGGTATGCCATCGATGCCGGCAAAATGAAAAGAGACTTGGGTTGGGAACCCAACACCCCCTTTGTCCAGGGAATCCAAGACACAGTCCGTTGGTATCTGAATAACACCTCCTGGTGGGAAACCATCTTGCCCTTCGAACCAGCTAAACCGACAGCTTAACATGAACCGAACAGGAGAGAAAATGATTATAGATTGCTTGGGAGATATTTGCCCCCTCCCCATGATGCGGTTCCAACAAATCGAAGGGGCCATAATCGCCGGACAAGCCGTCAAAATCGTCACGGACCATAGCTGTGCTTCTGAAAACCTGATTCAATATTGTAAGAACCGAGGGTACTCTTTTTATGTGGTCGAACCCATCTCCGGAATCTGGGAAATTTATGTAAATTACCCCGCCGATGAAAACACCTTGGAAGAATGATAAAAAAACCTTCTGCCTATGCTTAACAGAAGGTTTCTTCAACGATTTCTTCAAGGTAATGAACAATTTCCAAAGGCACATCTCCATACCCATCCGTTTCCTTGTGAATCATATACAAATCGCAATTGGTCTCCATGCGAGGAATCTCTATAATTTTGAGTTGCTTTAGATACAACTCTTTTTTTATGGCCATGTAGGGCAGGAATGCAAACCCCAATCCGGCAATCACAGATGCCTTCACTGACTCGGTAGAGTCCAAATTCATCAGTATGTTAAAACCGTCCAAATCTTTCCCTATTTTTTTTAAAGCCTGCTGGAGAATGCGGCGATAACTGAATTTTTCAACCAGCATAATCAATTGCTTCTGCTCCAATTCTTCTATAGAAATTCTATCCTCTTGATAATATTTTTCTGAACAAACCAGATGAATTCTATCGGAATACACTTTCTTGCAAAAAATTCCATCGATGTCCACCGGGCCTACTACAAACCCGATAAACCCATTGCCCTCTTTAACTTTTCGAATCACTTCCAAAGAAGTCATGCTCGACAAAGAGAAATTGTATCCGGGAAATTTTTCGCTCATTTTGTGGACACTGCAAGGCAGTGCATATTGGCCTACCACAGGAGATGCCAAAATTCGTACTGTGCCGGAATGCTGTTTCAAGTTTCCCAATTCTTCTTGCATTTCATCGTATGCGGAGATGATTTGATGAAAATATTTCTGAACCATTCTGCCTGCTTCTGTTAACTCAATGCCTCGGTTACTTCGTTCAAAAAGCTTAACATCCATCTCTTCTTCCAACTTCCGCATCTTCTGACTTAACGCAGGTTGAGAAAGGTGGCTTTCCTCAGCCACCTTGGAAATGCTCTTTTCCGATGCGATTCGGTCAAACAAAATCAATTGATCCAACTGCATATTTTTCTCCCCCAGCAGGGTTTATTTGATAATTTTTTATCATAACTATTTGCTATATTGTATAACAAAACGCTATGATTGTGCAAACAATTTCTATGTTACAATATTCACAAGTAAACTGTCAAAAACTTAACAATTTGAAGTCGTTACTGTAGTAAGGAGGAACCTATGTCAGAGGAGAATAAAACAATTCAACGCTCTAGCTCCCGGGCTCCCAGAAAACCGAAAAAAAGTCAAATTCCACTTGGATTTTTGCTTTTTATTGCCATGGTAATTGTAGGGATCGCCCTTAGTTTCAAATCTACCAACCTTGGCCTCTTCTGGTTATTTGGCGGCCTGTTTGGATTTGTTCTCCAGAAATCAAGATTCTGCTTCACCGCTTCCATGCGGGATCCCATCTTGACTGGCGGTACATCCATTACCAGAGCTGTGATGGTGGCCTTGGCCATCACCACCATCGGATTTACTGCCATCAAATACGGCTATTACATCAATGGCCTGGACATCCCCGGAATGAGTTATGTGGTGCCGGTAGGCCCGGCAACCATCATAGGCGGAATCATGTTTGGTACCGGAATGGTTATTGCCGGAGGCTGTGCTTCCGGAACCTTGATGCGAGTGGGCGAAGGATTTCAAATGCTAATGATTGCGTTGTTATTTTTCGTAGTTGGCTCTCTCATCGGAGCTCATCATTTCGGCTGGTGGAAAATCAATTTTATCTCCCATAGCCCCGAAATTTTCCTTCCGGATTATTTAGGATGGGGAGGCGCATTGCTGGTACAACTGCTTGTCATCGCAGGGATATATATTTTTGCGGACAAATGGCAAAAGAAAAAAGTTGGCAGTGGAGAAGCCGGTCACTAAAAAGCTTTTTAGAGATCGCTTCTTGCCAAAAGTCGATGTTCGTTTACAAATAATTGTTATACCATGATTTCACTCAAATAAAGAAAGGAAAAGTAAAATGAAAGAATTCGTATTGGATTGCATGGGCGAAGCTTGCCCCATCCCTTTGGTAAAAGCTCAGAAAAAGATGGAAGAAGTTGAAACAGGAGATGTTGTAATCGTGCAATGTGACCACAGTTGTGCCATGAAGAATGTTCCGGAGTGGGCTCGAAATGCAGGCCATAATGTGGAAATCGATGAAGTAGACGATGGCGAATGGGAAATCATCATAGAAAAATCCGTCTAATTCATGTTCATGTTTAGATAGACCTGATATCGTTATGAAAGGCGGTGACTCACACTTTGAAACAGTTTTTTGATAGGCTGGGGAAAAATGAATACTATGTTGCAGTCTTTAAGAATCCCTTCAGCTATGTAACTGGGGCCATTTTGCTTTCGATCCTCCAAATCGCTTTATTTGCTTATTCCGGAAATCCTTGGGGGGTGTCCGGGACCTTTGCAAACTGGGGTGCCTGGATTTTCGAAGCAGTAGGCGGCAATGTGGACAAATGGTACTATTTCTCATCCCCCGGTGCACAAGCCACCTTAGAGGCCGGTTTTCTGAACCATACGGGAACCATGTCCAATTTGGGTATTATCTTTGGCGCACTCTTTGCTACCCTCATGGCTTCCCAGTTCAAAATTAAGAAAATCAAATCGGTACGCCAGGTAGTGGCTGCGGTCCTAGGTGGCTTATTGATGGGATACGGAGCAAGACTTGCATACGGTTGTAATATTGGTGCTTTCTACAGCGGAATCTCATCCCTGTCCCTTTCCGGATGGGTGTTTGCCCTGAGCCTGCTAGTAGGAGCTTTTATTGGAAGTAAATTGTTGACAAAATTCTTTATGTAGTCCTTCCCAAAAGGATGTTAGGATTTTGGTGATTAATAGCGAACCCTAAAGGAAAGGCGAGAGAGATGGAAAAAAGAACGGAACAATACGATGTCGTAATCATCGGCGGGGGTGCTGCCGGGTTGACCGCAGGTATTTACTGTGGTCGAGCCAGGCTCAAAACACTCATCATCGAAAAGGCGTTGGTTGGCGGCTTGGCTACCTACACCAACGAAATTGAAAATTATCCGGGTTTTCCCGAAGGATCCACCGGTTTAGGCCTTATGGAACTGTTTCAAAAACAAGCCAAAAAGTTCGGAGTGGATTTCAAAGGAACCGATGTGAAAGGTGTTCAACTGGAAGGAGAAACCAAGGTGGTAGAAACCTTCCGCACCAACTATGAATGTAAGGTGGTAATCGTTGCTTCCGGCGGCAAGCCCAGACTGACGGGAGCAAAAGGGGAAGATATTTTCCTCTTTGATAAAGGAATCTCCTTCTGTGCTACATGTGACGCAGCAGCCAACACGGACAAAACCGTTATGGTTATCGGTAGTGGAGATGCGGCCATCGAAGAAGGTATGTTCTTAACCAAATTTGCTTCCAAGGTGATCGTTTCAGTTATGCATGATGAAGGCATTATGGACTGCAATGAAATTGCCAAGGGCCAAGCTCTTGACAACCCCAAAATGGAATTCATCTGGAACACACTTCCCGAAGAATTTGTAGGCGATGACCATTTGAATGGCGTAGTTCTTCGGAACACGAAAACCAACGAACTAATTCATGTCCCCGTGGACACTTGTTTCCTGTTTATCGGATACCTTCCCAACACGGAAATTTTTGAAGGCATCCTTGATATGAGCAAAAACAAATATGTCATCACCAATGAAAAAATGGAAACCAATATGCAGGGGGTATTCGCTTGCGGAGATGTACGAGACAAATGGTTAAAACAAGTTGCTACCGCTGTAGGTGACGGAGCCATCGCTGGCTACGGTGCTGAAAAGTATATTGCGGAAAGCGAGATTTTCCATGATCAAATCATGGGATGTGAAACGGATGGCCTGGTTTTCCTGTGGAATGCGATCATGCCGGAATGCAGATGTTTACTACCCATGATTGAAGCATTCGAAAAGGAAAACAAGGAAAAAGTGAAGGTCACCAAGGTAGATGTATATAAGTCCAAAGGATTGGCAGATCGATTGAATGTATGTGATGTTCCTGCCATAGTCCACATTAAGGACAATTGCGTCAAAGAGGTGGTTTTACAAGACATCACAAAGGAAAAACTGGAACAACTGCTCAAAGGATAAACCTCTTGTTCAACCCATTGAGGGGGCAAGGTTTTTCAACAAACTTTGCCCTTTTTCTTTCCCCCAAAACCCCTCTGTTTTCTTCGGGTTTTAGGTTGACAGAAGAAGCCCAAAATGGTAGTATAGATTTTGCGATGTGAATCGTATAAAAGGTATGGCGGTGTAGCTTAGCTGGCTAGAGCGTCCGGTTCATACCCGGAAGGTCGGTGGTTCAAGTCCACTCACCGCTACCATAATATGGGCGCTTAGCTCAGCTGGGAGAGCATCTGCCTTACAAGCAGAGGGTCATAGGTT
>CAZAZF010000016.1:28073-32237 GCA_964489555.1 uncultured Oscillospiraceae bacterium | reverse complement strand
TAGTGGACCATTTTTCGACCGAATCCGTGGACCATTTTTCAGTTGACAAATACAAATATCTTTGTTTTGCAGATTTAACTGCTTTCCTTTCATTACCATACTTATTTAGAAGATGGTAAATATCCTTTTCGGATTTATTATATTCTTTCAAACCGGTTTTTTTAGTAAAAAGCGTTTCAAATTTTTCGCAACATTTTTTTGAAGATATTTCCATAATGGGTGAGGCAAAATATCCACTCATCCATACTTCAAAACAGGGATTCGACCATCCCACATTAATGTCGTTTGCTTTTGCGGTATCAATTAGTTCGTTAAAGTTTGGTATTTCATCTTTGTCAAAAACTAACCAGATTTCCCTAAACCTTGGTTCTTTGTTTCTTTCTGATAAGGCAAAGTCAATCATTTTGTTGGTATCTTTTTTACTATAAATTTTTAATAGCAGATTATCAGCACGGTCTTGCTCTACGGATGTCTTTAGTCCTTCGAAATACAATCTTTCTGTTTTTTCGGTATCAGTAACAACTAAATATCCGGATTGACGTATCTTTCGAGTCTTTCTATCGTTTCTGCTATCTTGAGATTGTTTTTTACCCATCTTCTCTACCTCTGAAAATTTCCTCGATAAAGGGCACCGCTCCATATTTTCCCAGAAGATAGTTTTTTTCAAAATCACTGTCTTTTCTTATTTTTTGGCCTTTTGAATCAACAATATCGTCCAGAGAAAATAGTTCGGACTTCTGGTTTTCTTTCTCTACAAACCAAATCTCATCGCGACGGAATAGACCCATTTCCATATAAACGGTATTATGTGTAGTAAATATGAGCTGGGCATTTTTGGGATTCTTATCAGGGTTTGTAAATGTAATAATAAGGTTTCGCATTAGTAGCGGATGCAATTTTGTATCCAGCTCGTCAGCAAATAGAACCCCTCCGTTTTCGAGAACCGATTTTACTCTTGAATATAATGCATACATTTTTTTTGTCCCGGAAGATTCTTCAGAGAAAGATACGCGAACCAAGCTATCACTATCCACTTTTTTATGAACAGAAAAGGCACTATATAATACGTTGTCGGTGTTCTCTGTATCTTTAGTTTCCTCTACTTCTATGTCGACAATTGACTTATCAAAAGAATGCAAGTACTCGATTATCTCTTTCTTCTGTTCATTATCATGATATAACGTTTTATTCATATTGTTAAGAACAGCACGTTCAAAATATAACTCGTTGTGATCGACGGTATAGTTCTTATTAAACCAATCAAACACTACTAGACATTCTTTAATTTTTAATTTTGCGCCCTGATCAAGAATAAGAACACGATTGTTTAAAGACAGTTCAATATTATCGCGATAATTATCATATGACGGTGCTAATTCTATACTGGTGTTTCTTTTTCGTCGATATATGGTGACATAATCATTTCCTCTGAAAACACCAGTTTTGGTATTGCTTTTTAACCATTCTTCAAAGACTCCGTTTTTATCTAAAACAAATCCGTAGTTATAATATTTAGTAGTGGTTTTTTCTTGAATTATGAAGTAGACCTCGTATTTACATTTTGTGTTGACATTTTCGGTAAATTTGTATGAATTTAATTGAAGAAAAGAGTCAAAAATCCCAGTTTTCTCTCTTTTGTCCATAAGGTCTGCAACAGAAGAAAATTTTACGTACCGATGCATGAAATCGAATGCGGAATGCAAATTAGATTTTCCGCTTGCATTTGCTCCGTAAATTGCAGCTAATGGCAAAACATTATCGTTTCCGATTGAACGTAGATGGCTTGGATACTCAGATATTGAACTGGCACGCATATCTAACCCAGTCACCTCTTTAAAAGAGCGATGATTTGAAAAAATAAATTTTAATAACATAGGAATCCCCCCTTTCAACTAATAGTGTATTCCATGTTCTTAAAAAAAGCAATGAAATTGAGAAATAATTTCAAAATATATGCTATTATGGCCTTATCAACCCAAGAATTCGCTTCTTGCTGACAATAGCCTACCAAATAATATAAATTTTGCAATGTAGGTTCAATAGGATATTATAAATTTATCTTACAAGAACTAATGAAAGAATAGAGTAATGTTCGATATTAGAAGGAGGAGGTAGAAGATTAAGTTATAAGGATAAAACGTAGAAGGCAACTAGAGGGGCAGTTTAAAGATATTGAACGCATTCTAGAAAAACTGAAAAGAGCGCTGAAATGAAGCAAGAGAAACAGTATAAGAAATTCATTGACATTCACAATAATCCGACTGTTTGGGGGTATGATATTGCACGGTTTTGTTGTAGGTGCTAATCACCAATATGATCTGTATCGCCATGTCCTGCGAACAAAAAGTGTTACATGTAGCACAAATTGTTTGCATCCCATTGTCTTATTGATTATCACGTGATAGAATAACTACGAACAAAAAGTGTGACATGTAGCACAAATAGTTCGTTTGTGAGGTGATGATTATGAAAATCTACAGAGACCAATACCTGAATGCGCTAATTGAAAAAAAGGACAATGGACGAGTTAAGATTGTTACTGGAATTAGGAGATGTGGGAAATCGTATTTGCTATCGAAATTATACAAGAACTATCTGTTGGAGAACGGAGTTAAAGAAGATCAAATCATAGAGCTGGCACTAGACGAAATCGAAAATATCAGATACAGGAACCCATTTGAACTTAATTCTTATATCAAAGAGAAGATAGATGACAAATCTAAGCGTTACTATGTTTTTATTGATGAGATACAGCTATGCGCTGAGGTCAGGAATCCGTATGTAGATAATGCGAATGAAAAGGTTACTTTCGTAGATACAGTGCTTGGCTTAATGAAGATAGAGGGTGTAGATATTTATGTTACTGGCAGTAATTCGAAAATGCTTTCGTCAGACATACTAACCCAGTTTCGGGACAGGGGAGATGAAATTCAAGTTTTCCCTTTATCTTTCAGTGAGTTTTATCCGGCATACAAAGAACTTCATTCGGGGATGAAGTCTCCGATGTCTTTTCCTTTTTCTATTTCGGAGTTTAGCGAAGAGAATGCTTGGACTGAATACTGTACATATGGCGGCATGCCCTATGTTCTGTCCCTACCATCGAATGAAGAAAAAAGCAAATACTTAAAAAATCTTATTGAAGAAACCTATATCAAAGATATTATTGAGCGAAATGCAATTAGAAATGAAAAGGAAGTTCTTGATGTATTGCTTGATTTTGTTTCTTCTGCTATTGGATCCTTGACCAATCCGCTAAAGTTAGAGAACCGATTTAGTTCGGAAAAGAAAATAAAAATTTCCCATAATACGATAGCAAAATATCTTGAATATTTTGAGGAGGCCTTTATTTTGAATTGTGCCAAGCGATATGATATAAAAGGCTCGAAGTATTTTAATACTCCTCTGAAATACTACTTGTCTGACATGGGGCTCAGAAATGCACGATTAAATTTCAGGCAGTATGAGGAACCCCACATAATGGAAAATATCATTTATAATGATCTGATTCGTCGTGGATACAATGTTGATGTCGGGGTAGTAGAATATTTAGTAAGCAAGAAAGATAATAACGGGAAAGAAAGTAGGTCAAGGAATCAACTGGAAGTAGATTTTGTAGTAAATCATGGCAACAAGCGTTACTACATTCAATCGGCACTGCATTTAGATGATCCTCACAAGAAAGAGCAGGAAACGAATTCTCTGAAGAGGATAAAAGATTCCTTTAAGAAAATTGTTGTGGTGCGAGATAAAATTATTCCATGGTATGACGATAACGGGATTTTTTATATCGGTATCCAGGAGTTTTTATTGAATGAAAATGCTATAGAGCAACATTAAGTTTTGCCGCTGTGGAATACATAGGTCTCAAAATATTCAACAGTCACTATTTTAAACCTATAACTTTGCAGTACGCCCTGAGCAGACATATCCTTCTTATTGGCCAGATCCTAATTTTGCCTGTTAGCTCATGGCTTTTCCGCTCATAACAACACCTCCAAGTAATCCTTCAGCAAAGTGTCAATTTTAAACAAAATCAATTTTACTTTATATCGTCTTTTCGACACTAGTAGTGTCATTTGAATAGTACTTTAAATATGACACTGCCTATGCAAACAAGCTTCCCGCAAACATAGTGTCAAAAATAAAATATAATTCTATTGACAC
>CAZAZF010000016.1:0-27973 GCA_964489555.1 uncultured Oscillospiraceae bacterium | reverse complement strand
CAAACAAGCTTCCCGCAAACATAGTGTCAAAAATAAAATATAATTCTATTGACACTCAACACCCCTGTGATACAATGCTTTATCACATGCTTTCGGCACGGTTTGAGCTTATAATAAAAGAATCATTCGAATTACTAGCAGAGGATACAAAATGAAGCAGATAACTACAACGGCAATGGTTTGCCTGGATGACGATTTGGGATTTTCCTATAGAGTTTCAAAATTAGAATATGTGTTGTATGAAGATGACAGCTTTTCATATACTTTTACACCGAACTACAGTGTAATTGATTTGCTGACAACGGATTTGTTTCAGGGAATTCCCGGATTGGATATTGATCTCAGGAAGTCTCAGTATGTGCGCAGGAACACAACGCCTGTATTTATCAGTGAACGGACACCCGGAGAAAATCGGGAGGATCTTTGGGAATTGCTGGAAGAATGTAACATGAATTACCTGAACAGGTTGGAATGGTTGATTCGGACAAAGACCAGATACAGTGGAGACCGGCTATATGTAGTGCGCTGGGGAGCCAATGATAATAAATGTTGTGTGGACTATGCAGAAATAGAGAGGGAGGAGCCGAGATCTGCTTCAATAATTCAGCGTCTCCTTCGTGGGATTTGCGCCGGTGATGATATCAAAGGCCCCAATTTTCTGATTGACGATAGCAACAGAAATTCCTACTATTCTATTTTGATTAGCCTATACAAAAAGGAAAAGAGTTATATTGACACGCACAGAGCGAAAGGTATTAAGGCATCCGCGGCCAAGGGGAATTATCGTGGCAGGACACCAGTTCCAATTGACGACACAAAGCTTATTGAAGTTATAAACCAGTACAGAAAAGGCAAGCTAACACCAGAGGAAGCCGCTACCAAGTTAGGTGTGAGCAGACGCACTTTTTTCAGGAAGCTCAAAAGTCATGATATCAAATAGCATTAGTGGATTTTGAACCAACTGTGAATTACTAGTGGCGCCTGAAGAATGAAAGGGAATTCCAGTATGTGTTTCTAGGGCCAAAACGTGTGATATGGCATACAAATTGTTCGCACAACACTGGAAAAACTATCAATGAAATGGAGACAAGGAGGATGTTATGGTTAACGATAATCGTATATTAAAAGTTGGAAAAGGCCCGATTGAAATCAGGGATGCTTTGCCAGAGGATTTTCCGGAAGTTCTACGAATGAACCAGGAGTCTGTTCACTTTCTTTCGCCCTTAACTATGGAAAAACTGGAAAGGCTAGATGGCGAATCGGATTTTCATAAAGTAGTGCTGGTGGACGGAAAGGTGGCTGCCTTTTGTTTGGCATTTCGGGAAGGGGCCAATTATGAAAGTGTGAATTACCAGTGGTTTCAGGGAAATTATGAAAAATTCCTGTATGTGGATCGGGTGGTGGTGGATTTAAGTGCTCAAAGCGTTGGTTTAGGGAAAGTGTTGTATGAAGAAGTGTTTCGATATGCCAAAGAATCCCGGGTTCCCATCGTAACTGCCGAAATAGATATTCAGCCTCCCAACCCGGTTTCCCTCAAGTTTCATGAAAAGTTTGGATTTGCTGAAGTGGGAAGACAAGAGGTATATGACGGAGAAAAAGTAGTATCCCTGCAGGTTGCTCGAATTTTATTATAACATAAATATTGCATTCTAACATAAATAATGTTAGAATATAAAATAAACGCTAGGATGCAGAATAAATGGAAAACTATTTGAGAGAAACCTTTGGGCTGGATGTCAAGGTTGATAAAATTAATGAAGATGACCTACTTTCTCTCCCGTTATTTTTCAAAGAGGAGTATGATTTATATTCCATGGAAATTTTGGGAGAGGTATTAGTGTTGTTGAGAGTTAAAAATACGATACAACAAATCCCAAAGATTAGAAAACACCTTGAAAGAATAAGAATCGAGCTAGGCAGTGAAGGGGTGCTTTGGGTGGAGGAATTGTCGGCAAATCAAATTCGAAATCTTGTAAGTCATAACATTCCTTTTGTTGCCTCGGGCAAACAGATTTATCTTCCATATATTGGGATTTTTCTAAAAAAGGGCAAAAAGAAAATAGAAAGGAGCAAAAGAGTTTTTTCTCCTTCAACGCAGAGTTTATTCATACAACTATGTTATAGAAAATCATTCTTTGGAAAGAGTTTGTCAGATTTGGCTAAAGAGAGCAACATCAATCCGATGACGGTATCGCGAAGCGTTCAGGAGCTCGTCGATTTGAAGTTGATTAGTGTTAAGAAAATGGGGGTAGGAAAGTACATTTTACCGATTTATGAAGGGAAAGAATTATTTGAGGAAGGAAAGATTTACCTAAGGAAACCCTTTGGGAAAACAGTATATGCACCTAGTGAGAAAATAAAAGGCGGCATTCCTTCTGGCGAGTATGCCTTATCAAAGGGGACGATGATTTCTGAACCAACAATGAAAACCTATGCCATCTACAAGAAAAACATAGATATAGATGAGCATATTTATACTGAAGAGGAGCCATTAATTCATGAAGGAGTTTCCGAGCTTGAACTGTGGACCTACGACCCCGAAAAACTAATGAGAGAAGGTGTTGCAGACCCAATATCTTTGTTTGCATACATGCGAGATTTTAAGGATGAGCGAATCCAATTAGCACTGGAAGAATTGTTGGGGGGTTATCATGATTAGAGGGCTCGATATTTTTCGTGAAAGCTTTCAAGGTTATGAAGACGAATACATACTCATTGGAGGTGCTGCCTGCGATATTATTTCATCAGACCAAGGGTTTGATTTTCGAGCAACAAAAGACTTTGATATGGTTCTAATTGTGGAGGCGCTAACTAAGGGTTTTGCAGAAAACTTTTGGGAGTTTATAAACAGTGGTGGATATGAAGTAAAGTCAAGACTTAATGGCAGTCCAGTTTTATATCGGTTTCAAAAACCCGAAAATCAAAGATACTCGCATATGATTGAACTGTTCTCAAAAAGATCGGATTTATTAGTGAATGGGGATCAACATATAGGTCCCATTCAGTTGGAAGAGGATGTTTCTTGTTTATCCGCCATTATGTTAGATGACGCGTATTATCACCTTCTTACCGAGGGAAGAGAAATAATTGATGGCATCCCTGTTCTTAAAACAGAATACATCATAGTTTTTAAGTGCAAAGCGTATCAAGATATGGTAATGAAGAAAAATAGAGGAGAAGAAACTAGCGATAGAGAAATCAGAAAGCATCGCAATGATGTGATTAGACTTTTTACCACTTTGCCAGGGAACCTTACGATTCAAATCAATGAAGATATTTTAGGTGATATAAAGTGGTTTGTTGACGAAATGTGTGAGGAAGATATTGACCTTTATGGCTTGGGAATAAGAGAACAGAGTATAAGTGAATGGATAAGGGATTTTAGGAAAACATACGGTTTAGACGGATGAAAAGGTATGATCCTGGGGCATTATACCTTTTTATACAAGTTATATATAAGTAGATTAATCGTCTGCATTTAGCAAGTAATTAACGGGGCCGTGCAGGATGATATGCTTAATCATTTCTCCCAGTTCCTCCACGGGAAGGGCCATGTCTTTTTCCACCATCCAGTAAGAGATGATTCCGATTTGGGCAGAGGCAATGTATTCAACCACATATTCCATATTTTTGGCGGGAGGAATGTTTTCCCGACGGAAGATTTCCTGGACGGTATTCTTTACAATCCCTTTGATCTTGTGGACAAAGTGAGGGTCGCCGGTGGGGCCCAACAATACCTGTAAGATTTTTTTGTTCCGGTTGTAGAAGGCTACGGGTGGCAAAAATGGTCCCAAGTTGTCATCTCTAAGGAGTGGCGGAATCACATCTTCGATCATGTTGACCAGTTCCAGAATCAATTCGTCTTCCGTTTTCTCCAATAGGTCATAAATGTCCCTATAATACACATAGAAAGTCCCTCGATTTAATTGGGCCAAATCGGCGATTTCCTTAATACTGATATGTTCAATTTTTTTAGCGGCATACAATTCAAAAAATGCGTTTCTCAGGCGTTCTTTGGTTTGGGCAACCTGACTGGATTCCTGTTTCATTCTCTCACCTTTCTTCCATTCTAGTATTCTCAAAAACCTTTACCCAATCTATTCTTCTCAAAAACCTTTGCCCAACAAATCCATTGGAATTGTTGATGGTTTTTTTTGCAAAGGCTCATATATAATAGTAGTATAGAACAACATGTTGGTGGATTCAAGAAAGAAGGGGCACGTTTGGTGGACAAAGAGCAGGATGGCTGTATCATCTTAAACCAAATCAGTAAATCCTATGGAGACAAGGAAGCGCTAAAAGGAATTTCTTTGAGCGTTCCTTATGGTGGTATTTACGGACTTTTAGGCCCTTCCGGTTGCGGGAAAACCACCACCGTAAAAATCATGTCCGGAATTCTGGAGTCTACCTCGGGAGAAACCTTTGTGCTGGGTGAGGAAATGCCCCAGTTATCCTTGATGAACGACATCGGTTATATGGCGCAATCCGATGCCCTCTATATGATGTTGACAGCGGCGGACAATTTGGCATTTTTCGCCCAAATTTATGGCATGGAAAAGGAACGGATCAAGAAGAGAATTCAGGAAGTCATGGAGTTGGTGAATCTGTCGGAAGATCTGTATCGTCCCGTTTTTACTTATTCTGGGGGGATGAAAAGAAGGCTTTCTTTGGCTATGACCATTCTTCATCACCCCAAGGTATTAATATTGGATGAGCCCACCGTGGGGATAGACCCTCTTTTGCGCCAGGACATTTGGAAGGAGCTTTACCGAATGTCGGACCAGGGAGTGACCATTGTGGTCACCACCCATGTAATGGATGAGGCGCTGAAATGCCATCGTTTGGCAATGATGCGAAAAGGGTGTTTGATTGCAGAAGGCACGCCCCAGGAGTTACAAAAGAATGTGGGTGCCAGTTGCCTGGAAGAGGCTTTTATTCATTATGGAGGTGATCTCCATGAGGATTAGGGCCATGGCCTTTCGAATTATCAAACAGTTATTTAACGATAAGAGAACCTTGGCACTCATCTTGTGCGCCCCTCTCATTCTGTTGACCTTAATCTACTTCATTCTGGATACCACCATAACGGATATGAAGGTGGGGGTGGTGAACGCGCCACAAGCCTATATCGAAAATCTGTATGAAAACAATATTACACCCATCCGGTGCACTGAGTCGGAGGGAGCAGAAATGCTTCGAGAGGGGGAGATTACGGCTACAGTGAAGCTCATTAGCGGCAAACTGCAGATGGAACTAGATGGAGGAAATAGTACCAAGGCCAAGCAGGTATTGGCGGCCATGGAGCAGGCGAAAAAAGCCATGGCAGGTTCCATGGAACGGCCGGATTTGAAGACAGAGGTACGGTATGTGTATGGTGCCGATGACTTGACTTTGTTTGACAACTTTGGTTCCTTGTTTATCGGGTTTCTGGTGTTCTTTTTCACCTTCTTAATATCCGGCATTTCTTTTCTGCAGGAACGAACCACCGGAACCTTGGAAAAATTGTTGTCTACCCCCATCAAGAGATGGGAGATTGTCACGGGATACATGGCAGGCTTCGGAGCCATTACGGTGGTACAATCTGCCATTATCACCTTCTATGTGATTTATGTATTGAAGGTGATGATGATTGGCTCTTTGTGGTTGGTGATGCTGGTAACGTTGCTATCCGCCATGACGGCTTTGTCCCTGGGAATCTTATTGTCGACAGCGGCCAGCAGCGAGTTTCAAATGATTCAATTTATCCCCATTGTCATTGTGCCCCAAGTGTTTTTCACCGGACTGTTTGACTTGTCCCCGGGGTGGGCTGCTGTGGGGAAAATCATGCCCATCTATTATGTGGCGGATGCTTTGGATAAAATCATGATTCGCGGCAGCGGGTTTGGCCCCATTGCCTTGGATGTAATTATTCTGCTGGGGTTGACGGGGGCCTTTATGGCAGCCAATACCCTACTATTAAAGAGATATCGAAGGATCTAGGAGGGTTTTGCCAATGGAAAAGATGGAAAGAATGGAAAAACTTCAGAAGAAGAAAATCCCTGTGCTGATACTGGTAGGGGTACTGGTAGCGGTGGCTATTTTCTATTGGCTGGGTGGAAACCGGTATACCGGGTTGGTAGAAGCCACCATGTTATCCCATGTGGCGGAGGTTCCCGGGAAAATCCTGGAGATGCCGGTGGAATTGGGTCAGCCTGTCAAAGCGGGAGATGTTTTGGCGGTGGTGGATTCCAAGGAACAGCAACATGCGTATGATCAACTGTTGCTGACCCTGGAAAAAAGAAAGTTGGGGCTGGCCCAAGAGCAGGGTGGAACGGGAGTCAGCACACAAGCAGAGACAAACCTGGCGGTTGCGGAGGCCAATTATAATAGTGCCCTGTCCGCCAGCCAAAAGGCGGGTCAGGATTATCGGGACGCCCAGACTTTGTATCAACAGGGAGCCATTTCCAAGGATGTACTGGAACAAGCCAAAGTACGAGCCGATGCCGCTTCCAGCGCTTTGACATCTGCCAAAGCCTTATGGGAAAATGCCAAGAGTGGGGATGCCGTCAGTGGTACAAAAATCGACATTCAGCTTTTGGAAATTCAAGTGGAGGACATGGAAGAACTCTTGGACAAGTTCACCATTCGGGCGGCCAAGGACGGAGTAGTGATGAGCAAAAGTTATCAAGTAGGAGATGTGGTTTCTCCGGGGTTCAACCTGGTGGATTTGGCCATAGAGGAAGGAAAAGTTGTGGTACTTTATCTCCCCATAGACCGGGTTCATGACTTGGAATATGGGCAGAGTTTGGTGGTGAAAGCAAACCAAAGGGAGTACCAGGCAGCGGTTAAATATATTGATGTGGAAAGCGTATATACCCCTAAGGACATGCAGACTTTGGCCAACAAGAACAAAAAGAGCATCAAGGTGAAGTTGCTGCTTCCGGAAGATTGTGATTTAAAGCCGGGGGAAGAAGTGAAAGTGCGGGTAAAATAAGATGTTGAAAGTGCGGCTAAAATAAGATGTCGGCTACCCATCCTTTCTGATTTATGGTAAAATATTGGAGCGGACTTTGTGCTGTAAAGGGTCCATAACAATCAATCAGAAATAAAGGTTCGGGAGGGTGGGTCATCATGAGCTTTCGAAAGACAGTAGCGGGTTTGCTGGCAGTTGCCTTAATCTTTGGTCAAGGCGCTTTTGCCTATGGAGAGGAGAGCGCTCTGCCGTCTCCGGCCAAAGTGCTGGCGTACCACAAGCCCAATGTGACCTTGTTATATAACGACCAGGAGTTGGGGTTTACCGATGTGAATGGCACACCGGTATATCCCATTATATATGGGGGTACTACCTACATTCCCGTTCGGGGGGTGTCGGAGCTGATGGGAGAAAATATTGAGTGGGAAGCCAAGAATCAAATTGTATTCATTGGCAAAACCATCAGTATGCCTTATAAAGGAACCACGGGAATGGTGGAACCAGAGTTAAAGCCGGTGGTCCCCTTGGGGTCCAGACCCAGCCAAACCATCATTACCGTGTATTTGAAGCCGGATGTAAAAATTATGTACGATTTTGAACTTCAGTCCTTTCAAGATGTAAGCGGAAAAAGGGTATATCCTATTATTTATGGCGGCACCACCTATTTGCCAATCCGAGCCATCTCCCGTTTGATGGAGGCTTCTATCGAATGGAACAGCACCACTCAAACCATTTCCATCCATAAAGATGTTCCCACACCTGTGGAAGAGCGGTCTGCGGCAACGGTGGCCATGACGGATTTATTCAATCAGGCGGTGGATTTGTACAATCAATCCACAGCCAAGATTTCTGTGCTGCAATCTACCCAGGATCCCGCCCAGCTGCAATTAATGGCGGATGGAGTGAGTTCGGATTACGAGGTGGCAAAGGCCAATACGGTGTTGGGAAAAGAAATTAAGAACGGGGAATTTTCACCCCAAGAACTGCTGGCTCACGAGAAATTGACCAGCTTCCTGGAGTTGGCGGAGTATTATACCCTGGTGTTGGAAAACATTTTCTTTATGGCCGTCAGTGGTCAGGATTACAGCATGTTTGCCGAGACCTTCTTGATTTTTGCTTTGGAATCGGAGAGCAAAATGGATGAAGCCCGGGCAGCCATCGAAGCACTATAGGAAATAACAGGAAGCAGCTATGGGAAAACGCGGGTGGAAAAATAATTTAATACAGACGGCATTTTGGATGGCTTTATTGACCTTGGGTTCCAAGGTTCTGGGATTTGCCCGGGAGATGGCCATGGCTTCCTTTTTTGGCACCAATTATGTGGTGGATGCCTATGTCATGTCCCAGGCGGTGCCTGGGATTCTTTTTGCCGCTTTTTTCGCCGCCATTGCCACTGCTTACATGCCTCTTCTTTCCGAGAGAATCGAAAAAGACGGAGAAGATGCCGGATGGGTTTTCACTTCCCAAGTCATCCGGATTCTCCTGATGTTTTCCGGATTGGCAGCAGGGTTTGGCATTGTTTTTTCCGACCTGCTGGTATCCATTTTTGCTCCGGGCTTTACCGGAGAAACGGCACAGCTCACCAGCTTTTTCCTGAAGGTAACCTTCTCGTATATTCTGTTTTCTGCGGTCTCCGGTATTTTGGACAACTACCTTCAATACAAAGGAACCTTCATCCCCCAGATTCTGGTGGGATATATTCAGAACCTGGTGTTGATCTCGGTAATTGTAATCAGTGCTTTTACCACCCACTATTTCCTGGCCTTCGGCATGTTGATTGCCTATACCATTCGGTTGATTGTCTTCGGCATACTGTCTCGAACCCGAGGGTTTCGCTATACGCGAAGCGGGGACCATCTAAAGGAAACCATCCAGAAAATTTCCCTGTTGGGAATCCCTGTGTTTATTGGGTCCAGCATGCAACAAATCAACCTGCTTGTGGATAAATCCCTGGCTTCCGGCCTTCCGGAGGGTAGTATGGCGGCTTTGAATTATGCGGGCATCCTCAATACATTGATTATGTCTCTTAGTATTACAGTATTAACCACCCTGATTTATCCCAAATTGAATCGTGCCAGTGCCCGGGAAGAACTGGAGCGATTTGGGGGAATTATGCAGCGAGGCCTGGTGTTGGTAGTGATGATTGCCTTGCCCTTTTCTTTGGGTGCCATGGTCTATAGCAATGAAATGGTGCAAGTGGTGTTTGAGCGGGGGGCCTTTGATGCGGACGCAACGGCTTTGACCAACATGGCTTATTTGTTCTATTCCGTGGGACTGACCTTCATGGCGGTGAACGATTTGATGTTTCGGGGCTATTATGCCTTGCATGATATGAAAACTCCTATGATTTATGCGGGAATCGGGGTGGGAGTAAATATTGTATTAAACTTGTTGTTGGTGGGACCCATGGCCCATGGCGGACTGGCTTTGGCCACTAGCATGGCGGCATTGACCAATTCCGTGCTGTTGATTACCGGGTTCCGGCGGAAAAAGATGGAAATCCGCCTCATTGACTCTAAGAGCAAATATGGGAAAATTATCCTGGCGGCTTTTGGAGCTGTGGCCTTATCCAAGGGAATCCACTTGCTATTAATGAATGCCATCTGGATGCCGCGAATGGTGTATTTGGGATTGGCAGTGGCAACAGCGGCGGGAATTTACTGGCTTTTGTTAAAATGGATGGGTATAGAAGAAATCCAGATGGTGAAGGGTTTATTTCAACGAGGCCATGGAGAAACAAAGGAGTAAAGCATGAGCGGATGGAGCACGTTGCCTTGGGTGGCACTTTTTGCCCTGGGAGCCCTGGTGGTGAACAGTGCGGGAATTCTGGCCATTTACCGGAACCGGGAATTTGCGGAAAAGAACAAGGTGTACTTTATATGCTTCGCTGCAGGAGTATTGATTACGGCCCCTTTGATTCACACCTTGCCCCATGCCTTTGAAAAAAACCACTTTGCTGGATCTGCCGCTCTTTTGGGATTTCTATTTATGTTTTTCAGCAACAAGTACATCAAGAAACGAACCCAACAAAAAGAACTGGCCTTTGGCATCACCGCCATCGAGGGCATCGGCATTCACTCTTTTATTGACGGGGTCATTTATTCGGTAACCTTTAGCGTGAGCACCTGGACCGGGGTGCTGGCGGGGATCGGTTTGGTAGCCCACGAGTTTGCAGAGGGCGTGATTGCATTTTCGGTGTTGGTGAAAGGGGGATTATCCGCCCAAAAGGCGGCCTTTTATGGGTTCCTCGTTGCGGGTCTTACCACCCCGGTGGGCGCCTTTGTGGTGTATCCCTTTGTGAAGAACCTGTCTGGTTCTGCCTTGGGGCTGGCCCTAGGCTTTGTAGGAGGCGTACTGATCTATGTATCGGCTTCCCATTTGCTCCCGGAGGCCAGAGAGCATGAAAAATTTCATTCTCAAACCGCATTTTTGTTGGGGGTGTTATTGGCGGTGGGATTGATGCTTTTGGAGTAATGAATGATTGAAACGATTTGGGAACCGACCATACAGAGAAAAACAGCAAGAACATAAGGTACAAGAACATGTTCTTGCTGTTGTTTGTAGTTGGGCCTCGGCCTGGTAATCATATGTCTTGTCACCTGTTAAGTTTTGTGGTATCATGTGTTTCAATAAAGTTGTTTGGCCGAGAGAATCGTTTTGGAACAAAAGGGGACATCATGAACCAGGAAGTATTGGCAGGAGAAATTGTTCGGCTGCGGGAAGAGAAGAATATTTTGATTTTGGCTCATTATTATACATTGCCTGGGGTACAGAAGGTGGCTCACTTTGTGGGAGATTCACTTGAGCTGTGCCGCCGGGCTTTTTTGTGGAAAGGAGACACCATACTTTTCGCCGGAGTAGATTTCATGGGAGAAAGTGCCAAGTTGCTGTGCCCGAAAAAGCGAGTCCTTATTCCGGAATCGGATGCCACCTGCCCTATGGCTCATATGGCCTCGGGATACAAAATTCGGAAGATGCGGGAAGAAATCGAGGACTTAGCTGTGGTTTGCTATATCAATTCCATGGCATCCATCAAGGCGGAATCCGATGTGTGTGTGACATCATCCAATGCCGTGCAAGTGGTTGGTCAGCTGGAGCAACAAAACATATATTTCATACCCGATGGGAATTTGGGCCGTTATGTGGCATCCCATGTACCACAGAAGCAATTCTATTTCGGGGATGGGTTTTGCCCCATTCACCAGGATATCACATTGGAACAACTAGAGTGTGCCAGGGAAGTGTCTCCGGATGCTTTGGTTTTGGCTCATCCGGAATGCAGTCCTCCTGTCCTGAAAGAAGCGGATTTCATCGGAAGCACTTCCGGGATTTTGGAGAGAGTACAAGAAGGAGAAGAGAAGGGTTACCTGATTCTAACGGAAGCAGGACTTCTTTATCCGCTTCAGAGCTTGGGCAAAGATGCCGCTTTTCATTTCCCGGAGCCTTTGCCTATATGTAAAGATATGAAGAAAATTACATTGGAAAAGATTTTAAAGTGTTTGGAGCAAGAGGGGCCGGAAGTCACTATTCCCCAAAAAGTGCAACGCAAGGCGGAGGATAGCATCATTCGGATGATGGAGTTGTCTCGCAATCACAATGGGAATGAGAAGAAAGGGGCCGGTTGATTGAAAAGGTTTGACGTCATCGTAGTGGGTAGCGGGGTGGCCGGATTGTATTGTGCCTTGAACCTGCCGGAGGATAAAAAGGTGCTATTGGTAACCAAAGAAACCTTGGAAGCTTCTGACTCCAGCCTTGCCCAAGGTGGAATTTGTGTGATGCGGGGAGAGGAGGACTATGATTCCTTTTTGGAAGACACTCTGAAAGCCGGTCACTATGAGAATGATCGAGAGGCGTTGGATCGAATGATTCGACGGTCTCCCATGTTGGTTCAGGACTTGCTGAAGCTGGGAGTACAGTTTCAGCGCCAGGGAGAAGAACTGGTATATACCAAAGAGGGCGGGCATTCGAAATCCAGAATTCTGTACTATGGAGATCAGACAGGCCAGGAAATTACCCGGGTTTTGATTTCGGAGATCCTTACCCGGCCGAATGTGGCGTTGGCTCAAGAGGTAACCTGGATGGACCTCCGGGTGGAAGACGGGACTTGCTGTGGGGTGGTTCTTCGTAGCAAAGAAGAACAAATTACGGGAATTCTGTCGGATTATGTGGTGGTGGCCACGGGAGGTCTGGGAGGGCTTTATCATCAGTCTACCAATTACCGCCATCTTACTGGAGATGGAATTGCCATTGCGTTGCGTCATGGTGTGGAAGTACGCCATTTAAATTATGTGCAGATTCATCCCACTACCTTGTATTCTGAAAAGCAAGGGCGACGATTTTTGATTTCGGAATCTCTTCGAGGAGAAGGAGCCTACTTGTTGGATTCCCGCGGGGAGCGGTTTGTGAATGAACTGCTTCCCCGGGACCTTTTAACGAAAGCTATTTATGACCAAATGGAAAAGGACGGGACGCCTCATGTGTGGCTATCCGTTGTTCATATGGCCCCGGACTTTTTAAGAAATCGATTCCCCGGTATCTATGCCCATTGTTTGGAAGAAGGGCTGGATTTAACCCGAGATTGGATTCCCGTTGTGCCGGCCCAACATTATTTAATGGGGGGTATTCATACGGATTTAGAAGGACGCACCTCCATGCCCCGATTATATGCCGTGGGAGAAACGGCCCACACGGGAGTCCACGGGGCCAACCGGTTGGCTAGCAATTCCTTGTTGGAGAGTCTGGTTTTTGCCAAAGAGGCCGCCTTGTCGATTGGAGATAGATACAAAAGACTTCATGCAAGGAAAAGAGCCTCGTATGAGAAAAGCCCTGTTTTGGATTATAATATCCATCTTTGGATGGAGGAAAACAAAAAACTGATACAGCAGCAGCAAGAAAGGGAGGCGCGAGATGCAACGAGGGAAAAGAACAGATGATGGCGGAACCCTTATGGAAAGAGAAGGGTTGGGGCTTCCCTGGTTTGAGGTAGAGGAAAGGATTCGGCAGGCATTGCGAGAAGACATGCCAGACGGGGACATCACCACGGAAAGCATAGTGGGTTCGGATGCGTTGGGGCAGGTGGAATTGATTTGTAAGGAAGATGGGATTCTTTGCGGTCTTCCGGTGTTTCATCGGGTCTTTTTAATGATTGAGCCAAAGGTTCAAATGGTTACGACTTTAGGGGATGGAGCAGAGGTTTCATCAGGGCAGGTAGTCGCCGTGCTTCACGGACCCTTGAGGGCGCTACTGTCCGGGGAACGCACCGCCTTGAATTTCCTGCAGCGAATGACGGGAATTGCCACCATGACCAGAGAGTGGAGTACTCTGTTGGAGGATACCGGTACCCGATTGATAGATACTAGAAAAACTACCCCTAACATGAGAGCGTTTGAAAAGTACGCTGTTCGAGTAGGCGGTGGGCAGAATCATCGCAGCGGATTATCGGATGGGATTTTAATTAAGGATAATCATATTGCGGCAGCGGGAAGCATTGGAAATGCCGTTTCTCGAGCCCGGAAGGCCAATTCTTTTCAACGGAAAATCGAGGTGGAAACCGAGTCTTTGGAAATGGTGAAAGAGGCATTGGAAGCTAGGGCGGATATCATCATGTTGGACAATATGGAGATGGGCGTTATGAAAGAAGCTATCCGCATGATTGGTGGGCGAGCCTTGACGGAATGTTCCGGAAATGTTACAAAGAAAAGAATTCCGGAGTTGGCAGGCTTGGGGTTGGATTTCATCTCTTGCGGCGCCCTGACCCACTCTGCCAGGATTTGTGATTTTTCCATGAAACATCTCCGGCGGGGGGAGATTTGTGATTAGGGTAACGGTTTTCTTGCGGGTGTGAGAAGGTTCTCATAGGCGGAGTGGACACAATCTGTGGGCAAGCGGGAGGAAAAAATGGACGGAGAACAAAGAAGAAAAATCTTGCTTGAGTACTTAAAAACCGAAAAGGAACCTCTGTCGGGAGGGGAGTTGGCCCAACGTTTGGGTGTCAGCAGGCAAGTCATCGTTCAAGACATTGCCCTGCTTCGTGCGGCGGATTACAAAATTTTTTCCACCAATCGAGGATATTTGTTGACAGATCATCAGGCATTGCGCCGGGTATTCAAAGTACGCCATGACGATGATGCGATTTCTGATGAGCTTTTTACCATCATAGACTCGGGGGGAAGAGTGTTGGATGTGTTTGTCAATCATGAGATTTACGGGGAAATCCGAGCCAATCTGTTCCTGGTGGACCGGGAAGATGTGGAGCGATTCAACCGAAAGATGCTTTTGGGGAATACCAGTCCCTTAAAACATCTGACGGATGATATTCATTACCACACCGTGGAAGGAGATTCGGAGGAGGTGCTCCTCCGAGTGGAACAAGCGCTAAAATCAAAGAATTATCTGGAGAGCTAAGCTCTCCTTTTATTTTGCTGTATAAGCCAGAGAGATATGGATGTGAGTACAATAGCGGCTCCTATTAAAGCATAGAGGCCAGGTGCTTCTCCGATAAATAGGAAAACCCAAACCGGATTCAGAAGTGGCTCCAGGGTACCAATCAGGGAGCAGGCCAAAGGAGAAATGTGCTTGGAAGCCAATGTGTAGAGCACATAAGGGATTCCTAGTTGAAAGATCCCCAGGAAGACAACGAAAAGAATTTCGTGGGGTGTGGTTTGGAAATCAACAAAGAAAAGGGATCCCAATCCGATTAGGGTGGTAAAGGTATGAGCCAAGAGAATGCCGGACATTCGAAGGGAATCATCGGATTGGGCTTGGCCAATGGCTACAAACATTAAGGCCAAAAAAATGCCGGCAGAAATACCAAGCAAGTTTCCGGTTAAGTTTCCGGGGGACAATTCGTCGAAAAAGAAAAGGGATATCCCTAGAGTGGTGAAAAGTACAACCAAAATCTCATTCCCTTCCAGCTTTTTCTTTAAAAAAAAGGCGGAGATCAAAAGAATGAAAATAGGGGCGGTGTATTGAAGGACAATGGCATTGGCCGCTGTGGTCAGTTTGTTGGCCATGACGAAGCTGGTACAAGATCCCGCCAGTCCAATACCAGCTAACACAGAGGTTCGGTTTATGATAAGCCGTCGGCCGGTCTTCCGCATAAATATGGCCAACACTATACCTACAATGAAACCTCGGCCCCCCGTTATGATAAGGGGGTTCCAGGAAATCCATTTGATAAAAAGCCCGGCACTGCTCCATAGGATGGCGCAGATGACCATCAAACTCATGGCTTGTTTTTTCTCTTTTGGTGTAGACGTCATGTGTTCCCTTTCATATAGGATAGGGATGGGGTCTATGGGCAACCCCATTTAATGTAGCAAAGAGAGATTGAAAAATCAAGGTGAAAGAGAAAAAATGCAATTCTTGTGAAAGTATACAAAATATGGGTTGACAAAGGGCGTTGATTGGTGTAATTTAACAAATATAGCGGAATTCCGACAGTAGTCCGTACATCAAACATCAAAAAGGGGTTATTGATACATGATTCGTTCAACACAAACATCTTCCTTCGATAAAAAATCCGGTAAGCGATAGCGCTGCTCAGATCCACTGAAGATCTTGGGCAAGCGACCTTTCACTTGCCCGGAGGAGGAAGAACGGAAAAAACCGCTCAACGTCTTTTGGGAAAATTCTCAAAAGACGTTTTTTTATTCAGAAAGGGAAAACATATGACAATCAGAGGATCAATCAGGGGGGTGAGGCAGCATCTGCTGCCCTTAAAAGCTTCTTCTTTTCAAGAGATGAAAAAATCCGTTGGTGAATATCAAACAAAGGCAAAAGTATAGCCTGTTCAGGGTGACTTGGAATAAAGCCCCGGAAAAGAAAGGAAGAAGAAAATGGAACAAATCAAAGGATCGATTGTGGCGCTGATAACGCCTTTTCATGAAGACGGAAGTGTTAATTTTGGAAAGATTGAAGAGTTGTTGGAGTGGCACATTGCAGAAGGCACCGATGGAATATTGATGTTGGGCACCACCAGTGAGTCTCCCACTATGAGCCATGAAGAAGACGATGCCATTTGCAAATTGGCGGTAGAAGTGGTAGGCGGTCGGGTTCCGGTGATTGCATCCAGTGGGTCCAACTGCACTCAAACGGTGATTGAAAAAAGTCGCAGCTTCAAGAACTTGGGGGCAGACGGCCTGTTAACCATTGCTCCCTATTACAACAAAGCCAACAAGGAGGGGATGTATCACCATTTTGCCGATGTGGCGGATGAGGTGGATTTACCCATGATTCTGTACAATGTGCCGGGAAGGACAGGCTGCAGCATTCCGGTGGATGTGGTGGAACGATTGGCGGCTCACCGAAATATTGTCGGAATCAAAGAAGCCAGCGGTGATCTGGGTTATGTAGCCAAGCTATCTCGATTTGCGGGAGACCGCTTTGCCATCTATAGCGGCAACGACGATGTAATCTTGCCGGTGCTTTCTTTGGGGGGTGCCGGGGTCATATCGGTATTGGCCAATATATTGCCCCGCTTCACCCATAACATGGTGATAGACTTTTTGGAAGGCCGCTTTGAAAAAGCTCGCCAAGCCCAGGTGGGATATATGAATTTAATCAATGATTTATTCATTGAGGTGAATCCCATTCCGGTGAAGGAAGCCATGAACTTGATGGGCATGGCGGTGGGCGGATATCGATTACCTCTTTATCCTATGGCAGAGGAAAACAGGGAGATTTTAAGAAAAGAAATGGAAAGGATGGGTGTTATATAATGAGAGTCATCGTATCCGGTAGAGGCAGGATGGGCCAAGCCTTGCGGGAAACTGCATCTGCCAGAGAGGGCATTCAGATTGTAGCTATGGCAGGGAGGAAAGAAAATCTTTCCTCCCTGCCTGAAGGGGATTTGATACTGGATTTTTCCCGGCCGGAGATGGCTCTTCATATGGCGGACTTGGCTCATGAGCGGGGGCTTCCATTTATCACTGGAACCACTGGATTCTCTTCGGAAGAATTGGAGGCTTTGGAAATCATCGGTAAGGATATTCCGTTGCTAGTGAGTGCTAATTTCTCTGTGGGCATTGCCGTGTTGGCACATGTGTTGGAGCAGGCGGGAAGCGCTTTGGGAGCGGAGTGGGATGTGGAGCTGATGGAGATTCATCATCATCATAAGGAAGATGCACCCAGCGGAACGGCCATAAAGTTGTTGACAGCATTGGACCCTGAGGGAACTCGAAAGAAGGTTTATGGGAGACAGGGATTTACCGGACTTCGGGAGAAAGGGGAAATCGGCATCCATGCCCTTCGAGGAGGCAGCGTGGTGGGAGAGCATCAGGTTCATTTTTTTGGTGCCCAGGAAACTCTTCAATTCATTCACCGGGCGGAGAGCAGGCAGGTTTTTGCCTTGGGTGCTTGGGTGGCAGCAGAGAGATTGATAGGCATGCCGCCGGGCTATTATTCCTTGAATCAATTACTCTTTCGTTGACAAGAGGGGGCCCTTGGAGTACACTGACAAGGTAGAATTTTGCGAAAGGCAGGAAACAAGATGAAACATATTAAAACCGTCACGACCCGTGATTTAAAAGAAAGTGCCATTACCGGCGGTTGCAAGGAGTGCCAAACCTCTTGTCAGAGCGCTTGCAAGACCTCTTGCGGAGTGGCCAATCAGAAATGTGAGAAAAAGTAAGGGCAGGCGTAAGCCCTTCTTTTTTTCTTGAAAAAGTTTTTACATGAGGAGCGGAAGAAGATGATTCACGGCTATGAACTGAACGGATACCATATTATTATAGACCCCCCCAGCGGGTCCATTCACCAAGTAGATTCGGTGGCATTTGACACGATTATGAACTATGAGGAAAAAGATTCAAGAGAGCTGAAGAAGATGGTGTTGGAAAAACACAAGAATGATGTTTCGTTGAACGGCAATGAATTGGATGAGTTGTTCCAAGATATCGAAGAGCTGATAACCACGGGGAAGTTGTTTTCCAAAGAAGAAACCTGGGAAGAACTGTCGGAAGCGCTTTGGGGAAGGGCAGCGGGTTCACAAGCCTCTCCACAATTAGTCAAGGCCTTGTGTTTACATGTAGCCCACACCTGTAATATGACCTGTGATTACTGTTTTGCCAGCCAAGGGAAATATCAGGGGGAACGGGGGCTTATGTCTTTGGAAGTGGGGAGAAAAGCCATTGATTTTTTGCTATCTTCTTCTGGCTCGGTTCATAATCTGGAAGTGGATTTCTTTGGGGGAGAGCCCTTGATGAATTGGGGTATGGTGAAGAATCTAGTGGCCTATGCCCGGGGTCAAGAAGAGAGGTGGAATAAGAAATTTCGGTTTACCTTGACCACCAACGGGTTATTGCTGGATGAAGAAGTGATGGATTTTTGCAACCGGGAAATGCACAATGTGGTGTTAAGCCTGGACGGAAGAAAAGAGATTCACGACCGTTTGCGAAGAACCACGGACGGGGAGGACAGCTATAATCGGATTGTGCCCCTGTTCCAACAGTTTTGTCAAAAGCGGGGGGACAAGGAGCACTATATACGAGGTACTTTTACCCGGGAAAATTTGGATTTCACCCAGGATATTTATCACATGACGAAGTTGGGGTTTGACAAACTTTCTATGGAGCCGGTGGTTTGCAATCCCAAGGAAGCTTATGCATTAAAGGAGGAGGATCTTCCTTTTCTAAAGAAACAATATGAGGAATTGGCCATAGAAATGGTGGCTCGTTCCCGCAAGGGAGAGGGATTTACCTTTTATCATTATATGCTGGATTTGGAAGGGGGCCCTTGTATTTACAAGAGGTTGGCGGGATGCGGTTCCGGCACGGAATACATGGCGGTTACCCCTTGGGGAGACTTATATCCATGCCATCAGTTTGTGGGGGATGAGAAATTCTTGATGGGCAATGTGTGGGAAGGGGTGACGCACCCTGAAATATCGGAACAGTTTGCAATCAGCCCTTTGGCTACCCAAGAAAAATGCCGAACCTGTTGGGCCCGGCTTTATTGCAGTGGCGGATGTGCCGCCAATTCCTATCATACCACGGGAGATCTTCAAGGAATTTATGACTTGGGGTGTGAATTATTTAAAAAGAGATTGGAGTGCGCCATTATGATTCAAGTGGCCTTGGGCTAAGAATTCCTTTCCAATTCCTCTGGCATTACTCCTGAATCACCTTTAGGCTGTATTCTGGGTTGACACCGTACAAGATGGGTTTCAGCAAGGCTTTTACCTGTTGAACCGCCCGCAAGTCAGCCACCGCCAATCGGTTGCTGCTATTCAGGGTTTCCATCATAATTTCCTCAATTTCATGGTTCACCACATTTTGTTGTTCCTGGGTGAGCTTGATGTCTCCAAAGGCCAGCAGTGCCCGTTCCGTATCTCCAAATTCTGTTTTGGAGAAATCCGGGTCTACGTAGATGAGCCGGGCATGAGGAATGGTCAAGGTGACGGTTTTGGCTTCGTGGTCAAAAATCAGGGTTTCTTCTCGAATTTGTGACAAGTCTACCCCAAAGGCTCCCGTACCGTAAGCATAAATGGTTTTGGACTTTTCAAAGAGTGGGATATTAGCTAGGGTTCGGGTGATTTCCATTTGAACGGACACATCTTGTTCCAAAACCACCAGTTCTTGGCGTTCCCGTGTTTCTCCCAGTAATGCTTGGGTGATTTCGGTTTCGTTGTACCCCATCACTTCTTCCGGGAGGAGATCACTGAAAGAGGTAGGCCATTTGCCTAGGCCCAGGGTATCTCGCAGCGAGGGAATCAACAGCAAGGTTAAAATCACAATGATTAGGAGGAGTATCAGTATGAGGGGGAGCGTAAAACGCAGCCCCCCTATTTTTATTACCGTTTTTCTTTTTTTCATGCCTTGATCTTTCTCATCTTTCTATCTTACATTTTTCCGTGTTTCCACATTTCCGTGTATGCTTTATTAGAGCTTTTCCAAATCGTACGGAGTCTCCTGATATACGTAATAGTTGAGCCAGTTGGAGAAAAGTAGGCTTGCATGACTCCTCCAGCGGAAGAGAATCTCTTTTTTGGGGTCGTCATCCCGGAAATAATGCTTAGGTACTTCGATGGGAAGGCCTTTGTCCAAATCCCGTTTGTATTCTCCGTAGAGGGTTTCTTTGTCGTATTCCTGGTGGCCCAGGATAAAGATTTGCCGCCCGTTGTCGGTGGCCAGGATGTGAAGGCCGGCTTCTTTGGACTCCGCCAGAATGCGCAATTCCGGAACTTTTTTTACATCTTCCTTTTTGATGGTGGTATGGCGGGAATGGGGTGCATAGAAATATTCGTCGAAGCCCCTCATCAAGGGGTTCAAGGGTCTGACCACCTTGTGTTCAAATACCCCGAACACCTTGCTTTTTAACGCATGCTTTGGGACATCGTAATAATAATGAAGAGCGGCTTGTCCGCCCCAGCAGATAAACATGGAGCTGTACACATTTGTTTTGGCATACTCAAAGAGTTCCGAAAGCTCGTGCCAGTAATCCACTCGTTCAAAAGCCATGGTTTCTACCGGAGCTCCCGTTAGAATCATTCCGTCAAATCGTTCGTGAACGATTTCATCAAAGGTCTTGTAGAAAGCCACCAAATGTTCTTCGGAGGTGTTTTGGGATTCATGGGCCTCCATGCGAAGCAAGGTCAATTCCACTTGAAGAGGGGAATTGGCTAATACTCTGGCCAGTTGGGTCTCTGTGGCAATTTTGGTGGGCATCAGGTTGACAATTAAGATTTTCAAAGGACGGATGTCCTGGGTGGCCGCCCTTTTTTCGTGCATAATAAATATGTTTTCCTTCTTGAGGGTTTTTGCCGCAGGAAGGCTATTTGGTATAATAATGGGCATTTGGTACCTACCTTTCTAGAGACGTTCCAGGGCCCTTTCAAAATCCTCCCGGATGTCTTCTATGCTTTCGATACCCACGGATACGCGGATCAGCTCGGGTCGTATTCCGCCGGCGATTTGTTGTTCTTCCGTCAGTTGTCGATGGGTGGTGCTGGCTGGATGAAGGACGGAGGTTCGGATATCGCCTACGTGGACCACGATGCTGGAAAGTTCCAGGTTCTCTAGAAATGCTTCTCCCTTGGCTCTGCCGCCGTTCACTCCGAAGCTAAGGACGCCACCGGCGCCCTTGGGCATATACATAGACGCCAGAGCATAGGAAGAATCCGAGGCAAGGCCCGGATATGTCACCCAATCTACTTTGGGATGTTTTTCTAAATATTGAGCCAAAGCCAATGCGTTCTGGCTATGACGTTCCATACGAAGGTGAAGGGTTTGCAACCCCTGGTGGGTCAGGAAAGCATTCATGGGAGCCATGGTACAGCCAAAATCCCGAAGCATGGTGGTTCTCATCTTAACGGTGAAAGCCGTCTTTCCGAATTTCTCGTAAAAACAGAGACCGTGATAGCTATCGTCGGGCTCGGTAAGACCCGGGTACTTGTTGGAAGCACCCCAATCAAAGGTGCCGGCTTCAATGACCATTCCCCCAAGACTGGAGGCATGACCGTCTGCGTACTTGGTGGTGGAATGAATGACGATGTCCGCGCCATATTCGATGGGACGAGCCAGGGCAGGCGTGGCCAGGGTATTATCCACAATCAAGGGAACTCCCAGCTCCAGCGAAGCTTTTTTAAATTTATCAAAATCCAACACCACTAAGGCCGGGTTGGCCAATGTCTCTGCAAAAATGGCCTTGGTAGTGGGTCTTGCTGCTTCCACGATGGTTTCTATGGAATCCTTCACATCCACGAAGGTTACTTCGATCCCCATTTTTTTCAAAGATACCGCCAACAGGTTGAAGGTACCTCCGTATATACTGGAGGAAGAAATGATATGATCTCCAACTTGGCATATATTTAAGAGGGTCATCAGTGTGGCAGCCTGACCGGAGGACGCCGATAAAGCCCCGGTACCCCCCTCTAATTCCGCCATGTGATTTTCCAGCACACTTAAGGTGGGGTTTCCCAACCGGGTGTACATGAAATCCCCGCTTTCCAAATCAAAGAGAGCGGCTACATCCGGTGTAGTATAGTAGCGGTAGGTGGTATTTTGGACGATGGGAACCACCTGAGGCTCTCCCTTTTTTGCCTGGTATCCTCCCTGCACGCAGATGGTTTCAAAATGTTGTTGTTTTCTGGACATGACGACCCCTTTCGCCTTTTGAAATATTTAGATATACTATACTCGAATTAGGGGAGAAAATCAAGAAAACACCCCGGTTTCCTGAAAAGGTTCAGAACGGGGCGTTTTCTTTTGTATTTGGAAATGTTGATGGCGTTTGATTAAGCCTTCCAGAGGCTATGAAGGTTGCAGTATTCGTATGCTGCCACCACGTTGTCCCCTTCTACTAAACTGAATTCTGCCATAGGGGAGTCAGCGGGAGAAAGTTCCACGGCTTGCATGCCTTTTTCTGTGAGAAGAGCAATCCATTGAATCCAGTGGGCCTCCACCATAGGATGCTCCACGGAACCCACCTTTACGGTGACCTTGCTTCCTTCCCGGGTGATGACTGGTACATGTTTTTCTCCGGCACCGTCGGATGTATTGGCGGAAATTTCCGTCATGTTTTCACCGCAACACTGTACGGGCACACCGGAGTTATGGAAGAAATACACGATATTGCCACAATGACTGCAACGGAAAAAATTCAGTTCTTTTCTCATTTGGTACCTCCTGTTTGTCAAAATAAACCCCTTTTGATAGGGAATATATGCCCTCAAAGACCGGGGCTTAAACATGGTTTCAACTTTTTATTTCAACCCGGGTGTGATATAATTTTTTCAGTATGATTGGAGGGAAACTATGTTTGAGCAGGCCATAGAAAAGGTGGGAGTGTATACTCGCCCTATTTTTACCATTATGAGAAGATACGGTAGTTCGGAGGTGATCCCCGGCTCGGCCACCTTGTTTTTTGTTAATGAGGAAGGCTGGGCGGTGACATCGAAGGGTGTAGCCAAAATGATTTTGGATGCGGGTGCCATTGATAAAAAATATGGGGAATTCTTGGAAAAGAAGAAAATCATCCCTCAAGGGTTTAATCTGGAAGAAGGAGTCCGGCAGCTGGAAGAGATGTACCAATACAAGCAGGACACCGTGGTTCAGTTGAAGGTGAATTTTGTGGGGTGTGTGGATGTGGTGAAAGGGGTTCAATGTAAAATGCACCCCAAATTGGACTTGGCTTTAGTGCACTTCGAAGGATTTGAAAAAATCGGATACCAAGGCACGGCTTTGTTGGCAGGCAACGGAGAAGAGCTGAAGCCGGGAAAACGATTGTGCCGTTTGGGATTTCCCTTTCCGGAATTTCGCAATTACCGATATGATGTAGACCGGGAGGACATTCAATGGACCAAGGAAGGGAGAGCCACGACCCCCAGATTTCCTTCCGATGGCATGGTGACCCGGATGGTGGGAGGCCCGGATGGTTTGGTGGGGATGGAAATGTCCACCGCCGGATTTCGAGGCCAGGAAGGAGGCCCGGTATTTGATGAAAAGGGCGTGGTGTATGGCATGTACAGCGGGGTCAGCCCCTTGAACTTTGGGATGAGCATTCACATTCAACGGATTAAAGATTTCTTGCGTCAGGAAAAGGTGGCTTACTTTACCGACAAACCGGAACCGGAGGCTTCTTTGGAAAAAACCCGAGAGGCGGAACAGCTACTGGAAGTGGCCACGGATTCGGACGCGTATGATAAACTGAATTAGCAGAAGAACATTAATAGAAGAGCAAAAGAATAAAAGGACATAAATAAAGAAGAGAAGGATGAGAAAAATGGGCAGAAGGAAGAGGGGAGCTGTGGAAATGGCAAAGGCAATTCGAATCACTTTACTGGTGATTCTAGACGCAATCATTGTAAACATAGCCTACATTGGAGCCTATTTATTGCGGTTTGACTTTGATGTGAACGGCAACCAATTTGAGGTCTGGTTTGCCGTCTATGCTTCCAATCTATTTCCCCTTACTTTGATTATTCTGGTGGTTTTTGCCTTGGCAGGGATTTATACCAGCATGTGGCGGTATGCAGGAACCCAGGAGCTGATGAAGGTGGTGCTGGCCTGTATGTTAGGGCAGCTTTTGGTGTTGGCCTTTTTCGCCTTTACGCAGCAAATGGTGCCCCGAAGCATCTATATCATGGCGGGGCTTTTAATGGTGGTGCTGGTGGGAGGATCCCGAATCATGTACCGTCTGTTTCGTAGCCTTCGAACTCCGGGAGCTTTTAACAGCACCGTGTTTGGGTTGGGGCGCCATAACTTTGTGGGTGGTAATGTGACGAAGGTAATGGTGGTGGGGGCCGGAGATGCGGGGGCTTCCATGATTCGCGAAATGAAACAGCATCCGGAATATGGGAAAAAAGTGGTGGTGGCCATTGATGACAACCCTTCCAAAATCGGAAGCCGAATCAACGGAGTGAAGGTGGTTGGCGATGTTTCGAAAATCCGTGTGGTGGCGCGAAAGTATGGGGTTCAGGAAATTATCGTAGCCATTCCTTCTGCCAACCGAAAGGTAATCCAGGCCATTGTCAATGAATGCAACAAGACCCGGGCTAAGATTAAGATTTTGCCCAGCCTGATTGATTTAATCAATGAAAATGTGAGCATTTCCAAGCTTCGAGATGTGGATATAGAAGACCTGTTGGGTCGGGATCCGGTGAAGGTGAACCTACGCGATATATCCAGCTATTTAGAGGGGCAAATCGTGTTGGTGACAGGTGGCGGCGGTTCCATCGGCAGCGAGCTTTGTCGACAGATTGCCGGGTTTAAACCCCGGAAGTTGATTGCTCTGGACATTTATGAAAACACGGTTTTTGAGCTTTCTAACGAAATGAACCAAGCCTTTCCGTATTTGGAATTTGAGACGGTGATTGCCAGCGTTCGGGATCGGCAACGGTTGCGGGAGGTTTTTGAAAGGTATCGACCTCATGTGGTGTTTCATGCGGCAGCCCACAAACATGTTCCTTTGATGGAAACGAATCCCAAAGAAGCTTTGGTAAATAATATACTGGGAAGCAAAAATATGATGGAGCTTTCCGAGGAGTATCGGGTAACCAAGTTTGTGATGATTTCTACGGACAAGGCGGTAAATCCCACCAATGTGATGGGGGCTACCAAGCGATTGGCGGAAATGATACTGCAGGAAAAAAGTAGAGAAGCTTCCAAAACCAGTTTTTCTGCCGTACGTTTTGGCAACGTGCTAGGGTCCAATGGTTCCGTTATTCCCATTTTCCGAAAACAAATTGAAAAGGGTGGACCGGTGACGGTGACCCATCCGGACATTACCCGCTATTTCATGACCATTCCTGAAGCAGTGCAGTTGGTAATTCAAACAGGAGCCATGGCTCACGGAGGAGAAATCTTTGTACTGGATATGGGTGAGCCGGTTCGAATCATGGATTTGGCAGAAAATGTAATTCGTCTTTCCGGTTATGTGCCGGAGGTGGATATTGACATCGTGGTGACCGGTCTTCGACCGGGAGAAAAGCTATATGAAGAATTGTTGCTGGACGAAGAGGGAGTGGAGAAAACCGGTCATGATAAGATTTATGTGGGCCATCCCTTGGAAGCAAAACCGGAATTGAAAGCCTTACTTCATCAGGAGGGGGCGCTGGAGGAGGCCCTGAAAGAATTGGTCATGGGATCTGAGGAGGACATTCGAAGCTGGCTCCATGAAATGGTGCCCAATTACACTCCCAATGGCAACGGATTTTATTAGAAAGGAATGGGATGGAATTAAAGATTGATGTAGGCCAAGGTACCCTTTCCCGAGAGAACCTGGAAGCAAAGAGAAAGGACACGGAAATAGCTCTGTCCCGGCTGTGGAGTGGTGAGCTGCCCTATACCGGATGGGTTTCTCTTCCTTTGGAAATACAGAAGAAAGACTCTTTCTTTATGGAAGAGGTGGAACGGATGGAGACGGTGGCGCTTGCCATTCAAAACCGATGTAAGCTATTTGTGGTCATTGGTATTGGAGGGTCCTATCTGGGAGCCCGGGCGGCTTTGGAAGCCTTGGGGCCCAAGGAAGGGTATCCCGAAATTCGATTTGCCGGCTTTCATCTCAGCGGCACTTACCACGAAAAACTGTTGGAGGAGGTAATGCACAAGGACACTTGTCTTTGCGTGATTTCAAAATCCGGTACCACCACGGAGCCCAGTTTTGCTTTCTCTGTGCTGAAGGAAGCCATGATAGAGAAGTATGGAGAAAAGGAAGCCTTCAAGCGAATCTTTGCAGTGACAGACCCGGAGAAGGGGATTCTGTGTAGAGAGTGTCAGGAGTTGGGATATACTCATTTTGCCATACCGGGGGACATCGGGGGCCGGTATTCCGTATTGACTGCCGTGGGCTTGCTGCCATTGGCGGTGGCGGGAATGGATATTCGAGCCTTACTGGAGGGTGCATATGAGTGCGCTTCCGATCCCGGATGGGATCATGAATTGGTGGACTACGGGATTCTCCGATATCTTCTCTGGGAATCCGGGAAGCGAATCGAAATATTTCAATATTACGAGCCTCGATTTCAATATTTTGCGGAGTGGTTGAAGCAGTTGTTTGGTGAAAGCGAAGGCAAGGAGGGGAAGGGACTCTATCCTGCTTCTCTCAGTTTCACTGCAGACCTTCACAGCATGGGTCAATTTCTACAGGAAGGTACCCCGCTATTCTTTGAAACAATTTTGGATTTAAAGGAGCCGGAAGGAGACGTGTGGGTAACGGATGTGAATAGTCCATTTTACCGTATGAGTATGAATCGGGTCAATCGGGCGGCCATCCAAGGTGTAATGAAAGCACACAGCCAGGTGGGGACTCCCATGGTGAAAATAGGGATTCCCAAGATGAGTGAACGAGTGTTGGGTCAGCTGTTTTACTTCTTTGAAACAAGCTGTGCTATTACTGCGCTGCTGATGGGAGTGAATCCTTTCGACCAGCCGGGAGTGGAAGCCTATAAGGCGGAAATGAAAAAAGAGCTGGAAAGGGACTCTTTCCAAGAGGGAGGAAGTAAGATATAATTGGCAGGTAGGTTGGGGAAAACTTGAGGGTCTTTTCAACACGGAAGTGTTTGAGATATGAAGGTGTTAGTAATAACAGAAGATAAAGATTCAAATCATAAGGAGGGTCTAGAAACATGAAAAAAATTGGAGTATTAGGTACAGGAACGATGGGTGCCGGCATCATTCAAGTGTTGGCGCAAAATGGATATGAAGTGGTTTTGAGAGCTAGACGCCAAACCTCGGTTGACGGTGGAATGGCTACCGTGGAGAAAAACTTGAGCAAGTTGGTGGCCAAGGAAAAGATTACAGAAGAGGAAAAAGCCGCAGTAATGGGTAGAATTCAGGGCTCAACAGATATTAACATTGTGAAGGATGCGGATTTAATCATTGAAGCGGCCACGGAAGATATGGAAGCCAAGAAGGCATTGTTCAAGGAGTTGGATGAATTGTGCAAGCCGGAAACCATTATCGCTACCAACACCTCGGCTCTTTCCATCACAGAGATTGCAGCAGCAACGGGAAGAGCGGACAAGATTATTGGCATGCATTTCTTTAATCCGGTTCCCATGATGAAGCTGGTGGAAATCGTTCGAGGACTTTCTACTTCGGACGAAACCAGAGAAACCATTCTGGAGTTGACCCGGGCTTTGGGCAAAACACCGGTAGATGTGGCAGAAGCTCCTGGATTTGTAGTCAATCGAATTTTAATCCCCATGATCAATGAGGCGGTAGGAATCCTGGCTGACGGCGTAGCCGATGCCGAAGGCATTGACCAAGCCATGATGCTGGGTGCCAACCACCCCATGGGTCCCTTGGCCTTGGGTGACCTGGTGGGATTGGATGTTTGTCTGGCCATTATGGATACCCTGTATACGGAGTTTGGAGATACCAAATACCGCGCTCATCCTCTGTTGAGAAAGATGGTTCGTGGCAACAAGCTGGGAAGAAAAACCGGTGTGGGATTCTACGATTACAGTAAGTAGGATTTTGTTTTCGAGGTTGAAAAATCAATAGAGAAATAAGAAGAATGAAATAAAAAAGGGCTCTGTGTCAATTGTTGGGGTGGAGCCAAAGATGAATAAAACCTAGACGT
>CAZAZF010000015.1:0-33227 GCA_964489555.1 uncultured Oscillospiraceae bacterium | reverse complement strand
TCTTTCCGGCATTTTGGTGCCTTCATTATATCAGGGTTCACTTAGATTCGAAAAATTTTTGTCTCAATTCATGGGGACATTATAGCGTTGTCTGGTCGGTCAGAATTGACACTACATCAACCACAGAAAAGTACCACTCTTGTTCCTCTTCATCCCAAGCTGTACAGATGCGCTTATCTTCAAATAGTTGAATCTTGTTATTTTCATCCATTATCGTGTCCTCCGTTTATCGAAATAACATTAAAACAGGACTGTAATTATATAAACCTACCGAATTCGATAGGTTTATATAATTCACATACACATTATACCAAACATACGTTCTGAGAGCAATATACAAGAGTGGTATCTTTGTTTTATGGTGTTCTATGACATTTCTTCAATTGTACCTATCAGTTCATTCGCAATATTGATACTATCCAGCCTCATTATGCTTTCCTCAGAGCTGCCGAAGCTCAAAAGATTTAAGATCTACCCTTATCTGCTCCGAAATCTTGAAATTAATAAGCCTAACCAAGTATGGGCTATTGATATTAGCTATATCAAAATGGGGAGAAACCACATGTATATGACCGCCATCATCGATTGGTATAGCAGATTCCTGGTCGGTTTTGCGTTGTCTGATACCCTAGACACGGCTCCTGTATTAGAGGCTGTCAATACGGCCATCGAGAGATATGGAAAACCGGAAATCATTAATAGCGATCAAGGCTCCCAATTTACTAGCGCAGAATATGTTCACCATCTTAGAAAAAATGGGATTCTTCAAAGTATGGATGGCAAGGCCAGATGGGTAGATAGTGTAATCATTGAACGGTGGTTTCCCTAAAAATTCTAATATTCCTTTGTAAGCAATTTGAATTTCACCTTGCTGCAAATGATGCGTATACTCTTCAATTAGCTCATTTAGAGTCTTCATATTTCGCCTCCTTTATTTTTACATCGTTTTGTCTAAAATCCATCTCTACCACATACCCCGGAAAAATCAACAAACATCTAAATCGACCACTGCAAGCTCATGTTATCTAAATCGACCACACACAAACCCATGTTATCTAAATCGCTCTGTCACGTTCAAAATCATGACTTTGGACTTGTTCCCACGAGCAGATATTTTCAAATTTTCACCACTTCGAATTTTCACGTTCAAACCCTGAAAAGCCTTTATTTACAGGCTTCTTACTACACTTACCCATTCACCCTTGACATCAATACTACCGTCTCAACGTGTGCCGTCCAGGGAAACATGTCAACAGGAGTGGCTTCTTCAAAATGGTAGCCGCCTTCAGCAAGAATTTTAATATCACGAGCCAGAGTGGCCGGATCACAGCTAATATAGATTATCTTTTCCGGTTGATGGGTAATCAGTGATTTGACCACATCAGGGTGACATCCGGCTCTGGGAGGATCCAGAAACACAACTTGAGGGTCAACGGGCAGACCCTTTTCCCATTCCTCTTCCGCTTTTCCGGCCAAGAAAGATATGTTCACCATTCCATTGAGAATGGCATTTCGATTGGCATCCAAGATGGCATCCTTTTCTACTTCAATACCCAGTACCTTTTTCACTTTTTGGGCGGCAAATAATCCAATGGTGCCTACCCCACAATACAAATCCAACACTTCTTCATCTCCGGAAAAATCAGCATATTCCATGGCTTTTTGATATAGCTTTTCCGTTTGAAGTGGATTGATTTGATAAAAGCTGTTGGGAGATACTTCAAACTGCATGCCCATCATGGTGTCCAGTATTGTCCCCTTCCCCGCAAGAACGTTGATTTGATTCTTGCCCGGAATTTTATGACACACACTTTCCAAAGAGTATTGACCACCTACAGGCGGTGCACTGTTCGAAGGAGAGGGCAATAAAGCAATTTTTTCGTCCAACTCTATTATCAACTCTTCCATAATTGCCGGGGGCATTTCCATGCCGATGAACACCACCATCACCTCACCCGTATGAAAAGCGGTTTTCACCACTACCTGTTGGAGATTTTTCCCGAAATGCCGTAGATAAGGTCGCAATACCTCTGCCACCAAATCTACCGGTGGGGCTTGGAGCATACAATGATTCACATCTACCACCTGATGGGTCTTCTTTTCATGATAACCGATGGTTTGAAGCAAAGGATCAATCTGTAGGATTCCTTTATTACGATATGCCATTGGCTTTTCCATACTCAAAATGGGCCTCACCACAGGATCGGATATTCCACCGATTCGAGCTATTTTTTCTACCACTTGCCTTTCCTTCAATCTGGCCTGCGCTTGATAGTCATAATGTTGGTATGTACAACCCCCGCAAACCCCTGCATGGGGACAGATCGCCTCAATCCGGTCCTGAGAAGGTTCCAATAACAAGATTTTTTGAGCAAATCCATAGGTCTTCTTCTTTCGTGTGATGGACACCTCCATCACATCCCCCGGTAAAGCGTCCTCAATAAATAAGGCAAGGCCATCCGCCCTGCCTACGCCATGACCTTCATGGGAAACATCCTGTATTCGCACTACTTTTCGATCGTCCGTTTTTTTCATTATACAATTTCCTCTTTCCCATACTTCAAGACCTCAACATCTGCGGTCATTAATAAACCTTCTTCCATCATTTCCTGAATCTCCGGAATTGCTTCTGTAATTTTTTCCGGGGAATCAATAATTTCAATGATAATCGGAAGGTGAAAAGACAAATCCAGAATTCTTGAACTGGATATTCTTTTCTCCCGGCCAAATCCTTCGATACCTCTTGTCACAGTGACTCCCGCCATACCCATTTCTGCCAGTCTCTTGGTCAACGCATGATACAAACTATGCCCCTGATAGACGGCATCTTCTCGAATATACACCTTCAAAATCTTACATTTTTTAGGAAGCATTTCATTCGCTCCTTTCTTATAGATATAACCGGGCAAACCATCCAAGGGCAAAGGCTCCCATGCCCAACACCATAGTTAAAATAACATATAGAAGTGCATTTTTGGTTTCATTATCCTTGATTAATGTGACACCCTCATACATGAAAGTGGAAAATGTGGTAAAACCTCCTAAAAATCCATCTGCCAAAAGGGCGTTTACGGATTCTTCAAAACCGGAGGCTACTACAACCCCTAACAAAAAGGCTCCCATAACATTCACAGTAAAGGTTCCAAAAGGATACTTATAGCGGCTCCTTTGGGAAATCCATATACCAAGACCATATCGACTGGCACTGCCAAAGGCACCGCCAAGAGCTACCCATAACAAGGTCATGATAAATCACCCCCGTCAGAGTTTTTCCCATTTCTTCCTCCCATACGGGTTAGTACAACATCTCCACCCACCATTCCCGCACCGGCTGCCAACAATCCAAGGGATACTGACAATATCACATATCCCATAAGTAGGGGAACCATCTCTTCCATCCAAAAGAACATGATTTCCTTGGAAAGGGTGCAAAAGGTGGTAAATCCTCCCAATAATCCCACCGCAATTCCGGCACGATAATGGGAACGAATTCTGGTTACTTCTACGGTGATTGTCACAAAAAAGCCTAACAGAAAAGCTCCTAGAATATTTACCCCAAAAGTACCCCAGGGGAAATCTCCTGGAATGGCAGCGCTCCAATCCCTTGCGATGATTCGAAGCACTGAGCCCAAAGCACCACCTACCATGACCCAAAAGACTTTCATCATCTAGCCTTCTCCTGAATTTGGGCTGCTATTTCTTCAATCTTCCTCAAACGATGGTTAACTCCTGACTTCTTCAAAGGGGGTTCCATATGCTCCCCCAATTCCGCCAAACCCACCTCTGGGTATTCTTTTCGGAGTATGGCCATTTCATAAAGCTTTTCCGGTAAAGAAGATAGCCCCTTCTTTTCTTCGATGATTCGAATGGCCTGAAGCTGTCTTTGGGCAGTATTGACAATTTTATCCGTGTTGGCATCATCACAATTCTTCAGCCGGTTGGCAGAGTTCCTTAACTCTCGGGCCAAACGGATTTCTTCATATTTGAGTAGATGCCCATGAGCTCCCAAAATATTCAAAATATCAATGATTTGCTCCGACTCCTTCACATACACCACCCATCGATTCTTTCGGCGGGTCATCTTAGCGTGCAAATCCACAAAGCTATTAATCAATTTCACCATGTCCTTTGCCAAAGGCTCTGTATTTAGAACAAACTCCAAGTGATATCCTTTTTCTGGATTACTTACCGTGCCCGATCCTAAAAAAGACCCTCTTAAGTAGGATTTCTTACAACACTTGGTTTTAATCAACCCTTCAAATATGCCATCCGTCAGGGTGTCAAATCCCTCTTTCACCATGAGTATACCTGTTTCCCGCAAGATTTTTTCCCCCATTTTACCATCCGGGTCTACTACCTCCATATGGTACAGGTTTCCTTTTTTCAATGAAGAAGCCGGCGTAATTTCCATTTCTACTGCCACTCCATAGTATTCTCGAAATATTTCTTGAAAATGGGCCGCTACCTCCAAGTTGTCCAAAGTGATGACCGGAGTCATTTTTCCACTTCGAATTCTTACACTTCCGCATACTCGAAGAAAGCCGGCAATTTCTGCCAGCATACAACATTTCTTGTCCAAGCTAATATGTGCCAACTCTTCCTTAATATCTGTGGAAAATGACATGAATTATCTCCCTAAACTCCCTTAAATCTTTTCAATATTTACAATCCTCTCTACATCAAGCCCCGCATCTAACGCGCGCCGAAGGCCTTTGGTAAATCCCCCGATTCGTTTGGGACTATGAGCATCGCTGCTGATGGCAAAATTTACTCCGGTTTTTGCCGCTACTCGAATGTCTTCCTCATCCAAATGAGGATGCCAGTTGCTAATTTCCATCAAGGTGTCCGTTTCTTCACAAGCCTTGGCCAGGGCTAAAATATCGAAGGGCCCTTTATCTCCGGGATGAGTTAACATGAAGATGTTGTTGGTATAAAGTGCTTGAATCACCATTTCCGTATTCCGCACCAAAAGACTTTTGGATCTAGCACCTTCCATGGAACGATTTTGGTCCCTTTTCAGCCTAGCCGCCGCAAAATTTTCTGCAGAAAAAGCTCCCAATATCCCATAATGATATCCCGCCATAACAAAATCAAAAAAATCCATTTCTTCCGGCTTCACATCCAAGAAAGTTCCCTTTGTGGTAATATTGGCTTCCACCCCAAATCGAATTTTGATTTCCGGGTACAGAGGCTGCAACTTTTTAATTTGCTCTTTGATTTCAGCCATTTTTTTCATCCGCACACCATATGTCAGATGTCCGGGTCCATGTTCCGAAATGGCCACCTCCTGCAATCCTTTGCGAACTCCTTCTACAATATTATCCTCAACCGAACCCTTTCCATGAGAATAGGTAGTGTGGGAATGGTAATCCCAAATCATTCGATATTCCATCATCATTCTCCTATTATCTTTACTTCCGGTTCCAACTCCACTCCAAACTTATCTTTGACGGTAAACTGTATGAGATGCATTAATGTAATAACATCCTCGGCGGTAGCTTGATTTTCGTTCACAATGAATCCGGCATGAAGGGGAGATATTCTGGCCCCACCCACCGATAATCCCTGCAAGCCGGCGTCTTGAATCAGCTTGCCGGCAAAATGTCCAGGAGGCCTCTTAAAAAAGCTGCCTGCACTTGGTAGATCTAAAGGCTGCTTGCTTCTTCTTAAAGCCATCAGCTCTTCCATCCGGCTACTAATTTCGTTTTTTATGCCAAAGTTCAACGAATATTCGACGTTGGTAATGACATCCCCACACTGTTGGAAAACACTCTTTCTATAAGAAAGATTCATTTCCTCTCTTTCATACACACGTTTTTCTTTACCATCTCGTGACAAAGTATGCACCCGGGTCATTACCTGCTTCATTTCCCCCTCATAAGCTCCTGCATTCATATACGCTCCGCCCCCTACCGACCCTGGTATTCCATGAGCAAATTCCAACCCGGTCAATCCATTGTTTGCCGCCGATTCTGCCAAAGAACGTAAAGAGGCCCCTGCCCCTGCCATAACCTCGGTGCCCACCACTTGGATATTCAAAAAATCTCCCGCCATCTTGATAACGACTCCGGGATATCCCCTATCCATCACCAGCAAATCAGTGCCCGCTCCTAAAATTAAAAAGGGTTCTTTTTCCCGGGTCAAAAGTGAAAGGAGACGGGTAAGCTGTTCTACATCTTCCGGGAACAATAGATATCGACAAGGACCTCCCACTCGAAATGAAGTATAATCCTTCATAGGGGCGTTAGGAATGATTTGGCGGGAATCCAAGATGGGCATAAGTTGGTCTTGCTTAATCATAAAGACAGGTCTCCCCTACACTTCTTCTACAAAATATACAAAGTCTTGCGCTTCCAGAAAATTAAGCATATCGCTCTTAGTCATTCCCTTGGGAATTCGAACTGTAAAATAGAGGTTCACCGCGTTGGTTGACATAGGCGCATCGTGGCTCAAATGCACATTGCACACCGATATTCCCGCATCCTTGGCATAGTTCTTAAAGCCTTTCAATGCACCAGCAGAATGAATCTCTGCATACAAATCGATAACTCTTGATTTTTCATAGAAATATCCCTCTACTCGAGGCAGCAAGGCCAATGAAACAAAGACAAGGATGGCAGCCAAAATGGCACCAAAATAAAAGCCGATTCCTATGGCCAGCCCCAAGCAGGCAGAAGCCCACATGCCAGCTGCAGTAGTCAACCCCTTAATTCGATGCCGACCAGTTACGATAATAGTTCCTACTCCCAGAAATCCTACTCCGGTAATCACTTGGGCACCCAACCGGGCCATGTCACTGCCTACCCCCAAATAAAGAACAATGTATTGATTCGTCATCATAGCAAGAGCCGATCCCACACAAACCAATATGTGGGTACGAAACCCTGCGGTATGTCCATGGGTACCTCGCTCCAATCCAATCACACCACCCACCAAAACACACAAAAAGAGCCGTAAAAACACTTCCCATGCTGTCAAGCTATTACTTCGTATCAACACCTCATTAAGGTAGGTCATGGTATCCATTAAACTCTTCATCCTTTCCCATTCCATGTGTTTCTAAGTTAGTATATTATAGCATAGGATGGGAGAATGTGGTAGAATCTAGCCAAAGGAAAGGAGGTGCCAAACCCATGGAAGATCAAACTCTTTATCGGGAAATCAAAAAAAAGAAGTTGATTTTGGAACGCCGAAAACCTTATGCTTTATCAATTCAAGCCATGATACGGGAAATAAATACCTGTGAGTGGATTTCATCTTCTCTTCAACTAGACGGAAGTTCCCTTTCCCCTCAGCAAATTCAAGGAATTCTCCGGGGAGAAGTTACCATGAATGCCACTTTGGATGAACATGCCATGATTCACCGGTTTCAGGAAGCTATACGGCGAGCCTCCGAATATGCAGCTTTAGGTTATCAGCTAAATGAAGCCACGGTTTTACAATTGTACAATATTTTAACCGGCTTGGGAATTCATCATTATCGAAAAGGCAATCCCGTACTGATTGCCCTTTCCTATAACCCTCCTCACCCTCAAGAAATTCCGGAGCAAATGGGCATTCTTTTCCATTGGCTGGCCACGGATCAGAAAGAAACCAACCCCATCCGTAAGGCCTCCCTTTTCCATCATCGATTCGTAGAAATCTACCCCTTTGAGCACTACAATGAACTGATGGCCCGTTTTCTCTTCTATTTTCTACTCATGAAAGAAGACCTTCCTCCTTTTACAATCAGCTTAAACGAAACGGAATACAACGGTCTTTTAGCCAAATTTTTTCGTAACGAAGACATTCAACCCTTCTGTCAACTGATGGAAAGAAGCCTGTACAATAAAATGGAAGTTCTTATCCAACTGACCAACATAGACTGACGGTTCTCTCTGGCTACCACAATGATTTTGTATGGCAACCTCAAAACAAAAAAAACGCCATGCGGCGCTTTTTTTATTTTTCTTATACAGGATATACCTTATCTTCATGGTTGATCATGCTGGAATCCAACTCCAAAAGTCGACCCTCTCTCTTCTTGAAAAACTCCTGAGCCGGACCTGGAAAAAGAGCCTGGGTCAGTACATCTTCTTCCTGAATCATCCAGGGAGCCGCTTGTTTTTTAATTTCCGCCAACTCCGGTTTAATAAAATCGGCCGGACGAGCCGTAATTTGTTCTTCCTCTCCGATAATCTTTTTTACAATTTCTTCCTTAATGGGTACCGTTGTCTTCCCGTACATACCCTTCACCAACATCTTCACCTCGTTTGGAACCATCTTATATCGTTCTCCCATGACAATATTTAGAACAGCCTGGGTGCCCACAATCTGGCTGGTAGGGGTCACCAAAGGAGGATACCCTAAGTCCTCTCGTACCCGGGGCACTTCCTTCAACACTTCATCAAACTTATGCATGGAATTGGCCTGCTTCAACTGGCTTACCAGATTGGATAACATGCCCCCCGGAATTTGGTACATCAAGGTATTGATATCCACACCCATCAATTTGGGGTCCATCAATCCGGATTCAATGTATTTGTCTCGAATGGGTTTGAAGTATTCTGCTACTTGATCCAAAAGATCCATATCCATACCTGTATCGTATTCCGTGCCTTTAAAAGCGGCTACCATAGGCTCGGTAGAAGGTTGCGAAGTTCCCTCGCCAAAGGGAGAGATGGCTGTATCAATAATATCCACCCCTGCTTCTGCTGCCTTCAAGTAAGTCATGCTTCCAAGTCCGCTGGTGGCGTGGGTATGAAGTTCCAAGGGGATTTTAATAGCACTTTTAATATCTTTTACCAATTGATAAGTATTAAAGGGATCCAACAGCCCAGCCATATCTTTAATACAAATTGAATCCGCACCCATCCCTTCGATTTCACGAGCCAGATTGATAAACACTTCATTGGTGTGCACCGGGCTAATGGTATAGGAAATGGCTCCCTGAGCATGGCCTCCGTATTTCTTAGTGGCTTTTATGGCCGCCTCCAGATTTCTCGTATCATTTAACGCGTCAAAAATACGGATGATATCGATTCCGTTGGAAATGGCCTTGTTCACAAATTCATCCACCACATCATCTGCATAATGTTTGTATCCTAATAGGTTTTGGCCACGTAACAACATTTGTAAACTGGTTTTCTTGATGATTTTTCGAAAAGTTCGCAGACGATCCCAAGGATCCTCATCTAAAAATCTCAAACATGCGTCGAAAGTGGCACCTCCCCACATTTCCAATGCATGATACCCCACTTGATCCATGGTTTCCAATATGGGTACCATTTCTTCCGTTTTCATTCTGGTTGCAATCAAGCTCTGATGGCCGTCCCGCAATCCGGTTTCCGTGATTTTCACTTTTGCCATTGGTGGTGTTCCTCCTTCACTTGTAAGCTTACTACATTCTCTCACGATCTCTCAGTAGGTTAAAACCCTACTTTCCCCCTTGTTTTTTGAAACGATACCACAAGTTTCCCCCTTTTGTAAACCCTATTTTAATATTCTTCTCCTCTGAATTCTCCGGATTGCCCTCCGGATTTTTCTACGAGACGAATCTCCATAATTTTCATACTCCGGTCAATGGCTTTGCACATATCGTAGATGGTCAAAGCAGCCACAGCCACCCCATGAAGCGCTTCCATTTCGATGCCGGTTTTTCCATAAGTCACAGCTGTTACGGTTATATGAATGGCCGAGGTCTCTTCATCAGGTTCCAACTCCATTTCCACACCGGTTATGGGAATGTTATGGCACATGGGAATAGCTTCCCATGTCTTTTTTACAGCCATAATACCTGCTGTTTGGGCCACAGATAACACATCTCCCTTTTTCAGATTCCCTTGGATAATTCGCTCTAAAGTGGAGGGTTTCATTTGAATAGTGCCCTTTGCTACTGCCAGCCGCCGGGACTCTTCCTTAGGTGTCACATCCACCATCTTCGGTCTTCCTTGGGCATCCAAATGTGTAAATTCCATCACTTTTTATCCTCCAATCTTATTCATGTTGCGGTCAACAGATTTTTGCCCTGGTACCAGATGATGGCGTTCCTCCTTGGCTAAAACCCCTTCTTGAATAGCTTTCTTAACCGCATCTTTTCTTGTCATTCCTTTTTTTTCCTCAATTCGTAATGCTGTCTTCAAGTCATATTCCTGGTTGGAATGCAAGCATGTTTTCAATTTACCGTCCGATGTAACGCGCACCTTGTTGCAAGTACTGCAAAAGCAATGGCTTAAAGGGCTAATGAATCCAATTTGCCCTCGGGCACCCGGATAAGTATATAACTCCGCCACCCCCGATTCTTCCAAAGGAACCGTTAATGGCCGTAAGGCCGGTAATTTTTCCAGCATTTCCTCTCTGGATATATATCTTCCGGAAATGGATTCATTGCCTGAAAAAGGCATTAGCTCGATGAAACGTACTTCAAAAGGATGCTGCATTGTCAACTGAACGAAATCAATAATTTCGTCATCATTCATCCCTTTCATAACAACTACATTAAGCTTGATCGGAGTCAAACCCGCTTCCGTGGCGGCATTGATTCCTGCGTATACATCATCTAAATTTCCTAACCGGGTAATCTCACGAAACCGACTATGCCTCAATGAATCCAAACTAATGTTAACACGGTCCAGTCCAGCTCTTTTCAATGGCAAAGCCAAATCCCCCAACAAAGCACCGTTGGTGGTCATGGTCAATTGCTCCACCCCTGAAATCTCCTTGAGCCTTCGAACAAAATCTACAATCCCTTTTCGAACCAGAGGTTCTCCTCCGGTTAGGCGAAATTTTTTGATTCCCAATTCAGTAGCCGCTCCTACGATGGTTTCCAGCTCTTCATAACGCAAAACATTTTCATGGCCCACATCGGGAATTCCTTCTTCCGGCATACAGTATAAACACCGATAATTGCATTTGTCCGTTATAGAAAGTCGCATGTATTGGATCTCCCGTCCATAATGATCAATCATTTCCTGTCCTTTCTATAATCGGTCGCTATCATTTAATATTTGCCTTAATGTTCCTGTATTGGGTTTCTCTGAACTCTTTATCGTTGAATCTGCCTTCAAATAGACTGCCGTACCACTGGCCACTTGCTTCCCGGTTTTGGAACTTCTTCCTTCCAGCCCATAGTGGGACACTCTTTTTCCCAAGGAAACCACCTTTGCTGTAACTAAAAGGTCCTCTTCCAAAGGGATGGGTTTCAGATAACTAATATCCAAACTTAGAGTAGGAATGTATTGAGAATCCGTATAAAACCGGGCCAAAGCGGACACGGTAATGTCAAAAGCAACGGCCACCAATCCCCCCTGTAAAAACCCGGCCCTATTGGCTTGCCATGGCATCAACGGGAATCGAAAGGTCACAGTTTGATTTTCAAAAGAATGGCTCTCAATCCGACTCTTCATCATGCCATTAATGCGATCCCTCTGCTCAACATTGTTTTCATATAGGGTCTTTTCAAAATACTGTTTCATTCTTTCCTCAGAACTCATCCAGTAGCCTCCTCACTATATTTCCGTAAAGATTATTATGATTTGATTGTCAAAGGTAAAAAGGGCCTCCGCCCTCTCCACCTTGGACTATTATATCTGAAATTCTGCTCTTTTTCTACTTTTTTCACTTGAAGCAGCCGCCACTTCTCGGAATTAACCTGATTTTAACTCAATTAACATACTCTTAACGAAAACTCTCTTTTGAGCTTAACAAAACCGCCGGATAATGAAGACATCCTAATCGAATCTCTTTTCAAAACTTCAAACCCAAGAACACCATTCAAAAGAGAAGGAAATCAATCTGGAGAAAGAAAAATGAGAAACCATTTAAAATTAAAGGAGGAATATGTAATGAAATTAAGACAATTCTCGGCTCTTGCTTTGGTAATCGTTCTAATCATCAGTTCATTGAGCGGTTGCGGAGGTGCAAGTAACGAAGGTGCTGAAGACTCAGCCAATACCGCTATATCTGTCGTGTCTAGAGAAGACGGTTCCGGAACCAGAGGTGCTTTTATCGAACTTTTTGAAATCGAAGAAAAGCAGGAAGATGGAACAAAAATAGACCGTACCTACATCGAGGCAGAAATTACCAATAACACCAATGTAATGTTGACTTCCGTATCTGCTAACCCCAATTCTATCGGATATGTTTCCCTGGGGTCCTTAAATGATTCGGTAAAAGCCTTGGCCATCAACGGAGCCGCTGCCACAGTAGATAACATTAAGAACGGTAGCTATGAAATCGCACGACCTTTCAACATTGCCACCAAAGGGGATGTAAGCGTCGCCGCACAAGATTTCATTGACTATATATTAAGTAGCGAAGGTCAATTGATTGTAGAAAGCAAGGGATACATTTCTGCAGTAGACGGCGTGGCTTTTACCGGTGGCACAACCTCTGGTAAAGTGGTAGTCGCAGGATCGTCCTCAGTGACTCCCGTGATGGAAGCATTAAAAGAAGCCTATATGGCCATCAACCCCAATGTTACCATCGAAGTACAGCAAAGTGATTCTACTACCGGAATGACCTCCGCCATTGAGGGAATTTGTGACATCGGCATGGCATCCAGAGCCATTAAGGACAGCGAACTGGAAAAGGGATTGACCCCCACAGTCATCGCAATGGATGGTATCGCCGTAATCGTACACAAAAACAACGCCCTCTCTGAGTTATCAAAAGACCAGGTAAAGTCCATCTTCGTAGGAGAAACCACCGATTGGTCCCAACTGTAGATGCCTGCCTGTTATTAATAGGAGAATAAGATGAAAGCTTTTCGCGAAAAATTAATGCATATCGTCTTTCTGATGGCGGCCTTGGCCTCCATCTTCTCCGTTGCATTGATCTGCCTGTTTCTCTTTGCCAACGGGATACCAGGTATGACAAAGATTGGCGTAGCGGAATTTTTGCTAGGGAAAACTTGGCAGCCCACCAATCAGATTTTTGGAATTTTTCCCATGATTATCGGCAGTATCTATGTTACTGCCGGAGCCGTGATTTTAGGAGTACCCATCGGAGTGTTAACCGCCATTTTTATGGCAAAATTTTGTCCCGACTCGCTACATCGTTTTCTGAAACCGGCCATCGATTTACTGGCAGGAATTCCTTCCATTGTGTATGGTTTTTTTGGCATGGTGGTTTTGGTTCCCTTAATATTTGGTCAATTCGGGGGTAGCGGCAAGGGAGTACTTACTGCTTCCATCATTTTAGGAATTATGATTCTTCCCACCATCATCTCCGTGTCCGAAGCGGCAATACGCGCAGTCCCTGATATCTATTACGAAGGTTCTCTGGCGTTGGGGGCCACACATGAAAGAAGCGTATTCTTTGCACTGGTACCTGCGGCTAAGTCAGGAATCCTTGCGGGAACCATTTTGGGAATCGGACGCGCCATTGGAGAAACCATGGCTGTGATTATGATTGCTGGGAACCAAGCAAAAATTCCCGACGGTATTCTAAGTGGTGTACGTACCATGACCGCCAACATTGTCTTGGAAATGGGGTATGCCGCCGATCTACACAGGGAGGCACTCATTGCCACCGGTGTAGTACTGTTCGTTTTTATACTGATAATCAACCTAACCTTTTCCGCATTGAAAAGGAGGATTCTATAAATGAAGATTAATCAACAAAACATCTGGCAAAAGTTTCATGCATACCGAAACAATCCTCTTTCCCTGATTTTATTGGTGCTGGTCGTTCTCGCCACACTAATCACATTGGGCATACTGATACTCCTAATCGGGTACATCCTCATAAAGGGTTTCCCTTTTCTAAAACCCGAGCTTTTCGCATTTACATATAACACAGAGAATGTATCTATGATGCCTGCAATTATCAACACTCTCACTGTCACTTTTCTAGCTTTGCTGTTGGCCATTCCCTTCGGTATCGGCTCCGCCATTTATTTAGTGGAATACGCCACCCGGGGCAATCGGCTAGTAGGCTTAATCCGCATCACAGCAGAAACGCTGGCAGGAATTCCCAGCATCGTATACGGCTTGTTTGGATTTCTCTTGTTCGTCATATATTTAGGATGGGGATATTCCCTGCTAGCCGGAGCTTTTACCTTATCCATCATGATTCTACCGCTGATTATCCGTACCACAGAGGAAGCTCTGATGGCGGTTCCTGATATATATCGCGAAGGGAGTTTTGGATTAGGGGCTGGAAAATTACGAACGGTTTTCCGAATCGTATTACCCTCTGCCATGCCAGGAATTTTGGCTGGTGTAATCCTGGGGATTGGACGAATCACTGGCGAAACAGCCGCTTTGATTTACACAGCAGGAACCGTTACCGGTATTCCGGAAAATGTAATGGGGTCCGGCCGCACATTGTCAATTCATATGTACGCTTTAAGCAATGAAGGCTTGTATACAGACCAAGCTTATGCCACTGGGGTCGTTCTTTTGGTTATGGTAATAGGAATCAATGCCCTGTCCGCTGTTCTTGCCAGAAAATTAACCCGGGGATAATCACACCCACCTTTAAAGGGAGGTTCAGAAAGGAAAGAAAATGAACAAATTCACCATGGATGATTTAAACCTCTACTACGGAAACTTTCAGGCTTTAAAAAATGTGAACCTTACTGTTAAAAAAAATCAAATCACCGCCTTCATCGGCCCGTCCGGATGTGGCAAATCCACATTACTTAAGACGTTAAACCGAATGAATGATTTAATAGAAGGCTGTCGCATCACCGGCAAGGTTTTATTGGACCAGGAAGAAATTTATGGTAATATGGATATCAATCATTTGCGAAAGCGAGTAGGCATGGTTTTCCAGAAGCCCAATCCATTTCCCATGTCGGTTTATGACAATATTGCATACGGGCCCAGAACTCATGGGACCAAAAACAAGGGGAGGCTGGATGATATCGTAGAAAAAGCCTTGCGGGATGCTGCCATTTGGGAAGAAGTAAAAGATCGTTTGAAAAAAAGCGCATTGGGTCTATCCGGAGGACAACAGCAAAGAGTGTGCATTGCACGTGCTTTGGCAATAGAGCCGGAAGTGTTATTAATGGACGAACCTACCAGCGCATTAGACCCCATTTCCACATTGAAGATCGAAGATTTGGTGACAAAACTAAAGAAAGAGTATACCATCGTCATTGTTACCCACAATATGCAACAAGCGGCACGAATTTCCGATAGCACCGCCTTCTTCCTTTTAGGAGAGGTCATTGAGTACCAGGGCACAGAAGCCTTATTCTCCTTGCCCAAGGACAAGAGAACAGAGGATTATATTACCGGGAGGTTTGGATGATGAGAAATCGATTTGATGAGCAGTTGGAGCTCTTAAACCAAGAACTAATAAAAATGGGCGCCTTGTGTGAAGAAGCTATCGGCGCTTCCGTAAAGGCCCTTCTGGACGGAGATAAAACCTTAGCGGAAAAGGCGCTGGCCATTGATCGAGAGATTGATCAAAAGGAAAGAGATGTTGAAACGCTCTGCATGAGGCTGCTTATGCAACAACAGCCGGTGGCTAGAGATTTAAGACAGATTTCCTCTGCTCTAAAAATGATTTCGGACATGGAGCGAATTGGAGACCAGGCTGCAGACATTACGGAAATAGCTCAGTTTATCGGGCCCGATGAAACCAAAGACCTGACCAACATTAACCGTATGGCCAAAGAAACCATTAAGATGGTTACCGATGCCATTGATTCTTTTGTAAAAAAAGATTTGGACCTGGCTCGATATGTTGTGGAATACGACGATGTAGTAGATGATCTATTTGATCAAGTGAAAGCCGATTTAGTTCAACTCATCAAAAGACATCATGGAGATGGCGGAGCCTGTCTGGATTTGTTAATGGCTGCCAAGTATTTTGAACGAATCGGAGACCACGCGGTGAACATCGCTGAATGGGTAGAATATTCTATCACTGGTGTTCAAAAGGATGTCATCGATTAGACCAATCGGTTTCTTTTCTCTCCTCGAAGATAGGCCTTCCAATTTTCCAATGCTTCATCCATCAGTTTTTTCCGGGTTTCCAAGGGGACCCAGGCATGATGCGGTGTAATGATACAATTAGGTAGACCCATTAAAGGGCTCCCCTCTTCCTTCTTCGGTGGTTCCACTGTGAGCACGTCGATGGCAGCTCCTCTGATTCCGCCACTCTTTAAAGCTTCGGCCAAGGCGTCTTCGTCAATCAACCCCCCTCTCGCGGTGTTGATCAGAAAAGCGTCTTTTTTCATTTTTAAAAGAAATTCCCGATTCACCATTTTTCTATTTTCTTCTGTTAATGGGCAGTGAAGTGTCACCACATCTGCTGCTATGGTCTTTTCAGGATTGGCTCGATATAATACCACATTCATTCCCAACGCTTCCGCTATCTTTGCCACTCTCTTCCCAATGGTTCCATACCCCACGATTCCCATAGTCTTACCGCTCAACAGAGACAATGAACGCTCCCAGAAGCAGTCATCTTTTGAGTCTGACCAAACACCTTCTTGCACCCTCTTGTTGTGGAACCCCACTTGGTTTGTCAGTTCCAACAAAAGCGCTATGGTATGTTGCGCCACCGCATCCTCCGCATAACACGGCACATTGGTTACCGCAATATGCTGTTCAGCTGCGCCTTCCAGGTCCACATGGTTATATCCGGTGCACAGTATTCCGATGTATTTCAGCTCTTTCGCTTTCTGCATCATCTCACGATCCAAAGCCACTCCATTTACCCATACCGCATCTGCATCTGACATTCTCTCAATGGCTTCCTCTCTGCTTGAACGATCATAATCAACCAACTCTCCTTCTTCCTGAAATGAATCCCATGATAAGTCCCCAGGGTTGGTGGTGTATCCATCCAATATCACTAATTTCATATCTTCTACCCCTCTCTCACTTTTCGAATGACCGGCATCAATCGCTTCGCTAAGATGGCAGCCAGTACTCCGGTAATGGCATCCCCGGGAATAACCATGGCAAAACAATAAAGAAACAATGCACCAATCCCAATGGGCATATGAATCACATAGTTTGAAATCAAATAAAAATATGCAGCACCCATGACATAAATAATCAAAACCCCTATTCCAACAGCCAGAAGCAACCGTTTGGAGGAAACTTTGTAATTCGATTCCCTCGACCAGGCAATTTTGCCTGTGGCATAGGCACCAAAACAAAACCCGATGATATAGCCGAAAGTCGGTCTAAATATGTATCCAAAGCCACCACCTTCTGTAAATACCGGCACCCCAAATAACCCCAATAATAGGTAAAGCAAGGCACTGTATCCGCCCCAACGAGGTCCTAACAACAAGCCTGCCAACACCACGAAAAACACCTGGAATGTAATGGGTACCAAGGGAGTGGGAATCCGCACATAAGCCCCTACTGTAATCAATGCCGTGAATAGTGGAATCAATGTAATCCCTTGAATGCCAATATCTTTTTTATTTCCTCTCAACCTGCTGCTCATTCCTTCTCCCTTCTCTTTCTACCTATTACGAATGCTTACTTCCCCAGAGAGAAGTTCCTCTCGCTGTCCGTTTTCCTTGATGACCACCAATCTGCATTGGTCATCGATTTCTACTGCACTGGCCTTCTCAGTAGAACCGTCTCCTCTATGAATCCAAATGTCTCTTCCAGTCACCATGGATCGGTCTCGATATCCTTCCAAAAATTTCTTTTTCCCTAGTTGGGAATAACATGGCCAAAACTGGTTTAAGACGGCGGACACCATCTTGTTCTTTATGTCTATCGGGAATTCATCTTTCTGAAAAAGCGCCCCTGCAATCCCGTTTAATGCCTTTGGGAATCCCTCTCGGGGTTCTTTTATATTAATCCCAATGCCTAGAACCGCATACTCCAATCCTCCGGTTTCCAAATCCATGGCAGCCTCTGTAAGAATTCCACACACCTTACGACCATCCACATAGATATCGTTGACCCATTTAATCTGCGTATCTTTGCCGGATACTGTCTCGATTGCTTCACAAACCGCCACCGCAGCGGCAGCTGTGATTATCACCGCATCCTGCATCTTTATCTTGGGTCGAAGCAATAGGCTGAAATAAACTCCGGAGTCCCCGGGAGAATAGAAGGTTCTTCCCATACGACCCTTCCCCGATGCCTGCCTCTCGGCAACCAAGATTCGACCTTCCGAGCCTTTTTCATCCTTCAATACTTGATTGGTGCTATCCACTTCTTTTCTTACCTCTATGGAGAACACCGCAGATAAGTCTCCCAAATACTTGTTGATTCCTTGGGGGGATAAAATATCCGAGTCCTCATGTAATTGATAGCCTTTCCCCGAAATTCCTTTGATGGGGTATCCATCTTCTTGCAACCTTTTCACCGCTTTCCATATGGCATTTCGACTAACTCCCAGAAGCTCCGCCAGTTCCTCTCCGGACAAGTATTGTCCTCTTTTTTCTTCTAGTAAGAATAACAATTGTTCTTGAACTCGCATGAAGCCACCTCCCGTTCAAATCGATCCAACATAAATGAAGATACCAATAAAAAGCATCATTGTCAACCATTAATACTTATATGGGTGACAATGATGCTTTTGCACATATATTCAACTCAAGGAAAAGATAATGCCCCCACTAAGGCCTGCAACAAGGAGTTACAGGTCTGAAAAAAGCACTGGTATTCTCTCCCTCTTCCACCTGATTAATCAGAGTGAATGGGCTAGACAACTCACTTTTTGATTGGGCATATGCCACCATTCCACCGATGGATACCCCGCTGACAGCTACCACCATCACCAACCAGAATGCCCATTTCTGATAAAACTTCTTTTTCATATCTCATCCCTCTATCTACAAATGTGGAAATTTTCAGCTTTTTGTACGACTTACGGTTCTTTTTTATTAGGTGATGTATACCCGCTAAATGTGAGAATAAACTGGCTGCCTCGTTCCGTGCCATTTTCAACAGAGAGTTCCATTCCATGTCTTTCCGCAATCTCTTTTGCAATGGCTAATCCCAATCCGGTGCCCTGTTGATTTTGACTGGTTTTTTCTTTGTAGAATCTGTCAAACACATATGGCAAGTTTTCTTCCGATATGCCAGGCCCCTCATCCCAAACCCATAGCTGCCTTTCGGATAAGACAAGGCCAACATTCCCGCCCGCCGGAGTAAACTTAATCCCATTGTCCAATAAAATCAGCAACAGCTGCCGCAGCCTACCGTAATCTCCCGCCATTTCAGGGGCAGCAGATAAAATTTCATACTTCACACCCACTTCTTTTTTCTCTCCCAATCGTTCCGCGGAGTGAACCACATCGTGACACAAGTCATCCCAATGGACGGGTTTTTTCTCCAGAGAGAATCCGGGATTCTGAAGGCGGGTGAAATCCAGCAAATCGTCTACCAACCGCTGAAGATACAATGTGTCCTGCAACATGTGTTGATGATAAGATTTCACTTGTTCCGAGGACTCCACCACCCCATCCACTAAGGCCTCCAATGACCCCCTAATTACTGTAACCGGTGTCCTTAACTCATGGGAAATATTGGTTATCAAATCCTTTCGCAGTTGCTCCAATTGTTTTTGTACCTGTTTGCTGCTCTCCAAACGTTCTCCTAGCAGATCGATGGTGACCGCCAATTCTCCAATCTCGTCTTTCCTACAAATCCCGGTTTTGGCCCCGTACTCCCCTGCTTTCATCCTTTGAACCACCTCCGCTATATCAATGAGGGGCTTGGCAAATCCTCTTGCCAATAGCAATGCCATTAATATACCTAGAAGAAGGGCCGCAATGAGGCTAATCCCAAGAATTCGCAATCCATATTCTGCTCCCTGGGTCCCACCTTCCATTGGCTCATGAAGTAGCAAAGCCCCTACGATGATGCCATTTTTCTCTAATGGAACCCCTACTGTCAAGGTGGGCACTCCAAAAAGATGTTCAAAATCCTCACTAAATATGGAGTAGCCTTCCATCGCCTGACGTACCATTCTTTCTCCATCCGCCGAAAAATTATTACCCATAAGGGTTTGACCCTGCTTCCGGGGATTCATCGTGATGCTGAGACTTTCATCTACAATCCAAACTTCCCCGGCCACCATGTCCTCAAGGACACGTAAATAAGCCCCGTATCCTCCCTGACGCCCCATGGGCCCCATATCCATTTGGTCGCTCATGGCAGAAACGGTATCCGCTATTGCCCATGCTTCCTGCTCCATGTTCTCTTTATATATATTCAGCGTCTGATTTTGAAAAAGAGTGGTGAATATACTACCCACCACCAAGGCGAATAACAGCAATACCGCAGTAAAGTATGCGGCCATTCGAATGGCTAGTTTACTTTTCATCCTCATCCACCTCGAATTTATATCCCACACCCCATATGGTTTTAATTTCCCATCGGGGATGTGCCTCTTGATCTAACTTGGCTCTTAACCTTTTTATATGGGAGTCTACCGTTCGTGTATCTCCATAATAATCATATCCCCAAAGACTATTTAGAAGGTTGTCTCGGGTAAATACTTTGTTCCGATTCGTGGCCAACTGCCATAGGATTTCCAATTCCTTTTTTGTTAACGAAACAGGGTTCCCGTCCACTATAACCCGATAATCCTCTAAGTGTATGGTTAGATTGTCGTAGGCGAAAGAATTCTGATGGAGGGAGTCTGCTTCTTCTGAAATCATTCTTCTTAAAACGGCTCGGACTCTGGCCATTACTTCTCCCGGAGAAAAAGGCTTCACAATATAGTCATCCGCTCCAATATCCAGTCCCATTATTTTTTCAAAATCTTCATCCCTTGCGGTAATCATTATGACCGGGGTGCTATATTTCTTTCGGATTTCTCGACAAACTTCAAACCCATCCACCTCCGGCATCATCACATCCAAAAGCACCACATCCGGTTGAACTGCATGAAATATATCAAGCGCCTTCTTCCCGTCATCCGCCAAAAAGACCTCATAACCTTCTTTTTTTGCATATTCCTCAAGGATCCCGGCAATCTGCGGATGATCATCTGCAATCAGCATCTTCATTATTTTCTCTCCCAAACCGCTTATAAATTTCCCATTGCATCGTTTTCAACTTTATGATTTGTATCTATCCCTCTATGTTATTCGTATTCTACCATCTAACTATGGCAAAATTATGACTCATTTCAATTTAATTCATTTTTTATTTTCAATTTTGCCCTATTTCTGACACATTTAGTTGTTAGAATCACATCATAAGATAACGCTCTACTCTACTTCAAAAGGAGGTACAATCATGAATCGACTAAAAATATTGGCTGTTACTACCGCTCTCGTCATGGTACTGGGAGCCACTACCATCACTGCTTTTGCCGGCACCGCTTTTTCCTCTCCTGCAGAGCTTCTGGCTTCATTAACCGGTAAAACCGTGGAAACTGTTACAGAAGAGAAACTAGATGCCAATCAAACATATGGCGCTTTGGCCCAGGATGCCGGCGTTTATGAGGGATTTAAATCAGGAATGCAGGAAGTAAGAGAAAACCGTATTCTCGAAAAGATAGAAAATGGGAATCTTACAAAAGACGAGGCCAATGAAATCCTGGATGCCATTGAGGAAAGAATGGCAACCTGCGACGGAACCGGTCTGCAAGGAAAGAATCAGCGGTTGGGGCTAGGTTATGGAATTCATATGGGTTCCAGAAATGGTGAAAATAGCGGGAATGGTGAAGGAAATCAATGGAATAGGGAGAAGTAAAATCATTGCATGTACAAACTTTCCTATTCTGCGTTCCGATAGTTGATAGAAAAGCCCTGGAAGATATCCCTTCTATCTCCCGGGCTTTTATCTTGGAATTTCTTCATAAGCTATAGAACTTGACTTATAAATTGTTCCACTAAATACGGATCAAACTGGGTACCTGCTCCCCGTAGCAGTTCATTCACAGCCTCCTCATGAGACATGGCCTTTCGGTAAGAACGGTCATTAGTCATGGCATCGTAGGCATCCACTATAGAAAGAATCCGGCTGGCTAAGGGGATACTCTCCCCAGACAATCCTTTGGGATACCCCGTTCCATCCCACCATTCGTGATGATACAGTATATATTCCGCAACATGGGCCATTCCCGGGGTGGTTTTGGCAATTCGGTACCCGGTTTCCGGATGTTTGCGAAGTTCTCCCCACTCCTGCGCAGTCAAATCTCCTTCCTTTGTCAATATTTGCAAATCCACACTAATCTTTCCGATGTCATGCACCATAGCAAACAATTGCAAAGCTACCAAGTCTTCGTCGCCCATCCCCACAAGATGCCCTAAATCATAGGAATGCTTGGCTAATCGTTGAGCATGTTCTTCCGTTTCATTGCTTTTTTCAAACATGGTACTCTTAATCGACGCCAGAGCAGAACTATGAGCACTTTTAAAATCCAGCAACTTTTGTTGATACATAAATTCTTCGGCCTCTTTCACATAGGCAGTCAACGGCCTTCCCTCTTCTTTTTTTGTAGCATGACCGAAAGCAATGCTGGTAAAATGAATTTCGTTATCCTCTGCCTCCAAATGGCCAAGATATCGTCTGCGAATATAGCCAATGGTCTCTTTTGTCTCCTCGCTGTTTTGGTTAGGAAGAATGATAATAAATTCATCCCCGGCTACCCGGCCCAACACATCCACTTCGTCAATGGATTTATATAAGATATCCCCTATGGTTTGAATCAATCGATCTCCTTCCCGGTGCCCATACTCGTCATTGACTTGCTTGAGTCCGTTGATATCCACCACGATAATGCTAATAGGTAGATTTTTTTCTTCGTCAAGAAACTCCAGGGCCTGTTCCACATAAGCACGGTTGTATAGTCCTGTTAAAACATCATGATGATTCAGGTAAAGAATTTCTTTTTCCCGCTGCTTTCTTTCGGTCACATCCCGGCTGATCCCGATTAAACCCATCACTTCTCCCCTTTCATCATAATAAGGGGTCTTCAATGTTTCCAGAATGCAACTTTCGCCATATTGATTTGGGTACAACTCTTCGGAGATTCGATGCCTTTTGGATTCAATTAACTCCTGGTCCACCTTGTAAAATTCATCCGCAAGGCTTTCATCAAAAAGTTCTTTATCTGTTTTCCCAATCAAGTCCTCTTTCTTTCGGCCTGTATATTCCTCAAACGCCCTATTAAATCCCCTATAAACCGAATGGCGGTCTTTATAAAAGATAAGGTCCGGAATAGAATCAAACAACGCAGTCATGAGGCGTTCTTTTCTTTTCGATTCCTCGATAGCCTGTTGCATTCCTCTGAGAGCGGGGTAAACTAGGGCAAAAATTAGGATCCCTGTGAGAACAACATATACCAAGCCTTTTATTATGCTGAACCATGCTAATTCTTCGATTGAGCCATAAATACGAAGAGCCGCCGAATCACTCAATATAATCCACATCCCTCCGAAGGCCAGATAAATGATTGTAATAAAAACGGCCTTTTCAAAAGCACCATGAAAAAGCCTACATTTCTTCCCGTTCCTGCCTTCTATATAATTCTTGTTCTTTTTCTCTTCTGAACCTGACATAACACCGCCTCCAATTTCAGATTCATCTCGCTTCTACTATACTACTTTTCATAAAGAGTTACAATGAAATTCCAACAGATAAACCACCTGAACACCCACAAATGAATTGTAGGAAAGTCTCTCCGATGTTAGAATATAAATAAGGTATTTCAAATAAAGAGGGATTGCGTATGAACCTACATCATATCCATTATGCGCTGGAGGTGGAGAGAACCGGCTCCATCACTCAGGCAGCAGAAAACTTGTACATGAATCAACCCAATCTAAGCAAAGCCATCCGAGAGTTGGAAGAGCAGGTAGGCTATAAAATATTTAATCGTACCCCCAAAGGAATTACTCCCACCACCAAGGGAGAAATCTTTTTGCTGAGAGGCAAAAAAATTCTTCAAGAAGTCCAAGACCTAAAAGATTTATTTCCCCCGGAAGAGTCCCCTTCCGGCCTTTCCGTTCGCGTACCAAAGTATTTTCCGCTTTCTCAAATCCTTACAAAATTGGTAAAACACCCGGATTACCACAGACTATCTTCCTGGGAAGTATTGGAAAGAGATGCGGACGAGACCATCCAACAAGTCTTGGAATGGCAAAGCAACCTGGGAATTTTACGCTACCCCTCCATGCATGATCTCTATGTAAGACAACATCTGAAAAGCAAAGGGCTGGAAAGCAGGTTGTTGGCCCACAATGGCCGTCATCTGATATTTTCAGACAAAAGCCCTTTGGCAGAGCCTGCCCTTAATCAAAAAAACTGTGCTCAAAAACAAACCGAAATTCAACTGCAATTGGAACCCCCTCGATTTTTGCCGGATGACCCTTCTTTAGGGGAAAAAAGAAAAAAAGACGGAGAACACCAGGGCGCTTCTTTCTGGTTCGGCGATCTTTCCACAGCCTTGGAAATAATTAATCAGGACTCCGCCACCTATTTGGTTTCTCCTTCTCCTTTTTCAACAGGGATTCTAAAACGATACCATCTTTTGCAATCTTCCCATTGGGATGATTCCATTCGCTATATGAATCGTCTCATCTACCACCGTTCTCACAATTTCTCCGAAATAGAAAAAACTTTTTTAGACCAGATTTTAAAGACCTTTGAAGAAAATGGGGCTACCCTCCTCAACGAAACTCCTTCAAGCAAGTAACCCTTTTTCGTATTCCCTCCCAACTAAAAAGCAAGAATATGTCATGAGGTATATCAATATCTATATATCGATATATCTGTATTTATATTACCCAAAGCCTTGAAAATACAGTATATTATAGATGGTTAAAGTTTTAACACATTTTGTTTCCTGAGAGGAGCGGATCATGAACGGAAAACCATTAAATCGCCAAACAGTAGAACGATTGGTCATGTACTGTCGGCTGCTTCGCACAATGCCTGACGATTCTCCTTCGAATATTTCTGCCACAGCCATTGCCGATCGATTGCAACTAAATCAGGTGGTAGTAAGGAAAGACTTGGCAGAAATCAGCGGATGCGGAAAACCAAAAGTAGGCTATTTGGCAAAAGAATTATTAGTAGATATTGAGGAAGCGTTGGGATACCACAATACCAACAGCGCCCTTTTGGTAGGCGTTGGCAATCTCGGTCGAGCCCTCCTCTCCTATAAGGGTTTTGAAGAATGCGGCATATGTATCGACTACGCTTTTGACCGGAATCCGGCTTTACTGGGTGAAAAATTTGGAAAAGTTGCTGTTCTCCCGGTGGAAAAATTACCGAACATGCTGGAACGGACACGTCTTCATATCGGTATCATCGCAGTTCCGGAACAAGCTGCTCAAATTGTATGTGACATTCTGACCGCAGGAGGAATTAAAGCCATTTGGAATTTTTCTCCTGTTCGCCTGAATGTATCGGAAGATGTCATGGTGCGAAATGAAAATATGGCGTTATCTCTTTCCTTGCTTTCTCAACATTTGGCCCGAACCCTATAATCGCTATCATCATTAATTATTCGGAGGTGACCCATTGGTTATGAATGAGCAACCCATCAGAAATTTTGATACGGTCTGTGAAATCCTGGACCGCTATGAAAAAAATCCCAACAAGTTAATCCCCATTTTACAAGATATTCAAGAACAGTACAGCTATTTGCCGGAAGATATTATGACCTTCGTTTCCACAGCCCTTGGCATTTCTTCCTCCACCGTATACGGGGTGGCTACCTTTTATTCCCACTTCACCCTGGAGCCCAAAGGCAAATACATCATCAAGGTTTGTGACGGTACCGCTTGCCATGTGAAAAAATCGGATTTACTTCTGGATGTCATTGAAAAAGAACTGGGCCTGCACAAGAACAAAAAGACCACCGATGACGGCCTGTTCACTTTAGAAACGGTGGCATGCCTTGGGGCATGTGGTTTGGCTCCTGTTTTAGTCATTAATGACAAGGTTCACGGCCTGATGACAGCAGAAAACACCCTGGCGTTGATTAACGGTATCAAGGAGGCGGAGAAAAATGAACAAAATTGATTTAGTGAATCACCAAAAACAGTTTCGGGAAGTAATGGAACAATACAATGCTCGCATTGTAATCTGCGGAGGAACGGGCTGTATGGCCAACGGGGCTGGTGAAATCATCGATACCTTTCATCGAATCTTAAAAGAAAAAGGGCTGTCTGCTGCGGTTGCGGTAGCCAAAGAACCAGCTGATTATTATATGGTGAAAAGTGGATGTCAAGGTTTTTGCCAAATGGGCCCTTTGGTGACCATCTTCCCCCAAGAAGTGCTATATGTAAAGGTACGGGAAGAAGATGTAGAAGAAATTATCGATAAGACTTTAGTAGGCGGAGAAGTAGTGGATCGATTGCTTTATCGAGATGAAGAAGATCAGGGCGTCAGCGATATGCACCAAATTCCTTTTTACAGCAGGCAACAACGAACCGCTCTGAAGTTGTGCGGTTTCATCGATGCCGAAGACATTGATGAGTACATTGCCAACGGAGGTTATGAAAGCGCAGAGAAAGCGGTCTTATCTATGACCCAAGAAGAAATTTGTCAATCCATGTTGGATTCCGGCCTACGAGGACGCGGCGGCGGCGGGTTCCCCACCGGCAAGAAATGGAATTTAACTCGTATCCAAAAAAGTGAGGTAAAGTATGTAATTTGCAACGGTGATGAAGGAGACCCCGGGGCTTTTATGGACCGATGCATCATGGAAGGCAATCCTCACTGCGTGATTGAAGGCATGATTGTGGCAGCCAAAGCCATAGGCGGCACTGAGGGATATATTTATGTTCGAACAGAGTACCCTCTCGCCGTGGAAAGGCTGCAAACTGCGTTGGAACACGCCAGACAAAACGGAATATTAGGGAAAAATATTTTTGGTTCTTCCATGGATTTTGATATCCACATCATGGAAGGCGCCGGCGCCTTTGTCTGTGGCGAAGAAACCGCGCTTATCGCCTCCATGGAAGGACGACGAGGAATGCCCAAACCCAAACCTCCCTTCCCTGCGCAAAGCGGACTCTTCGGAAAACCTACGGTAATCAACAATGTGGAAACACTGGCTTCTGTACCTGTCATTCTAGCCATGGGCCCGGAGAACTATGCCACAATGGGCACTTCCGGATCCAAAGGAACGAAAACCTTTGCCCTAACCGGAAATGTAGCTCATACCGGCTTAATCGAGGTGCCCTTTGGCTCCACACTTCGAGAAATCGTTGTGGGAATCGGCGGTGGAGTCATCGACAATGATGGGAACAATGTAGGCGCAGATTTCAAAGCAGTTCAGATCGGAGGGCCTTCCGGAGGTTGTCTCACCCAAGAACATTTGGATATGCCCTTGGACTATGAAACCCTCACCTCCATCGGAGCCATGGTTGGTTCAGGAGGCTTGGTAGTGATGAACCAACAAACCTGTATGGTACAAATTGCGCGATTCTTTATGCAGTTTACACAAAACGAATCCTGCGGAAAATGCGTGGTTTGTCGGGAAGGAACACGACAAATGCTGAATTTGCTGGACGACATCATTCAAGGAGAAGCCACAGAAGACACGCTGCCCCTCTTGGAAGAATTGGCGCATACCGTAAAAATCGGTTCTCTGTGTGGCCTGGGAAAAACGGCACCAAATCCCATTCTATCTACTTTGAAATACTTTCGAAAAGAATACGAAGAGCATGTACTGCACCATCGATGTCCGGCAGGTGTTTGCAAAGCCTTCCTATCATATAGAATTGTACCGGAACTATGTAAAAGCTGTGGCTTGTGTGGGAAAAAATGTCCTGTGGATGCCATCACGGGAGAAAAAGGGGTGCCCTACATAATCGATACGGAAAGTTGTATTCAGTGCGGAGCCTGCGTGGATGCTTGCAAATTCCATGCAGTAGTACTAGGTTAGAATAAGGAAATGGAGAAGAATATGAAAACCAATCATGCCATCATTGACAACTGCCATGTTCCCATCGGAGAAGAGCGAAATCTCCTGGATCTCATTCGGAAAGCAAACATCGAACTCCCAACTTTCTGTTATCATTCGGAAATCAGTGTATATGGGGCTTGCCGTATGTGTATGGTTGAAGTAGAGGGCCAGGGCTTGGTTCCTGCCTGTTCTACTCCCATTACTGCGGGGATGGTAGTACACACCAACACCAATCAAATCCGCTCACTTCGAAAAATGATTGTGGAGCTAATGTTGGCAAATCACGAAGAAAATTGTGCCACATGCCCTCGTAGCGACGATTGCCGTTTGCGAAACATCGCCATTCAGCTTGGTGTAGAAAAGGTACGCTTTAAAAAAGTTCACGCCCCTGCCACCATAGATCAATCGGCAGACGGAATCATCCGAGACCCCAGCAAATGCGTGCTGTGTGGAGATTGTGTCAGAGTCTGCAATGAAATACAGTCTGTAGGAGTTCTGGACTTTGCCAATCGTGGTGCCGATTCTACGGTAGTCGCCTGTTTTAACAAAAAATTGGGAGAAGTAGAATGCGTTCAATGTGGTCAATGCATCAAGGTATGCCCTACCGGCGCACTTTATCCCAAGTACGAAATCAACCCGGTATGGGCGGCTCTTCATGATCCTTCCAAAACAGTGGTGGTTCAAATTGCACCGGCCGTCCGAGTAGCCTTAGGAGAGTATTTTGGTTACGAGCCTGGCGTTACAAAAACAGGGCAAATCGTAACAGCCCTTCGTATGATGGGGTTTGACAAGGTGTTTGATACCTCCTTCACCGCAGACTTAACCGTCATCGAAGAAGGGAATGAATTTTTGCGAAGATATCATGACAATCAGAACCTTCCTCAGTTTACCTCCTGTTGCCCTGCTTGGGTAAAATTTGCAGAGCAATATTATCCGGATCTTCTAGAGAATCTCTCCAGCTGCCGATCCCCTCAGCAAATGTTTGGATCCTTGTGCAAAGACCTGCTGACAGAAGAGATGGGGATTGCCCGAGAAGACTTGGTGGTAGTTTCCGTCATGCCCTGTACCGCCAAAAAGTTCGAAGCCAAACGGCCGGAGTTTTCACAAGAAAACAATCCGGATGTAGATCATGTACTTACCACCCGCGAGCTTTCCCTGATGATGAAAGAGCAAGGAATCCGATTTGATCTACTTGATCCCGGTTCTTTTGATCTTCCCTTCGGATTTAAAACAGGTGCCGGGGTTTTGTTTGGAGTCTCAGGAGGCGTATCGGAAGCCGTATTAAGATATGCTGCTTCCCAGCTAGGCGCCACATCCGCCGCTTTGGACCTGTCCTCTCTTCGAGCAGAAGAAGGGTTCAAAGAAATGGACATCTCTATCGGAAATGTGCAACTAAAGCTGGCTGTTGTCAGCGGACTGGCCAATGCTCGGAAGCTTTTAGACAAAATACGAAACGGAACGGCTCATTATGATCTAATTGAAGTTATGGCTTGTTGCGGAGGGTGTATCAACGGAGGAGGACAACCCATCGATCTTGATCAAGATGTGAAAAAACACCGGGCTAAAGGAATCTATGATTCTGACAAAATGATGCAATTCCATTCCGCGGAAGAAAATCCATATATCACCAAATTGTATGACGAACAACTATCGCAACAGGACGCACATCACTTGCTTCACACAACTTACAGCAACCGGAAGAGAATTGAACACGAGGAGGTGGAACTTAGTGCTCCCTCTTCAGACAAGCCCCTATTGGATATTACCGTTTGTTTCGGAACCAGTTGCTATTTAAGAGGAGCCCAAGAACTCTACAAGCAGGTGGTACATCACCTCCAAGAACATGGCGTCGAAGACCAAGCCCGATTAAAAGCCACCTTCTGCACTGAAAGGTGCAAACGAGGGCCGGTGATTACCATCAACGGAAATGTATTGGAGCGATGCTCCCCTGACATGGCCATCGAAGAAATTAGCAAATATCTCTCTTAATATTCATTACTCATTTGGGCTTTCCCGCATCGGTTTTCGATGCGGGAATCGGTCCATTCAGACGAAAAAACTCATCAAAGGAAAGGAAAGATTTCCTCATGAAAAATGTAATTCAAACCATTGGTGAAAATTGTCAAGACTGCTATCGATGTGTACGGGCTTGTCCAGTAAAAGCCATTATGATTTCCGACGCCCAAGCTCACATCGTGGACGATCTTTGCATTCACTGCGGGACTTGCGTTCGGGTCTGTCCCAAGGAAGCCAAAACCTCTGTTTCCGAACTGTCAGAGGTAATAGCCATGTTGAGAAATGAAGAGTCAGTCATTGCATCGGTAGCCCCCTCTTTTGCTGCCCTATTTAGCGGTTGGCAAGCCAAAAGACTGGCCTCTGCTCTCCGACTTCTGGGATTTCATCATGTTTCTGAAACAGCGGAAGGCGCAGAGCAAGTCAGCATCAAATCAATGGAACACAAGGAGAATTCCACCATATGTACCGCCTGCCCTGTAGTAGTAAACTACATCGAAAAATATCAACCGGAATACCTGGAAAAAATGATTCCTGTTACCTCTCCCATGGTCCTTCACGGAAGGATGCTTAAAGAAAGGTACCCTGGCTCCAAGGTAGTATTTATAGGTCCTTGCGCAGGAAAAAAACAAGAAGCCTTACGTCCGGAAAATTTGGATGCTATTGATGCAGTTCTCACTTTTGAAGAGTTGATAGAATGGATGGATCAAGAAAATATTCGACTCGAAGATTGCCCGGAAAGTGGCTTTGAAAGCTACGGTGATTTGAAAAATGCCCGAATGTTTCCGGTGCAAGGAGGAATGCTACGCACCTGTGGAATCAGCGCAGATAGTACAGAACCGGAAATTCTCCACATAAGTGGAGCAGACAACCTTAAGGCACTTTTCGAAATTCCTTCCAAGGAATGGGGATATCAAATGGTTGAGCCCATGTTTTGCCCGGAGGGTTGTATCAACGGACCCTGCTTCTCTCATGATAACCAAGAAAGCGTTTATCAACGAAAACGTCATGTACTTGAGTATGCTCAACAAGCAGAAATCATACCTGCTACGCCAAAACCTCTTATGGATTTCAAAGCCTCATTCCGCCTGCAGCCGCCGGAAGAAGACGTGGAAATTACAGAGGAATCCATTCAAAAGGTCTATGAAAGAACGGGAAAAACCAACCCTGAGATGCGGCTGAACTGCGGGGCCTGCGGTTATGATTCTTGCAGGGACAAAGCCATTGCCGTTATTAGAGGGTTGGCGGAACCGGAAATGTGCATTCCCTATATGCGTAGAATCGCTCAACAAAAAACAGATAAAATTATTGAAATGAGTCCCAATGGCGTGGTGATTTTAGATAAAGATTTAAACATCATTCACATGAACCAAGCCTTCCAGAATCTGTTTCTCTGCAACAACGATGTGCTGGGAAGAAGGATTTCTTATCTAGTGGATTCGGAAGGCTTCGAGAAAATAGCTGCAGGGGAGGCAGACCGCAGAGAATCCATTAAGAGCAAATACGGGAAAAAGTATCATGAAGTTCTGTATGTGGTACCCGACGAAAAACAGTATGTGGGGGTATACACCAATATATCCCAAATTAAATTTGATGCATCCCAGTTGGATATCATAAAGAGGCAAACCTTACAACAGGCCAAGGAATTATTGGATCATCAAATACGCTTCTCCCAAGAAATGGCCCATTACTTGGGAAATAGCACGGCACAAAACGAAGAAATGGTAAAAAAACTCATCGACTTATATGACGACGGAACTTCAGATCAAGGAGAAAATCAGTGAATTATTTTGCAAGTACCATCTATCAGGAATGTAAAGAGGGGCATCCGGTTTGTGGAGATGCCGCAAGATGCCTCCGAAGTAAAACGGACACCATCATGCTCCTTTGTGATGGGGTTGGAAGCGGTATCTATGCCAACATCGCAGCCCTTACTTGCTTAGGTCGTTTGTCGGAGCTTTGCACATCCAGCCTTTCTTTTTTAGAGGCCTGTTCCTTGGTAGCCAATTCCATGCATCGGGCCAGAACGGAAAATATCCCCTTTGCCGCTTTCTCCGCCGTTAAGGTATTCCAAAACGGAAGCTTTCGCGCTTATACCTATGAATCTCCTTCGCCTATTCTAATCCGCAAGGACGGGAAAGCCACTGCGTTGGAATCCCAGCGCTTTATAAAGGCAGGTTACGAAGTTTTAGGGGAATATTACGGAACATTAGAAAAAGGAGACCGGTTTTTAATGTTTTCCGACGGCGTGTCCCAAGCCGGTTTGGGCAACGGATATCTTTTCGGTATTGATTCCAAAGGGGTGGCGGAATACATCACCGAAATTCAAGATGCCCTGCCCCTTCCCTTATTGAAAAAAATCCTTCAAATGACCAAGGATCTTTGCGGGGGCTGTTGCCAAGATGACACCACTTTGGCTATGCTACAATGTCGTGAAGCCACCCAATTGACCATCGTTACAGGTCCTCCTCAAGGCCGTTCCAAAGATTCAGAGTTTGTAAATCGTTTTATAAGGACTCCGGGAATGCATGTGGTATGTGGCTCTACCACAGCAGATATTGTGGCCAGAGAATTAGGAAAAGAATTGAAATATAAGAAACCGGGAACCGCATTTGGAGCCCCGCCGGAATATGAGATTGAAGGCATTGACATGACCACTGAGGGGGCAATGATGCTCAATCAAGTATATAACATCTTAGACGAACCAGTGGAAACTTTAACCGATGCTACCCCGGTGGAACGATTGGCTAAGCTAATCCATCGTGCTGATGTAATTAACCTTTTCCACGGAAGATCCATGAATGAGGCCCATTCCGACTTGATTTTTAAACAAATCGGAATCCGTCCTCGGCATATAATCGTCAGTCAGTTAGAAAAAAAGCTGGAGAACATGGGGAAACTGGTAATTATGGTTCACTACTAACCCAATAGCTTACATCCCCTCCTGAAATACAAAAAGCGGCCCTGTCAAGGTCCGCTTTTTGTATTGGAATCTTACTATTCTTCTGGTCGGGATGACAGGATTTGAACCTGCGGCCTATTACTCCCGAAGCAATCGCGCTACCAAGCTGCGCCACATCCCGATATCTTTATTCTGCTATTCAACTTCCTAAATCATAGCATTGAATGAAGGGTTTTTCAATTCCTCTTTCCGAAAAAAAACAACCCTGGGGTTGTTTGAACAAAACGCATGGTGCGCGCAGAGGGACTTGAACCCCCACGGTCGCCCGCTAGTTCCTAAGACTAGTGCGTCTGCCAATTCCGCCATGCGCGCATTTAAAAAGTTGGTGACCCTACCGGGAATCGAACCCGGGTTACCGCCGTGAAAGGGCGGTGTCTTGACCGCTTGACCATAGGGCCTTACGAAAAAAACCGGCGACGACCTACTTTCCCAGGCAGCTTCCCACCAAGTATCATCAGCG
>CAZAZF010000014.1:0-33816 GCA_964489555.1 uncultured Oscillospiraceae bacterium | reverse complement strand
TGATGTCAGGCGTCAATGTGTTTGGGGAGAGATACATGGAACTCATTTCCCGTTTTGGCAGGAGTTTCTAACCAAATTTCCCCGCCGTGCTCTTTGGCAATGGTGGCCGCAATGGAAAGGCCTAAACCAAAACCGCCTTGATGAGATCTTGATTGGTCCAATCGGTAGAACCGTTGAAAAATATTTTCATACTCCTTTTCAGAAATGGGTGTGCTCTCGTTAAATACCACGAGGTGTACATTCTTTTTTGATGAGAGGGAGAGTCTTACCTGAATTTCTCCGAAAGGCTTTGTATATTTAATGGCATTATCTAGCAAGATGTCGCAGAGCTGGCGAAGCTGATCCGGGTTTCCCACTACTTGAAGCCCTTCTTCTATCTGGCTGTCGAAGTGGAGTCCCTGTTCAAAGAAGGAGGACTCGTACAAAAGAATGCTGCTATTTACGATTTCAGAGAGGGAAACCACACTGGCCGGGCAAGAAGAGGAATTATCGGATTTTGCCAATAATAGCAATTGGTCAATCAGAGTTTTCATTCGGTGAGATTCCTCTCGAATGTTTTCTAAGCGCTGTTGATTCAACTTGTTTTCAAGTGACATTTGGTCAGATAATAACTCTGCGTTGGCCATGATAACGGTAAGAGGAGTCTTCAGTTCGTGGGAAGCGTCTGCCACGAATCGTTTCTGCTGATTCCATGCTCTTTCAACAGGTCGAATGGCCCATCGGGAAAGAAAAAGACTCAGAAAGAAAAAAGGCATTAATGCTCCGAAACCAACGAGAAATGAGTTCCAAATAAAACGTCGAAGAATAATGGATTCCATAGAGGAATCGGTAAAAGCAATCCAAATTTCATTTTTATCGGAGCGCACCATATAGCGTAGATTATATTCCTCCAATTTTCCGAAATCCATGCCTTTGGAAAGTGTAAGAGATGCGATGTCTTCTATTTCAGCCTCGTCTAAAGAACGAAGGTGTTGGGATAAGATTTGTATTTCTTGATCCGAATTTACTTTCACCAGAAGAGTAGGGACTTTGGAAATAGGAGAAGGTCTTCCCCCTTCCTGAGATGGTTCGCCTGGTACTCCCTGAATGGATTGGAAACGCAAGGAAGATTGCAACGCTTCATATCCGGCTTTTTCAAAATTGGATTGCGTAGTGAAAAGCATAGTTATAAATACAGCCAGCAGAATCAGGGTGACCATACTCATCATGATTCCGATGAATTTTATGCGGAGCTTTCTAATCATTTCCCACCTCTAATCGATACCCTACCATTCTGACGGCAGAAATCTTTACATTTGACCTTATGTGTGCCAGTTTTTTTCGAAGGAAGGAGAGATATACTTCCACTACATTCCCCTCCACTTCCGAATCGTATCCCCATACTTTTGTTTGGAGTGTTTCTTTGGACAAAAGGCGATCCCTGTTTTCCATTAACAATCGAAGAAGTTCCATTTCCTTAGCCCGAAGCCGAATAGATCGCTCCAAACAAAAGAGTTCTGCGGTCTCGGGATTCAATGTGAGATCGCCGTATGTAATCTCACAAGGTTGAATCTCTCCTTTTCTACGCATAATAGCTCTCAGGCATGCTAATAACTCCTTTGGTTCAAAAGGTTTCGTTACATAATAGTCCGAACCCAGGTCCAGTCCTTTGATACGATCTTCCAACTCGGATTTGGCGGTCAACATCAATACGGGTGTGTTATTCTGCTGGCTTCGCAAAGCCTGAATCACTTGAAACCCATCCAAGAAAGGTAGCATTACATCCAGAATAATGGCATCGTAAATTCCAGTTAGCGCGCTGTCCAATCCGCGCTCCCCGTCATATGACACATCCACCAGATAGTTGTTTTGGGTCAATAAATCCACTAGGGTTTGCGCCAATCTTTTTTCATCTTCCACCACCAGTATTCTCATTACAATCCTTTTCTTACCATTTCTTACAATATTTGTATTGTTTCAAAGACATCATACACATTATACCTTAAACGAAAATTAATTTGGAGTTTGTTAAGGTACATTTAAGGAAAACCATTTATTCTTTGTTTTGACATCAAAAATTATCGCGTACAAACACGGAAGGTGTCAAGAAAGGATAAGATATGGCAAGTACACAGGAAAAATGCCTCTATCGGCATGAGTTAAAACATTATATCCATCCATGGGATGTAGAATTGCTCCGTCAAAGGTTGTCGAGGATCGCTATGCTAGATCCACACGCCGGCATAGACGGGCAATATCGTATACGGAGTCTCTACTTTGACACACCGGACGACCGGGCGCTCAAAGAAAAATTATACGGGGTCGATCCCAGAGAGAAGTTCCGCATCCGATATTACAACGGAGATACTACCTTCATTCGCTTGGAAAAAAAGATGAAAAGAAACAACGCGACGGGAAAGGTGTCGGCCTCGGTGAATAGAGAGGAATGCGAAAAAATATTAGAAGGAGATTTGGAGTGGATGAGCAAATCCAAAGATCCACTTATTGCAGAACTATATTTTGGGATGAAATACCAGGCGCTCCAACCCAAAACGATTGTAGAGTATAGTCGGGAGGCCTATCGGTATCCCTATGGCAATGTGCGGATTACCATAGACAGCAATATCCACACAGGCCTTAACGTAATAGATCTTTTTTCCCTTCATGCTCCCCTGGTTCCAGTTAATGAGGCCAATCCTATTATCTTGGAAATCAAGTATGATCAATATCTTCCGACTCACATGCGGGATTTGATTCAATTGGGCAACCGAAGGCCTACCGCCTTTTCGAAATATGCCACTAGTAGAGTATTTTGCTGAATTATAAGAAAAAACAAGGAGAAAGAAAATGACATTCAATGATATTTTTAAATCCAGCTTTCTGGAAAATGTATCGCTATTTCAACCGTTGGACATACTTATCGCATTAGGCCTCTCTTTTGTCTTAGGCCTATTTATATCAGTGGTGTACCGCAAGAATTTTTCTGGAGTTATGTATAGCAATGGGTTTGCGCTATCCCTGGTAGCGATGTCCATGATTACAACTTTAATTATTCTTACCATAAGTTCTAATGTGGTGCTATCCTTGGGGATGGTAGGAGCACTTTCCATTGTTCGTTTCCGTACTGCTGTTAAAGACCCTATGGACATTGTATATTTGTTTTGGGCCATTTCTGTTGGAATTGTGCTTGGGGCAGGGATGATTCCAATGGCGGTACTGGCCTCGCTGTTTATCGGTGTAGTTATCACATTTCTTGCAGGGAAGAAACATGAAGACAGACCATATCTGATGATAGTAAGCGGGGAACTACAATTGGCAGAGAACGAGCTTCTGGAATATTTAAGAAGCAAGGTAAAGAAGCCGATGGTAAAATCAAAAACCGTATCTGAAGCAGGGATAGAAATAACTTATGAAGTACGTTTGATAGACCAAAAAACCTCATTTATCCAGGAACTTCCAAAGATGGAGGGTGTCAAAACGGTGGCGCTGGTTAGTTACAATGGGGAATATCTGGTTTAGGGGAGGCGGGTGATATGGAAAAGAAACACTACCATCGATGGGTTTATGGGATAGTAATAGTAGCTGTAGTTTTTACCTTTCTTTTTACTTACTTTCCCCACATCATGAATATTCAGGCGCAAGGAAGGACTGCGCTTTATATGGAAAAACTTTTCGACTCTTCCGTGATTTCCCAAATAGAAATTGAAGTGGCGGAAGAGGTATGGCAGGAAATGTTGGATAATGCGTTGGAAGAGGAATACATTTCTTGTACGCTGACAATTAATGGAGAGACATACCGGGAAGTGGGAATTCGTCCGAAAGGCAATTCTTCTTTAACGATGGTTAGTCGTTCCGATTCCGACAGGTACAGTTTTAAAATCAAAATGGATGAATATGTTTCAGGACAAAGTTACTATGGCTTGACCAAGTTTGTAGTAAATAATTGTCAAGGTGATTCAACCTATATGAAAGAAATATTATCCTATGATTTAATGGAGTACATGGGAGTGGTTACCCCAGGCAGAGGATATGCTCAAATTTCTGTTAATGGAGAGCCGGTCGGATTATATTTAGCGGTTGAGACATTGGAAGAAGAGTTTTTGGCAAGGAATTTTGGCACGGATTACGGCAATTTGTACAAGCCGGAGACCATGGACATGAACGATGGTATGGCGGCGAAAATGGATGGCAGAGGAGACATGAACGATGGCATGGCGGCGAAAATGGATGGCAGAGGGGATCGGGATGTCAATTGGATTCCCAAAGGACAATCACCTGAAAACCCACAAACGAATGAGCGGAAAATGATGGGTGGACCGATGCAGGGAGGTTCCGCACAAGGTGCAGATTTGGTCTATCAAGACGATGAGATATCCAGCTATGCCAATGTCTTTGAAAACGCGGTGTTGAAAAGTACCAACTCTGAAGACATGGAAAGAGTAATCCTAGCATTGAAGGGGCTAAATACATTCCAAAACGTAACGGAAATCCGTCAGGTAGTGGATATAGAGGAAGTTCTCCGGTATTTTGCAGTGAACACTACCTTGGTGAACCTGGACAGTTATGTTTCCGGATTGTTGCACAACTATTACCTCTACGAAGAGGAAGGCGTAATTAGTATATTGCCTTGGGACTTGAATCTATCCTTTGGAGGATTTCAAAGTGGAGGCAGCCAATCTGTGGTTAATTTCCCCATAGATGAACCGGTGGCAGAGGGCATAGATTTGTCGGAGCGACCTTTCATCGGAAGGCTGCTTGAGTTTGCAGAATTACAGACCCTCTATCATGAATATTTGCAGGAAATTGTAGATGGATATTTTAAAAGTGGGTTATTCGAGAGTTCGATAGAAAAGTACTACCAATTGATAAAAAACGATGTGGAGAATGATCCTACCGCTTTTTTCACCTACCAGCAATTTGAAGAGGGAGTGAAAAACTTGGAAATTCTGGGGACATTAAGGGCAGAAAGTATTCAAGGCCAACTTATGGGTGATATTCCATCTACTTATGATGAACAGAAGGCCAATCCGGAAAAATTATTGGACGCATCCCTTTTGGACATGGAGGCGCTAGGGTCCCAAGGCGCCAATGGGAGTCTGGACAGGGGGTCTGACTGGATGAGAGGACCGGAGCGCAGAGAAGATGGTGATGTAAGATTCTCCGAAGAGATGCAGCTGCCTTGATGCGAAGGGGGGTGATCGGTGCTGCAATTTTAAGAAAAAGAGATGAGTTTGCTAGGTAGGAGAGGGAATTACCGGTTTTTTATGGTAAAATGGGAGGGTGGGTTTACCTAGACTTCATGCGATAATGCATGATTCATCCAATGACATAAGCAGGGAGAGGTGAGTGACTTGATTGAACCTAAAAGTCAAAAAAAGACGAGTGTATTATTCGGCCTACTTTTCAAAACACCAAACATAAGAAAATTTATGGAGAAAACAGAAGAGGGAATGTGGCTGCCGTCCTTTAGCGAATATATTAATAAATTGTGTAAGGATGGCGATGAGGTGCCGGAAAGGATCATCAAGCGCTCAAATATAGAAAGGTCTTTTGGGCACCAATTATTTAAGGGAACAAAAAACCCTTCACGAGACACGGTTATACAGCTGGCATTTGGATTTAATACGGATGTTGAGGGTGCGCAGAATTTACTGAAATATGCACGAAAGAGTGCTTTATATCCTCGTGTAAAACGAGATGCGGCGATAATTTATTGTTTGCATAACGGCTTTACACTTTTGGAAACACAAACCGTACTTTACGACATGAAACTATCGATGATTGGAAGGGGCAAACTGTATGAACGATTTGAAATTAGCGGTTAAGGAAATCGAGGATGGCTATGACGCTTTGTATTGCCCTGCAGAGTTTTTGGAACAATATGAGCAGTTAGAATGTTTAAGTGCAGGTCATGGTACCGACACGTATCTTGTGAAGAAAAAAGGCGGCGAAGAAATTTTTGTAGCCAAGTGTTACGACAAAAGAGTTCATACCAATGTTCATGAAAACAGCATTTTAAAGGAGCTGAGTCATAGAGGCCTTCCGGCCTTCGTGGATGAATTTCAAAACGATTTTGCTGCATGTGTTGTTCGCGAGTATGTAGAAGGAACACCTCTGGATCAATACTTAGAACAAAGAGAACTCAGTAACCTGGATGTTATTGATATTGGTACTCAGCTTTGCGATATCCTTGTTTATCTTCATGAAAGAGATAATCCGGTGATTCATAGGGACATAAAGCCTCAAAATGTTATTCTAAAAGCTGACGGGCAGGTTGCTTTGATAGATTTTGATATATCCAGAATTTATAGCAAGGGGTCTGATACCGACACCCAATTCTTTGGCACCAAAAATTATGCACCTCCGGAGCAGTACGGATTTTCACAAACGGACTCAAGAACAGACATATATTCTTTTGGCATACTACTACGCTATATGGTAACCGGGAAAGAACGTGAAGACTCTAATGTGAGCATATACAAACCTTTCGGGAAAATCATAAAAAAGTGTACTGCTTTTGCTCCAAAAGAGCGCTTTGAAAGTGCTAAAGCGGTTAAGAAAGCATTATTTTTAGCCAATCCCGAAACCCAAAGAAAGCGGAAGCGACGGGTTTTTATATGCTCGATGGTTCTGATCCTTCTGTGTGTGTTGGGCGGAATTAAATGGTATCAATATGAAACGATGGATTTCCCTGCTGCCAGTGCTATTCCCGCAGTGCTGACAGAGGAGGAGCGATTAGCTGATGCGGTATCTTACATGAAAGACAAGTATGGTACGGAGCTGTTTAACGAGATGGGAAGTTATGCTGACATTGGGTTTGTGAAGACGGTTCTCACCGACGTGTATGGGTATGACAGGGATTATGTGTACGCACTTCCTGAAGAAGGTCCTCCGCACGAAAGCGACCATAACTTTCTGCCATGGGGTATGGGTGATGAACAATATGTCCCGCGGGATGTTATGATTTATGTAGCGGTGAAGATTTATTGGGTGGACAAGGTCTTGGATTATACGAGCATTAAGGATGATAATGGGTATTATCCCGGAGTAAGGGTGGCCGTTGCATTTGCAGAAGAAAGCGGAATAGTGACGGGGGTAGGCCGTCCGGAAGACATCACAAAAGGAGAAATGGCAATCTTGCTTGCAAACGCTGACAGAGTATATACAGCTCTCCAAGAATAACAGAAATTTTCCTGAGGTGGGCTGCCAGCCCACCTTTTTTCTTTTATTTATGTATAAAATAAGAATAGTCCTTGTAAAACTCACAATACTATTTAGAAAGGAACATGAAACAATGAAAAAAACAGTAAATGTACTACTTTCTCTTGTAATGGTTTTTGCACTTGGGTTTACAATGTTGATGCCCGTGTGTGCGGCGACTGGAGCCGAGGAGGAGGCTAAAGCAGAGGCGCTCAAATCTCTGGGATTATTCAAAGGTGTTTCTGATATGGACTTTGCTCTTGATCGGGCTCCCACACGAACAGAAGCATTGGTTATGCTGATCCGTTCACTGGGAAAGGAATCAGAAGCTCTGGGAGGCGATTGGTCTCATCCTTTTACCGATGTAGATGCTTGGGCTGATAAGTATGTTGGATATGGATATGAAAAAGGACTTACCAATGGCGTATCGGATGTTGAATTTGGGACGGGTAATGCGGATTCAGATATGTATCTAACATTTATACTTCGAGCACTTGGTTACGATGATTCGTTGGGAGACTTCAAGTGGAATGCCCCGGATGTTCTTGCTAAAACAGTGGGTGTCCTTCCGGCAAGTGTTGACACATCCAATTTCTTGCGTTCAGATGTGGTAATGGTATCTTGGGCTGCACTAGAGGCCAGCCTAAAAGCGGGTATGCAGAGTATGAATGAGAAATTGATTGCCGAAAATGTCTTCTCCTCTGATACATACGCCCAAACTGTTGCTCAAATCGGTGTGGAGGAAGTGGCTTCGGTATCGGTGTCCAGCTTTGAAGAATTGAAAAGTGCTCTGGCGGACAGCCAGGTGAAGTCAATCTCCATTCATTCTATAGGTATGCCAATTGTAGTAACGGATAACATAACTATCCCTGCCAGCGTTACTGTGACGGTCAATCGGGGGAGTGACTTATATATTGAAGGAACCCTTACTAACAACGGCACCATTATTGTTGAGGGTGCAGATTCTGTCAGCGCAGACTTTATTAATTACTCTGTTTTGTCGATTCAAGCCGGAGGGATTCTAAACAACAAAGGGCAAATATATTTGGAACCAGCTGTTCTGACGGATACGGATGACCGAGGGCCTGTTGGGGGTCAGCTTCGTGTCAACGGCGGGACGCTGAACAACGAGGGTTCGTTGCTCCTAGAGCGTGGGTTTGTTAATACCCATGGCGGTATGTCAGTTGTAATAGATGGGACATTCACAAATGATGGATATGTGATTGTAGATGGTTTTTTCTTCCGCGTGGATGAGGGGTCTTTTGTGAATAACCCAGGTGGGGTTGTTATCAACAATACTAATATTATTGCCGAAGGAGAGGGGACTTTTATTAATAATGGCGTTATTTCAGGCGCTGAGGTTCAGCAGTAATCACGACAAGAACTTTATTCCGTCTGAAAATACCAGGTTCAATCAAACAAACAAACTGTAGCGACGATGTTGACTAGGCAGCAAATTTAGTGTAGTATGCTATTGGTTGCAGGAAGTAATCTGAAGTCGCTGAAGCGTCTAAAAAATGTTAGTGTTGGGTTCTGGTACAAAGCAATACCCTGTGAGAAGTATACACTGAAGGTATACGTTTTTCTGAAGAAAAGCGTATACCTTTTTTTTTAACGGGGTAATTCAACAAAGTATTAGAGACAAAGAGATGATTACTAGGAGGTAATAGGTATGGCGTGTTTTATTGTTCCGGTTACAGAAGCCGTGGTGGTAACCATCGTGGATCGTGTGATTCAGAAAATGGATAAAAACTTAGACACGGTTGAAGCCAAGGAAGAAAAGCAAGAGGGAAAAATCATGCCGGAGGGCAAATCTTATATTCGAAAGAAGCTTCGATGGCTTTCCACTATGTTGTGGGGCGGTTCGTTCCTATTGGCATTTGAACATGTTTGGCATGGTGAAGTAACTCCTTGGTTTCCTTTTCTCACCGCAGCAAGCAACCCGGCAGATAAAGCGGAGATGCTTTATGAAATGTCCACTTCCGGAGTAGCGATGGCGGTCTTCGTTACAACCATATGGGGTGTTATGGTTCTTGTGTCCAGAGTACTAGAAAGAAAAGCCGTAAAAATAATGCTGGATGTAAAATAAGGAGGTAGAAAATGACTTTGCTTATCACAATGTTTGCAGCAATCGTCTGCACAATAATTTGGTATAAAAATGCGCCGGAGGATCCCTGGAAAACAAGTATTTTATGTTTGACATTCTGGGGTGCTTCTTTGATGTGGCTGGTAGACGGGATAGTTGAGTATATGGAAATGGGCGCGGAATTCTTTGCGCCAGCGCCTTTGGACATGTTGAATGACTTGTTTCTTGGGTTTTCTGTAGTTGCCTTGGGATTGATTCTTTGGTTGGTAGTTCTTTTCATCAAGGACCCGCAAAATATCATCAAAGGGGTGCTGCTAAGGGGAGGTACAAATAGTCAGTGAAATCGATGACTTTAACAGAGTTTTTTCAAAAGCACTCTGAAGTGGCAATGGCTTTTTCCGGAGGGGTGGATTCCACTTACCTCTTATATAATGCAATAAAGCTAGGTGCTAAAGTCGAAGTATATTATGTGAAGTCGCCCTTTCAACCTCAGCTTGATATGGATGAAGCCGTGGAAATTGGCAAGTCTTTGAACGTAAGAATAAAAATTATTCGGATTAACATGTTGCAGGAAGAAAAAATAGTTCGGAATGCAGAGGATCGTTGTTATCAATGTAAAAGCAAAATGTTTGAAATCCTGCTGAAAACTGCTGCACAGGATGGATTTTCGATGGTTGTTGATGGAACCAACGCGTCGGATTTAGAAGAAAACCGACCGGGGATTCGAGCCTTGAGAGAGCTAGGTGTTAGATCGCCTTTGAGAGAGTGTGGTATTTCAAAGGAGGAAATAAGAAGATTTTCGAAGGAAGCGGGTCTATGTACATGGAATAAACCGGGATACTCCTGCTTGGCCACAAGAATTCAAACGGGAGAGTTTATTACAAAGGAAAAGCTCCAACGAATTGAAAAGGCAGAGCAGTATCTTTACTTGTCCGGGTTTAGTGGATATCGGGTTCGAATGAATGGTAGTATAGCTAAAGTGGAACTCCAAGAAAAGCAGTTTATAATGGCGATAGAACGTAGAAAAGAAATACTGAAGGAGTTGCAGCAATATTTTACCTCCGTTTATTTAGATATGGAGGCGAGGGATGAATGAGAATATTCGAAGTGTGATCGAAGCAGTGTATCAAGGCAGGAAGACGGTAGATGAGGCAGTTTTAGAATTAAAAACCATGCCTTTTCAGGATATTGGCTTTGCCAAAGTGGATCTCCATAGAAAGATGAGACAAGGTGTGGGGGAGGTCATATATGGCGAAGGAAAAACCGCTGATCAGATCATAAAAATTGCAGAAGTTTTAATGGAAAGCGGCCAATGTCCTATTTTGATTACCAGAATGAATAAAGAAGTAGCCGGAGAAGTAGGAGTTTTAAAGGATTTTGTATACCATGAAGAAGCAAAACTGGGCATTATAGGGGAGAATGAAAAGGCCGGCGGAATCGGCAGGATCGTAATCGCAACGGGAGGGACCAGTGACATTCCCATAGCGGAGGAAGCCGCCTTGACGGCAGAGGCTTTGGGAAACGATGTTTTAAGACTGTATGATGTTGGGGTAGCAGGCCTTCATCGGTTGTTGACCCATCTGGAAGATATCATGAGTGCAAGTGTCATCGTTGTGATTGCAGGAATGGAAGGAGCTTTGGCCAGTGTGATAGGAGGACTTTCAGATTGTCCGGTCATCGCGGTTCCTACCAGTATTGGGTATGGAGCTTCCTATGGAGGAATATCTGCGTTGCTCTCTATGCTCAATTCATGTGCCAGCGGAGTTGCTGTAGTAAATATTGACAATGGGTTCGGAGCCGGATATCTTGCAGGAATGATTAATCAGATGGGGAGTAGATAATGAAAACATTATATTTTGACTGTGGAATGGGTGCCGCAGGAGATATGTTGGCGGCGGCACTCTTAGAGTTAATTCCTGATCAAGACGGTTTTTTGGAGGAGTTGAATCATGCGGGAATCCCCGGTGTTTGTGTAGAAAAGCATATGGTGAGAAGATGTGGAATTATTGGCACACAAGTAGTGGTAAAGATATGTGGGGAAGAAGAAGGTACATCTCACTCTCATCATTCTCGCCAAACATCTCATCGGGCCTTGAAGGATATTGAAGGTATTGTAGATAGCCTTCGGCTAGATGAGAAGGTCAAGGAAGATGTGATGAAGGTTTACGGATTATTGGCAGATGCAGAGAGCCATGCACACGGTGTTCCCGTGATGGAAATTCACTTTCATGAGATTGGGACGTTGGATGCAATCACGGATATCGCTACAGTATGCTGGCTAATGAACAAGATTTCTCCGCACAGAGTTGTGGTTTCTCCAATCAATGTAGGGAGTGGGCAAATCCGCTGTCACCATGGCATTCTTCCGGTTCCGGCACCGGCAACTACTTATCTATTACGCAATATGCCAATGTTTTCCGGAAAAATTGAGGGGGAACTGTGTACGCCTACAGGTGCCGCATTGCTTAAATATTTTGCAACGGAATTTGGCCTTATGCCCATTATGAAGGTCGATAAAGTAGGGTACGGCATGGGGAAAAATGATTACCCAGCGGTAAATTGCATCCGAAGTTTTGTGGGTGAGGAGGAGATAGAACACCAAGAGGTAATCGAGCTTTCATGTAACCTAGATGATGCAACACCGGAAAACATTGGGTTTGCAATGGAACTTCTCATGGAGGCTGGTGCTCTGGATGTCTATTCCATACCCATTGGTATGAAAAAGGGCCGTCCTGGAATACTACTTAGTGTGATATGTGAAAAAGAGAACAGGGAGCGAATGGTTTATTTGTTGTTCAAGCATACCACAACCCTTGGTATTCGAGAAAACCGGAATAAGAGATATACTCTTTCGCGGGAAGTTCAAACAGTCAAAACCGTGTATGGCAATGTCCGGAAGAAGGTTTCAACCGGATACAATGTTCAAAAATCGAAATATGAGCATGAAGATATAGCCAGTATTGCCAGAGAGAAAAACATGAGTATTTTGGATGTGGTAGATCAAATAGATAAGAACTTGACATAACGGTGAAAATGAGAGGATGCATATAAAGCTCTGATGCAGATGATTGGTTCGTGCTGGAGGCGCAAGCACCTGGCGATGCAGAGCTTTGGCTTGAAAAAGAGAGGTGCGTGATATAATATAAGAATAGCAAAAAAGGGGAAAGAAAATGAGGGGATTCATATGAACATACTTATTATAGATGCGCAAGGCGGGGGAATCGGCAAACAGCTGGTAACCACCATTAAGAATGAAATGCCATTTGTTAACATAACTGCAGTGGGAACAAACAGCACGGCCACTTCGGCCATGTTGAAAGCAGGAGCAGAAAATGTGGCTACGGGGGAAAACCCAGTCATAGTGGGGTGCAAAAGGGCGGATGTAATCATTGGCCCCATAGGTATCGTCATAGCAGACTCTCTCTGGGGGGAGATTACACCCAACATGGCCGTTGCTGTCGGACAAAGCAAAGCCAAACGAATTCTTATCCCGGTTAATCTTTGCGAGAATACGGTAGTAGGAGTTTCCGATCTCACCACCGGGAAACTGATTCGAAATGTAATAGAAGAATTGAAAAAACATCAAGAAAATATCGATATGGCTTAATCGGGGACACGCATCCCCACTGAAAACCTTAAGTTTGTCCTTGGAAGCAATAGGAAAACCGCAAAATAGTATGTCAGATAGGGGAGATTTTTTGAAAATCTCCCCTTTTCCTTGATTTTACCGCGCCGTGTTTGATAGAGTGAGGACAAGTAAATAAGTCGGAAGACGATAACCCGAGACATTCGCAACCAGGATTGTGAAGGCCGAAGCGGAAAAATGAAATGCGGGCAGGTATTTCGTGGAAACTGACAGGCAAATAGGAAGGTTATCGGACGACCCTCTGGAGAGACCGAAAGGCGCCTACGAGGATATAACCAACTGGCAAAAGGACAGAGAGATGTGTGGCATATATTGTTGCACGTCTCTTTTTTTATAGAAATTCGCAAAAGCATGCCGCACATGAGACTCAGGACTGCCACAGTTTGAAGCCAAGGAGGTAAATAATGAATATGTTATTGGTGGGAACAGGAGCAGTGGGAGAAACCATACTTCGAGCTCTGAAAGAGAGAGATCCCAAGGGGGAATGGTTGAAAAAAGTAGTGGTTTCCGATGTGGATGGTGATCGGGCCGGCAAGGTAGCTTCCATGTTGCAGGATTCCCGCTTCATTCCCGCAGAGCTAGACGCTAGAAACGAAAAGGAAATCGTGGCATTGATTGAAAAACATCAATGTGATTTCGTGATGGATGCGGCATCTCCCTTTGTTTGTAACACTATTTTTGACGGCGCCTATCAAGGAGGTGCAAATTATGGGAATATGGGAACCTTCAGCAAGCCAAAGGAAAATCCTGATTACGAAAATGGGCTGGAAGGGTGTTATGATTTGGTGATGGGCGATTACCACTTTCAAAAGGAAGAGGAATGGAAAAAGGCAGGACAAATGGCGGTGATTTGCATGGGCATTGATCCGGGCGTGGTGGATGTATTTGCACGGTTTGCGGCGGATTATCTGTTTGACCAGTTGGAAGAAGTTCATGTGAAAGATGGGGGCGACCTGCATATTGAAGATCCGGATCACAAAAAAATAGGGTTTGGGTTTAATGTGTGGACGGTACTGGATGAATGCATGAATCCTAATGTGGAATGGGATAAAGAGAAAGGGCATATTACCGAACCTCCTTTTGCAGGGGAAGAGGTTTTCCACATGCCTTGCGAAGTAGGCCCAAATCGTCTGGTAAAAGTGGAACATGAGGAGACGGTGCTGATGCCTCGATATCTCCAAAAATACGGACTGAAGAAGTGTTCTTTTAAGATTGGTTTGGACGAAGATTTAATTCATGCTTTATGGGCCTTGGAGGTACTTGGATTAAGAAATGATAAGGAAGTCCAAGTGGGAAATGCGAGAGTGAAGCCCAGAGATGTGGTTGCGGCCGTGGCACCGCAACCCACGGAATATTCCCATCAGTGGGTTGGAAAAATGGTGGTGGGCATTCATTGTATCGGAATGAAAGACGGTCAAAAAAGAGAGGTTTTCTTGTATCAACCTTTTGAACAAAAGGAGGCCTGGGAGAAATGGGAGACCCAGGCCGTGGTGGCACAAACGGGATGTAGTGCGGCCATCGGCATCGAGATGATTGGAACGGGACAGTGGAATGAGCCGGGAGTATATGGGCCGGAATATTTTGATGCCATTCCGTTCTTAAAGGCCATGAAAGAGTCGGGTCTTTCCTATGGCATGATGGAATTGGATTCTCCCTACAAAAGGCAAAGGGAGTCTGAAGATCTGGAAATAGTGATTAAGGAGGCGATGAAAAAGGTTTCTGAGAAAGGAGAAAAACAATGAGCGATCAGAATTTTTCGAAACAGCAGGGTGTAAAAGCCCTCAAGAAGTACGACATGAAAGTGAGCAGCATCGTGTTCATGATTTATTGTCTGGTAGCCGCCGGTGCCTTTGGAATCGAAGAAATGATTCCGGCTTCCGGTCCGGGCATGACACTACTGATGCTAATCATCTTTCCTGTCATATGGGCTTTTCCCATCAGCAACTTGGTGGCGGAATGCGGGTCTTTACTACCATCCGAAGGCGGTGTCTATGTTTGGGTCAAAGAAGCCTTTGGTGAATTCTGGGGTTTCCAAGCCGGTTGGTGGGCCACCGTATCCACCTATATTACCAATGGAGTATACGTAGCCCTGGTTGCAGGGTATGTTAGTCAATTTGTCTCCATGAGTGAAGGTGCAATATTTGCCATGAAAATGGGAATGATCCTAATATTCACCGTGGTTAATCTGTTGGGGATTCGAGAAGTGGGAAGAGTGAGCTCCGTTCTGTCAGTGCTTATCCTTGCCGCCTTTGCCTTGGTAGCTTTAGTGGGATTTCTCAATTGGAACCAAAATCCCATGGTGCCTTTGGTGGCCGAAGATATGGGAATTCTGGAATCCGTCGGAGGATGTATCGGTATTTGTATCTGGATGTACTGCGGGTATGAGTGCATTTCCAATATGGCCGGCGAGGTGAAAAATCCCAAAGTGATTCCCAAAGGGTTGCTGTTGGCAATGCCTCTGATTGCCGCTACCTATGTGCTTCCCACTCTTGGTGGGTTGGCCAGCATTGGTCAGTGGGATAGCTGGTCTACCGAAGGCGGTTTCGGGGACAGTGTGGGATATGCTTCCGTGTTGACGGAAAATATGGGAGCCGCATGGGGATACGCATTTTTGTTTATTGCCATCATTTCCCAATGTGCCATCTTTAATACTTATCTAGCTTCCGGATCCAGGGGGTTTTTCGTTTTGGCTGACGATCGGCTTTTCCCCCAGTTTATGGTGAAGGTGAGTCAGAAGAAAGGTGTTCCTTACGTGGGTATTCTCACTTTAGCCGTGGTCACCATGTTTTTGGCTCAATATGATTTTACCACTCTGGTATTGGCAGAAGTGGTATTTATGTTGGCCTTATATATTATTCTCCCGCTTTCCGTAGTAAAGCTAAGAAAAAAATACCCGGTGGAAGGTAGAGAAGGCTTGTACATAATGGGTGGCGGAAAACTTGGGCTTCTGTTTTTCGTGGGGGCCCCTGTGCTGATTTCCATCATCGCATTACTATTAAATGGTACAGATTACTTTTTGATCGGGCTAATCGGTACCGGCACCGGACCGATTTTCTATCTCATTTTCAAATGGATGTATGGAGGGTTAGCCGCAGATTATCCGGAACAATACCCTCTAAATCCGAAGACCAGATTATGCCGGGGGGATATTGCCCGATTAGGATGGTATGGCATTTTTGCAGGAGGCTTCGCATTTCTCGGGCATTTCGCTCTACTTTGGTACGAAGGAGAATGGGGAGGAGAATACTATCTGGAGGAATGGGAGTCCGGTTTCTTATCCAACTTTGATTTGATGATTGAAGTGTTAAAAATCGGAGGTCTGGTTCTATTTCTGGGAGGAATCCTATTCCTAGTTTTGGGGAGGAGATGGGATCCCGGGACTATCGCGTAAAATAGCAGTTATTTTGCCTCAATCCCTTGAAATAAGGGGGTTGAGGCTTTTTTCTTGAGGAATATAAAATTTAACACATTCTTTACATTGAGATAATACGTTCTTAATACATCTTTGTTATTCTTTGGGAGAAACAGAAATAGGTGAGTATTAAGAAGGAGGAAATAAATTGAAAAATTTTAAAAAGATGTGGATTGTCATATTAGTCTTAGTATTTGTATTTTCGTTTGCAGCTTGTGGAGGAAACGGGGAAGAGACTGTAGAAGATGCTCTAAGTGGTGCAGTTATTATAGACGGCTCTGGAACCGTATATCCCTTAATGGCTCATATTGCAGAAGAATATATGACCAACGAAGAGCCGGGAGTCAGTGTCCAGGTGGGACGTGCCGGATCCAGTGCCGGTTTTAAGAAGTTTATACCGGGAGAAACGGATTTTTCAGATGCCTCAAGAAAGATCAAGGATGAAGAAATTACCCAGCTTGAAGAAAATGGACTGGTGTTTGGAGAAGATGTAATGGAAGTAAAGCTTGCTTATGATGGACTGACCATTGTCATCAACAAAGATAATACCTGGGCAACGGAAATGACGGCAGAAGAGATTATCAATATGTACTTGTCGGGACATTATCATGGTGACGATGTAGTTCTCTGGTCGGACGTTAGAGCAGAATGGCCTTCGGAGAAAATCAATTTTTACGGACCAAACGAGAACCACGGAACCTATGAGTTTTTCTACGAAGTGATTTTGGACAAACAGGACATGGTGAAAACCGCCAACTTGCAACAAGAGTATTCCACACTGGTAGACCTTGTATCCAAAGATAAAAATGCCATTGCATTCTTCGGATACGGATACTATGCAAGCAACCAAGATATTCTGACAGCCGTTAAGGTGGACTTTGGAAGTGGTCCAGTGGCGCCGACCTTGGAAACCATCGGGGAAGATCTTCCCTATGCAGGGTTTACGAGACTGGTCTATACCTACATTAACCTGGCATACGCACAAGAAAAACCACAAGTTCTGGATTATGCCATGTATGTAGTATCTCCCGATGGAGCCGAAAGATTGGCTGGTGAAAATGGATTCGCACCTCTGCCGGCGGAGATGTATGCGGAGTACTACACACAGCTTGCATCTATGCAATAGGAACCATTGAAGTTCCAGCGAGTAAGTTGGGGGGTCTCATATCAGGCCTCTCAACTTTAGACGTTATACTTAAAGAGAGTATGATGAATAGGGAGAAAAATGGATGGATACCATAAAAATCAGAAATATCATCCAACAGAATATTAAAAATAAAAAAGGGGTATTTGATAAGATTATGCCCAAATTTTTCCTGGTGATGGCCTCCATATCCATCATCGTTACTTTTGGAATTGTATATACCCTCTTAGTGGATGCGATGAAGTTCTTTGCTGAAGTGCCACTAAAGGAAGTGTTTAGCACTAACTTGAGTCCTTTGTCAAAAAATCCCACTTTTGGCATACTTCCTCTGCTGAACGGAACTATTTTAACAACGATTATCGCAATGATTGTGGCGGTGCCCGCCGGGCTGGCTGCCGCAATATATTTGAGCCAGTTTGCCAACAGCAAGTTAAGAAAAGTACTAAAGCCAGTTCTGGAAATTCTAGCGGGGATACCCACCATCGTGTATGGGTTCTTTGCTTATTCTTTTGTAACACCTTTACTCATGAATATGATACCTACACTAGGTGCCAAAAATGCATTGAGTCCTGGTATTGTGATGGGTATTATGATTATCCCCATGGTGGCGTCCCTTTCGGAAGATGCCATGAATGCGGTTCCTGAAATCATAAAAGACGGGGCCTATGGGCTGGGATCTACCAAGCTTGAAACCACCTTCCGGGTGATTATACCTTCTTCCATATCGGGGATTATTGCCTCCATTGTGTTGGCCATTTCCAGAGCCATCGGGGAGACTATGATTGTGACCATCGCCAGTGGAAGTTCTAAAAACTTCACCTTTGATATCACCCAATCCATGCAAACCATGACTGCCTATATTGTGGAGTTTACCAGTGGAGATGCGGGAAGCGGAACCATTGGTTACTACAGTCTTTACGCGGTGGGTTTGATACTCTTAATTTTTACGCTGGTGATGAATCTTTTGGCCCAGTATATATCGAAAAAATATAGAGAGGTATACTGATGATGGATGAGAATGTGAAATGGAATCATGGTTTTAAAATAGACATTGACAAGCACCGGGTTTCCAAAAGAGTGAATCTTAACAATCGAGTGAAGAATATCTTTGCTTTTTCCACTTTGTTGGTAATGGTGGTCTTAGTGGTTCTTCTTTATGATATTATTCGGGAGAGCATCGGGTGGCTGAATTGGGAATTTCTCATGAAGAATTTGTCCATATTCCCGGAAAAGGCAGGGATTAGAGGAGCTATATTGGGCACCTTATACCTGATGGTGATAGTGATACCGGTTACGCTGATATTGGGGGTGGCGACCGCCATCTTCATTGAAGAATATGCAAAAGATGGGCTCTTGCAACGGATGATTCGTGTGAATATATCCAACTTAGCCAGTGTGCCTTCCGTGATATTCGGACTCTTAGGACTCACGTTCTTCTCCAGAGCCCTGGGTCTTGGGTCCAGCATTCTTGCCGGAGGGCTCACCATGTCTCTTTTGGTTTTGCCCATCGTGGTGGTGGCGGCGCAAGAGGCAATACGGGCGGTTCCTATGTTCTTGCGAGAAGCTTCGTATGGAATGGGGGCGGATAAGTGGACCACCATTTGGCGGGTGGTTCTTCCCGTTGCATTACCCGGGATTTTGACGGGAGGGATATTAGCCATATCCAGAGCCATTGGCGAAACGGCACCTTTGGTAGTTTTGGGAATCCCTACTCTAATCATGAAGATCCCCACCACATTGATGGATGATTTTACGGCCTTGCCCATACAGATTTATTATTGGACCTTGGACACGGTATTGACACCGGAATATGCCTATTTGGCGGCCGCCACCATTGTTGTTCTTTTGATCACCCTGTTCTTGCTGAACTTTTCGGCAATTATAATCCGGAACAAATTTCAGAAAAAGTTATGATAGGAGGAAATGGATTTGAATGATAATATATCAAAAGTAGATACATCTACGGATATTGTATATGATGTGCAAGGGCTGAATCTCTGGTACGGAGACAAACAGGCCTTACAGGACATTAATATGAAAATCAGCAAAAATAAAATTACGGCGATCATCGGTCCTTCCGGATGTGGAAAATCTACTTTTATTAAAACCTTGAACCGAATGACGGAAAATATCCCGGAAGTACGGACAAGCGGGAAGATTCTTTATTATGGGGATGATATATTTGCCCCTAATGTTCGCGCAGAAGAGTTGAGATCCCGGGTTGGTATGGTTTTTCAAAAGCCCAATCCATTCCCCAAATCAATATATGAAAATGTGGTCTATGGCCCCAAAATATATGGGATTAAAAACAAGAAGCTTCTTATGGAAATTGCAGAAGAAAGTTTGCGTCGTGCCGCCCTTTGGGATGAGGTGAAGGATCGATTGCAGGAAAATGCTTATGGGCTTTCTGGAGGGCAGCAGCAAAGGCTTTGCATTGCAAGGGCCCTGGCGGTGCAGCCGGATGTACTGTTGTTGGATGAAGCCACCAGCGCACTGGATCCCATTTCCACTTCGAAAATTGAGGACCTAGTGCTGGAATTAAAAAAAGATTATACCATAGTAATGGTGACACACAATATGCAACAAGCGGCTCGTGTATCCGACATAACGGCATTTTTCCTGTTGGGAGAGGTGTTGGAGTTTGGAGAAACAGAAAGTGTATTTACTGCGCCGCAAGACAAACGTACAGAAGATTATATAACGGGGAGGTTTGGATGATGAGAAGTCGATTTGATACTCAACTGGAAGAACTCAACACGGAACTCATTCGAATGGGGTCTCTGATTGAAGCTTCCATTACCAATGCAGTAAAAGCATTGATTGATCAAGATAAATCACAAGCAAAAAAGGCCATTCAGGAAGATCTTGAAGTGGACCAAAAGGAGCAAGAGATAGAAAACCTTTGCTTGAAGTTGCTCTTGCAGCAGCAGCCGGTGGCCCGAGACTTGCGACTTATTTCCGCCGCTCTCAAAATGATTACCGACATGGAACGTATTGGCGACCAGGCCGCGGATATTTCCGAAATCGCCATTTATCTATCGGAGGCTCCCTACGTAACGAAATTGGTGAAGATACCTCAAATGGCGGAGGAAACGGTGAAAATGGTAACGGGAAGCATCGATGCCTTTGTCAAAAAAGATTTGAATATGGCCCAGGCAGTAGTGGATGCAGATGATATTGTGGACGACTTGTTCTTGCAAGTGAAAAGTGATTTAATAAATCTGATCCACGAGAATGCAGAAAATGGAAGCCAGGCTTTGGATTTGCTGATGGTTGCAAAATATCTGGAACGCATTGGGGATCATGCGGTGAATATTGCCGAGTGGGTGATTTTTTCCATTACGGGAGTTCATAAGTATGCCGATGGAAACAGTGATATAATTAAAGAATAAAAGGGATTATGTTCGGACCAAATTCAACTTCGTGTTTTCGATGGGAAAGCGGGTCGTGACACGGGAGGAAGAGAGGAAGAATTTTGGACACTAGAAAACGAATCTATTGTGTAGAGGATGAAAAGAATATTCGGGAATTGCTGGTGTATGCTCTGAATAGCAAGGACTTCATCGCAGAAGGGTTTGAAGATGGAGAAACCTTCTGGGAAGCCGTTCACAAGGCCATTCCGGATTTGGTCCTTTTGGATATTATGCTTCCGGGAGAGGATGGCTTGACGATTCTATCCAAGATTAGAGGAAACAAGGAAACCAAAGAATTACCGGTTATTTTGCTCACTGCCAAGGGCAGCGAATTTGACAAGGTGCATGGTTTGGATGCCGGAGCCGACGACTATGTGGCCAAACCCTTTGGGGTGATGGAATTAATGTCCCGGATTCGAGCGGTTCTTCGCCGAAATCGGCAGGATTGGGAATCCCCGGTGCTTCAAGTGGGAGAAATAAAGATGAATCGGGAAGAACGTTGGGTCCAAGCCCAGGGACGAGAGCTGCAGCTCACATTCAAGGAATTTGAGCTATTGCGGTTTCTTATGGAAAACGAAAACATGGTGTTGTCCCGGGACAAATTGCTGGATGTCATATGGGGTTATGACTCGGCGGTGGAAACCCGAACCGTGGATGTTCATATCCGTACGCTTCGACAGAAACTAGGGGACCAGGGAGAATGGATTGAAACCGTTCGCAATGTGGGATATCGGATAGGGAGAAGGGCATGAAACGAAAAATATTCGGCAGCATGGTACTGATTTCGGTGATAACCATTATTCTAACGGCGGCAGCTTTTTCCGTGTTGCTGTATCAACAGTTGGAAAATGATATGGAGCGGGAGCTGAAGAATCAGATGGCTTTGGTTATGACGGGATATGGAGAATCGGGAATCGTCTATCTTCAAGAAATACGGGGGGAAGACCGAAATTCCCGGATTACATTGATTGCCCCATCCGGGAAGGTTCTGTATGATAATCGGGCCGTACCTTCGGAGATGGAAAATCATAAAGATCGGCTGGAGGTAAAGGCAGCCTTTGAAACCGGTAAAGGAGAAGGGGTCCGCAATTCCGACACACTGGGTAGCCAATTTTTTTATCTGGCGCAAAAGACCGATGATGGAAATGTGCTTCGACTTTCCATACGGACCGACAGCATTCGTACCTCCATGGGAGAAAGTGTGATTTTTCTTGTGGGAATCCTTTTGCTAATCGGAGTACTGGCCATGGTGTTTTCAAGGATGCAAACCCGTAGGATTATTCAGCCTATTAATGATATAGATTTAGAACATCCGGAAGGGGAAAAGCTTTACGAAGAGTTGTTCCCATTGGTTTCCCGAATTCACAATTTGAACCAGTCGGTTCAGGATAAAATGAGGGAGCTTTCGGCACGTACTGACAATTTCAACCGAATCACTTCTCATATGGAAGAAGGATTGATTATTTTGGATCGAGCCGGAAAGATTGTTACCATCAATCGGAGTGCCGCCCGTTTTTTTGAAGTAGATGAAGACAATCTTCCCGGGAAACACTTTTCGGTGGCCAACCGGAATCTCAAGTTACTGGAGAGCGTAGAAAAAACATTAAAGGGACAGCATCAAGAGGAGATTATAGAAGATCGGGACAGGCAGTATCAGCTGAGGGCTACGCCGGTATTCCAGGACGAAGAGATTTCCGGGGGAATTTTGATGCTGTATGATGTGACGGAGAAAAGACGAGCCGATAACCTTCGCCGTGAATTCACCGCCAATGTGTCCCATGAATTAAAAACGCCATTGACTTCTATCTTGGGGTATGCAGAGATACTGAGCAACCGGATGGCGGAGGGGGCGGATGCCATTGAGTTCGCCGGGAGAATTCAGGGGGAAGCCAAGGATCTTCTTTCCATGATTGAGGACATCATTCGGCTTTCTGAGTTGGACGAAGGCAACATTCGAATTCCAATGGAAAGGGTCAACCTACTGAAGGAAGCAGAAAGGGTGGCGGAGCGGCTTCGGCCAACGGCAGCTCTTCGGGGAATAGAGATAAAAGTTGCTGGAGAGGAAGCCTTTGTGCAGGGCATTCCCACGTTGTTAGAAGAGATGCTGGTGAATTTACTTGACAACAGCATAAAATACAATGTGGAAGAGGGGGAAATCACGGTGCGTATCCAAAAAAACAAAGAAAAAGTAGTTCTGGAAGTGGCGGATACCGGTATCGGTATTCCCCTGGAAGATCGGGAACGAATTTTCGAACGTTTCTACCGGGTGGATAAAAGCCATTCCAAAAATATAAGTGGGACCGGCCTGGGACTCTCCATTGTGAAACACATCGCCGCCTATCATAAGGCAGCCCTGAGTCTGGAAAGCCAGGTAGGAAAAGGAACCACCATACGAATTGAATTTCAGGCGGATTAATCCGCCTGTTTTTTTTATGAGAGATATTGCAACTTGTTTTCGTGTGGTTGCAGAAAAAGTAGGTTGGCATCTGGAATTCCTTTGGCCCGTGGTTTGCGCATCCACGTAAATAATTTTAAAAATAGAACAATATTCTTTGCATTAGGAGAATAACATGATAAAATTAAAAATAGACGAGACGCGCCTATAATAAGTGCAATGAGTTTAATAATGGATTTCCAGTCTTCAATGTTGAAGAAAAACGTTTTAAAAGCAAAAAAGGGGGGTGAGATTAGTGGATGTGTTTATGGAGTTGGCAAAGTATCCGGTTTTTACAATTAAAGATGTGAAGCAGCTTGTAGGCAATGAAAAGACAGCTTATTCTCAGATAAACCGTCTGATGAAAAAAGGACGGGTCAAAAAGATACGAAAAAACATCTACTCGATCGTCAATCCTGCATCAGGGCAGCTGGTAGCAACTCGTTACCAAATTGCTTGCGCCATCACCGAATCGGCATATATATCTCACCACAGTGCTTTTGAATACTATGGGCTGGCCAATCAGGTGTTTTATGAAGTGTATGTTTCATCTGAAAAGAAGTTTAATCACTTTGCGTATGACCATGTAACTTATAAGTATGTGGCATCTAGGATGGAGGAGGGTGTAGTTGTAGCAAAAAACACCACCGGAGTTCGAATTACTGATCTGGAGAGGACCGTTGTAGACAGTATCCGAGATTTCAATAAAATAGGTGGGTTTGAAGAACTCCTGAACTGTCTGGAAGGCGTCCCCTATTTGGATGAACAGAAGTTGGTTCGATATCTTCATGTATACGACATTCAGGGGTTATATCAACGGGTAGGATATCTCCTCAATCATTATCGACAAGAGATGCAGCTATCAGAAGAGTTCATAAAACATTGTAAAGATAGAATAGGGAAAAGCAGACAGTACCTTATAAGTGAAGCAAAAGACCATAGTTTCTATAACAGTGAATGGGGACTCATGGTGCCGGAAGGGCTATTTGGAAAACCAGATTATAGAGGGGTGGATTGTAGTGTAACTGGCATTTTTCGTGGCATTTAATATATGAAAAGTTGAAGAAAAATCGAATGGTAGTAGGTTGTTTAATGGGAAGGAGAGTAAGGTGGATAGAATATTTGTGTCCCATGCGGTTAATAATAATGTTAAAGAGCAGTTCGAAATCCTGTTCAAGGTTTTGGATTTTGATGAGGACATCGGAGGTGCTACGGTTTGTGATAGCAACGGTGTTATTTTGGCGGTAAGCCAATCTTTCTTAGGAGATTTGGAAATAGATGCTCAGAAGTGGATAGGTAAGACTGTTTATGATCTCGAAAAGGAGAATATTTATAAGCCATCCGTTTCAGCAAGAGTGCTAAAAGAAAAAAGAAGGATGACATTGATACACAAGAACCACGTTGGGAAAGACATAATTACGACATCCGTTCCAATCTTTAAAGAGGGTACGGATATTATCAAATATGTAGTCAGTTTCGCGGCCGTTAATATACAAAATGAGTATGGCATCAATAAGCAAATCAATGATTTAAAAGACAAGCTAAATGAATATAAGAAGAAGATTGATCAATTAAATGATGAGAAAGAGTCTCATAAAGGTTTGATAATATTTGGCAAAAAAATGCAACAGGTGAAAGAAACTTGTGAGCATATAGCTAAAATTGAAGCAAATGTTTTGATTACCGGTGAATCAGGTGTTGGTAAAAATGTGGTGGCAAAGTTTATTCATAATAATTCAAATAGAGCAAAGAAAAATTTTCTAGAAATTAATTGTAGCTCGATTCCCGAAAACCTTATAGAAAGTGAATTATTTGGATATGAAAAGGGCTCTTTTACAGGAGCAAGTGATACCGGAAAGAAGGGCTTGATTGAAATGGCTACGGGGGGAACGTTGTTTCTGGATGAAATTGGAGAATTGCCTCTAAATATTCAATCAAAGCTATTAAGTGTAATTCAGTCAAAGCAAGTTCTCAAAATAGGTGCAACGAAAGCTAATGTGGTGGATTTTCGATTAATTACGGCAACCAATAAAAATCTCATGGAGGAAATTGCAAGCAAGAAATTTCGAGAAGATCTCTACTATCGACTGAATGTCATCCCTATTCATATTGATCCTTTGAGAGAAAGAAGAGACGAGATTGAGTATATGACGAAATATTTTCTTGATATATTTAACAAGAAATATTCTGTAGATAAGAGACTATCAAATGGAACAATGCATTCTTTTATTTACTATAACTGGCCTGGGAATGTAAGGGAATTGGAAAATCTGGTAGAAAGGTTGGTAGTGATTACCAAGGGCGACACTATCCATTATGAGTGTGATTATGGCATTCAAGATCAAATGGCTGTCTATGGAGATTGCGATTTCGGAGGTAAAAATTTAAAAGAGATAATGGAAAATTATGAAAAGCAAGTTATTATGCAGTCCTATTCCAAGTATCGGAGTAGTGTGAAAGTGGGTCGAGACTTGGGAATAGGACAGACGACTGCATCAAAAAAGATCAGAAAATATGTAAATAACAATGAGTAAGCATAGTGGTAATGTGCTTAAAAGGTAGCACATATATCTTAAAATAGCATAATAGTACTAGAAAAGCACTAAATACGAAATAAAAAAACCAAAACTTTGTTGAAAAACAGTTGTTTTGGCTTTTTTTATTTATTGGCATGATTAATGCAATGTTATACCAATAAAATTAACATCTAGCATCGATGAACAAAGGAGATTTCAATGGAAAACTATAGACCAAAGGATGGCAGCAACTCGCCTAGATTTTGCGGCAACAGAACTTTTATGAGATTGACAGAGACAAAAGAGCTTGAAAATGTGAATGTGGCAATTTTAGGGGTTCCCTTTGACACGGGCACGACTTACAGGACGGGGCAGCGATTGGGGCCAAGTTCTATTCGAGAAGCCTCTTTGTTGCTGAGATTATATAATCACGACTTAGATGTAGATATATTTAAATATTGTTCGGCAATCGATTATGGGGATGTTTCTGTTATTCCAGGAGATATTCACGAATCGTATGCTCGAATGAAAAATGAATTGGTATCATTACTCGAAGCAAATGTGATTCCCATATGCCTTGGCGGTGATCATTCTATTTCTTTAGGTGAATTAAGAGCATTGAAAGATACTATAGGCCCTGTTGCCATGGTGCATTTTGATTCTCATACAGACACCTGGGACACAACAATGGGATTAAAATATACCCATGCCAATCCTTTTGTAAGAGCGATTGAAGAGGGATGTATTCTTACAGATCATTCCATACAAGTTGGGATAAGGGGCCCCGGTGTCTCAAAAGATGACTTGTCTGTTTCTAGAAACTTAGGGCTGGAAGTGATTACGGGGAGTGATCTTCACAATAAAGGGGTGCAGGAGGTAGCACAAATTATAAAGAATAGAGTGGGCGACGCACCAGTCTTTATTACATTTGATATTGATTTTTTAGATCCCGCGTATGCGCCGGGGACTGGGACACCTGAAATCGGAGGATTTACCACGTGGGAAGCCATGCAGCTCCTAAGAGAGAGCTTAATCGGATTAAATTGCGTTGCCTTTGACATGGTAGAAGTGCTCCCGACATACGACAGTGGTGAGATAACAGCATATGCTGCATCAGGACTTATTTTTGAATTCCTATCTATCATTGCATACAATAAAAAAATGGAGTTGGAAGAAAAGGCGTGAGAGAAGTTGTGGGGGAAAACAGGGATTGCTTATTTAGAAGTGCCAAGAAGTTCATCAAAATTAAATATTAAATAAGTAGATAGTAGTGTATTATGCACTACCAAGAAATAGAAGAGGAGGAATAAAATGAAGAAATTTTTAGTGGTATTGCTTGTGATAGTCATGGTATTTTCTGTGACAGCATGTGGTGGGGGCGGAGTAGAAAATGAAGAGGGAAATGCAGAGACTATAGTTATCAAAGCCGCTCACGTTTTAGTGGAAAGTGGATCGGTCAATCAGTCTCTAGTTAAGTTTGGCGAGTATATCGCTGCGGAATCAGAGGGTGTATTAGTGCTGGAAATTTATCCCAATGGGGAACTGGGCGATGATAGTGATGTGGTAGAATCAATTGCTTTAGGGACGGTTCAGATGACCATGCCCGCTTCTGCAGTATTCACGGCCTATGACGAAAAATTTGCTGTTATGAACTTGCCATATCTTTTTGATTCAAAAGAGAAAATGGACGCTGCTTTCACTGGAGAATTCGGTGAAATGTTGAGCCAATGGCTAGAAGAATATGGATTTGTAGGCTTGGGCTTCCAGTACGATGGGGCTCGTTGTATGTCTAACAATGTACGTCCTATCAATTCGCCAGTGGATATGAGTGGTATCAAGTTCAGAGTTATGGATTCCACATTGTACATTGACATGTTTAAAATGATGGGTGCAAATCCTACCCCTATGGGTTATGGTGAAGTATATACCGCTCTTCAGCAAGGAGTTGTTGACGGACAAGACAATCCTCCCGCTTTGACTTATGAATCCAAATTCAATGAAGTTCTCAAGTACTTTAGCGTTACCCAGCACGTTTATTCTAACTGCCCGATTATTATTAGTGCTGACTTCTTCTATGGCCTAGATGAAGAGTATCAGAATATTATTCGAGAAGGGGCTACCATGTATCTACAGGATTGGCAAAGAGAAGAAGAGTCTGCTGCAGAAGCCGGTTATATTGAATCAATTGCGGCGGATGGAACAGAAGTGAACTACTTAGAGGCAGATGGGGTTAAAGCATTTCAGGATTCCGTAGCACCTCTTTATGAATCTTACAGAGCTAAACTTGGAGATGATGTTATGGATTTAGTGCTATCCTATGCGAAGTAAGCCATTCAGTGAATAAATGAACTCGAGAAAATGGTAGTTATTGGTACGGTACAGAAGCCCAAGAATTTTCTCGCTAAATAATACTACGCGACTTCTCACTCTTATCACCTCCAAAGAAACCGACGGTTTCTTTGGAGGTGATTTTTATGATATCAATTGTTGCTGGCCGAATAAAAAATACGTGGCAGGTGAGTGGGTGCAAATTTGCCGATATGTTAGTTTTGTGTTCTAGTAAAATCTTCTTCTGTATAATTTATGAAAATTATGGAATATTTTCTAGTTGCAAAAGTGAAGTATATTTTAAGGGAAAAGGATTGGCAGGGCAAACTTGTATAATTGTGTCAACAAGAATAAACGGTTATGGTAAAATATATCATATAAACAAAAAGTACCGGTTTGGACCATAGAAAGGGAGATTAGGTGAAAACCAGCAAAAAATGGCTAACCATTTTCGTATTAGTTGTAGCTCTTATTTTAGCATTCATCGTGTATCTGAACGATTCCTACGGTGTGAAAAGACCGAATAATGAAGCATCCGTTGGTGAATTCACCGCATACTTGGATGAACGGATTACAAGAATTATGGGAAACTACGAAATCCCGGGGGTCAGCATTGCGCTGATTCATGGCGGAGAGATGGTTTGGTCCAATGCTTATGGATATGCGGATGTGGCAGCTGGGCGGAAAATGACGGTAGATACTGTATGTCGTGTGGAGTCCATCTCGAAGTCTGTTACCGCATGGGGCGTTATGAAATTGTTGGAGAATGGTCAAATTCAATTGGATGAGCCGGTTCATCAATACCTCACGAGCTGGGCAATTCCGAAAAGCCGATTTTCAGAGGAAGATATCACCATCCGGCAATTGTTAAGCCATAGTAGTGGGATGCCTTTGGGAACCATTGGTTTGGAATATTCTCCGGAAGATTCCATCCCCAGTTTAGAAAACAGTTTGTCTCGACAGGCGAAATTGGTTCGAGATCCGGGGACCGCCTTTGAATACTCCAATGTGGGATTCAATTTGTTGGAATTGCTCATCGAAGAAGTAACGGGAGTAAAGTTTTCTGATTATATGGAGGAAGAGGTTTTGGAACCCCTGGGCATGAATAGCGCCCGCTTCGAATGGAGTGAAGATATAGACCCGGAAGTACCGATGGGATATGATTTACAAGGAGCCCCGGTTCCTTTATATGTGTATTCAGAGAAAGGTTCTGGAGGGATGTTTTCCAATGTTGAGGATGTGGCGTGTTTTGTCATGGCCGGAATGGAGGAGAGCAAATTAACGGAGAGCCGGGTGCTTCGACCTTCGTCAATGGAAGAAATGTATACGCCTGTTATGGACATTTCGGGAATCTATGGAATGGTGGCGGAGGGCTATGGGCTGGGGTATTTCATTGAAAATACTCCGGAGGGCAAAAAGGCTGTATTCCATGGAGGACAGGGACACGGATGGATGACCCATTTCCATTCTTTCCCGGAAGAAGGAGAAGCTATTGTTATTTTAACCAATAGCCAAAGAAGCTGGCCCTTAATTTCTTCTGTTTTGAAAGACTGGTCCCGATGGTCCCTAGCTTCCCAAGTCGGGATGAGTAAAATCCTATGGGGAGTGGTGGGTATGTGGGTTGTCATCGGTTTGATTGCCATTGGGTCGATGGCTCTATTGTATCGAACAGGCAATGGTGTTTACCGAAGGCACCGTTCGTTTACCATATTGTCCAAGCAAGCCATGGTAACCCGAAGTGTGAAATTGGGGTTGGGTTTGGGAATGGTTTTCGCAGTGGTCTGGAGCTCAAATCAGCCGTACCTGTTTTTATCTTCTATATTCCCTTTGGCTTTTGACTGGTTGATTTATTCCATCGTTGTTTTTTCCTTGGCATTACTATTATCTATACTATTTCCAGAAACGGATTCTCGGGAGAAAAGGATATCTACGAATAGGACTTAATGTACCTCTCATTTTTGTGCACAGATTGAGAGGACAGTACCGTGATTACCTCTTATACTTATCTTACAAGGAGTTGATACTATGGAGTGGCTAGAAAGATTCAATCAATCCGTCAGCTATATTGAGGATCATTTGGATGGTGAAATCGATTATGAACAGGCCGCAAAAATTGCGTGCTGCTCCACCTTTCACTTCCAGAGAATGTTTTCCTATATAGCCGGGGTTTCGTTGGCGGAATACATTCGGCGCAGGCGGATGACGTTGGCGGCATTTGAGCTGCAAAACAGCGATATCAAGATTGTAGATTTAGCATTGAAGTATGGGTATGATTCGCCCACCTCGTTCTCCAGAGCGTTTCAGAGCATTCAAGGGGCACCGCCCTCTGAGGCAAGAAATGACGGGATTCATCTGAGAGCTTATCCACGTATGACCTTCTTGATTTCAATTAAAGGAGAGGTAGAAATGAATTACAAAATTGAGAAGAAAGAAGCATTTCGCATCGTGGGGGCCAAAAAACATTTTAATTTGAACGTGGAAGAAAACTTTAAAGAAATTCCACAGTTTTGGGGCGAGGTGTTTCAGAACGGGATGTTTGAAGAAATCTGCAAATTGTCCAACCGGGAACCCTCAGGAGTGTTGGGAGTCAGTGCTTCCATGAATGGCAAAGACTTTGATTACTACATTGCCGCCGCATCGGACCAACCGGTTCCCACCAATATGGCGGAGTATGAAGTGCCGGAAGCCATGTGGGCGGTATTTGAATGTATCGGTCCCATGCCGAATGCTATGCAAGAGCTTCAGAAGCGGATTGTCACAGAGTGGCTGCCTACATCTGGCTACGAATACGCAGAGGATCTGGATATAGAAGTGTATCCCACGTCGGATACCCAGTCGCCGGACTATAGAAGCGAAGTTTGGCTGCCCATTACGAAAAAATAGGCGTGCGTAAGTTCAAGAAAATCGGAGGATGAACAAGAGTATGAAGAGGAACCTGAGAAGGGCAATCACTTTTATCGGGATCGTATTTTTTCTGAACTATCTATTGGCCTTGTTATATTTTGCATTGGGTGGGCAGTGGGTCATGCCCGGCTCACTCATTGTGGCCACACTCTACATGTTTATTCCCATGGCAGTTGCATTGGGATTACAGAAGATGGTATATAAAGAGCCCATTCGGAAGCCACTGGGGATTTCGTTTCAGATGAATCGGTGGTTTCTGGTGGCATGGCTATTACCTCCGGTGATTGCATTTCTTACACTGGGGATTAGTCTATTGCTGCCAGGAGTAGAATACTCCTCTTCCATGGATGGAATGTTCGAGAGATTTAGCGGGATTTTAACACCGGAAGAAGTGGAGGAAATGGAAAACCAGATTTCCATGTCCCCGGTTCATCCCATCTGGATTGGTTTGGTGCAAGGACTATTGGCGGGTATTACCGTCAATGCGGTAGCCGGATTTGGGGAGGAATTGGGTTGGCGGGGATTTCTTCAAAAGGAGATTTCCTACATGGGTTTTTGGAAGTCATCGGTGGTGATTGGCCTTATCTGGGGAGTTTGGCATGCCCCGTTGATTCTCCAAGGACATAATTATCCGGAGAATCCCGTAGCGGGCGTTTTCATGATGGTAATCTTTACGCTCCTTCTTTCCCCCCTTATAAGTTATGTAAGGATAAAAGCCAACTCTGTCATTGCGGCCGCCGTTATGCACGGATCCATCAACGGTACTATGGGATTATCTATATTGGTCATTGATGGAGGAAATGATTTAACGGTAGGAGTCACGGGAGTATCGGGGTTCATGGCGATGCTAATTGCGGTCATTGGTTTATTGATATTTGATCGGGTATTTGCAAAAGAGTCGATAATGTAACGGGGAATTTCTGCATGGGCCCTTGAATATTCAAGGGCTTTTATATTGGAGAATGGTCAGGCAGTATTTTGTGCAAAAATGATAATAGCAGCAAGGCAAGTGATATAATAGGGTATACAGTATGCTGGTAGAAGAGTACAAAGGGGGGGTAACACCATGAACTATATAATGGAATCGGTATCCAGGGTATGGCAGGGTGCCGCAGATTCTTTTCGGAAGTTCCCGGTATCCATCGGAAGCGCACTGGCCTTTGCGGTGGTTACGATTATTCGAATACACTTGGACTGGCCTTACCAAGAACCTTACAACTTTTTGTTTAATTGCTTGCATTGGTCCTTTGCCTTAGGGGCTCTTTTTAGCTTGGCAGCCATCACCTTGGCCCAAAGCCGGTTTAATACCCAGAAAGCTTTTTGGGCTGCCAATCTCCTTGGCGTAGTGATAATTGGCCTCACTTTTTTGCTATTGTATATTTCCGGTAGCCAGCCTTCCGGAGACCTAGGTACAAGGTATAACGAGGTTTCTTTGTTGGCTTCCGCCCGTGTAATTGCCGCCATGCTCATCAGTATACTGGCATTTATGGTGGTGGCTCGTGATCCCAAAGAAGATTCCAATTTTTCTCGCTCATTATTCATGACCCACAAGGCCTTTTTGGTGGCCCTATTCTATGGCTTGGTGATTCTGGCCGGCGCTTCCGGCGTGGCGGGAGCCTTTCAGGCGCTGTTGTATAACGATATGAGTGAAAAGGTATATATGTACATTGGAACGATTGCCGGATTTCTTGTTTATACATTTTTCCTAGGCTACTTCCCGGATTTTCGCAAGGGAGAAATCCATCCGAAAAGAGAGATTGCGGAGAAGCAACCTCGATTTATCGAAGTTCTTTTCGTCTATATTATGATTCCCATTATGACAGCCCTGACCTTTGTGTTGCTTGCCTGGGCGGGCAAAACCATTTTGGCAGGGATGGGAGAAGCTTCCTTTATACGTCTAGCCGGCATCACTACTGCTTACGCCTTGGTGGGGATTTGGCTTCATATCATGGTGACGGAAAACCATACTGCCTTGGCAAAATTCTTTAAAAAGATGTATCCCATGGCGGCCATTGTCATTCTTGCCTTTGAGGCTTGGGCCTTGATTGTTCAATTGAATGCCTCCGGGCTTAAGACGGCGGAATACTCTTTTGGCCTGCTATTCCTACTGACTGCATCTGCCGCCGTTCTGCTTATTCTGTTAAAGGCAAAAGCCCATCTTCCTATTGTGATAGTCACATGTGCATTGGCTATTTTTGCCGTTTTGCCGGCCGTGGGATATTATACTCTTCCCGTGACCGCCCAGGTGGATCGGCTGGAACGGTTATTGACAAGTCAGAACATTTTAGAAGAGAATCAGTTGATACCAGCTACGACGGAGCCGGAGGAGGAAGTAAGAATAGCCATCACGGATGCCGTAGAGTTCTTAGCATATTCCGAGAATACTAAGCTCCCGGATTGGTTTGACCAGGATTTGGTGCAAAGCGATGTGTTCCTGGACAAACTGGGGTTTGAGAAAACCTGGCCGAAATTTGAACCGGATGGCCCAGGACAAACTATGGGCATATCCGTTTACCTGGAGAGTGGCCCCGTTCCTATTTCGGGATATCAATGGGCTATCAATCCGGATAGTTTTTATCGAGACAATGGAAAATCCGTTACAGTGAAAGGGGAGCAGGGCACTTATCGGGTGCACTGGATTCATGATGGGAAATCCGGGATTCCGGTTTTGAAAATAGAAATGGGTCAGCAGACCCCATGGATGAATCCAGGGGCTTGAGAAGCTAGTCTTCGAAAGCCTACGGGTTCATCTGG
>CAZAZF010000013.1:0-34828 GCA_964489555.1 uncultured Oscillospiraceae bacterium | reverse complement strand
TCTAGGTTTTATTCATCTTTGGCTCCACCCCAACAATTGACACAGAGCCACAATTCTTTAATATGTCATACTGTTTTAGATGTTTAGGAGCCCTTTTGTTAAAGCATATATATTTCCTTTGGTAAAACCGGAAAAGTCAATTTCGTCAGCAGAGACAATCCAGGAATAATCTATGCCGGCAATCTGAGTTTTTATTAAATCCAAATAATAGGTTTCAGAATACGCCGGGTTTAGTTCGCCGGTTTCTAATCCTAGGCGAATGATTTTTAGGATGATTTGAAAAAGCGTTCGTTCGTTGCTGAATTGTCTGGGATTTTCCTCTAACACGCTATTATGGTACAGGGCTCTTGCTAATTCCTTTCCAATCGTGCTTAGGGATTGGTATGACAGCTCTAAAAAAGCAACTAATTGTTCTTCAAAAGATTGGATATGGCAGACTTTTTCGTACATTGCTATGTACATATCATCAAATTGTTCAAATGAATGATATAAGAGGTTTTTTTTAGAGGAAAAATAAATATAAAAAGTACCTTTGGCAACACTTGCCGCATTGGTAATTTCTTCTATTTTAACATTCTCGTATCCTTTGCTTGTGAATAAATCGATAGCGGCATCATAAATGTTTTTTTTTGTAACAAGCGCATTCATTTGTCTGGTTGTAAGCTTTTTTTTCTTTGTCATGTAAGGTAACCTTCTTTTCTAATTTGAATAAAATAATTATATAACTTTCATTCTTAAAAAACAACATTTAACTTCACCGGCAGATTGAAATGCCGGCCAGAGATTTGTGTAATTATAAGGCATAACTATTGGAAAAAGGCTAGAGTAGGTAGCGGCGAGAAAAAATGACGAAACTTCATTGACTTTCAGTCATTAATGTAGTATTCTATTCATGTCCATCCTTCAAGTGCACAGTATAATCATGAGGATACTTTTTAGGAGGTGCTACTATGAATCGTACCATTAAGCATTATGGCTATTTTGATCCGTCTTCCTATGGGGACGAAAAAATAATGTCCAACCAAGGGCAGTCTGTTGCGGGGTATCCTATAGGGATTCTTGCTTTAGAACTTTTTTATCCACTTTTGCCAGGTAATGTAGTCAACCCTTGGACTTACGACTTTCCTGTTCGTATCAAGGTGGTTAAGGGGGCCACAATTGAAAGAATCTTTAATAATGACCCAACATTGCTGGAAGATTTTATCAAAGCCGGAGAAGAGCTGATGGAAGATGGAGTGAGAGCAATGACGGGCGCATGTGGGTTTTTTGCAAATTACCAAAAAGAGTTGGCACAACATTTTCCGGTTCCTGTGGCAATGTCATCGCTATTGCAAGTGCCTTGGATTAAATCTACGCTTAAGGGTGATGAAAAAGTTGGAATCATAACAGCAAATAGCACAGCCATAACTCCTCATTTGCTTCAATCTGTTGGAATTACAGATAGTTCAAGCTATGCCATTTATGGGCTTGAAAACATTAGCCAGTGGAAACCTTTAGTTGATATGAAGGATAACGGGTTTAATAATATTCTTCTGACTGCGGAAGTGACGGAAGTGGCAATTAACATGTGCAAAAATGAAAAAATAGGTGCGGTGTTATTGGAATGTAGTGATATGCCACCCTACGCTCATGCTATTCAGAAGGCTGTGAACTTGCCTGTTTTCGACTATGTCACATTGGTAAACTGGCTGAATTATTCAGTATGCCAAAAGCCATATTGCGGGTTTTTTTAATGGGAAAAAATATTTGTGAAAGAATTATCAAATTCCCCTTGTCAACTTGTGTAAAAGATGATAATGTATAAATGTACTGAGCCCCGAAGGCGTTACTGAGGGGGAAGGCACCCATATACCCGTTTGTGATTACAAGGATTCGCAACGGAATTCCGTTCTTGTGAATGGTAAGGCGCCTTCAAGATGATGAGGGCGTATTTTTGTGGGAGGAAACCATGGATACTAGGGTGGCGGTAATCGGAATCATTGTGGAGAAAGGGGATTCGGTGGAAGAAATGAATCGCCTGTTGACGGCATATGGGGGTCACATCATCGGCCGAATGGGGGTCCCCTATGAAAAGAAACAGATTTCCGTAATCAGCGTAGTGTTGGATGCACCTCAAGACATCATAAGCGCCCTTTCCGGTAAGCTGGGAGCTTTGCCGGGGGTTACAACCAAAACCATTTATTCCAAAGCATAATTTCATCAAAGGAAAGAACAAACAGAAAGAAGGGAAAGACCATGAAAAGAATCGTTACAGGGCTTCTTATAGTCACATTAATTTTTGCTCTTGTATTAACTGGTTGCCAACCGGCAGAAACGCCGGATACCGTATCCAAGCCTATCGTCATTGCGGCTTTAAACGGCCCCACCGGTATGGGCATGGTGCAGTTGATGGATCAAACGGATAAGTATGATATTACTACCTATCAGGCGCCGGATGAAGTAGCCGGCAAGATTATCACCGGAGAGGTGGATATGGCCTGCCTTCCATCCAATGTGGCGGCGGTATTGTATAATAAGACTCAGGGACAGATTGTAGCCATCAGTGTGGAAACTTTAGGCGTTCTTTATCTAGTGGAAAATGGCGGACAAACCGTGAATTCCATTTCAGATTTGGCAGGAAAGACGGTGTATGGCAGTGGCAAAGGCGGTTCGCCGGAATATGTTTTCCAAAAGCTGTTGAACGAAGCCGGGGTAACCGATGTAAAAATTCAATGGATGGCCAATCACAGCGATGTGGCTTCCACCTTAATGGCCAATACAGGGGCCATTGGGTTGTTACCAGAACCTTTTGTTACTGTGGTCACCTTGAAAAATCCGGCTCTGCGCGTAGCGGTGGACCTGAATGAAGGTTGGCTGGAAGCTACGGGATTGGATTTGCCCATGGGCGTTTTGGTAGCAACGAAAAGCTTTGTGGAAGAACGGGCAGAGGATTTAGAGGTATTCCTGAAGGATTATCGGGCTTCCGTGGATTTTGTGAACAACAATCCGGAAGAAGCCGGAGTGGCCATTTCCCAGTGGGGCTTTATTGCGGACCCGGCTGTGGCCACCAAAGCCATTCCTGGCAGTAACATTGTTTTATATGAAGAAGATACCTCTGTGAGCAAGGAAATGTTGAAAAACTTTTTCCAAATATTATTTGAAATGAACCCGGCTTCCGTTGGAGGAGCGCTGCCGGATGACGGCTTGTATTATTAAGAAAGGACACCTTGTGAAGGGGAAAATCCTGGGAGAGAAACAAGTTCAAATCCAATTGAAAAGAGTAGGGATTTTGGCCTTTTGGTTGGTCTTGTGGCAAATGGGCGCCATGGTGGTGCAAATGCCATTGATTCTCCCTACCCCTTGGGAGTCTTTGGTGCAGTTGGTTGGTCTTCTTGGCACCGCGGCTTTCTATACAGATGTGGGTTATACATTCTATCGTTGTGTGGTGGGCATCGTCTATTCTTTTCTGGCGGGGATGCTCACCGCCTTTTTGTCTTATCGATATCTCTTCTTTCGAAATCTTTTGTCTTTGCCAGTGAACTTTTTAAAATCCACCCCGGTGATGGCAGTGATTATTTATGCTCTGTTGTTGTTAACCTCTAGCCAGGTGCCGATTTTTGTTTGCTTTATGATGTGTTTTCCGGTTGTCCATGTGAACTTATTGTCCGGTTTGGACAATGTGAGCCGAGAGTATTTGGAAATGGCCCAAGTCTATGGATTGACTCCGAAAGACCAGTATCGTTTTATTTATCTTCCATCCATTGAACCGGAGGTCAAAGCTTCCCTGAACCTAATAGCCGGGCTTAGCTGGAAATCCGTGGTGGCGGCAGAAGTGTTGTCGGTGCCAGCCTATTCCATGGGGTACAATCTTCTTAATGCCAAGGTGTATTTTGAAACTCCGGAGCTATTTGCTTGGATTATGGCCATCGTAGGGTTTTCTTACGGGTTTGAGCGAATCATTCGAAGATTGCTCTCTCGAATGGATCACAAAGAATATCAAGGTAGCAAGGTGCTCCGCAAAGACAATGGGGTGGTTTTTGAAAAGCGAATACCTAGGGAAGAAAGAGAAGAGCCGGAAGATTTGGCGGTGCAGGACCTCACCAAACGGTATGGAGAAAAAGAAGTATTTTCCGGATTCGACCTAGTAATTCATGGAGGACAGATCACTGCCTTGATGGGACCTTCGGGAAAGGGAAAAACTACCCTTTTGCGAATCCTTGCTGGTTTGGAAACCCCAGATCAGGGGCAGGTTCGTGGGGCACATTCTTCTATTTCCTATCTCTTTCAAGAGGATCGATTATTGCCCTGGCTTAATATCTATGATAATCTTGCTTTGGTGTTAAAGGATGCCATGAACCGGCAGGATGTGGATCAGGAAATTTGTCTGGTTCTGGAACAGATGGAGCTGGGTGAAGAGCGGTATAAATTGCCCTCCCAGCTATCGGGGGGGATGCGACATCGGGTGGCCATGGCTAGGGCCTTTATTTATCCTGCCGACTATCTTTTGCTGGATGAGCCCTTTAAAGGATTGGACGAAGCCTTGAAAGATCGCATTATCAACTGTTGTTGGTCGTATTATACCCAAGGGCGAAGTGTTTTGATGGTGACCCACCAGCCAAAAGATGCCCAGCAGCTGGCACAACGGGTTGTAATCATTTAGAATCGAGGTATCGGGATGGCTATTAACAAGTATATGAAGGCCGCGTTGAAGGCCTTGTCTTATGCAGAGCCGGATCTGAAAACCAGTCTCCAAACCAATCGGTGGCTTCGCACCCTGGCTAATCCCCCCACCGGGACCCATCGACTTTACGAAGTGTGGGATTACCATATTGAATTAGACAGCCATCAAATTCCCGTTCGTATTTTTGAACCCAAGATACGCCTGGGAGATGAAATCATCTTGTATTTTCACGGTGGTGGCTGGGTTTTGGGGAATATCAACACCTATACTCGAACTTGCGCTATGTTGGCAGATCAAACAGGGCGACGGGTGTTTTCCTTGGACTATAGGAAGGCGCCGGAAAACCCCTTTCCTGCCGGCCTTTTTGATTGTTATGAGGGGGCTAGGGTGGTGGAACGATATCAACGGCAACGAGGCGAAACCATGATTTTGATGGGGGACAGTGCAGGGGCCAATTTGGCAGCAGCGGTTAGTCTGCTTGCCCGGGATCGCGGAGAGTTTTTCATCCAAAAGCAGGTGCTGCTGTACCCGGCCACCTACTATGATCACGGACCTCATTCGCCCTTTCCTTCGGTAAAGGAAAAAGGGGAGGGGTATCTTTTGACATCCCGCCGCATCTGTGATTATATTGATTTGTATATCGAGAAGGAAGAAGACCGAAAAAGCCCCTATTTTGCACCTTTGCTGGCAGAAGACTTTTCGCGGCAACCGGACACCTTGATGATTTCGGCGGAGCATGACCCCTTACGAGATGAGGGAGAAGCCTATGGGAAGAAATTAAAAGAAGGGGGCAACCGGGTGACGATTCATCGTATGGAAAATGCCCTTCATGGATATTTTAATTTGCCTCTGCGATTCGTTCATGTAGAACGAACTTTGGAGCTGGTTCGAAACTTTTTATAGGAGGTACCTTATATCGCTACTTGGCACAAACTGGACAATGCGGCTATCTTGTTTTCTGCCGCCACCCATCGATCGGAAACCCAGGTTTTTCGATTTACTTGTGAACTAAAGGAGGCCATCGAACCTTCTTTGCTTCAACATGCCTTGGAGGAGACCTTGCTGGATTTTGAAGCCTACCGGGTGGTGATGAAAAAAGGGATTTTCTGGCACTATTTGGAAGATGCGGATTTGGTCCCTCAGGTTCGCCAGGAAGACCGTCCTCTTTGCGGACCTATTTACCGGGGCCACCGGCCCTCTCTTCTTTTTGATGTAACTTATTATCGAAGTCTCATCAATCTGGAGGTGTTTCATGTATTGTCGGATGGCGCGGGTGCGCTGTCTTTTTTTCAAGCATTGATAATGCGATATTTGTCCTTGAAGATGGGAATCGGATGGGAAGAGGTGATGTCCCATGTGGCAATCCCATCCTCTTTATCCGCCATGAAAGCAGATTCTTTTGAGCGGCATACCACCGGACGGAAGATTCGGCAAATCAAAAGTCCCCGGGCCTTGCGGCTCAGAGGAATTCGATATCCGCAAAACCGGCTGAAGGCGATACGAATCCAAATGCCTACTTCAGAGGTTTTGGCCTTGGCCAAGGCGCACAAGGGGACTCTTACCGCATACATATGTGCTTGTTTGATGCGGGCAATTTGGGAAGAATTTTCACCGAGGCGACGGAAAAAAGCCCCCTTGGTCTTGAGTATTCCTGTGGATCTGCGGAAGTACTATGCTTCCGACTCACTTCGAAACTTCTTTAACAGCATACTGATTTCCTGGCCAAAAGGAGAGGAGTTGCCGAATCTGGAAACCTTGACCATCTGGGTGGACCAACAGCTAAAGGAAGAAACCAAACCGGAACGGCTGGAAGAACGGATGAATCTCTTTGCCGCCATTGAAGGAAATTTTTGGATTAAGCTGGTTCCGCTTTTCATTAAAAACAGGGCTTTAAAAATCGCTTATGATATTGGCCAAAGGCGGAATACAGCCATTGTGTCCAATGTGGGTGCCTTGAAGATGCCGGAACCCTTTGGGTCGGAAATTCAATCCTTTGACGCGTGTGTCAGCACGGAAAAGATGGAGTTGACGATGGTGAGCTATCGAGAAGTGTTAAGCCTGACAGTGACTACCCCCTTTCTCAATCCGGAAATTCAAAGACGATTGGTCCGGTTGTGGACGGATCAGGGAATCAAGGTGCAAATTGCATGCAATGTTTTGGATCGGAGGGATGAGCGATGAAATGGTGTCCCAAGTGCAAGGTGGAAATTCGTGGAAACTCTCTATATTGTCCTTTGTGCCAAGGGCGTGTGGTTGGTGAAGGAGAGAATCCGGCTTTTCCCATCATCCCCACAGTCTACGAAAAATATCGTCTTTTTTTCCAACTTCTCATCTTGTCCGGAATGGGAATCAGTGTGGCTGCAGTGGCGGTGAACCTGATTTTACCATGGACGGGGAAGTGGTCGCTTTTGGTACTTTTTGGAATTGGTTGTCTTTGGCTTTCTGTCGGCCTTGCAGCTCGAAACCTAAGTCGGGTGACCCATCTTCTCATGACCCAGTCTCTGTTGGGTTCTCTTTTCGTTATTCTGTGGGATGTGGCGACGGGGTGGCGAGGATGGTCCTTGGATTATGCCGTTCCATTGTTGTTGATGGTTTCCATGCTGACCATGCAAATCCTTATTAAGGTCAAAGGAATCCCTGCGGAAGACTATCTGGTTTGCACTTCTTTTCACGCCTTTGTTGGCCTGGTCCCTTTGATTTTTTATCTGACAGGAATTCTGGGACAGACCATCCCTTCCATTTTGTTGATGGCGTTAAGTTTGTTCCTCCTTAGCGGTCAATTGATTTTCAAATGGCAGGAAATGAAGGAAGAGTATCATAAGCGTTTTCGATTGTAGCATTCTTTTTCCCTCCGGGATTTAGTCTTTCCTTCCTGGAATTTCCGCCCTGGAATATTTGCATATCCCGGGGTTTCTTGGTATAATTCTTTTTTAAATACTTCGGATATTGGTGTAAGGAGAGTTCCGATGGCAAACAAGGATTATCGAGAATACATAAGCCCGTTGTCCCAACGTTATCCCAGCAAAGAAATGCAATACCTCTTTTCTCAGGAGAAGAAGTTTCGAACATGGAGAAGACTGTGGGTGGTTTTGGCAGAAGCCCAGAAGGAGTTGGGATTGCCCATAACACAGGAACAAATTGAGGAGTTAATTCAATACCGGGAGGAGATCAATTATCCGGTGGCAGAAGAGAAAGAAAGACAGATTCGTCATGATGTGATGGCCCATGTCTACGCCTACGGAGTACAGTGCCCTTTGGCCAAACCAATACTCCATTGGGGGGCTACTTCCTGCTATGTTGGAGACAATACGGATCTGTTGATTATGAAAGAAGGGCTGGATCTTTTGGTGGGCAAGTTGGTGAATGTGGTGGACCATCTCAGCCGATTCGCGTTGGAATATAGGGACCTGCCTACATTGGGGTTTACACACTTTCAACCGGCACAGCCTGTAACCGTTGGGAAGCGGGCCACCTTGTGGATTCAGGATCTTGTAATGGATATTGAAGACCTGGAAGCCATGCGAGACGGGCTGCTCTTATTAGGCTCTAAGGGAACTACGGGCACCCAAGCCAGTTTTTATGAGTTGTTTCAGGGAGACGAAGAAAAAGTGCTGCAGCTGGATTGCTTGATTGCGGAAAAAATGGGAATGCCTGGGGTGATTCCCGTCAGTGGACAGACCTATTCCCGAAAAATTGACGCCAAAGTACTTCAGGCTTTATCCGGGATAGCCATGAGCGGGCACAAATTTGCCAACGACATTCGGCTGCTTTCTCATTTAAAAGAAATAGAAGAACCTTTTGAAGAGGAACAAGTGGGTTCGTCGGCCATGGCATACAAAAGGAACCCCATGAGAGCGGAACGGATGACAGGCCTTGCCCGCCATCTCATGACCTTGACCATGGATGGCCAAGGGACCGCATCCTCTCAGTGGCTGGAGCGCACCTTGGACGACTCCTCCAATAAACGAATCTCCATGAGCGAAGGGTTTTTAACGGCGGATGCCATCCTGGAACTTTACATGAATGTGGCTTCCGGATTGGTGGTATACCCCAAGGTTATCGAAAAGCATTTGCAGGAGGAGCTTCCTTTCATGGCTACGGAAAATTTGTTGATGGAGGCGGTGAAAAAGGGTGGGGACCGTCAGGAACTCCACGAAGGAATTCGGATTCATAGTATGGCGGCGGCTAAAGTAGTGAAAGAGCAGGGAGGGGAGAACGATTTGTTGGATCGTTTGGCCCAGGATCCTGCCTTTGGTATGAGTCGAGAAGAGATGATTCGTTTGATGGCACCGGAGAATTTTGTGGGAATGGCTCCTCAGCAAACCCGCCGGTATATTGAGGAGCAGGTAATGCCTCTCTTGAAAAAATATGAAGATCGTTTAGGCCAACGGGGTCAGGTAAAGGTTTAGCAAAGTAAAGTGGGGTCAGGTACAGGTTTAGTATAGTAAAGTGGGGTCCGACCCCAATGTGAAAAAATGGGTGGAAACGAGGTGATCTAAGGTGGCAAAAGCAATTGTTGGCGCCAATTGGGGCGATGAAGGCAAGGGGAAAATAACGGATATGCTGGCGGCAGAATCCGATGTGGTAGTTCGCTACCAGGGAGGAAGAAATGCAGGGCATACCATTGTAAACCACTATGGCAAATTTGCTCTTCATATGCTGCCTTCCGGTGTATTTTATGATCATACCGTCAGTGTTCTGGGCAATGGAGTGGCGTTGTCTATTCCGGCGTTTGTAGAGGAAATGAAAACATTGGAAGAGAAGGGAGTCCCCAAGCCCAAGGTGCTGATTTCAGACCGGGCCCAAGTAGTGATGCCTTATCATCTTCTTTTGGATCAATACGAAGAAGAACGATTGGGAGGAAAGTCTTTTGGATCCACCAAGTCCGGCATTGCTCCCTGTTATTCGGACAAATATGCGAAAATCGGCTTTCAGGTAAGTGAGCTTTATGATGACAATGTGTTGAGAGCCAAACTGGAAAATGTTTGCACCATAAAAAATACATTGCTGGCTCATCTCTACCAAAAACCCTTGTTGAACCCGAAAGAGCTTTATGAAACAGCAATAACCTGGAGAGAACAAATTCGTCCTTATGTGGCGGACACCGCCGGATACTTGCAACAAACCATCCGGGAAGGGAAAGAAATTTTGTTGGAAGGCCAGTTGGGCGCATTGAAGGACATTGATCATGGCATCTATCCCATGGTGACTTCTTCTTCCACTTTGGCAGCCTTTGGGGCTATGGGAGCCGGTATTCCCCCTTATGAAATCAAGGATGTGATCACGGTGGTGAAAGCTTATTCCAGTGCCGTGGGAGCTGGGCCATTTGTCAGTGAAATCTTTGAAGAAGAAGCGGAGGAACTGAGAAAAAGAGGTGGAGACGGGGGAGAATACGGGGCTACTACCGGACGGCCCAGAAGAGTGGGCTGGTTCGATGGAGTGGCCACCCGTTACGGTTGTCGTATTCAGGGAGCCACCCAGGTGGCCTTGACCGTACTGGACCCTTTGGGTTATTTGGACGAAATTCCGGTGTGTGTGGGCTACTATTTGGACGGGGAAGTGATTACGGATTTCCCCAATACCACGAAACTCTATGAAGCCAAGCCGGTGTGGAAAGTGCTTCCCGGCTGGAAGACGGATATTCGGGGAATTCGGGAGTTTCATCAGTTGCCTCCGGCTTGCCAGAACTACATCCTTGAGGTGGAAAAACTTATCGGATATCCTGTTACCATGGTGAGCAACGGTCCGGGCAGAGAAGATATTATTATGATGCCGTAAGAAGGGTAAAAAACAGCATGGAAAAGCAAAGAAAATTTGGGACCGTGGTTCGGGGAATCCGGGGGCCCATCATTAGGCAGGGTGATGATTTGAAAGAGATTCTGGTGACCACTTTCCTAGAGGCGGTGACTCAGGAAAACCTTTCCATTAAGGACCGGGATATTCTTTGTGTTACTGAAGCGGTGGTGGCCCGGGCTCAAGGCAATTACGCCAACATTCAGCAAATCGGGGAGGATGTGCGAGAGAAATTAGGAGGAAAGACCATCGGTGTGATTTTCCCCATTCTCAGCAGAAATCGATTTGCCGTCTGTCTTCGTGGCATAGCCAGAGGGGCCGAGAAGATTGTTTTGATGCTCAGCTATCCCTGCGACGAAGTGGGTAATCACCTTATTGATCCGGATTTGGTGGATGAGAAAAAGATCAACCCTTACAGCGACACCCTTACCCTTAAACAGTATCGAGAGCTATTTGGTTTTGGAAAACATCGGTTTACTGGGGTGGATTATGTGGAGTATTATCAACAGTTGATTCAGGAAGAAGGAGCCCAATGTGAAGTAATTTTCTCCAACGATCCTCGAATCATTTTGGACCATACTTCCCATGTGCTGACCTGCGACATCCATAGCCGAAAACGCACCAAACGCATTTTAAAGGAAGCTGGAGCAGAACGGGTCCTTGGTTTGGACGAAATTTTAAATCAGCCGGTAAATGGTTCCGGTTACAATGCGGATTACGGGCTCTTGGGATCCAACAAAGCCACCGAGGAATCGGTGAAATTGTTTCCCAATGACTGCATGACCTTTGTGAAAGAAGTGCAACAACAATTATTGGACAAAACCGGAAAACGATTGGAAGTAATGGTATACGGAGATGGGGCCTTCAAAGACCCGGTGGGCAAGATTTGGGAACTGGCAGACCCGGTGGTATCCCCAGGTTTTACAGACGGATTGGTGGGCACTCCCTTTGAAGTGAAGTTAAAATACCTGGCGGATAACGATTTTAAAGATTTGTGTGGAGAGGAATTGAAAAAAGCCATCTCCGATTACATTCTTCACAAGGAAGAAGGAGAAACGGATCCCATGGTAACCCAGGGAACCACTCCAAGAAATCTCACGGACTTGATTGGCTCTTTGTGCGACCTCACTTCCGGATCCGGAGACAAAGGAACACCCTTTGTGTTTATTCAGGGATACTTCGATAATTATACGAAATAGAGTTGGTAAAGTCCGGATACCAAGATGAAGGCCAGCTCACTTACTGTCAACCGGAATCCATACGCAAGAGCATCTATACTACTCATTGGATTGAGTGTTTTAACAGAGCGGCACATTACAACGAAAAATGGTCATCTAAAAAGTTGCGTGGGGTCGACATGGCATATGATGAGCTTCAAGAGTTCTTTTTCAGGAAGTACTCATAACTTTTTACACAAAATTATTGGCGCTAACCAGACCATAAAAGGATTATCGAATGGGAGTTAAAGTTATGTTATCTTGATATATTTTCATCCGGTTTTCGTTAGAAAATGTTTTGCAACAGTAGTGTGTGATAAAACGAGTTTTTGAGCTATTTTGCCTTATGTAAGCATAAAAGAGAAGACCTGGGAATTATAGCGGAAATATTTGTTTCCGGTATAATCTTATTTAACAGGCATTTCAGGTTTTGTGGAGAGCTTAGTTATGGGTTTTGAAGAAAACGGTGTTGTTTTTTTAAATCAGAGCAGTATTATAGGGCAGACTTTTCACTGGCACGACGAACTTGAGTTGCTTATTGTGGTTGAGGGAAGTATTGATCTTAAGGTTGGGTATGAATGGTTTCGTATAAAAGCTGGAAATATGATGCTGATTAATAGTGATGAAATACACAGTATAAAGGAAACGAATGAAAAGAATATCGTAATCAGTGTCTATATTGACTGTAATATTACTTATGAAAAATATCCGGACTTCTATGAGATTGTTGCGCTTTGGCCGTATTCGGAAGCATTCAATAAACTGAATCAGCGAAGATACATTATTATGGAACATGTTAGTCGTTTGGCAGTACTAATTAAAAAAAATGAAGAAAAGGAAAAGATAATTCACCATTTGGATGCTTTTCTTAAAAGCCTTATATATTGCTATCGTCTTGACATAACAGATTTGGATGGTGCCGCTTTCCAGATAACGGACGATAAAATGGACATGATTTACCGTGTTATAAAATATTTATATACCAACTATGATCAAAAGGTAAAATTACAAGAAATATCTGAGCAAGAATACTTGAGTCTTTTTTATCTGTCCCACAAATTTAAAGATATTACTGGCTTCAGCTTCAGGGATTGGCTTAATTTTGTTCGCGTTGAAAAAGCGGAAAAAATGCTCTTGGAAACACCATATCCAATCACTGAAATTGCTTGTCATTGTGGGTTTTCGGATGTTCGTTATTTTAACAAACACTTTATGAAGTGGTATAAAATCAGTCCTACGAAATATAGAAAGCTTTTTCGCGAATCATACGAGATGCAAACGGATGCTCAAAGATTCGAAAAAGATGTTTCAATGACAGAAATAATTAATAAAATTGAGGCTATCGTCCCGGACCAAAGGGAGGAAACAAGAAAAAAGGTAGACATCATTATTGATTTGGATAAAACCAGTGTAATTGAGAGATTCGATCCAACGTGGAAAGAAAACCTTTGGTGTAGAGCGTCCAACGTTCTTGGTTATCGGCAGAAGAAACAAATCGAAGAAGCCCAGAATGATATAGGATTCGTTTCCATCATTGTAGATGAATTGTTCAGTTCAGAAGTCATACAAACGGAAGATGCCTCGGTAGGGGAAATACATGATATTCTGAATTTCCTTTTAAACTCATTCTCCAAGGTATATTTGGTGGTCAACTGTAGCAAAGAGGATCAGTATGAAGTAGAGACAGCGGAAGTGTCACTAAAAAGCTTTTTTAGGTTTTATGCGAAGAGCAGAGCGACACAATTAGGGTTTAAAATTGATATGGCAGACAACGAGGAGGAAACTAAAAAGAGGGTCGAAGAGTTTATTGCGTTGTTAAGTTCATGTCATGTTAGATATGAGAGGTATGAAAAATATAAAAAGCCGAGTGATTCTCTTAGAGCGGTTAAAGGTGATTACATCTCAAATTTAACTGATAGCGAAATAAGGTTAGATTGGCTGTATTCCAAAAATGGGTTCCGGAATAATTTGTATTATATGTATCTATTTCTGGCACAAATGGGGGAAGCTATTGTTTTAAAGGAAGATGGATATTTCGTGACGAGAAAGGAAGATGATGTTCAAATTTTGTTTTATAATGAAGGGGCAGCACTTCAATATAAACAGGAAACTCCGTACAACCTCACACTGAAAAATCTTAATGCCGATTATAAGGTGGTGCATTATGTGTGGGATTCTGAGCGTGATGACATAACATCGATAATCAAGAATTATAAGGTAATAAAGCATTTGACTGATACTGAATTCAAGGTGATAGAAAGAGCTTCAGCTCCGATGGTATCAGTTGAATATATTGAAGGGAAATTAGCGAACAATGAAGAGTGTGGATTGAAATTGCCTCTTTTCTCAACAAGCATCCGCCTTACGCTTTTAATTAAAATATAAATAGTATAACGCATTATCTGTGTTTGTTTGCGTAATGAATGAATCGACGGCTAACCAAAACTGTAAATGCTGAAGCTGTTAAATCTTGTTTTTTCTGATATCAAACCTTTTCATTAAGCATCACTGATAGTTTTAAATGGACAGGTGACTTTCGTCAGTTTCCAATGAGAGTATGGACTTCATCCATGCTCTCGATTTTTTTTCATAAAAAAAATTGTAAGAAAACAAGCAAGTTTACCCATTTTAGAACAATAAAGTATCTTAAAAACTTATAAAACCGAATATATACTTAAGTATAGTTAAGTTATATGTTGGTAATAGAAATGGAGGAGAAAATGCCAGAAAGAAAATTTGAATTTATACCGGGTGTTGAAAACTGCGCAGGAGAAATGAAGGTTTCTTTTCCTATCGATGAATATAAAAACAGGCTGACAAAGATACGTCAGATAATGGATAGGAAAGGTTTTGATTTTTTATACGTGACAGCACCTGAAAGCATGTACTATATTAGCGGATATGATGTCGTCTGGCATCGTGTGAATTCACCTGAGGCTTGGTATGATTCAATGGGTGCAGGAACTGCTATTCATGTTGATCATGACAAGTTTATACATTTTGACTTGCCGGATGAAGAAGGCGCATTAAAACTCACGAGTATTTCGACAGACACGAGACTTATATATGACATTCCGGCAGACATGTACGGGAAATCATATATTTATACCACCCCTGACGAGGGTTACAAAGAGATGGTGATAAGAAACCTTAGGGAGGAAGGCTGGGTTAAGCAGGGTATGACGATAGGTCTAGAATTTGGAAGCTATCGACCAAACTATCTTATTTTTGCTCAATGGAAGGAGTTGTTTGAAGCAGTTGGTTGTACAGTAATCGATGCGACAGAAATAGTAAGAGAAGCTCGGGCCGTGAAGTCTCCTCTAGAATTACAGTATATTGAAACAGCAACGCATATTTGTAATATAGGCATGGAGGCGATTTTTGATGCGCTGAAACCTGGCATTACAGAACTTGAAATTGTTGCAGCATATTCAGATGCTCAGTTAAAAGCGGGTGGTGAAGCACAGGCTATCGCAAACATGGTTCGATCTGGACCTTATAGGTCATGGTGTTTCCATATACCTGCATCAAGAAGAAAAATAATGATGGGGGATCCTGTGGGAGTTGACTTGGCAGGAGTATTTAACAGATACCACTCTAATCAGTGCAGATATTTTTCTGTTGGTGAACCACCAAAGGAATTTGCAGTAAAATATGCAGTAAATAAAAAAATCATAGAGATGGTCCAAAATGCTATTCGGCCCAATATGCTGATATCCGAGTTGTTGTGCGAATTAAAAAAGTTCTACCAGGCAGAAGGGATTTGGGGGCACCAGTATTGGATCGGCGGTTATGAACTTGGCATTGCTTATCCGCCCGACTGGTGTGGGGGCTCAACCGTTTATGATATATATTTTGATTGTGAAGATATGGAAAGAAAATTTGTTCCGGGAACGGTGGTAAATTTTGAAACAGGGTTTGGATGTATTGATACACTGATGTTTACGGAAAAGGAAGCGGTAGTCCTTGGTAAGACTACAAGAGAATTGATGGTAAAGGAGTTTTAAAGTGTTTGCAGATCATGTGATTCTTTCGAATTTTATATTTGATGCATGCGGAGAAAAGCCATTTGCAGGATTCGTTGCAGTCAAAGGCGAGAAAATACTTCATGTTGGAAAAGCTGATGAGGATATATCGTCGTTCATTGGGGACGCTTGCGAGGTTCATAACTATGAGGACCAGTTGGTAATTCCTGGAATTTGTGAAAGTCATGCACATGTTTTCTATGGAGCCTTGGAACTAGCCGGAGCGAATGTGGCAGAATCGATTTCTGAAGAAAACGCCGTGCAAATAATCTATGATCATGAAAAAGACAAAAATAATGAGTGGATTATAGCATTTGGATGGAACCATGAGTACTGGACAATTAAAGAATTGCCAAGTAAGCGTTCGCTTGATCAATTATTTCCTGAAAAGCCTGTTGTGGTTATTAATGAAGAGTTGCATGGAGCATGGGTGAATTCAAAGGCGCTGGAGGTATGCGGGGTTAACTCTGATACGGTCATTCCTAAAGGTATAGGTATGATTGAAAAAGATGTATTTGGAGATCCTACAGGGTACCTGCTTGAGACAGCGGCTATGAAATTGATTTTGGATGTTGCGTTTAACATGCCGGATAACAAAAAAGCCAGTTTGATAGATGAATATCAAAAAATAACTGCAAGTTTAGGAATAACATCTTTAAGCAATCTGCAGATTCATGAAATCCTTATGGAAGGTGTTTTCGAGAAACTTGAAGAGGAAGGCAAGCTGAATGTGAGAATGTCTCTTCTGGCATCCACAAATACACCTATGGAACAGCTTCTCAAAATGAAAGAGCATTATAATAGCAATATGCTAAAGTTCGGTGGTGTAAAAGGATTTGTTGATGGCACACCCATGGGATATACAGGTGCACTGATTGAAGAGTACAGTGATCGCCCTGGATTCTATGGCGAAAAATATCTGTCGGTTCAGGAGTTCGGGGAAAAGGCGATTGATTTTGAAAAAAATGGCATCCGGATGCGGCTTCATGCTTGTGGTGATGGTGCAGTAAGAGAAGCTCTTGATATATTTGAAAGTTGTCGTGATAAAAGTAGACAACCATTGAGACATACCATAGAGCACTTCGAGGTAGTACATCCTGATGACATAGGAAGAGTTGGAGATCTAGACGTTGTGGCATCGGTACAACCGGAGCATATGTGGGCGCCGATTTTCGAAGAGCACCCGTTTCACAAGATTCTCGGAGCTGAAAGGTGCAACCATGTATATCCTTTCAAGTCACTGGCTAACAAAGGTGCTGTTCTTGCATTTGGTAGTGACCACCCGATTGCAAGCCTTAATCCTATGAGAGGCATCTATAGAGCAGTAACAAGATTATCCGAGGATAATCTTCCCTTGGGAGGTTGGGGGCCTAATGAAAAACTCAGCATAGCCGAGTCTCTGAAAGCATATACGATGGGATCATCTTATCAGATGTGGAGTGAAAGGTTCACTGGCACTTTAGAAGTAGGAAAACTTGCTGATATAGCAGTCCTTGATAGAAACTTATTTGCCATAGATACGGAAGAAATACTTGAGACAACAGTGGTTATGACAATGTTGGGGGGCCGAATAATTTATCGATGTTAATATTATAAGGAGGTGCATTTGAGTGGAATATGGAATTTGGAGCTTGCTACCGGTAGCAGTGATGCTTGGAGTAGCGATTATTAGTAAAAAATGCATATCGTCAATGATTATAGCTATACTTGTGGGCTGTGTAATTATCGGCGGTATGGACTGGTTTTGGGTATTTATAGATCAGATTTATATTACAGGAACCAACGAGGATACTATATGGATTGTTAGTCTAATGTGCGTTGTGGGTGTTCTGGTTGCTCTGTTTGGAGCTACAGGAGGCTCACGTGTATTAATTAGAATTGTTGAAAAAAAGGTAAAAGGTGAACGAAACTTATACCTGTGGGCATGGCTTCTATCAGCACTGTTATTTATAGACGATATGATGAGATCTTCAGTTATAGGTCAGTTGACACCACTGTTTGATAGGTTTAAAATTCCCAGAGCTTCAGTAGCATATTATATTGATTCAACAAGTACTACTATAACATCTTTAGTGCCTTTGACCAACTGGGCCGCGTTTTTTATTGGAGTCTTTGCAGGATTTGAAGAGTTAAAATATTTGGGCAGTGGATTTGATATTTATCTTAAAATAATCCCATACAACTTTTACGCAATTGCTGCCCTGCTTGTGTGTTTCGGATTTACCATGGGATGGGTACCTAAGCTTGGAGGAATGAAGAAAGCTTATGAAAGAGTTCAAACAACAGGAGAACTTTACACTGAGGCAAGCATCCCATTTAATCCTCCGGTTGAAGTGGAAAAAGAAGAAGATGATCCTAAAGATCCCATCAGACTAGGTGTGTTTATTGTTGGGATAATAATTTTGACAGTTTCAATTACCATGACAGGTGATGTTCTGTCCGGATTCTTCATCGGGGTATTTTCCATGACTGTTCTTTTATTTATTACAAGACTATGTACTTGGAAACAAATAATGACGGCGGCGATTGAAGGTGAAGCGAGGATTATACAGATGCCTTTAATCTCATTCTTCGTATATATGTTTAAGGATATAATAACGACCATTCAACTACCAGAATATGTTATATCAATTTCGGAATCATTCTTAAGCCCTGCATTGTTTCCGTTTATCACCTTTGTTGCCTGTTGTGCACTTACATTTTGTTCCGGGAGTACATGGGGTGTAACTGTTGTATATGCTCTTGTCGCCGTGCCGCTTTCTATTTCTATCGGTGCAGACCCCATTCTGGTATTGGCAGCCATTCTTTCGGGAGAGGCTTTTGGCGCACATATTTGCTTTTACTGCGACTACACCGTATTTGCATCAGCCATGGCTAAGATAGACAATATTGAACACGCATTTACTCAGGTGCCATATGGAATTATTGCTGGAATCATAGCAGCATTAGGATTTCTTTTCATGGGATTTTTAGTAGTTTAGAAGCTAGTATATAATTGCAGAAACAAATCGGCGATTAAGATTCATAAGACAATATCTATAAAGAAACCGTTGTGGTTTTCGAAAAGGAGAAGTAATCGCATTATGCAATCTCATTAATACCCCCCGCTTTTGTCAAAGTCGGTGGGGTATTAACTTAAATTAGAAAGTTATAGGTTTAGTATTTCGTTGATCATGTCTCTCAATGTATTAAATAGTAAGATTTTTGATTTGTTTTTCTGCAATTTCTTCGGGTTTTCCAACTGATGTTTCTGGATCCTACTGGAATTCCGCAATTTCGTAGGATGCATCTAGACTGCTTTGGTTCCACCTTTTGTTTAACGAGTCGATAACTCTATTCTCCACCATCGAGCGGGAATAATGGTAATAGTACACCCCTCGCGTTACAAGGGGTTTCGTTTTTTTGAAGCGTAAATGACCAACATTTGATCAATTTATGGATACCACTGCTTGTTGCATTGTAAGAATAATAAAATGATAATGGGCAATGTTATTTGTGCTCATAGTTTCCTCACAGATTTGATGCACAAGTACTGGTGCATGTATTTTTAATGAGTGCAGTAAGTACAAAATATAATTAACCTCAAAGGTTAATTATAGTGTTGACTTCTTCGCATATGAGTGTTAAAATAAATTTACCTTAAAGGTAAATTGGGGATCGAGGTGATGAATTGGAGATAGAGTACAAAAGTCGTGGGCTCGAAAAAGTGTGTACGAATGCGCTGGAGGCCGAAAAGAAACACGGCAAAAATATGGCAGCTAAGATACACCAACGAATAGATGAAATAACGGCTGCTGATTCTGTTGAAATGCTGGTTCATTTTAGGATTGGCGGTTGCCACATACTAAAAGGAGATAGAAAGAAACAATATGCCATGGTTTTAATTCATCCTTATCGCCTGGTATTTGAGTTAAAAGGTAATGAGGTTCAAATTGTTCGTGTCATAGAAATCATTGACTATCATTAAGTCTATGACATTAAAAAGGAGGGAGCACAAATGGTGAGAAGTCGTACAATAATTGCATCACCACCAGGCACAACTATAAAGGAGCAACTTGTAGACAGAGGGATGAGTCAGAAGGAGTTTGCTCAGAGAATGGATATGTCTGAGAAGCATATCAGTAGACTAATCAATGGTGAGGTTCAGCTAACCCCTGATATGGCCATGCGTCTTGAGATGGTGCTTGGAGTTCCTGCCCAGTTTTGGAGTGGGCTGGAGTCAATCTATCGCGAGAAACTAGTAAAGGCAAATGCTGAGAATGAGATGGACGCAGATATAGAAATAGCAAAAAAATTCCCATATAATGAGATGTCCAAGAACGAATGGGTTCAAGAAACTAGAAATGATACGGAGAAGGTGATTTGTCTTCGTAAGTATTTTGAAGTAGTTCAGCTTGGCTTACTACAAAGCACTTTAATTCCGGGTATAGCCTGCAGATGCTTAGCTGACCGTGAAAAAACCGATTATGCTTTATTGGCATGGGCCCAGAAAGCTAAGCTCGATGCAAGGCATATTAATACAAAGCCTATCGACATGAACAAGCTTTCCAGCATAATACCTGATATCAGGAAAATGACGCGAGAAAACCCGAATACCTTTTGTGATAAGTTAGTTAATATGCTGTCCGGCTGTGGCATAGCGATAATTTTTCTTCCGCATATAGGTGGATCGTTTCTGCATGGCGCTACATTTTATGATGGAAACAGAATTGTTTTGGGTCTGACAGTACGAGGTAGAGATGCAGATCGATTTTGGTTTAGTCTTTTTCATGAGGTCGCCCACATTATATTGGGGCACATTGGTCAGCCAAACGGTTCTTCGGATGAAGATGAATTAGTTGCAGATGAGTTCGCAAAAGAAGCATTAATTCCAAGCAATGAATTCGAGGTATTTATTGCAAAGAAAGATTTTTCTAGAACATCACTAGCGCAATTCGCTGAAGCGGTAGAGATTGACACAGGGATTGTGGTCGGAAGATTGCAAAAGGAAGGGTATATTGAATATAGTTGGTATAACGATTTGAAAACTAAATATGAGATTGCTTCTTGATATACTGTTAAAGGATGTAGAAAGTGCAGCAGGCTAATAGCCTTATAAAATCAAAGATTTTGAGCCCCTGAAGTTTCCCCGAAACGAGGAAAGATCAGGGGCTTTATTATACCCAATCGGGGGTATTGCTTTATTATATATCAAGATTGTACCCTTACGGGTATTAAATTTAATATAATAATTGACATTATACCTAATAGGGTATAATATGTTGGTGTAATTCAGGCGAAAGGAGGCGTAATGAGGATGAATAAAATTGCCATATTTATAAAAGAAAGCAGGCGTTCCGCAGGACTTACTCAAGAAGAGTTTGCAATACGTTCCGGATTAGGCCTTCGTTTTATCCGTGAACTGGAACAAGGAAAAGAAACGGTTCGCATGGACAAAGTAAATATTGCTCTTGGAATGTTCGGGATGGAAGCTGTGCCGGGAAAGAGGGATAGGGATTAATGGATACCTTTAGAAAAGCCTATGTGTATGTACGGAATATCTATGCGGGTGTTCTTTCAGAAACCGATGAAGGTTATTCCTTCTCATATGTATCCGAATATCTTTCAAGAGATGATGCCGGTGCAGTTTCGCTGACCTTGCCACTGGCTGAACAAACATATACTTCCAAAACTCTGTTTCCCTTCTTTGACGGAATCATTCCGGAAGGATGGCTGCTTGATGTGGTAAGCAGAAATTGGAAAATCGATCCCCAGGATCGTTTCGGGCTATTATTGGTGGCCTGCAAGGATAGTATTGGCAATGTCAGTATTAAGGAGGAACGCGTATGAACTGTTTATGCTGCGGAAAACCTCTTTCTGTGAAAGATGAACAAATCGGCTGGCATAATAGATGTGTCAAGCGCTTTTTCGGAACTTCGGAATTACCCAATGTAGAGATTGATGAGAATGCCATTGAGCTTCTTGCGATAGATAGCACAAACAAAGGATATACGATACCCGGAGTACAAAAGAAATTATCCTTGCACCTTGTTTCCGGAGGTAAAAAGCCTCGCCTAACGCTTTTAAATTTTCCGACGGGTTATATTCTGAAACCTTCGGTGAAGGAGTTTCGTTCGCTTCCAGAGGCCGAGCATCTTGTAATGTGTATGGCGGAGGCTGCCATGATATCTACCGTCCCCCATGGGCTTGTTTCCGGAAATGGAAGCTTTGCCTATATTACAAAGCGTGTTGACAGGATTTTTGAAAATAATGGGATTAGGCTCCTTGCCATGGAGGATTTCTGCCAGCTTGATCTGCGCTTGACACAAGATAAGTATCGGGGATCTTATGAGAGATGTAGTAGTATCATCCGGAAGTATTCTTCAAGGACTATGCTGGATATGACAGAGCTTTTTATAAGATTGGTATTTTCATTTCTGGTGGGAAATTCCGATATGCATCTGAAAAATTCTTCTTTGATTGAAACGGCGGAAGGCAGTGGGCAATATGTTCTATCCCCGGCATATGATTTGCTGCCCGTAAATGTCATAATGCCTGAAGACAAAGAACAATTTGCGCTTACAATGAATGGGAAGAAAATGAATATCAGAAAGAAAGACTTCCTGGTATTTGCAGATACGTGTGAAATTTCGAGAAGTTCTGCTGAAAAGATGATTAACAAACTTGTTCTAATGAAGCCGACGTTTATTTCCATTTGCAACGAATCTTTATTGCCGAAAGACTTACAAGAAAGATTTATCGAGCTCATAGAAGAAAGAAGCCGCATCTTAGAGGCATAAATTTTCAATAACCTGTGATGTAGACCGGAGAAGGATTATGGCAATAGAGTGAATTAACGGGAGGTTAGAGAGGGTTGTTTTCAACCCTCTTTTTTTGTTCGACCGAAAAAGAAGGTGATTAGGGCACATATGAAGAGGATGAGATAGGACGTGGGTTTGTGTATAGTTTCCTCCATGCCGGGGTAAAGGGCGGCAAGGGATCCTGTGACCAGGCCTAAAATGATGAAATAGAGGGCTTGGGGGTGATTCCGCAGCATTTTTTTGATTACTCCGATTCCCACATAGCCGCCGGTTAAAACACCTAGCCCCAATGGAATCAGAAGGTCCCATTGGAAGGTGGCAATGGCCTCCATGGTAATGGTGTAGGCTCCCAGAATTAGCATCACCAGGGAGCCGCTGACTCCGGGAAGAATCATGGCAATCATAGCTAAAATGCTGCATCCAAAAAGCCAAAGATAAAGAGCCGGACCGGTTCGTGCCAATTCAGATAAGGCTTGATTGGCCAGGGCGTTATGGGCCAAAAAGGCAGTGGAAATCATTCCTGCGAAAGCTAGAAATCCCAAAAAGAGATTGCGGGTCTTTACTTTTTCGTAGCGAGCTCTTCGGTAAATGGCGGGAACACTTCCCATAATGATTCCGGCAAAACCAAAAGAGAGAAATCCCCGTTGGGTGTAAAGAAGCTCTACCATCAATTGGCTGGTCAGGTAAATTCCCACACAGGCTCCCAGGGCAAGGCAACCTAAAAAAGCCCCGTTGGCTTTCAGGGTTTTCGGAGACAAAGCCAGGAGAATTTGGTCGTAAAGATTCATCACCACCGCCATGGTTCCACCGGAAACACCGGGGACGGCATTGGCGATTCCTAAAAGGATGCCGTAAAAAAAATTCTTTAAATTCTTCATAATTTCATTGTAGCATATTTTGTACTTCCTTGCGAAAAAACTCATACCAAGTTGGGGACTTTTGAAGGTGTTTGGGGAAAAGAAGAGCAAATACTTGCGATGGAATAATAAAAGGGATAAAATAAGCATGCGCAGGAAATATCAACAAACTTATTTTAATTAGGTAAGTCAAAGGAGGTCATAAAAAATGACTGCAATGAACAAAGAAAAAGCTCTGAAAGAGGCCAAACGGATTGTAGACTATATTGAGAAACCAGAGCTGACTACTGCAGAAAAAGACAGGATCGTAAAAGATTCCATCGATAACTTCAACAAGAACGTAAACCCGGGCTGGTTGGAATATCGAAAATCCGTATCCACGGATGCTGCCTTCGTTGAATGGACAGACTCCGAGGAGCATTTTGAGGACCTGTATGGCACTCAATTTATCGACTGTTTGGGCGGTTTCGGCATCTACACCTGCGGCCACCGAAATCCCGAAATTTTAAAAACCGTAAAATGTCAATTAGACCGATATGCCTTGCATTCTCAAGAATTGGTTGACCCACTCCGAGGGTATTTGGCAAAGCTATTGGCCATGATTACACCGGGAGACCTTCAGTATTGCTTCTTCACCAATGGTGGAGCGGAAGCTATTGAAATGGCTTTGAAATTGGCAAGACTGGCTACCGGGGGTCGTTGGTACATTTCCACCGTGGGAGCATTTCATGGCAAGTCCATGGGGGCCATCTCCATGGGAGGAAAAGGTGCATATCGTGAAGACTATACACCCATGATTCAGCAGGTACAGCATGTGGAATATGGGAATGCAGAAGCCATGGAAACGGCCATCAAGAACCTGCAGACCGTAGGGGAAAAGGTTGCCGGAGTCATCATTGAGCCGATCCAAGGGGAAGCCGGTGTTATAATTCCTCCAATGGGATACTTAAAGGATGTTCGAAAAATCTGCGACAAGTACGGCGTTGCCATGATTGCCGACGAAATCCAAACGGGCATGGGTCGAACAGGAACCATGTGGCGTTGTGAAGTGGAAGATGTAACCCCGGACATCATGACCTACGGAAAAGCCTTTGGTGGCGGCATCATGCCTATTACAGGAATCATTGCCAGACCTAGCATGTGGGTTGACAAATTAATCGACAATCCCTGGATTTTGGGATCCCCCACCTTTGGTGGAAACCCTCTAGCTTGTTCTGCAGCCATTTCCACCATTCGATATATGTTGGAAAACGACATCCCCAAGGTTTGCCAGGTTAAAGGCGATTACATCATGAAGGGGCTGAAAGAGCTCAAGAAAAAGTATCCCACTGTGTTGAAGGGATATCGCGGAGCTGGCCTTCTGATTTGTATGGAATTCCCGGAAGCAGAAGTAGGCTACGAAGTAACGAGGAACCTTTTCGCACACAAAGTCATGGTAGCTGGTACCTTGGTAAATGCCAAGACTGTTCGAATTGAGCCCCCCGCAGTATTAGAATACGACACCATTGATTATGTATTGAAAGCATTGGATGAATCCTTGGCTGAAGTAAAGAAAAAATTCAAACTGTAAAGCCTCCAGGGATAAGACAGAGTATTTCAATTAGCAGATTCCAAGACAATAAAGAGCCTTCCCGATAAAGGGGGCTCTTTTGCTGTGACGAGTTTATCATAAGGTGACTAGAAATATCCCGGCTGTGTCCTTGAATTTTGTGTTTCCCCTATAAATTTGTGGTATACTAGTGGATTATAGGAGGGGCATATTATGAAGATTTCATCGTTGTTTCAACCGGGGAAGACGGTCTTCTCCCTAGAGGTATTTCCTCCCAAAAGAACCGGCTCCATCGATACCATTTATAAGACTCTGGAGGAGTTGGGGGATCTTTATCCCGACTTTATCAGTGTTACTTACGGAGCGGGGGGGAATCCGGCAGACTCTTCTACTTGTCAAATTGCATCCCGTATCAAGAATACATATCACATTGAAGCATTGGCTCATCTCACTTGTGTGAATTCCACCCGGGAGAACATGAAGGCAATCATCCACCAATTTCGGGAAAACAACATCGAAAATGTATTGGCTTTACGGGGAGACATTTCTCCGGAAAACCCCCGGCAGGAGGATTTTTCTTATGCCATGGATTTGATTCGCTATTTAAGAGAGGACGAAGACGGGGCTTCTATGGGAATTTCTGCCGCTTGCTACCCAGAGGGTCATCCGGAAGCGGAATCGGAAGAAGAAGATTTGATTCGTTTAAAACAGAAGGTAGAGGCCGGTGCCCAACACTTGGTCAGCCAGCTGTTTTTCGAAAATGAAATATTTTACGACTTTGTGAAAAGAGCGCGACAGCATGGAATAAAAGTTCCCATTGAAGCCGGAATTATGCCGGTGGTCAACAAAAGGCAAATCCAACGAATGGTTTCTTTATGCGGCGCCAGTTTGCCTTCCAAGTTTACCAAGATGATGAATCGATATGAGAATAACCCGGAGGCTATGGGGGATGCAGGCATTGCCTATGCGGTGGACCAAATCGTGGATTTGATTTCCAATGGGGTGGAGGGAATCCATCTTTATACCATGAATAACCCGTTGATTGCCAAGCGGATTGCAGATAGCATTAAAAATTTACGATAGGCCATCATTAAGGGGCGGAAAAAGAGTTTTATGAGGAGAGAAAAACAGGAGGAAGGACTTTTGAACCAAAGATTTCACCAACTGCTGAAAAAAAACCGAATCATTTTGGACGGAGCCATGGGAACTATGATTCAGGCGCTGGGTGGAGATATGGGAAAGATCCACTCATTGGCCAGCCCGGAATTGATTGAAAAAATCCACAGAAGTTATGTAGAAGCCGGTGCGGATATCATCTATGCCAGTTCCTTTAATGCCAATGGGTATAAGTTAAAAGACACGGGCCACACAGTGACGGAAGCGGTCCGGGCAGCTATGTCTCTTGCCCAAAGTGCGGTATCCGGAACCGATGTTTTAGTGGCCTTGGGGCTGGGCCCCATCGGCCGCCTCATCGAACCGGGAGGAGACATGGCTTTTGAGGAGGCCTATGATTACTTCAAGGAAATGGTGGAAGCCGGCAAAGCCGACGCAGACCTGGTAGTGGTGGAAACCTTGTCGGATCTCTACGAGGCGAAGGCGGCTATCTTGGCGGTGAAAGAAAACAGCACTCTCCCCGTGGTGGTGACCATGACTTTTGAGGAAAACAAGCGCACTTTTACTGGTATGAGTGTGCCGGCTATGGTGGTGGCATTGGAAGCCCTTGGGGTGGATGCATTGGGAGTGAATTGTTCTTTGGGTCCCTTGGAGATGGCTCCCGTGGTGAAAGAAGTTTGTGCTTGGGCTCGTGTGCCGGTGGTGGTAAAACCCAATGCGGGGATGCCGGATCCGGAAACGGGGGAATATGCTGTGGGTCCGGAAGATTTTGTGCAAGCCATGGAACAACTGGATGCCTTTGGGATTCGGATGCTGGGAGGATGCTGTGGAACAACGCCGGAATTCATTCGTCTACTTAAAGAAAGGCTGGGAGAAAACCCCCCTGTTGTTTGTGATTCGAAAGAGGGGATGGGAAAAAGAATGACGGCCCTTTCCACAGGGTTGAATGCGTTGGCCTTGGATGAACCGCGGATTATTGGAGAACGAATCAACCCTACGGGCAAGAAGAGATTCAAACAAGCCTTGATTGAGGACGATTTGGAATATATTTTGCTTCAAGCTCTTCAGCAGAGAGACCAGGGAGCTCATATATTGGATGTGAATGTAGGTCTGCCGGAAATCCATGAACCATCTATGATGGCCCGAGTGGTGAAGGCCATCCAAAAGGTGGTGGATCTTCCATTACAAATTGACTCGGCAGACCCTGAAGCCTTGGAAGCGGGGTTGCGTGTGGTGAACGGAAAGCCCATCGTGAATTCGGTTAGCGGAGAAGAAAAATCCATGAAGGCTGTTTTGCCTCTTGTAAAAAAATATGGAGCCGCCGTGGTTGCTCTTACATTGGATGAGGAAGGAATTCCTAAAACCGCAGCAAAAAGAGTGGAAATCGGGGAACGAATTTTGAACCGGGCCCTTTCGTTGGGCATTCCCAAAGAAGACGTATATATTGATTGCCTCACCCTCACGGCGTCTTCGGAGCAAGCCGCGGTAATGGATACCTTGGAGGCTGTAAGAAGGGTGAAGGAAGAACTGGGTTTGAAGACGGTGTTGGGGGTTTCCAACATTTCCTTTGGACTTCCCAATCGGGAGTTGGTGAATCGAACATTTTTGACGCTGGCCTTGGGGTCGGGATTGGACTTGCCGATTATTAATCCGGGAGACGGAGAGATGATGGGGGCATTTCGAGCCTATAACTTGCTGGCCAATGTGGATTCCGATGGGAGAGAATATATAAAAGCCTACCAGGATGTAATCGGAAAGCCGAGAGCCCAGGAAAACCATCAAGCTATGACCTTGGATCGAGCCATTCAACAGGGATTGAAAGAAGAGGGAATGGTTTTGACCCAAAGGCTATTGGAAAAAGAGGACCCTATGGACATTGTCCGGAACCGATTAATCCCGGCTTTGGATCGAGTGGGTGAGGATTTTGAAACAGGGGAAATCTTTTTGCCCCAATTACTGCTTTCCGCCGGTGTGGCTCAGGGAGCCTTTGAAGTAATCAAAACCCATATGGACCGAATGGAAACCGGCAGGAAACCTAGGGGGACCATTGTGATGGCCACTGTAAAAGGAGACATTCACGATATTGGAAAGAACATCGTAAAAGTGCTTTTGGAAAATTACGATTACAATGTTATCGATTTGGGGAAAGATGTAGGGACGGACAGGATTTTGGAAGCGGTAGGAGATTCTCAAACTACGTTGGTGGGATTATCTGCATTGATGACCACCACCTTAAAGTCTATGGAACAAACCATTGCCAGAATTCATGAAGAGTTTCCTCATTGCAAGGTGATGGTAGGAGGTGCCGTTCTTACTTCGGAATATGCGGATAAAATGGGAGCAGACTATTATGGGTCCGACGCCAAAAGGGCGGTGGATATTGCCAATGCCCATTTTCGCGTGGTATAATTTACTTTAATTCATCGGGAAAAGGAGAGTTGCCTTGAAAATCGGAAAACATAAATCCGGAAAAACTACGAAAAAAACTCCGAAGACTCCGAAGAAATTTCATTTCCTGCGGACTTTTCTTCTATTTTTGATGGCTTTTACTTTGATTTTGACCAGTGGTTTTTATCTGGTGAATAGCGCTGGGGAGATCGCTTTGTTTGGAGAGGAAAATCCGGAGTTGGCTCTGGAGCTGGACACCCTGGTGGATCCGGACAGCCCTTTTTACGATGCTTTTACCACGGCCAACCGGGTGAATGTACTGTGTTTGGGAGTCAATCAAAACATGGCGGACACCATTATGCTGGTTAGTTTTGATATGGATTTGAAACGCGCGGATATCATATCCGTTCCCAGAGACACCTATTACTACCGGCAAGGATATGTAGACCCGGCGGCCCATAAAATTAATGCGGTGATGCCCAAAGGTGGTCCGGTGGCCATGGCGAAAGCTGTCAGCGAAACCTTATTGGACATTCCCATAAACTACTATATGGTAATCGAGTACGATGGAGTGAGAGCCGTGGTGGACACCATGGGTGGTGTTCCTATGGATATTCCCAAAGATATGAAATACAAAGACCCTTATGACACGCCGCCCTTGGTGATTGATATTAAGGCAGGTCCTCAAGTTTTGGATGGAGACCATTCGGTGCAGTACCTCCGGTATCGAAAGGGATATTCCGATGCGGATATCGGTCGAATTCGTGCTCAGCAGGAGTTTCTCAAAGCGGCCTTTAAACAAGCCTTGGGAAAAGATTTTGTCAAGGTAGTGAAAAAAGGCTTTGAAGTGGTAGATTCGGATATAAAGCTAAAAACAGTGGTGGCCCTGGCTTCCAAGGCCCTGGGAATGTCTTCCGAAGATCTGGCCACCTATACCATGCCTCATACCTTATATAACCAGGCCCCTTGGTATGTAATTGCCGATGGGGAAGGGATCGAGGCCATGATTACTGAAATCTATTCCATTCAACCTGAAATCACCTCAGAGGGTGCCATCACCACGGATGGCGCTATGGAAGAATCCCCTTTATAAACCCATGAACCAAACAGTATAAAAGACCAAGAATGGCAACAGGACAACCGGGAGAAGAAAGGAGCACCTCCCCGGGGTGAATTTATGATGGCAACAAAAAAGAAAGAGGAGATGGAAAAAGACTACATATTAATTGAAGATGAGGACGAAGTAAAGGCCAAAAGCAAAGAACCGAAAGAGGAAGAAGTAGCGGCTCTTGAAAAAGCTTTGGCGGAAGAAGAGGCGGAATCAGGGCAAACGGCTCCTCCGGCAGACCGCCCCGAAATCGAGGGTATTCTGGACTTGGCAGATGGGGGATTTGGCTTCTTGCGATTCTCCAATTTTCTTACTTCTTCGGAGGATGTGTATGTGTCCCCCTCCCAGATTCGCCGATTCAACCTGAAGACGGGAGATAAAATCAGGGGGATTACCAGAAAACCCAATCAGGGAGAGCGATTTGGCGCCCTTCTTTATGTTCTTTCCGTCAATGGGGATGAACCCTCTGTGGCAGCCCGCCGCCCCGACTTTGATTCACTAACGCCGGTGTTCCCTTACGAACGTCTTTCTTTGGAAGATGCCAGCCGGGATACCTCCATGCGCTTGATCGACATTGTGGCGCCCATTGGGAAAGGGCAACGAGGATTGATTGTAGCTCCTCCCAAAGCGGGGAAGACCATCTTGCTTAAGAAAATAGCCAACAGCATCGAGCGAAAATACCCGGAAGTGGAGATTATTGTGCTCTTGGTTGACGAGCGTCCCGAAGAAGTGACGGATATGAAGCGTTCCTTAGAGGGTGGAGATGTGATTTTCTCTACTTTTGACGAACTTCCCCAGCATCATGTAAAGGTGGCGGAGATGGTATTGGCCAGAGCTCAACGGTTGGTGGAGCATGGAAAAGATGTGGTGATTTTGCTGGATTCCATCACTAGGCTGGCCAGAGCGTACAATTTGGTAGTTCCGGCCTCCGGAAGAACTTTGAGCGGTGGATTGGATCCCAGCGCCCTTCATCGGCCCAAAAAGTTTTTTGGAGCCGCACGGAAATTGGAAGAGGGCGGGTCTATTACAATCCTGGCTACTGCTTTGGTGGAAACCGGCTCTCGAATGGACGATGTGATATTTGAGGAATTTAAGGGTACAGGTAATATGGAGCTTCATTTGGATCGAAAACTTTCGGAACGACGAATCTTCCCAGCCTTGGATTTGAATCGATCAGGTACGCGCCGCGAGGATTTGCTAATGAACCAAGAGGAACTGGAAGCGGTTTGGGCCATGCGACGAGCCTTAGCCAATCGAGATACCCAAGATGTAACGGAGAGTATTATTGATACATTGGTTCATACCAAATCCAACAAGGATTTTATTGAGATTGTGAAAAAGACGATGTTGGGGTAGTGAAATTATGAAAAAAGAGGTATAATATCTATATGAATTTAAAACGAATTTTCAATAAGGAAGCTTGTCCTACAAAAGTGGGAGGACAAGCCGTATTGGAAGGAATTATGATGAAGGGGGAGCATCGAACGGCTATCGTTCTTCGTCTCCCCAATCAGAAACTATATATTCGGACCCAGCCTCTTGCCCCACGGAAAAAAATCACCAAGATTCCATTTGTAAGAGGAGTAATGGTGTTTGCGGATGCGCTAGTAGAAGGCACCCGTACTTTGATGTATTCAGCCGATATCCTGGAAGCACATGAGGAGGAAGGGTCCACAACTTACCAGAAGAGCAAGTTTGATTTGTGGCTGGAAAAAAAATTGGGTGCCAGGAGAGCCTGGAACCTGATGATTTATACCTCTGTGGTGGTGGCCATCCTGTTGACCGTGGGAGTGTTTATTATTCTGCCCACCTGGGTGCTGGATCTTTTGGCCTTGATTACCGCCAATGTGGTGGTTCTGAACCTGGTGGAAGGAGTTCTTCGTATTGTGCTCTTTGTTCTTTATGTGGTGGCAATATCCCGTATGAAGGATATTCATCGAGTGTTTCAATACCATGGAGCGGAGCACAAAACCATTCATTGTTATGAAGCCGGTTTGGAGTTGACCCCAGAAAATTGCAAACCCTACTATACCTTGCATCCCAGATGCGGAACCAGCTTCCTCATGTTTGTGATGATTATCGCTTTGATTCTTTTTTCTTTGTTGGGATGGCCCAACTTGTTTTGGAGGATTACCTCCCGGATTTTATTACTTCCGGTAATTGCCGGACTGGGATATGAACTTTTAAAATGGGCGGGTAGATCAGACAATTGGTTGGTAAAACTGCTATCCTTACCCGGGCTGTATTTGCAGAAATTGACCACAGCAGAGCCGGAACAGGACCAGTTGGAAGTGGCCATTGCTGCCATGAAAAATGTTTTGTCCGGACCAGAGGAGCCTCATTACGAGGGACTGTGTGATTTGGAGGGACAACCGTACCAAGAATCGGAAGAACCGAGGGATCAGGATGAAAATCAAAGAATTGCTTAGTTGGGGTGAGAAGAAGTTGGAAGAAAAGGGAAAAGAAAGTGCCAAAAATGATGCGCTGATTCTTCTATCTTTCTTAATGAATGTGGATCGACCGAAATTGTTTATGAATTATGAAAGCGATGCTCCGGAATTCCTTATCGAAAACTACAGCCGGGTGATTCTGGAACGGGGTTCGGGGGTTCCTTTGCAGCACATTACGGGCATCACAGAATTTATGGGGTTGCCATTTAAAGTAACGCCCGATGTATTAATTCCCCGTCACGAGACAGAATTGCTGGTGGAAGAGGCTTTGAAACTGATTTCTCCTGAAACCAAAGTTTTGGAACTGTGTACCGGATCGGGGTGCATTGCCCTTTCCATTTTGAAATTGTATGATTCTGTTTCGGTTACGGCAGCGGACATCAGCGAAGGAGCGGTGTTTGTAGCCAAGGAAAATGCCAAACATCTGGGAATTCCTATTGGGAAAGATCCCGGGAAGGTGGAGTTCTTGATGGGAGACCTTTTTGAACCGGTTACGGGAACTTACGATTTAATCATTGTGAATCCACCCTATATTAAAAGTGGAGACATAAAGGATTTGATGCCGGAGGTAAAGGATCACGACCCAATGATTGCTTTGGATGGAGGGCCGGATGGGCTATATTTTTACCGTCGGTTGCTTCACGAAGCCAAGGATTATATGGAGGAAGATGGATATCTCTTAATGGAGATTGGCCAGGACCAGGCCAAGGATGTAATGGAATTGGCGGAAGGCGCTTATACTGCCATAAAGGTCACCCAAGATTACAGCAATCGGGACCGAATCGTCCTGTTGCAAAAAAAATAACAACTGAATAGAAAATTCCATAAGGAGGAAAAAGAAATGAAGACTGCCGATGAGAGAGTGGCGTTTGCCATGGCGCTTCATGAACAAGGCTACAATTGTGCCCAATGCGTAGCCTGTACCTTCGCCGATGACTACGGATTTGAACCGGAAGCTGTTTTCCGGCTCTCCGAAGCCTTTGGATTTGGCCTGGGCGGCATGGACACCTGTGGTGCTGTGACCGGAATGGCCCTTGTGGCGGGGATGAAGTACAGCGATGGAAACACCGAAGAACCAAAGTCTAAAAACATTTGTTATGCCAAAATGCGGGATCTGGTACCGGAGTTTTGTAACCGGGTGGGTTCCCTGAATTGTGCGGAGATCAAAGGAAAGACCGGCCCTTTGCGAGGGAGCCCTTTGAAAAGTTGTACCGCTTGTATTGAGGACGCGGTAAGAATTATTCACGAAAGAGTCATAATGGATGACAAACCGCTTAATCTGTTTTAAAAAAAGCTCCGGGGAAATCCCGGGGCTTTTTTGGTTGTAAAAAACGGGGTCGGTTCGGGGTCAGGTACCTCGGAGTTGAAAGAGAGGTACCTGACCCCGAACCGACCCCGAACCCCTTTTGTTAGAGAGTAGGAAGGGTGGCGAATTGCCTTTCCAGGTCTTGGTCGTTGGGAACATAATCCGTCATTTGACCTTCTTTGAATGCATGGTAGGCGGTCATGTCGAAATAACCGGTACCAGTCAGCCCGAACAGGATGGTTTTGGCTTCTCCCGTTTCCCGGCATTGGAGGGCTTCATCTATGGCGGTACGGATAGCGTGAGCGGATTCCGGTGCCGGTAGAATGGTTTCCTTTTGGGCAAAGAAGGTGGCCGCTTCGAATACTTTGGTCTGTTCCACGCTGGTGGCTTCCATATATCCATCGTGATAGAGCTTGGATAGGATGGGACTCATGCCGTGGTAACGAAGCCCTCCTGCGTGATTGGGGGAGGGCATGAAACCGCTTCCCAGAGTGTACATTTTAGCCAGGGGCGTCACTTGGCCGGTATCGCAGAAATCGTAGGCATACTTGCCCCGGGTCATGGAGGGACAGGAAGCCGGCTCTACGGCAACGATTCGGGGATTGGTTTTCCCTTGCAGTTTATCTTGCATAAAGGGTGCAATCAAGCCTCCCAGATTGGATCCGCCACCGGCACAGCCAATGACCAAATCTGGATATTCGCCGATGGTTTCCATGGCAATCTTGCTTTCCAAGCCTACAATGGATTGGTGGAGCAATACTTGATTCAACACAGAGCCCAAAACATACCGGGTGTTGGGGGTGGTAACAGCCTTTTCGATGGCTTCCGAGATGGCGCATCCCAGGCTACCTCCTGTGTTGGGATTGTCCGTAAGAATTTTTCGGCCTACTTGGGTTGTTTGGCTGGGGCTAGCCACCACTTTGGCATCAAAGGTTTCCATCACATACTTACGAAAGGGTTTTTGCTCATAGGAGACCTTTACCATATATACGGTGAGAGGAAGCCCAAAGAAAGAACAAGCTTCCGCCAGAGCAGTTCCCCATTGACCGGCCCCTGTTTCCGTAGTAAGGCCGGCAAGGCCCTGTTCTTTGGCATAATAGGCTTGTGCCACTGCGGAGTTCAGCTTGTGGCTTCCGGAGGTGTTGTTCCCCTCGAACTTATAGTAGATTCGCGCAGGGGTGTCCAGGGCTTTTTCCAACTCGTAGGCCCGGATCAACGGAGAGGGACGATACATTTTGTAAAAATCCAGAATTTCAGCTGGGATGGTGAAGTAAGGGGTCTCGTTGTCCAGCTCTTGTTTTGCCAGCTCTTCACAAAAGACGGGAAGCAAGTCCGATAGAACCACCGGCTGACCAGTGGCGGGATTCAACATGGGGTCCGGTTTTTCTTTCATGTCCGCCCGAAGATTGTACCATTGGGTCGGCATTTGATCCTCTGTAAGATAGATTCGATGGGGCACATGGTTCTTTTGGTTGTTTTTCATTTTGTTTACACTCCTTTTCATGGTTTGGTTTCTTGGAAAAGGGGTCTCTGCCGGAAGTACCATCAAAAAAATCTGTCCT
>CAZAZF010000012.1:0-42458 GCA_964489555.1 uncultured Oscillospiraceae bacterium | reverse complement strand
TTGCTCTCTTCCTGTTTTTTTTGTCTGCGTTGCCAATGAAAATTATACTCTAAGGTCGCAAAAAATCCCGACATGCCGTCAGGGTATAATTCACGCCCTATCAGTTGATAGGTGGGTTATCTGCTCTCTACTTCTGCCGTCCACTCAAAGGAGGCATGACATCCGTAGAAGAAACTCGAAGTCCCAAGGAATTAGTGTAGGTTGAATTATAATTCCTAACGAGCATTTCAGGATATTTAAATTATACCATACTCGTTTTTTTCTAGCAATGTTCGGGGAATCACCATTTTCCCATCCGCTAGAAATGTGATGCAATCCGGAGTGTTTTATACTCCGGAAAATGTCAGAACCACTTCATCTAGTTGGCCTAATTCCTGGCTACTACTTAATATGGTGATTTTCATTGAAAATTCGGCCATTTCCGTTGCCATTCCTATCTTCAGGATGTATAATATATTGATATATTATAGCATAAGTCAGGAGGAGTACGCGCGAAAGCTTTGCGGTATTCCCGAATAATAATCACTGTGAAAACTAGGAGAGGGCGAAGGCATGACCTTGGGGAATGCGACAGTAGACATTTGGGTAGTACTGGTTGTGATCCTGTCTGTTGGCATGGTTGCTCTGTTAGCATCCACCCTTTTACATGGTTATCGTCGTTTTGATGAGCGTATCGGTGAACAAAATCGATTTTTATCAAAAATGGAAGGGAAACTAGACCAAGTTGGTGGAGAACTGACCAATCTAAAAATTGATCAAGCAACCGTTCGAGCTGTGCAGACCAAAATGGGTGAATTTAATCAACAAGCTCAGCAATTCCAGCAGAGCCCTTCTTCGCCGCCGGTATATATTATTCAGCAACCTATACCTTGGACACCAGGATCCCAGACGGTGCAAAACCCTTATCCGACGAACGGGACTTTTCCCACGCAACAAGGCGTAGCACCATCTTCAACGCCCCCGCAATCGAGGTCTCCCATGTACCAGGAGAGGGCTTCCGGAAACATTCCCCGTCCCATTATATCGGAACGGAAGGTGACTATATCTCCGCCGGAACCAAGACCGGAACCAAGACCGGAACCAAGACCGGAACCAAGACCGGAACCAAGGCGTATAATAGAAGAGCCATCTTCTTTACCGGTAGAAAGAACTGCTTCACAGCCTGTTGATGAAACGGGGATGGCATCTCCCAGGCCAGTTAGATATCCGGCGCAGGTAGTGGAGCCCCAACGGATTTCAACAGGGAAGTCTCCGGAAAAGAAAACCCGGACCGTAGGATTTACCGAGTTTCAACTGCCGGAAGAAGATGAAATCTTTTTCGAAGCCAACCCACACAATCCACCCCTAGAGACCTACTACGACTCGCCCGTGACAAAGCCGCAGGCAAATCAGCCGGCAAGACCTCCAGACAAACAGCCGGCAGGGCTTCCGAAAAAGCAACCGGAAAGACCTTTCGTACCAGAAGAAAAACCCAGGCCGGAACAAACATTTTCTTCCAAGTTCTATTCGCTACATGATAGTGTGACCCATTCCGGGAAAAGGTATTCAGAGGAAGAATTGGATCATAAAATCCTTGATTAAATAAAGGAGGAATTCAATGTATTGCAGCAATTGCGGAAATGCCCTTAGAGAAACAGATCTCTTTTGCAGTAAATGCGGATATAAGGTGGGAGAGGAAACACGTAAAAGATCTGAACCACGGGAAGAAATTGTGTATAATCGCCCTTCTCCTGAACCAACCGTAGAAGAAACCGAACCGGAAGATGAGTTTTTCTTTCGCAAACCGGCCCCGGATTCACGAAGGCTAGAAGAAGCCCGCAGTGCTGTGAAAAAAGCCTCCAAGCCTGCAGAGGAAGATTTCGTGTGGAATGTCCATCAATTTCCCAAGGGAGAATCCCGACCCACAGAGGAGGTGGATTTTCAGTGGAATATCGAAAGGCCTGCCCCGCCTCCCGAGAGAGGTATTGATTTTGACCCGGAAAGTCGCTTCCATACCTATAACAAGAGTAGAGATGAGTTCCAGCAACTTTTGGATCGCGAATATCTTCGTACCAACCGAGACCCGGAGCCTGCTCCCGAAAGATTCGCAACACCTCCGCCTACCTATTCAGTTCCTGTGGAGGAACGGTTTGACCCTGCGAATCATGTCAGGGAAATGGAAAGAGAGAGACAGGCCATTCAACCCTACCCCAGAGAAGAATCCTGGGAAAATGACTTGTATGACGAAGAACGGCTTAAGTTCAACACCATGGAACTGAGAAGAGATCTTTTGCAAGTGGGGTTGGATGAAAACGCCAAAACGCAAATCATTGAAAAAATAAAATATGGGGAGGAAGAATATAGCCGGGAGCCGGATGAGTTTGATATTAAGAAAACCCAATTTGTTCAAAAGGCTAGGGACCAAGAATTTGGAACCCAACCGGAAACCCAACCGGAAACCCGACCGGAGGAGGACTTCCAGGAGCAGGCAAGGCTCCTTACGCCTCTGCACCCTATCGCCCCAACCATTCTCCCGACGAAAGGAAGTAATGAGGGAAAAGGCAATATAGAAGAATCATCAACCGGGCCGGCTTCCGTGGAACAAGTTGTTGCTTCTCGGGAGATGCCGGATGTGGACGAGAGATTAGCCAAGCTTTGGGACACTGACACGGCCCCGATTCCTGTGGCTTCCATCCCCTCTCAAGTGGCGGAAGCCTTAAAGGCTGAGGAACTGTTGGAAGAAGGAGAGGAAGAGGATTTTTATCAGGAAGAGGGAAAACGAAAAGGCGGTTTCTTCGGGAAATTGGTGATTGCCATCATCATTGTAGTATTGATTTTGGAAGGAAGCATTCTTGGGCTTCGCCACTTTGCCCCTGAAAGCGAAGCTACAGCCAAAGTAAATGGAGTTATTCTGAATTTTCAAGAGTGGATTGAGACTACATTTTTCGATCGATAAACAGACAATAAATAGACAGCTGGAATTTTGATCAATCGGAGGCGTTATCATGTCAACCAAAGCGTACTACCCTAGAGAAGAGATCACCTTGGGGAACCGGGGATTTTCTCCGGCTCGCACCACCATTGAAACCGCATTTTACGGAAACAACGTAGAGGTGATGGTGGATTTAAAAAAAGCATATGAAATGGCTAAAAATTCCTGTGGAACCATCGAGACGGACATGCCGGTTTATGAACCGGAAAAAATTGGGATTCCGGAAGGGGCCAAAATCTTACTTTTCAATGATGGAGAAATTATCGGGCGGTTTGCCGGTGCCCGGGTAATCCTGGGAGAAGAGGGGGTGGAAGAAGGGGAGCTGACCAAAGTTTTACGGGAAGCAGCCTATCAAGTTCGGCACAAAAAAATGTATCACACCCAAAGCTATATCGGGTTGGACAAGGACTTTATCGTAAAAGCCCATTTGCTAATTCCCGAAAGCTATGAGAATACCATATACAACTGGCTATTGAATTTTCAGTATTTAAATGAGTTTTATGATAAAATGTACGAAGAATCCAAGCCGGTAGGAGATGAACCGGACATTTTCATCTTGTCAGACCCAGACTTTGTTCATCCCAAATTTCCCCTTGGATTGGCCTTTTTTGACCCGGAGCACAACTGTGCATGCCTACTGGGAATGAGGTATTTTGGAGAGCATAAAAAGGGCACGCTTACTCTGGCCTGGAGCATTGCAAACAGAAACGGATATACGGCATGTCATGGTGGATTAAAACGTTGTTTGCGACCTGACGGAAAAGCACATGTTATCGGTGTCTTTGGTCTTTCCGGTTCCGGTAAATCTACATTGACTCACGCCAAGCATGATGGGAAGTATGATGTGACGGTGCTTCATGATGACGCCTATATCATATCCAATGAAAATGGCAGTTCAGTGGCTTTGGAGCCTTCCTATTTTGACAAAACCCAAGATTATCCGTTGTCCTCGCCGGATAATAGATATCTGATTACTGCCCAAAATGTTGGGGCAACACTGGACCAAGAGGGAAAGATGGTCCTGGTGACAGAAGATATTCGAAACGGCAATGGTCGGGCTATCAAATCCAAGCTTTGGGCGCCCAACCGAGTGGACAAAATGGAAGAACCTGTTAACTCCATCATTTGGCTGATGAAGGACAAGGCGCTGCCCCCGGTGTTGAGATTAGATAATCCGGCGTTGGCCTCGGTGATGGGGGCCTGTCTGGCTACCAAGAGAACTTCGGCGGAACGTTTGGCGGAAGGGGTGGACATTAACGCATTGGTCTTTGAACCTTATGCCAATCCATTTCGTACTTATGCGTTGAAAGAAGATTACCACAAATTCAAAGAACTTTTTGAAAAACGAGGAGTGACCAATTACATTTTGAATACCGGACATTTCCTGGAAGAGAAAATCCCCAAGGAGGTTACCATTGGGATTTTAGAAGCTATCATCGATGGCACAGCCCAATTTAAAGACTTTGGACCCTTGTCTCGAATTAAAACCATGGAAATAGAAGGATTTGTGCCCGACTTTGAAGGGAAGGCCTACATAGAAGTTTTGAGAGCCGGTTTAGAGGGTAGAATCAATTATCTGGAAAGCCTGAAAACCGAAAAGGGTGGGAGGGATGCCCTTCCGGAGGAAGCAGAAGATATCATTAAAGAGTTAGTGCAGAAGTTAAAATGAAGTTAAAATAAGGGAGGAAGAGATTTTGAAAGAGAAAAAGAAGTTAGGCCTGAAAGGAATTATTCTGCTGGCGGTAGTCGTCATCGGTTTATTCTTAGCCTTAATCGGGTTCCTTACCGATTTGCTTTGGTTCCGCGAAATGGGATACCTAAGTGTGTTCTTCAAGCAAATCGTGACCCAGCTACAAATCGGAATTCCGCTGTTTGTACTATTGACGGCCATCACACTGATCTTCTTAAAGCTACTTAAAAGAGGATATTACAAAAAAGTGGAGTCCAATGAAGAGGTAAACGAAAAAAGGTTGGGGCAAATCACATTCCTTATCTCTGTGGTGTTTGCTGCCCTGGCTTCCTTTATGGCCGCCAAGGCATTGTGGTTTGAAGCCTTGAAATTTACCAACGCCACCGACTTTGCCAAAGCGGATCCCCTATTCAATATGGATATTTCCTTCTATATCTTCAAATTGGCCTTCATCGAACAGGTGAACACTTTCATTATCGGCATTGTAATTGGGTATGCGGTAATCAGCGTTCTTTATTACTCCATTTTGTTGAGCATGAGAACGCCTCAAATGTATGAATCGGCGGAAGACCCCGATGGCTTTGAAGAGGAAGATCCCTTCCAAGGCAATCAGGTGCCTCCCCGGGGAGGTCGAAAAGGGTTTGGATTTGATAACCTCAATGACATGTTCGAGAACATGGGCCGACAATTTCAAAGAGGCGGAAATATTCGCCAAACCAGAAGGCCTAAAAAACAGTTTGACGATGACAACTTCCGCCAGCTTTTGAGCATTGCGCAGAAAGAGCTGATTGTGTTGGGCGCCATTTTCTTTGTGATGCTGGCGGTGAATTTCTTTCTCAAGCAATACGGCCTGTTGTATTCCAGCTTGGGAGCGGTGTACGGCGCCGGATTTACCGATGTAAATGTAACATTATGGATGTATCGTCTTCTCATCGGATTGTCTTTGGTGGCGGCGGTGACCTTTGCCATTGGGGTGGTGAAGAAAAAATTCAAAATCATCCTGTTGTTGCCGGTAGTCATGATTATTGTAGGAGCGGTAGGAACCGGGGGCTCTACTCTGATTCAGAACCTAGTGGTATCTCCGGATGAAATCAACAAAGAAATGGAATATCTGGAATACAACATCGCCTACACCCAGTTTGCCTATGACCTGGACAAGGTAGATATCAGGCCTTTCGCAGCCACCAACACCTTGACCAATGAAGACATTGCCAACAATCAGGAAACCATTTCCAACATTCGTATCAACGACTATGAGCCGGCAAAAAAATTCTATAATCAAACCCAGAGTATTCGTCTTTACTATACCTTTAACGATGTGGATGTAGACCGATATGTGGTTAATGGAGAGTACACTCAAACCTTCCTGTCCGCTCGTGAAATTGACGAAACCTTGATCAGTGAAACTTGGTTGAACCAGCATATAAAATATACCCATGGATATGGTATTACCTTATCAAGGGTAGACAAAGTAACAGCTTCCGGGCAACCGGACATGTTGATCGACAGCATTCCGCCTGTTTCTCAGGTGGAGGAAATTCAAATACAAAGACCGGAGATTTACTTTGGGGAGCTGACCAACAATTATATTTTAGTCGGCACCGATGAAGAAGAATTTGACTATCCCGACGGGGATGTCAACCAATACACGATGTACGAAGGAGATGCAGGGATTAAGTTAAATCTTCTGAACCGCGTGATGTTTGCCATCCGGGAACAAAGCTTGAAGCTTCTTGTAAGCACGAATCTAGATTCTGATTCACGGATTATTATTAATCGAAACATTATGGAACGTGTGAAGACCATCATGCCGTATCTGGCCTATGAAAACGATCCCTATATCGTGGTGATTGATGGAAAGCTCTTCTGGATTATTGATGCTTATACTACCAGCGATAAGTATCCGTATTCGGAGCCCTATTCGGAGGGAACGAGAATTAACTATATTCGAAATTCCGTAAAAGTGGTGATTGATGCGTACAACGGTACGGCCACCTATTATTTGGTGGACGACAAAGATCCCATTGCCAATACCTTTATGAATATTTATCCCGATTTGTTCAAATCTTTTGACCAGATGCCGGATGAAGTGAGATGTCATATCCGATACCCCAGCACCATGTTGAATATCCAGGCCAATGTGTATGCCAGATACCACATGAGCAATGTCCGGGTATTCTATCAGGATGAAGACCTTTGGGATATCGGTCGTGAGATTTTCGGGACCACAGAAACCATCATGACTCCAACCTACTACATTATGAAATTGCCGGGCGAGCAAAAGGCAGAATTTGTAAATACCATTGCTTATACTCCCCGGGATAGACGGAATCTGATGGCCCTTCTTTTGGCAAGAAATGATGGGGACAATTATGGGGAGCTAGTGTTGTATCAACTGCCCAAAGACCGAATCATATACGGGCCCATGCAGATTGAAGCACAGATTGACCAGCATCCGGAGATTTCCAAAGAGTTCTCCTTGTGGAACTCCTCCGGCTCCAACTATAGCCGTGGCAACTTGTTTATAATCCCCATTGAGGAAAGTCTGCTTTATGTAGAGCCGGTTTATCTGGAGGCTACCAATTCTTCCTTGCCGGAAGTAAAGCGTGTTATCGTAGCTTATGGAGATAGAATCGCCTATGAAGAAACCTTGGCACAGGCATTGGAGTCTCTCTTTGGTGCCACCACCGACGGTGGAACCAGTGAAGATGGAACGCCTTCGGGAGGAGGTGTCAGCTCCGATTTGACTCAAGCCGAACTGATTCTGAAAGCCGCTGCTGCTTACGAGAATGCCATTAGTGCTCAGAAGGCTGGAAGATGGGCGGATTACGGCACCCATATGGCCACACTTCAAAAGCTGCTGGCTGCTTTGGAGAGCATGACCAACAACGAGGCTTCGATGGATGTTATTCCGGAAGAATTGTTGGAAGAACTGGAATTAGAGATGGATTAGACCCGCAAAAGATAGATGTTATTATAGCGGGCGCAATGATTGCGCCCGCTATCCCGTTCAAAAAGGAGGTATGAATATATGTTGGAGTTTGATTTTGATAAAATGTTGTACACCATTTTGCCTCATCAGCACGGTAGGGAGGATCTTGTCCATATCCTTCTAAAGCACCCGGAAGTGAAATTCGTTTCCTTGGTGGGTCTGGATATTGGTGGCCATGACACCGACGAAAAAATTCCGGTGACGGCTTTTCTGGAGGATATCGACAAGATTCTGAAATCCGGAGTTCAAACGGACGGTTCAAGTGTTCATCTTCCCGGCATTGCAGACCTTCATAATGCCAAAGTGGATATTGTGCCAGACCTTTCAGTGAACTGGTATGTGGACCATAATTTTATTAATCGTGATGTGAAAACCGGCTTGCCGGTGGGGACTCTTCGAATTCCTTCTTTTTTGGTTCATAACGACACATCAGATGTAGGGTCCCGGGTAATTCTCCGGGATATGGTAAAAAACTTCAAACAGGATTTGTTGCTGTTAATGAAGGAAAATCCTTATGTGTTGGAGACGGTGGGCATTTCTTCGGTGGAAGAGATTGAAGACCTGGAATTGACCTGTGCTACGGAGCTGGAATTTTGGGTTAAAACTCCGGATGACAAGGCAGATCGTGAACAATTGACTACTGCACAATCCATGAAAGAGCAGTATTGGAAAAGGACCATCGGTCCGGTTCGCACGGCCTTGGAACGCTCTTTGATGGTGCTAGACCGGTATGGATTTGGGGTGGAAATGGGCCACAAGGAAGTAGGAGGCGTCAAGGCCAAGCTGGGAAACAGCGGAAATTATGACCATATTATGGAACAGTTGGAAGTGGATTGGCGATATGCCGATGCCCTTCAGGCGTCAGACAACGAAAACCAGGTGAAATATGTAATCAAGGATATTTTCACTTTGCACGGCTTGGAAGTCACCTTTATGGCCAAGCCCATTGAAGCAGTGGCCGGCTCCGGGGAACATACCCATATGGGAATTGCCGCCAAACTGAAAAACGGGAAAGTGGTGAACTTGTTTTCGCCCAAAAACGGAGACAAGGAATATTTGAGCCCCATCGGATATGGGGCATTGATGGGAATCCTTAAAAACTATGAAGTTATCAATCCTTTCGTCAGTTCTTCCAACGATGCCTTCAACCGGTTGAAACCGGGATACGAAGCGCCGGTATGTATTGTCAGTTCTCTGGGTCATTCCGTAGAGCTTCCCTCCAGGAACCGTACCGTACTGATTGGACTGGTCCGGGATACCAGAAACCCTCTGGCCACTCGCTTCGAGCTGAGAGCCCCCAACCCGAAAAGCAACACCTATCTGGTAATTTCCGCTGCATATATGGCTATGCTGGACGGAATCAAAGCCGCATTGGAGGCAGGGAAAACATCGAAAGAGCTGGAGCAATCCATTAGCAAAAATTATGGAGAGGCGGACTTTTATCTGGAAACGGAACGAGCGTACCGAAGTGAAAAAGACCTTTTTGATGAATATACTCAGGAAGAAAGGGATCGACTGTTTGGAATAGCACCTCGCACGGTTTGGGAAAACATTAAGGCATTCGACCACTATCCCCAAAAGCTGGAAATTTTTATGCGAGACGATGTGATGCCGCTGACGACTCTTGATTCTTATCGCCAGGCGATTGTTGAAGTGTGGGCCAGGGAACTGCATAACCGCCTTATTCCTGAGACTATGGATTTGGTCAGAGAATGCAAAAAACTCCATGACGACGAGGATTGTGTGGACTTCGATGTGGCCAATTGGAAAGCCATCCAGGATATGCGCATTTACCTGGGTCAGGATACCTTGGCGGAGAGATGTCTGTTAACCCGAATCAAGGATGCATTGGATCAAGGCGCCTATGATACAGCCAGCGCGCTACAGATTGAAATGCAGCAGGTAGTAGACCGATTGGTAAATACCTACATTATATACAAGAAGAATCTATTTTAATGGATGGGGAGATGATCAAGCATGTTGGACATCAAGCGAATTCGAGAGAATTATGAAGAAGTAAAGCAAGGGGTTGAATCCCGGATGAATGGAACCTTTGGTTTGGAAACCATCCCGGAGATGGACGAAAAGCGAAGGGCCCTTCTTTCCCAGGTTGAGAACATGAAGTATAAACAGGGGCAGGATTCCAAGCAGATTCCTGTTCTAAAAAAAGAGGGCAAAGACACCAGCCTGCTTATGAAAGAAATGAAGGCGCTTTCTGAGGAAATCAAGGAGATGGACGGTCAAGTAACCCGAGTGGAAGAAGAAATCCGATCAGCCCTTCTAAATATACCCAATGTTCCCAATCCTTCGGTTCCTGTTGGAAAAGATGATACAGAGAATGTTGAAATGCGAAAATGGGGGGATCCGCCCGCCTTCGATTTTGAAGAAAAAGCCCACTGGGATGTGGGAACTGGGCTCAATATTCTGGATTTTGAACGGGCCTCCAAAATAGCGGGAGCACGATTTACCGTGTACAAGGGACTGGGAGCCAGACTGGAGCGTAGCGTCATTAATTTCATGCTGAACCTCCATACGGGGGAGCACGGGTTTACGGAGATTTTGCCTCCTTTTATGGTAAACCGGGATGCCATGACAGGCACGGGGCAGCTTCCCAAATTTGAAGAAGACATGTTTTGGCTGCCTGCCAAGGATTTTTTTTTGGTGCCCACGGCAGAGGTGCCGGTGACCAATTTATTGATGAACGAAATTTTGGAAGAAAAAGATCTTCCTATATACTATACTGCCTATACTCCTTGTTTTCGAAAAGAGGCGGGTTCCGCGGGAAGAGATACGAGAGGATTGATTCGACAGCACCAGTTCAATAAAGTAGAATTGGTGAAGTTTGCCCATCCGGAAAACTCCTATGAAGAATTGGAGCTTCTCACCAAAGCGGCGGAGGAAGTTTTGATTCGCCTTGAACTGCCTTACAGGGTGGTGCAATTATCCACTGGAGACTTGGGATTTTCCTCGGCTATGACATATGACATTGAAGTGTGGATGCCCAGTTACCAACGGTATGTCGAGATTTCGTCTTGTTCCAACTTTGAGAGCTACCAAGCCAGGAGAGCCAATATCCGATTCCGCCCGGAGGGGGGTGGGAAACCGGAGTTTGTCCACACATTGAATGGCTCCGGATTGGCGGTAGGCCGTACGGTGGCCGCTATCCTGGAAAACTATCAACAGAAAGACGGGTCTGTGATAATCCCGGAGGCGTTGAGGCCTTACATGGGAACAGACCGGATTGGGTGAATATGAAAAAAGAGTATACGGTAGCCTTGTTTCGAGAAGACTACGATCATGTGGAAGAGCTGGTGCGCCGAGGTAGGATGCGCAGGTATTTTTTAGGCCCCACCAAATGGCATCAGCGGGAAAGTGTAGGAGTGGTTTTCGGCGGGTTTTTAAGTTTTGCCTTGGGGTTGATGATTCAACCCCTTCTAATGAATTCCGGATTGAATCCCACCGGCGTCAAAGCCGCTTCTTTTGTGTTGATTTTAGGAGGTTCCATCTTTTTAATTAAAGGGTACCTGGAAGTGAAAAAAGACGGAGAGAAGGCCACAACGGAAATCCCAGATGAAGAGTGGGAGCATTGTTTTCAATACGACTTGGGAGGCATTCGGCTTAAAGCGGAGAAAGTTCTTAGTGAGAATCTGGCCCGCTTTGTGGAAGGCCGGGAACAAATGGAGGACTTGGAATGGATTACGGTGACGGGACCCAACGACTGGTCCGCCAATTCCAATTTACCGTTTCTTATGACGGTGGGGCTTGACGGCAAGATTCGCAGTTCCAACCATTCTGTGTTGGTATTTGCCTTGGGACCGGAACACTTTTATCTTTATCAATGTACTTATAATATGCGAGATGGCAGCATCAAAAGAGAACATGCCTATACCGTAGCCTATCAGGATTTTGCAGGGGCAGAGATTCGTCAAACAGAGAAAGATGTACAGGTGAAGGAGCGAAAGGTAGATGCCCATCAGGCCTTGGAGTTTGTTATTCACACCGAAGGAGACGAAGGAGGAGAGCTGGCTATTGTGATTTCGGATTTGGACACGGAAACCATGGCAAGGGGCACCTTTGATATAAGCTCCGCCCAGGAGGCGGTAATCCGATTGAATCAACTGGCGCAAAAGAAGCTGCCGGAATAAACCACAAAGGAGGAAAGAAGTTGGCTATTATTGGAATTATTTTTGCGTTATACCTAGGACTGATGGTCCTAATCGGGGTCAAGTACTATAACAAGACCTCAAACATTTCCGACTATATTTTGGGAGGCCGCAAATTAAACAGCTGGGTAGCGGCCATGTCGGCCCAAGCGTCGGATATGTCAGGCTGGCTCTTGTTGGGACTTCCCGGCACGGCCTACATTCTTTATACCGGCACATCTGAGGCCATATGGACTGCTATCGGGCTTTGGATCGGTACTTATCTCAACTGGCTTTTTGTGGCCAAACGACTTCGAAGCTACACGCAAGTGGCCAGTGATGCGCTTACATTACCGGACTTTTTTGAAAAAAGATTCCGGGATGGAAAACACATATTGCGATCTATTTCAGCTATTTACATCGTCATCTTTTTTCTGGTGTATACCAGTAGCCAGTTTGCCGCCGGGGGGAAATTGTTCTCTACGATTTTTGGTATGAACTATGTGGTAGGGATGATTATCGGGGCGGTCATTATTCTGGCCTATACGGCACTGGGTGGCTTTACTGCCGTTTGTTGGACGGACACCATACAAGGTACTATTATGTTCTTTGCGTTAATCATTGTTCCAATCGTGGCGGTGGTCAGCATGGGAGGCTGGGACCAAGTCCAAATGCGTCTTTCCGATTTAACGCCGGAATCCCTAGGGTTTTTCCCGGAAGCAGACGGGAAAATCAATACCCTGTTATTGGCTTCCTGCCTGGGATGGGGATTGGGATATTTTGGTCAGCCTCACATTTTGGCCCGATTCATGGGAATTCAATCGCCGGATGCCATTGCGAAATCAAGAGTCATCGCCATGGTTTGGGTTACGGTGACCCTAGGATGTGCTATCCTGGTTGGCATGATTGGGAAAGCGATGATGCCGGATTTGGCGGATGCGGAAACCGTATTCATGAATATGTTGACGGGCATGTTCCATCCCGTCATTGCCGGCCTTCTGATGACCGCCATCTTGGCCGCCATTATGAGCACCGCTTCGTCTCAATTGTTAGTATCGGCTTCTTCCGTGTCCAAGGATTTGTTTGCTACTCTGTTGAAGATTGACGACAAGGACCCCAGACTGGTTTGGGCTTCCCGATTGACGGTAGCTGGAATTGCGGTGGTAGCCATGATTATTGCTTTGAACCCGGCCAGTTCTGTGTTTGGCCTGGTTTCTTCTGCTTGGGGTGGATTTGGTGCCGCCTTTGGCCCCATTATCCTGTTCTCCTTGTTCTGGCGTCGCATGACAAGGCCCGGTGCCATTGCCGGTATGCTAGCGGGGGGATTGACGGACATCTTCTGGTTTTATAACTCCGGAGGGATTTTCGATATTTATGAAATCATTCCTGGGTTCCTGATGGGGTCTTTGGTTATCATCGTAGTCAGCCTGCTGACGAAACCGGATCCGGAAATGGTGGAAGAATTTGATCGGGTAAAAACCACCCGATTTTGAAGAGTCATAGGAGGGCAGGATTCAGAATCCTGCCTTTTTTATAAAAAACAAGGAGAAGGAAAATGAAGCAAGAGGGGCTACTGGACTTTTTAAGAAAGCATCAGAAGAAAAATCCCATATCCTTTCATATGCCGGGCCATAAAGGGGCCAACCTGTATCGCTCCTTAGGGTACGGGGACTTCATGGATCAAGGAATGGGCTATGACATTACAGAGATTCCGGGAGCCGACAACCTGTTTCAAGCCGAAGGAGTGATTCGTCATGTGATGAATCGATACAAGGAGCTGTATCAGGTTCGGGATTCCTACCTTTTGGTTAACGGAACCAGCGGAGGATTGATTGCGGCCATTTTGGCGGCGGTTTCTCCGGGCGGGAAGGTCATGATTGCCAGAAATTCTCATAAATCCATTTTCAATGCCTTGAGTTTGGGAAATCTGGAACCGGTGTTTGTGTATCCTTCCATGGTGGGGGAGTACGGTATCGCAGGACCTGTAACGGCAAAGGCAATCCGGGAGAAATTAGAAGAGCAACCGGAGGTGGAAGCGGTGGTTCTTCCCAGCCCCAATTACTATGGAATTTGTTCCGATATAAAGGAGATTGCCCAAGTGGTGCATCAAAAGGAGAAAGTTTTGATTGTAGACCAAGCTCATGGAGCCCATTTAAAATTTTTCCATCGCTTTGCACCGGGGACCTCTTTTGAGGGAGGTGCCATGCCTTTGGCCGCGGAAGATCAGGAAGCCGATCTGGTGGTAAACAGCATCCACAAAACCCTGGCTTCTCTCACACAAAGTGCGGTGTTGAACCGGGTATCTCAGCGGGTGGATCGGGACCTTTTGGAAGACAAGTTACAAATGATTCAGAGCACCAGCCCTTCCTACCTCTTGATGGCTTCGCTGGAAATCAATGCGGACATTTTAGAAAATCACGGCGCCATGTTAATGAAGGGATGGGGGGACAGCCTCATCAGTTTTTACCAATGGGCGAAGACCATGCCCCAGCTTCATGTGATTCCCCCCAAAGGACAGTTGGATTTTACAAAATTAAACTTGGATTACCACGAAAAAGGCTATACGGGGGCAGCTTTGGAGGGCGCGCTGAATGACCATGAGATTTATCCTGAACTGGCTTCTGGAAACTTATTGATGTTGATGACTGGTATTGGAAACACACCAAAAGATTTCTATGAACTGGCCGGAGTATTAAAAACTCTGCCGGTTCGTCCGGTTCATTTGGCGAAAAAGGGCGGGGGAATTCCCATGTGGGATACACCGGTACGGGAGAAGATTCCGACTTTGAGAGAAAAGGTTTTTCTATCGGAGGCGGCCGGGCGGGTGTGTGCTTCTTCTATTATTCCCTATCCCCCCGGAATTCCTTTGTTTTGTCCCGGAGAAGTGATTCCCAAAGAAGCCATTCCCTACCTTTTGGATTTGAGACGGCGAGGAGAAAAGGTGATTGGCTTGACGGAAAAAGAAGAAATATTTGTGGGGGCTCAGGAATGAACATAGACCTTGGCTTACGAGACCATGTGAATTTCATACTAAAAGAAGTGCTTTATGAGGCGGAAGAATTGGGGATTCCGGTGTCAAAGAATATTTCTCCCCAGGTGGAAATCAGCACCCGGGCCATAACCCGGTGGGGTTGTTGCAAAAGAGAAGGCAAGAAGGGCCCGAAAGCCAAGTATACCATACAGGTGGCTTTAAAGGTGGCTTGCGGACCGGAAAAAACTTTACGACAAGTAGTGGCACATGAAATTCTTCATACCATTCCCGGCGGAGAGGGTCATAGAGGAGTATGGAAGGAACATGCTGCCAGAATGAATGAAAAGTACGGGTATCAAATCAAACGCACATCTTCTCCTGAGACCATGGGAATTGACCTTTCGGAAAGACCTCCTCTTTTCCTGGTTTCCTGCAAGAAATGCGGGAAAAGCCAGCCGAGGTACCGGGCTACTTCCGTGACCCGAAACCCCAAAGGTTATCGTTGTACTTGCGGAGGCCCCTTGCAGGTGGAGGACTTGTCAAAGAAGTAGAGTTGTGATACAGTAGGGGCGAAATAATTTCATCAAAATCATGATTGGTGTGCGACAAAAAGAAGCGCAACGACTTAATAGGGAATGGGGTGAAAATCCTCAGCAGTCCTGCTGCCGTGAAAGCCGGAAGACCTGCCAGTGATGTTGGCGTTATGTCTTACAGGCGATAGGGCATAGGGCGTTTGTTCGTTTTCGAACCAACATTTCGGAGAAACTCAGCCGAGATGTTTTTTATTGGAAGAAGGAAGGAGTAAGGCATGAGACATTTGGCTTTTCTGTTGGGCACATTGCTGTTTGTTTTGAGTTTCCTTTCGGTGCCCTACATTTCTCCGGCCTACGGTGCTGTAAATACGGGAGTTGTAAATACGGGAACCGAAGAAATTTCTGGGGCTCAACTTCGTGAGATGATTGAAGAAACGGGAGCCTATTTGATAAAAGCCGTACCGGAGCCCACCCTCTCTTCGGTGGGAGGAGAGTGGACCATCCTGGGATTAATTCGTGGGAATCTTCATGTCCCCGATGATTACAGGGAAGGATATGTGGCAAGGATAAAGCAGCAGCTGGAGGAACAGAAAGGAATATTAAGTCGAACTAAATATACGGAATATTCCCGGCTGATTTTGGCGTTAACGGCACTGGGGGAAGATGTTACCCGGATAGGCGGGGTCAATCTTCTGTCTTATCTGGTGGATTTGGATCAAGTGACCAAGCAAGGAGTCAACGGACCGGCCTTTGCCCTTTTGGCGCTGGATTCTCATGGATACGGCCTTCCGAAAGAAGAGGCAGAGGAAATATCGGCGGCAGGGGGGACGGCGGCTACCAGGGAAAACCTTGTGGCGTATTTGTTGATGAGGGGCCCTCAGAAAGGCGATCCGGATCGAACCGCTATGATGTTGCAAGCACTCTCTCCCTATGGGCAGGATGAAGAAGTAGCCCGCTTTGGAAAAGAAGGATTTCTATTGCTGGAAGAGATGGAAAGTGCCGATGGGCAGTATTACTTTGGAGGAGAGGCTACTTCGGAATCTTTGGTTCAGGTGATGATTGCCAAACAACGATGGGGTGTTTCTTGGGAGAAAAATTTCACGGCGCTTCAGAAATATAGGCAAGAAGATGGGTCCTATGAGCATGTTCTGGGAGAGGGTGGCGATTTGATGGCCACGGAGCAGGCACTATATGCTTTGGTGAATGTTTACCGGGCCTTAACCCAAAGCCCGGATCTTTATGAAATGGAAGAGGTGTCTTTAAAAAAAGGGATTACCGTCACATTGAATGGCCTTCTTCTTTCCTTTGATCAAGATCCCGTCTTGGAGGATAGCCGGGTCCTGGTTCCCTTGCGGGGGATATTTGAGGCCTTAGACGCCAATGTGAGTTATGAGCCGGAAACCCGTCAAGTCCATGCCGGTTGGGAAGGCCATGAAATGGTATTATATATTGGAGCCCAGACGGCTTGGGTGGACGGAAAACCGGTGGTGTTGGATGTGCCGGCAAAAATTGTCAATAGTAGAACTTTGGTTCCCATCCGTTTTGTTGCAGAGAGTCTTAAGGCTACCGTGGACTGGGAAGCCTCTTCCCGACAGGTGGTGATTGAAAGATGAAACTTCACAAGCACAAGATTCTACGAGGCGGGTTGGCGTTCCTGTTTTTTCTAGTCCTCCTTCTGAGCGTTTCCGGGTGTAGTGAACCGGCAGTGGAAGAAGAGTTCCATGAGACCGGCGCTCCATCGTCTATTACCGATGTCCCATTGGTGGAGGAGAAGGCTTCCGAGGGAGAGCCTGAGAAAACGGCAAAGGAAACCGTTCAACCTATGCCTGTGGCCACTTGCCACCTTTCCATCACTTGCCAGCAATTGGTGGTCAATCTGTCCCGTTTGCCGGAAGGGAAGCAGGGACTGGTTCCTGGAAATGGGGAGATTCTGCCTTTGACCGAGTTCAACTGGCAGGAAGGGGATACGGTGTTTGACCTTCTTCAAAGGGGAACAAGACAGCAAGGAATTCACATGGAATTTACCCGAACGCCCATCTATAACAGCACCTATATTGAGGGAATCCATAACCTCTATGAATTCGATGCGGGAGAGTTGTCCGGGTGGATGTATCGAGTCAATGGAGTCTTTCCCAATCGAGGAGCCAGTGCATATGTACTTAAGGCGGGAGATGTGGTGGAATGGATTTTTACATTAGATTTGGGCCGTGATGTGGGTGGCGATTATTTGGAACAAAAGGGAGAATAACAACCACAGAAAGGAAGCTACAAGGGAAAGCGTTATGGATCGTGGATTTTCGGCCTATCACCCCGTGGTGAATTTCATATTCTTTGCTATGGTGATTGGAACCGCCATGTTTTTTCTTCATCCGGTATTGTTGGGAATCTCCTTTACCGGTGCCTGCATCTATGCGCTGTATTTGGGAGGCAAAAAAATCTTGCGGTTTCTATTTCTTTTCTTGTTGCCTATGATGGTGGTGCTGTCCTTGGTGAATCCCTTATTCAATCATCGGGGAATCACGATTCTTACCTATATGAGAGACAATCCCATCACATTGGAATCCATTTATTATGGTGTGGTGACGGGATTCATGCTAGGCACGGTGGTATTATGGTTTTCCTGCTACAACCAGGTGATGACCAGCGATAAATTCATTTATCTTTTCGGTCGCCTCATGCCATCCCTTTCTTTAATCTTTTCCATGGTGCTCAGGTTTGTTCCCCGATTCCAGGAGCAATACAAAGTGATTTTACAAGCCCGGAAATCTTTGGGGCAGGAGTGGGAGGGTGGAACTCTCCGGGGAAGGATTCAAAGCGGTTTAAAGGCCACTTCTATGATGTTAACATGGTCTTTAGAGAACGCCATCGATACGGCGGACTCCATGAAAGCCAGAGGGTATGGCCTTCCCGGAAGAACCGCTTTTTCCACCTATCGGTTGGATGGGAGAGACCGTAGTCTGTTAGTTTTGTTGGGGCTCATAACCATTGTGCTACTTTTCGGAGTCGGCAATCAACTGTACCGGATTCAATATTTTCCTGCCATCAAGGTGCCGGAAACGGGACCCTTGTCCTGGCTTTTTTTTCTCGCTTATGGAATTCTTTGTTATTTGCCCCTGATTCTTTCGGGAGCGGAGGAGTATAAATGGAAGCTTTTACAATCAAAAATCTAAGCTTTACCTATCCCGGAAGGATTGAACCCGCCCTGTCCAACATTTCTGTTTCCATCGAGGAGGGAAGCTTTGTGGTGGTTATCGGTGGCTCCGGTTCCGGGAAAACCACCTTGCTTCGAAATCTGAAAGGACCACTAACTCCGTTCGGAGAAAAAGAAGGAGACGTTTGGTTTTTTCGGAAAAAATTGGTAGAACTGACGGAAGAGGAGCAAGCCCGTCGAATTGGTTATGTGTTTCAAAACCCGGACCATCAAATTGTTACGGATAAAGTTTGGCATGAACTGGCCTTCGGCCTGGAAAGCTTGGGCATGGATCAGGAAACCATACGACTTCGTGTTACGGAGATGGCCAGCTTTTTTGGGATTCAGGACTGGTTCTATAAAAAGGTGGCGGAGTTGTCAGGAGGGCAGAAGCAAATTTTGAATCTGGCCTCTGTGATGGTGCTTCAACCGGATGTGTTGTTGCTGGATGAACCCACTTCCCAACTGGACCCCATTGCCGCAGGAGAGTTTCTCTCCATGGTGGAAAAAATCAACCGGGAAATCGGAACCACCGTCATTATTTCGGAGCATCGGTTGGATGAAGTTTTGGCGGTGGCGGACCGGGTTTGGGTGTTGGAGCAGGGAGCTCTTTTTTCGCAGGACACGCCGGAAAATACGGGAGCCATCTTGGCTGCGGGAAACCATCCAATGTCTCGGGCCATGCCGGCACCCTTAAAAATTTACGGAGAACTCTATGAAGAAGGCTTTCGCCAAGAGCTTTCCTGTCCGGTTACGGTAAGGGATGGTCGAAAATGGTTATCGGAAGTGTTTCAGGAGAAAACACCGGAACCGGGGGAACTGCCTTTGCCGGAACCATACCGGTTTTCCGGAAGAGAGCCGGCCCTTTCCATGAAGGAAGTGTGGTTTCGATATGGGAAGGAAGAAAAAGATGTGATACGGGATTTTTCATTGCAAGTATATCCCGGCGAGCTTTTTTGTTTGGTGGGGGGCAATGGCACCGGCAAAACCACAGCCCTTCGGTTGATGGCAGCCCTTCAAAAACCCTATCGAGGCAAAATCACTCATGATGGCAAGGTGGCTCTTCTTCCTCAAAATCCGCAGGCTCTCTTTGTGAAATCCACGGTGGAAGAGGATTTGGAAGAGGTTTTTTCCCGTTGGAAAAAAGAAGGAAAAACGGATTTGGAAAATACGAAGGGGCAAATCCGGGAAGTGGCCAAAAAGATGGGCCTCTTGTCCCTTCTTACGGCGCATCCTTACGATCTTTCCGGCGGAGAGCAGCAACGGTTGGCTTTGGCAAAACTTCTGTTGACTCAGCCGGACATCCTGCTATTGGACGAACCGACAAAGGGGTTGGACCGTTTCTTTCAAGATCGGTTGGCGCAAATACTGAAGGAATTGGTGGCTCAAGGAATTACCATCATCATGGTGTCTCATGACATTGAATTTTGCGGAAGATACGGGGATCGTTGTGCCATGATGTTTCAAGGAAACCTAACTACTTCCGGGCCTCCTCGAACCTTTTTTTCCGGTAACAGTTTTTATACCACCGCCGCCAACCGGATGTCTCGCCACCTGCTTCATCGAGCGGTAACGCCGGAAGAAGTAGTGGGGTTAATCCGAGAAAATTTCGGGCTGAAGAAACCGGAATGTTTTTTTGACGAAGAGGATGGTTCCGGCATCAGAGACCAAAACAACTGGCCGAAAGATGAACCTGAAAGTGGGGTCGGTTCTAGAACCGACCCCGAACCGACCCCAAAGGTGGGGGCGGACCCACGACCCTTGTCCTTCCAGGTGAAGTTGTGGATGGGTTGTTCCCTGGCACTCATTCCTTTGACCCTATGGCTGGGGACCTTCTGGTTGGATGACCGAAAATATTATGCCATGAGTTTCCTCTTGGTAACATATACCTTGATTCCTTTCTTTGCTGTGTTCGAAGGGAGAAAGCCACAGGCCCGGGAAATCATGGTGATTGCTGTGCTGATTACCTTGGGCGTTTTAGGGCGGGCCGCTTTTTTCATGGTGCCTCAATTCAAGCCTGTTTTGGCCTTGGTTATCCTGGCAGGCCTGACCCTGGGAAGTCCTGCCGGGTTCATGACGGGCGCCATGACCGCCTTCGTATCCAATTTCTTTTTTGGTCAGGGGCCCTGGACTCCCTGGCAAATGGCCGCTCTGGGGCTGGTGGGTTTTTTAGCCGGACGATTGGCAGAGAAAAAGGTGCTGACGGGAAATCGAAGAGGTGTGATTGTATTTGGTGCCCTGGCCAGTTTCTTTTTATATGGCCTGGTTGTGGACTTGTGGACCTTGTTGGCCCTGAATCCGGGAGGGAGCTTTTGGCAGTGGGCGTTGACGGTGTATGGACTGGCCTTGCCCTTCAATCTTCTCAATACGGGTGCCACGGTCATTTTTCTTTGGTTCCTCACCAAACCCGTTGTAGAAAAGATCCAACGCATTAAGAAAAAATATGGACTGGTGTATTCGGGAGCATAAAACACATAGGGCAGCATAAAATACTTGTTTTCATTCCACAAGGATGATATATTGAACTCAAAGAAAATTGAATCGAGTTTTAAGTTCCGGCCATAGGCCGGCGAAGATGGGAAATGGGTGAAAAGCCCATGCGGTCCCGCCACTGTAAACGGGGAGTGAAGATAAGGCAATTTGCATCCACTGGGAAACCGGGAAGGATATCAACACAAAGATCCGTGAGCCAGGAGACCTGCTTAAAACCGAAGCAGCCGACGCGGAAATCGGAGAGCTTGTTTTTTATTGCAACCAGTAAATACGGACTGTGGGGTTTCTCACAGTCTTTTGCTTTTCATCCGCTCTAAAATGATTAGTGGAGGTAAGTGAAAAATGAAACATGAAAAATGCAGGAAAGGACTTTCCTTTTTGTTGGTGGTAGCCCTTGTCCTGGGGTTGCTGGTGGTTCCTTTTGTGGAAGATGCATATGCAGACGGGCCGGATCCCTTAGAAGGAGCTGTCACCAATGCCATCAACAACTACTATAACGGGACTCAAGACAAAGTACTGGATGATTGGGAGGAGTTGGCAGCTATCTACTCTTACCTAGAAGGACAGCCCTCAAACTCCTATAGCGGGGGCGTGGATATTAGTGATTATGTGTTGCCGGCCACCGGAACCGGTGCGGCAGGCTTGTTTGCTGCCTTGATGAAAGGAGACGCAATAATAGCCCGGGAGTTGGCTGAAAGTTTGGTTTCCGAAGGTCAGGTAGTCTCGGCGCCATCTGTTTCCACCTATGCCATGCAGGTGTTGGCCTTGGAGGCATACAATAGAAGTAGCGGTGTAACAGCCATACCGTATAGCACTACAGGAGCCATCGATTACTTGTTGGATGCACAGGACGAATCCGGAGGCTACATGGCGTGGGGAAGCACTTCTTTCGACGATTCCGGGTTGGCCTTGGCGGCATTGTCTCTGCCCGCCTTTTCCGGCTACCCCGGCATTGATACGGAGAAAACCAATTTAATTGATTGGCTGAAAGAGGGCCAATCTCCTTCCGGGGCGTTCGCTGCCTTTGGATCGGACAGTGCCAATTCCACAGCATGCGTTTTGTATGGATTGGTGGCTAGTGGAGATACTTTGGCCACTTGGACCACGAACCCCGCCATGGGGCTTTTAGATTCCGGAATCTACAGCGATGAACAGGGGTGGTATACTTCATGGTCCGGTGTCTGGGACGCATATTCTACAAAACAAGCCACATTGGCATTGGTGGACGTGAAGAAAGGGAATTCTTTCTATGCCAATTTGGAATTGAATCAAACCCATTACATCAGCACCTCCATGCAAATGGTCAAACCCGATAGTTCTTATGTGGAAAAGCAGGTAACGGTGCCCACCGGGTCTTCTTTGGACTTTGTGGCAGGGAAAGTATCCGGCTCCGCTATTTCAGGTGGATTTTCCTATTATGAGGAGGGCATCACAGTAGAACGAGTGGAAGATGGCAGCGCCGTTCTGGCTGTGGCAGAAGGGTTTGATTATGTGACCTATTTTTCATATGGAGGAAGTGGAGTGGGAGTTCCAAAGATAAACATTGCCTTTGGGGCTTCCGTGGAGTTTTCGGTGAAAAACTTAGAACTTTCAACAGGGGCTATCACTTCATTGCCCAACGCTTCTGTTGATTGGAACGGGGATTCTTATGGAGATTTCGTCACCGATGGCCTGGGCCTTGTTGAAATCACTCCCATTGAAGCCACTACCGATCTCAGTATTTTGCCCACTACATGGGATGATAGTACCTACACATATATCCAGGTTGTACCCAGTGATTCTGCCATCTTGCCAGCAGAAATAAGGATGGCTTCCGGAGGCACTCAGGTGAAAACCGTATCGGTGCGAGTAGAAGGGCCTACTGACAATGTAGCCTATTATTCTGCCTATGACGTGGTGGGGGATGGAACCAAGCAACTGACGGCGGGAGATGCGGTAACTCAAGTGCTTTCTACGGCCGGTGTATCCTATACCTACAGTGGCGGATATTTGAGCCAGATAGACGGTGTCACTGCCGGGTCATACGATCCATCTTTTTACGACGGTTGGGTCTATTTTATGAATGGGGTGGCCGGCTCCGGGTTGGGAAGCCAGATAATCCAAGATGAAGACGAAATCATTGTGTACTATGGATATTACCCGGGGTGGGGGACGGATTTGGTGTCCATGCAGGCTGAAGTCAGCGGCAGTGGGGTCACCCTTACCCTATTGAGTGGAAGTATCCCCGTTTCGGATGTGCGGGTGAGTTGGGACGGAGTGGATTTGCCTTCTGTGACGAATGTCTTGGGGCAAGTGACCATTGAAGGGGTATCCCCTGGCGCCTACATCGTTCAAATTTCAAAAACAGATGTTCATGGGGTTCCTCAAGTAGTTCGGTTTGCTTCCGGCACAGCCATTACCATTACGGATACCGGAGAATCCTCTCAGGAAGATGGTGCGGGATTAACAGTAACAGCACAGGAAGTATTTTTGACCGTAAAAGGCTTACGAGGCCAAACCTTGTATTCCAGAACCGGCCAACCCTATTATGTAGGCATTACGGCCCGGGATGTTTTGGACAACACCTCTTTGTCCGTTAGTGGAACCAGAGCCTATGTGACGGGCATTAATGGGTTGAATGAATTTGATAATGGAGAAAACTCCGGATGGTTATTTACCGTGAATGGGGGCGTGGCCGGCACCACCGGTGCCAACAGTTACCGACTTTCCATCGGAGATGAAGTTTTGTGGTACTACACCAGTGATTATACACAAGACCCGGGGTCTTCTGCCTGGAAGGCCCAAAACCAGGGGGATACTACGTCTTTTGAAGCGGTGGTGAAAGGAAACAAGGCTACCTTGGACTTGAAGAAAGAAGATTTGGATCGAATTCAAAAGGAGGGCGGCGGCTTTCAGATGGAAAGCTCTCTGGTCCGATTAACCTTGGACCAGGAAACGGTAGCTGGTTTGTTGAAGCAAGGCATCAAGGATCTGGAAGTGATTGCAGAAAAAGTGGATGGAGATATGACCTTGACTCAGGAACAGCAGGCGCTCATTGGCAATCGACCAGTTTTGAATTTAACCATCCGAAGTGGGGGCACTGTGTTTTCTTCCTTCCAGGGAAAGGTGACCATCACCTTCGCGTATGAGCTAAAAGAGGGAGAAACACCGGAAGAGATGTTGGTGTATTTTCTGAAAGAGGATGGGACCTTAGAGGGGGTCCGGTCCACGTCCTATGACGAAACCACGGGAGAATGGACCTTTTCGGTGAACCATTTTTCTAAGTATGGAATAGGTCACACCCCTACGGCTTTTGGGGATATTATAGACCACTGGGCTAGACCTTGGATTAGCTACCTGTCCACCCGCCAGATTGTATCGGGGGTCACGGCGGATTCTTTTCTGCCCAATCGCTCCTTGACCCGGGCCGAGTTTGCCCGGATCTTGATGGGGTTGGAAGGACAAGAGGAATCCAAAGTAAGGGATGATGGGGAAAGGCTTTGGCCCTTTGAAGATGGAGACGGGGACGCTTGGTACGGGACTGCTCTTCTGTGGGGATATGAAAAAGGCCTGTTTCAAGGAAGTCCTTCTACAGAGGGTGGTTTAAGAATTCAACCCCAGGAGCCCCTGACACGTCAGGATATGGCCGTGTTATTGCTTCGCTACAAGGAAATGAAAGGAGACTCTTTTGAGCCGGGTATTGGCCAGGCAACTACTTTTGCCGATGAAAGCCAAATCAGCGACTACGCCAAAGAAGCGGTCAACAAGCTGGCAGCGGCAGAAATTCTAAAGGGCAAAGGGGAAGAACGGTTCGACCCCAAAGGAACCACAACCCGAGGAGAAGCGGCTAAGGTGATGGCTCTCATATTAAAGAAAGAACTGGAATAGTACGATTTCCTCAGGAGAGGGGCATTACTTTGCTCTTTTTCTGAGGATTTCTTCTCTTTTTGGTCCGTTTATTGACACTGATTTTTCCCCTCGATATAATGAAGGCAATATAGAAGCGTTCTCCGAGCTTTACCGACACTCGTTTGCCGGAAAAGCCGTTTAAGGTAGCAGGAGCGATCCTGTTGCCCGCCGTATTTGCAAAGGAGGATGAAGGCAGGGAAGTGGCCCTCATCTTTGCTTTGCTTTTGTTTTCTTTGAAACCAATAAAGGAGGACTGGAAGAGAAATGAAGCGATTAAAGTTTACAAAAAATCTCTGCATAGGCTGTGGACTCTGCGCACAAATGTGTTCCGCCAATAAAGAGGAAAAGGTATGGCCAAAGCGAGCTCGAATCTTTATCGAGACTTCCTATGACGATGGAAAACTGGTATACCACGACCACTACTGTACTCTTTGTGGAATCTGTGTGAAAAGCTGTCCGGAAGAAGCCATTACCCTGAATGGGTATCTTCAGGTAGATCCGGAAAAGTGCACAGGCTGTGGAGTTTGCGCGGAAAAATGCCCAAAGAAGGTGATCCGCATTCGAGAAGACCTAGCCATTATGTGTGATACCTGCGAAGGGGATCCCACTTGTGTGAAAGTATGCCCCCAGCATGCGTTACGATTTGAGTAGAGAGGAGGAATTAGTGAAATGACTATGCTAGGATATCAAAATAAAGTCCTTCGTCTTCAGATGACGGAAGGCAGGTCATCCACCGAGCCTCTTCGGATGGATTTCGCAGAAAAGTATATCGGACAAAAGGGACTGGCCATTCGCTATTTATATGAAGAGCTGCCGCCGGGCGTCGATGCGCTGGGTCCGGAGAATAAATTGTTATTTACTACAGGACCTTTTACTGGAACGGGGGTGCCTTGCTCCGGAAAACTTTCCGTGGCGGCCAAATCTCCGGCCACCGGTACCATCAATGATTGCTCCATCGGAGGCCATGCCGCCAATACCATCAAGTATGCCGGTTACGATATGATTATTGTAGAAGGTCAGGCAGAGAAACCGTCTATCGTCATAATAGAAGACGAGAAGGTCACCTTTGAGGATGCAGGAGAGCTTTGGGGCATGGGAGCTCACGAAGCGGAAAAGCGGTTGCAGGATCGATTTGGCCGGGAGTATGTATTTCTGGTTATCGGACCGGCAGGAGAGAATATGGTGCCCATGTCCTGTATCAACTCCGACTACTATCGCCAGGCCGGCCGTGGCGGGATTGGTGCCGTAATGGGATCTAAAAAAGTCAAAGCCATTGGCATCAAGGGCACCGGTGGTTTGTCGGTGGCGGACATCAAAGCCTTGAAGGACAAGGTCATCAAATACCAGCAAGAAGATGTGCATCAAGATGATAATAACTTCGTGTTCGATGCGGGAACGACGGCATTCCTGGAGGCCTGTCAGGACGGAGGAATTCTTCCCAAGAGAAATTTCAGCGATGCCACCGATGAAAAGTGGACGGAATACAACGGAGATGTACTTTTAAGCAAACTGGCGGGGAAAAGAGGATGTGGTAGTTGCGGTCTGGGTTGCGGCAATTTCATCCAATGGGAAGATGCCATTGTAGAAGGGCCGGAATACGAGTCCATTGCCGTAGCAGGACCCAATGCAGATGTATCCAATCCTTATGATATTTTAAAATTCAACCAGGTGGCGGACGATATGGGTCTGGATACCATCAGTGCGGGAGATGTTTTAATCTGGGCCATGGAAATGACGGAAAAAGGCATTCATGATTTCGGTATTCGATTCGGCGAAGCGGATAAAATGAGAGAGTATCTCAAGCTGATGGCCCACAAGGAAGGCGTAGGAGCCGACCTGGCCATGGGGGTGCGAGCTGCTTCCGACAAGTACGGTGGTCAGGAATTTGCCATGCATGTGAAGGGTTTGGAATATCCTCAGTATGAGCCTCGTGGCTCCTGGGGAATGGCCATGGCGTATGCCACCTCCGACCGAGGAGCTTGCCATATGAGAGCTTATGCTCCCAACGAAGAAGTGTTTGCCGCCTCCATTCCTCCCTATACTGCAGAGGGAAAAGGACAGATGGTCTATAGCTTGGCGGAGTTTAATGCAGTGAAATTCTCCGTATGTATTTGTGACTTTTGGGCTACCGTCACTTATGACATTATGGCAGATTTATTGACTACGGTGACTGGTAAAGAATGGGCTCCGGATGATATGGGAGAAGTGGGAAGAAGAGTCATAAATATTGCCAGAGCTTTCAATCAGAGGGAAGGCTTTGACCGGAAGGACGACACGGTTCCTCCCAGAATTGTTAAGGAAGCCCTGGCTTCTGGGCCAGCTTCCGGGCAGATGATTCCCCGGGAAGCATTCGATGACATGTTGAACCAATACTACGATGTGATGGGTTGGGATGAAAACGGACGAATGCCAGAAGATCTCATAAAGAGCTTGTTATAGACTTGGAGAACCTTTGATATGATTACCATTAAAATCCTCCTGCGAGGCACTTTGCCGAAATATTGGGCGGGAGAAAAAGAACGGACCATAGAGATCCCGGAAGGAACCACTTGCCATGAAGCCCTCAAGAGTCAGGGAATTGACTATGAAAAAATCCCCAGGTTCGGATTTGTGGCGGTGAATGGGATGCGGGTGATGATTCATCAGGAACTAAAGGACGGAGATGAGCTTAAGGCGTATTCCAAAGTTTCCGGGGGCTGAGATACGAGTGGTGAAAATAATGAAGAGCGGTTTTTTTAAGCCGCTCTTTTGTGTTCAATGATGTCAACAATTCCAATAAGGCGAACAAATGTGACAATTAAAGCAGGGAAATGTTCGGAATATTACAATAAGGCTGCCGGTGATTACACAACTTTGGGTGTGTAAAAGGATATATGTTATAATTAAAAAAATACTTGAGGAATTAAATAAATTTGTTGAATGTGAGGACACCACGTAAAACCATGTTTTTGTGGTGTCGTTCATCGAAAGGGGAAAACTTGTACCAATTTTAGTACGCCTAGGGGAATACTATGTAGGTAACAGGAAAATATTGGCAATTATTACGTTTCGGACACCATTTGGTACAACAGATGGTGAAAAGCTGGAGTTACAAAGGAGGTCGTGTGTCTTCTCTGAAGGATGTAGCTACCGATGAGCTGGATGGAGGAACGATATGCTGAAAATTCTAATTTGTGATGATTCCCCAAAAGAGGGGGAAGCTTTGCGCGATGAGATCCTGAAATGCTGTGGGGATCGAGTTGGTTCTGTTTCCTTATTTCAAAAGAAAGAGTCCCTGAAGTTTTACCTGGAAGACAACGATTTTGAACCGGCCATTTTAATGATTGATTTAAACTTCTGCAAAGACGGCATTGGGCTGGCAGAAAAAGCCAAGCAGCTGAATCCTTGGATTCAAATTATATTTCTGGTTAATCAAGGGAACATGACTCTTGATGTCTATGATGTAGACCATATCTATTCTTTAGAAGAACCCCTAAATCTGGAAAAACTGAAGGTGGCCTTTCAAAAGGCGATTCAGAAGATTGATGAAAATCGCCGGGAGCTGATTCCCATTCGAAAAAGAGGCATCACTTATGCCATTCCATTGAAAAAAATAGAATATATAGAAAAGGATCGACGATTGGTTCATCTTTACATGGGTGCAGCAAAGCACAGCGTGTATGCCAAATTTGAGGACTTGAAAAAATACAAGAGGGATTATTTCGTTCGCTGCCATAACAGTTATGTAGTGAATTTGATTCATGTAGAGAACATGGAGGACCAACACTTCCTCTTGAAAAACGGCCGGAAGGTCCCCATCAGCCGAAGTCGCTGCAAGGAAGCAAAGGAATCCTATTTATCATTTTTGATGCGAAGTCCCCTTGAAGAAAAACTTTAACGGAAAATCAAAGCAAAGTGATACACAAATAATACATCAAATCAGCAAATTAGGTGTGTATTTTATTTTGCAAAAATGATATAATCTTGAATAAGTGCACCCTTTTGCGGGCAAAAAACGTGTTTAATATGTGTTAGGTACTGTCAAAATAGGGACGCAGGTCCATTTGCTGACAGATGAAAAAAGAAGGAATTATTCGTTTTATCAGTTAGGAGGTAGTTATGAAAAAGAGAAGAGTATTGGCTGTGTTCTTGGCGGTTGCTATGGTATTTTGCTTCGCGCCAATGACTGCCATTGCCGACTCGAATACCCAGGCATTTATGGATATGCCAGAAGAGGGTTTTTGGTCCACAACGGCTTTAGAAGCAGCAGTGTCCAACGGGCTTTTAAATGGATTTTTGGAGGACGGGAATCAATATCTGAAACCGGACAGTCATCTAACCAGAGCTCAGATGGCTACGGTGGTGAATCGGGCATTCGGAGCGTATCTGAAGGCAGAACTTACTGGCGTCAAGGATGTTTATGCGGACAACTGGTATTCCGATGAGATGAAAAAGGCTGTTTATATGGGAACCATGAAGTTGGATACGGTGATGAGACCGGATGACAATATTACCCGTCAGGAGGCCTTTACCATTTTGGGAAGAGCTCTTAAGATGACCAATGGGAAAGCCCAGGACCTGGCCAAGTTTTCTGATTCTTCGAATGTAGCAACATGGGCAGTGGGCGCCATGGGCGCCATGGTGAAAGCGGGCTATATTCAAGGGGATAACAATATGTTGACTCCTACTGCCAACATGACGCGGGCTCAATTCGCGGTAGTAATGGATAATATTATCAAAGAATATATCCGAAGCGGAGGAACCGTCACCTCGGTGGTGGCTTCCGGAAATGTAATGGTCAATGTTCCCGGCGTGACCTTGAAGAATTTGACCGTTAATGGACATTTGATTATTGGCGATGGAGTAGGTGACGGAAATATTATACTGGATAATGTTACCTTAAAGGGAGACTTGATTGCCCGAGGTGGTGGAGTGAACTCCATTATCATTAAAGGGGGTAGCGTGACAGGAAAAGTCATTATCTCAAAAGTCAATGGTGAAATTCGCGTGACTACAGAAGATGGCGCTATCATAGATGTTGAAATTACTGACGGAGGCGACGACATTATCATCGAAGGAAACATCGGGACCTTAGAAGTTACGGTACCGGATATTCCTGTGGTGATTCAAAACGCCACGGTTCAAAATGTCGAAGTTGTAGCGGAATCGGTTCAGGTTACGGTTGCCCAAACCGCTACGGTTACTACGGTGAATGTACAGTCCACCGCCACAGGGACGAATGTGGTGGTTGCAGGAACGGTAACTACGGTGAATACCCAAGCACCACAGACTGCCGTCTCCGGAACAGGAACTGTAACCACGGTGAATGTTCAGTCCGGAGCGAATAATACATCAATTACTACACCTAGCACCAGCATCACCGTTGCTTCCGGCACAGAAGGCGTCACTGCGGGCGGTGACAAGCCGGTTGAGGGAGGAAGTACAGCAACGAATACAAGTGATGGATCTGACATTGTGGCTACCCCAACACCTGGCGGTGGTGCAGCTGGAGGGGGCGGTGGAACACCTCCGGCGACTCCCGTTATTGATATCGTTGATGTTAAGGTGAGTAACACTTCTGTTCTGCCAACCAGTGGACTTTATATAATACCTATGGGGGCAACGAAGGACAATACTTCCATTGATGTATCCATTACCAGTATTGCGGACACCACATTTACAGCGGCGATGTCTATTAAGAAAGGATCAACTGAATTAGCCTCCGCGTCTGCAGTAGGGATTTCTGCCGATAATGTTAGGATTTTGAACTTGGCCGGATATGTAGAGATCGGTGATCTTTCTAAAATCGTAACCAAGTTAGGTAGTAACGTAGAAGGCAGATATTGGAACGGTACAGCTTGGGTTGAAAAAAGCGGATCCGATGCCAATCAAGCGGCATTGAATGCTGCAATAGACGACATGTATTCTGGCATGAATAATGGTGAAACTTATACGGTCACCATTACATTGACTCCCAGTGGGGGATCTGCGGGAAGCAAAGAGTTCACACTGAGGAAAGAATGGCTCGACTAGAAATATAGGAAATTTGTTAAAGAAGAGGGCGATTCAGCCTTGCCCTCTTTTGGTTCAATATCAGAGGATAATTAGTAATAGTTGAATTGCTGAGAATACATATATTATGAATCAACAACACGATACATCTTCGAAGAACAACAGAAAGAAACCCGCCAAAATTATCATCATTACACTAGTTGTCTTTCTGCTTGTAATAGGCGGGATTGTTGCAGTTGTTCTTAATGTGGGAAAATCCTCGGAAGAAGCCAGATTCTATGCGGATAAAATTCAAGAAGAAAGCAGGCAATCAGAGGAATTGGCCAGAGTGGAGTTGGACCAAGCCATCGTATTAGCAAAAAAAGAGATTGCTGTCCTTTCCGACACCTCTGTTAATGCTGAAACGGGACAACTGAATATAGAAGTTTCTTCTGACGATAAGGGCCCCTTATCGTTAACAGCAGAGGAAAAGGCCGCATTAACTCAAGTTGTAAAAGATAAATATCATACGATACTCCTCAATCAAAAGGACCTGGCCTTAGGCCAGGTCCAAGGTCTCATAGGACAAGCCAAGACAGAGTACCAGTCCTTAAAGGGACAAGGAACATGGAACGCTTCGACCAAAGTCAGCTTCATTTCTAAATATATGGCCAAGGTAGATGTGTTAGAAACTCAAATGGATAAAGACTTTAAGGGGCTACTATCAGATATGGAAGCCCGATTGGTGGCGGAAGGCCTGGAAGCCACCCCGATTATCGAGAGCTTTCAGGCAGAATATAAAACCATTAAAGAAGCCAATCGCAAGGCCTTCATGGATAAAGCCAAAGAGGCCTTGAAGAAATAGAAAAAGCAATCATATTATTTATTCGTTAAGGGAAGGGCATAAGGAGGTCAGTATGCCGGAAAAACGACATTACGTATCCCGCTCCCCAAGGGAAGGGGACTCAGAGGAATATTTCTATTACGAAGAGGATGAGATTTCTTTGAGAGAGCTCATCCGAACCATCATCAACGGGAAGAAAATCATTGCGGTGATTACGGCTTTGGTTTTGGTTTTAACCGTGTTGGGTTCGGTGATCCTTCCTGGATTGGCCATAACCAGCAAAGGGGAAGTCTCTACTGCCATCCAGTTGTATTTTACGGGAATAGCGGATGGGCAAACACCAGACGGGAGAAATTACGATCCCAATGAAATCAAATCTACGGAGGTCATTCAAGGCGCATTGGACCGAATGCTATTATCTAACAATCCCTCTATTTCTCTATTAAATCAAAACATTACCATCGAGGGATTGCTTCCTGACGGTGCAGCCCAGACCTTGAAGACCATCACCGGACTTAAAGATGAGGAACTATATATAGAACGGTTGGAGCGTTTGAATTTCAATCCACAAGTATACATTTTAACTCTCAATGTTTCCAATGATTTGGGCCTCACCCTGGAAGAGGGGAGAGAGCTTTTAGATGGCATTGCGCTGGAGTATAAGGACTGGCTGATTCAAAGGTATGTGGGATACGAAGTCCTGGCCAATGTTTTTGCGCAAGACTTTTCCTTGGAAGCTTATGACTATATTCAAATGGCAGACCTTGTTAATCAACAACTGGACACCATGGACAATTACATTCGAGCCAATGTATGGGACTCGAGTTTTACCTCCCAAACCACCGGGCTTTCCAGAGACGACCTCTTAGCCGTAGTGGATTCCATCCGTGCGGTGGAAATCGAAATGATTTATACAAAAATAGCCGCCAACTACATTACCAAGGATGCGGCCAAGAGTGTGGCTATTTACGAACGTATGGCAGAGAACAAAGATCGCATCACCTCCCAACGGGCCGAAGAGGGAGCCCTTCTCTATACCATGATTCAGAATTATGACAACACCAGTCAGACCTTAATCATCGGAAACGAAAGCCAAACTTTTAATCTATCCAATCAGAGCCGTCAATACGACAGCATGGTAACCCGGTACATCGGTGCCATGAACAGTTCTTCCTATGCCCAGGCAGATGCCGCCTATTATCGCACAGAAGCAGAACGGTTCCGAAATGTAGAGTTTGTCTCCGGGCCGGAATCGGAAAGCGCCCAGGAAGTTCAACTAATCATTGAAAAGGCCCTGGAGAAAACCGTGTATTGGACTCAAGTGGTGAATGAAACCGTGAAGGACTATAACCGCCAGGAATCCTATCAAAGATATGCGGAGCAAATCTTCCCGGCGGCAGAATACCAGCGTGGGGAAGGTGTCAATCTACCCTTGAACGCAGCCATTGGATTGGTGATTGGTTTGATGTTAGGTCTTTTCGTGGTCTTCTTCAGAGCCTATATGAGACCGGAAGAGGAGGTGGAAAGCTATGAAAAATAAGAAGAAATGGGTTAAAATCCTGGTAGCCTCCTTAATATTGACCTTGCTGTTTACCTACGGAGCCCCCCTGGTAATCGACGGAAACTGGGGCCAGGCCTATGGCCATTTGAACTTGAGTTTTGAAGGCATCAGCCGGGGTCTGGATCCCAAGGGAAATGCCTTTGATATCAACGAAATTAAAAGCGAAGAAGTCCTTGCCGCTACCATCAAAGAGTTGGAATGGCAAGAGAAATATACCACCGATGAACTGAGACCCGTTATATCCATCCGGCCCGTTGTCAGCAACCAGGCCTTGGAGCAGCTTACCGCACTGGTAGAGGTGGAGGGAAAAACGGAGAAAGTATTGCAAAACCGGCTGAACACCGGCCATTATGTCATTTTAGTAAAAACCGGCAAAGTACTCTCTATGCAGGAATCCAAGGATATGCTCAATGTATTACTGGGGCAGTATCAAATTTACCTGAAGAACCGGTATCTATCAGAAATGGCAGTGGCCCCCGGGTACACGAGGGATGAGGTTTTGGCCTTGGATTACACGGAAATGATGCTGGTGCTGGGTCAGGAAGGGGATTCGCTGGTAAGGTATATTTCCTCCTTTATGCGAAGTGCTCCGGATTATGTATCTCCGGACCTGAACCTTTCTTTTTCGGACTTGCTGGCTCAAGCCCGATTGGTGAGGGATACGGATATCGGCAATGCAGAAGCCTTGGTGCGATATGCCATGCTGACGAAGGATGCAGAAGACCGCATCGCATTGGAAAATGTTCGATTGAAACGAATGGATCTGAATATGGTGAAAGCCAATGGGGCAGCAGGTAGCGTATCTACGGTGCTTGCAGTTTATAACAATGAAACCAACTATTTAATCACACCGGATATCTTGATGAATCAAAGCCTAAAGGCGGAAGAAAATCAATACTATGCAGATTTGTTGGATCAACAAGTAGAGACCAAAAATCGAGCCATTGATCTTCGGTACAACAGGCAGGAGATTGAAAAGAACATCCGAAAGCTCACCACGCCGGACATTGGATTGGAACAGTATACCCGTTATGCGGCAGAAGTGGTAACCACGGCAGAAAAAGCCTATGCCCGCATGGACACATTAAAGGAACAAGCCTTGCTTCTGGCCAATGAAAACTATGATAAAAACATTGGCAGTAAAATCGTGACAAGAAATATCGGATATCAACTGAACTCCTGGGGGAACACCCTACTGAACTTCCTTCTGATTTTCGTGGGGATTGCCATATTGTCCCTTCTTTGGGAACGACGAAAAGAATTAGCAGGTAGAGTCTCCCGGAACAAAAAAGGCAGAAGCGAAACGGTTTAAAGGAACAAACTTATGACCATTGGTGGAAAGCAAGTGGACGACAATCGAATATTTTTCATTCAATTGCTGGAAGTGGTTCTTACATTGTGCATCTTTGGTAGTGCGTTTTTGTTGGCAGGCAAACTGATTTACAATGATTTTCTGGTTTTTTCTGTGGTGGAAAGCGTACTCTTTTATCTTGTTATGACTGGATTGGCGTGCGTACTATTGACAACGGTGGGATACTACAAAGCCCGTATGGCTGCCTTTGTTCCTATGGTGGGGAAAATTACCTATTCCATTCTTGCCATCACTTTTCTTATGGTGGCCCTCTTATATTTTTCCAAGAGAACCGGATTGTCTCCCTACTTTTTCGTGGTACAAGGCACTTTTCAGTGGTTGCTACTGGTTCTGTTAAAAAGAGCCACGCACCGATGGAAGCAGGCCTATTACAAAGGGCAGGTTACCTTGATTGTCGGGAAAGGCAAGCAGGAGAAAGGATTGGCCACTTCTCTTTTGAAGGAGGCTTCCGGACCGGTGGTGACAGGAAATATTGACAAAGAAGACGTTCTTCCCTATTTGGATCAAGCGGATGTGGTGTATCTTTGTTCTTGCCTGAATAAGAAAGAAAAAGACTTAATCCTCTCCCGCTCCATCATGAAGAAAAAAACGGTATATATCGTTCCGGAAATTTATGAGATTGCACTTCACAGTTCGGAAGCCACCCAGGTGGGAGATACTCCGGCTTATCAGATTGAACCCATATCCATGAGCGAAGGTCAGCGCCTGGCGAAGAGAACGATGGATCTTTTCATTAGCCTTTTCAGTTTGCTCATCACCCTTCCGCTTACGGTTTTGTTGGCCGTCCTTATCAAGATGGAGGACGGAGGCCCGGTTTTTTATAGACAAGAGAGAGCAGGGCTACATGGGAAAAAATTCCGGGTTATCAAATTCAGAAGCATGGTAGTAGATGCAGAGGCTCAAACCGGAGCGGTGTTCGCAAAGGAGAAGGACCCCCGGATTACTCGAATCGGGGCCTTTATGCGAAAAACCCGTATGGACGAAATCCCACAATTCCTTAATGTACTAGCTGGCTCTATGAGCGTGGTAGGCCCTCGACCGGAACGACCGGTATTTATTGAAGAGTTTTCCCAAAAGATTCCGGAATATATGAATCGGTTGTTGATGAAACCGGGAATTACCGGATTGGCTCAGGTGATGGGAAACTATACCACCACACCGGAGAATAAGGTGAAATTTGATATGATGTATATCAAAGATTACTCACTGCTGCTGGACATAAAGATCCTGTTTCGAACCGTTGCGGTGGTTCTTACCAAAGAGCAATCGAAAGGGTTCAAGAATGTGGACAAAAAGGCGGTACAAGCTTCGGAACTACTGGGAAATCAAGACTTTTTAGCTCAAAGTCCCGGCCCCGTCAGGCGGCATCAATTTGCGAAGGCCATTTTACTGATTGTTTGTGCATTCATCGTAATAACCGGAAGTATGTTCTTCCGATACTCCTATATGTTGGATTCCTTTATGTACGCCATGCTGGCTCCGGAAACCATCACCCATGGGGAAGATATAGAAGGGGAAGAGTTGTTTATGAGTTCTGCCATTTCTGTTGATCATGAATTTAACACGGAACAAGAAGGAGAGATTTCTACTGAACCGGAAAAACAAGAGCACCCACCTACAGAGGAAATAACTTCTGAGACAGAAACAGAAAAAACCATAACCCAAGAGCCCAAGGCGGAAGAGGCTCCCGTTCTAAGCAATACGGAGATTGCCACTTCAATCAGAGGGTTGTCTGCCACGGACAAAATATCCATCTTCGCTCGATTTATATCCAAGCTATCCAAAGAAGATCTGATGAGGCTGGAAGACATGGCCCGAGGAGGATTCACCGCCACAGAAAAGGATGAAGCCAAAGAGATGATGAAACGATACTTCGATGAAGAGGAAGTAGAGTATATAAAGGGGCAGTATAAGGAGATAGTGGGGGAGTAAAATCTAACATTTCAAATTGCAAATTGAAGATTGCTCTAGAGCGTTTTTGACACAGGAAGTTATGTTAACAATGGAGAAAATACTTTTTGTAGCGACAATTAGTGAACATATTAGGCATTTTCATTACCCTTTTTTGGAGTGGTTCAAAAGCATGGGATATGAGACCCATGTTGCCAGTAATGGAGATGAAATGTTAGAACATGTTGATTATTGCCATAACATTCCCCTTACTAAAAAACCTGTAAGCATGAATAATTTTAGGGCTTATTTAAAATTACGAGTATTAATAAAAGAAAATAACTATGCACTAATTCATTGTCATATGCCAATGGGTGGAGTTGTTGGAAGGCTTGCTGCTATCTCTTCAAGAAAGAAGGGAACCACAGTAATTTATACGGCGCACGGGTTTCATTTTTATAAGGGGTCCTCAATCAAGAACTGGTTATTATATTTTCCTGCGGAGTATCTCCTTTCTCTTTTCACGGATGTCCTAATTACTATCAATAGAGAGGACTATCAAGTAACACAGAAAGTAAAATTTCTAGCAAGGCGGGTTGAGTTTGTAAAAGGTGTGGGGATAGATTTGAAGAAGTTTACGCCCCCAAGTGATAGTGATAAATATAGATTAAGGGCTAAATATTTTTATGATGAAAGGGATTTTATTATAATATATGTGGCAGAGCTAAGTAATAGAAAAAACCAAATTGATATTATTAGAACGATGGTACTATTGAAAGATAAAATACCTAATGTCAAGTTATTATTAGTTGGGCAAGGTAATTTAAAGCCGCATTATGATGGGATAATCAGGGCATTTGGACTTGAGGAGAATGTTCAATTATTAGGGTATAGGAGAGATATATATAATCTAATGGCTTTATCAGACATGGCTGTTTCTACATCGAAACAAGAGGGCTTGCCAGTGAATATTATGGAAGCTATGGCAACTGGGTTACCCTTGGTAGTTTCTAATTGTAGGGGGAACAGAGATTTAATAAAAGATGGCCGGAACGGATATGTATTTGATGTCGGCGATTATAAAAAAGCCGCCCAATTAATATATAAAACATACATAAGAAAAAATGACAGAGTGTATTTTGGGAAGAATAACTTAGAGGATGTCAAGGAATTTTCTGTTCCTAATATATTATTGAAGATGATACAAATATATCAAGAATCGTTACATTAAACTGAAGGGAAATTATGAGACGACGTGGGTTAGTTGAGCCATATCTCGTATTTGTAATATTGTATGGTATACAACTTGTTTTTTGGTTTATATTTATGCCAGATAAATCTGTGGTCATGGGTGTTAGTGATAAAGTCATTTCAAGTGTTGCATTGTATCGCTATGGGTTGTTTGTTTTTGCGTTTTTAGCTGGGACATTGTTATGCAAGGTAAGCCGAGTTAACCGGCAACATAATATCTGCGGTGATCACGAAAGCCGATTAGGTAGATTTAATTTTAACCTTCAGACGCAATTAAAACTAGCAAATATAGCTTTTTGGCTGTTTTTGTTTGCTGAAATTATATATCTTTTCCCATTGATAGGTGAATATTCCAGTACTATTCAAATTTCTATGTCATCAGGCTTTTCTGCGCTATATTATATAGTCGAAGACAACCCTCCCTTGATTAGCTCATTTGCGAATGTGTTTCCTTATCCATTAATCGTATATTCATATATAGCGTTAAATACGGATGCGCATTATGTAAGAACTAATAAATACAGGACGAGACTTCTATTAATGGCGAGTGTTATTATCTTTCATAGCATATTTGCTGCAAAACGTATGTTTTTGATTTATTTCGTAATAATAGTATCTCTTAGCTATTTTATTAAGCATAAAGGAGTAAAACAATTTTTACCCAAGATTTTGATGATTGGGATAGCCACTTTCGGTGCTATTTATTTTGCTGAGCTTCTAAGATATGGAATCACTATTTCTAATCGATTGGCTACACCCCTTTTTTCAAGGGAAGTTTTTCTTACGACATTTAATTATTTAATGAATGCATATATATATTCAGACATAAATAATACCATGGTAATCCTTAAAGAAGATAGCTTATATCAAATCATTAGCACATCGTCAGAGTTGTTTAGAATAGGAATAACAAGGCTTTTTTCTTTAGAATTTTTAGGATATGGGACATTAGCTGGATGGGACAGTCTCTTTGGAACGGTGAATATTTTCGGCCTACTGTGGCACGATTTAGGTGTATGGGGATATTTTGTGATGTTTAGTATTGGTTATTTTTCCGAATTCTTTTATGAGAAAGCATCAAGCTCAGTTAGTGGATTAAATACTAGCATGATGATGTACATAATATTTGTGGTAGGAATTATTTCGAGTATGAGATTTAATTTCTTTGGACAAACAATATTTTTATTACCCACATTGTTTATTTTTGCCTCGAGGATAGAAATAAAAAGGCCGCAGATACCAAGATTATAGGAGATATAATGATGAAGAAGTTGATAATAAACGCATTACAAATATATGATAAGGACGATGGAATGGGTAAGTACGCAACATCAATTATTGAGATTGCAGAAAAAAGCTGGTTTAGCGAAACCGATGTTTTTTATATATTGACAAATGAAGGAAGGGCGAAACTAAGCCATTTAATAACAAATAAGGAAAGAATTATAGATTTTGAATATAGCAAATATTCAAATCCAATAAGGAAGCTGTTTATGGAAAACATTGTAGTACCTAGGACACTCTCAAAGTATAAAGCTGATTACTATTGGTCTTTAGATGGAAAGTTACCGCTATTTGGCATCAAGAATTGTGTTAGAATTTTGACCATTCATGACTTGGGGTATATAGATGTTCCTAAATGTTATAGCATGGTTCAAAGACTGTATTGGAGTATTATATACAGAACAAAAGCAAGGACTGCAGAGCTAGTGATTGCTATAAGTGAATTTACTAGACAGCGTGCCATTGAAAGCTTAAAGATTAAGCCTGAAAAAATATATGTAATTTATAATTTCGTGAGAGAGAGTTTATACGATAAAGAGTGTTTCGTAGAAAATAATGAGACTGAAGATTATTTTTTATATTATGGACAAATAGCTCCAAGAAAAAACATCACGGGGTTGCTTAGAGCGTACGTCGAGTATTACAAAAAATCTTCATCCCCTATGAATTTGGTGTTGGTGGGCAAGAAGTATGAATATGAAGAGTTGGACAAGTTTGTTAGCGAAACAAACGTTCGGGAATTAATTGATAATAAAATAAGCTTTGTTGGCTATGTTAATGATGAACAGTTAAAAAACTATATTATAAAGGCTAAATTTATTGTTAATGCATCTTTATATGAAGGGTTTGGAATGCCTATCATTGAAGCCTTTGAGTTTGGTAAGGCAATCCTAGCCTCAAATAACACGGCAATGGTTGAATTTATTAACAACTATGAAAAATACACATTTGACCCGTATGATGTTCAAGACATGACAGAAAGAATAAAATATTTTAGCGAATTGGAGAATCATGACCTTAAAGAAATATTTGTTGATGAAAGTAAATATTACAGAGAAAAAATTAATAAAGATATCATTCGAGAAAACTATAAGGAATTATTAGCAAATGTGGTAGATATAAAGTGAGATGAGAGGGGATTGTTATTATGCAAAAGGTTCTGGTTATATCTTCAACACCATACTCTAACTCAAACAGGGGAATTGACATATTGTGTAATGCATATGTTAAAAAAGGATATACTGTTGATCACTGCGTGTTTCCCGCAAGTTTTTTTCGTTCCAAAAGGAATCGTGTAAGGGAAGATGGTGATGGAATTAATCAGATTGTGACAAGAAGAAGAGTGCTTGGATATTACGAAAGATACATGCATAGTTTACCTGAAAATCTAATAAGATGGTTTGTTAATATGGCGACGAAATTTCAGAACCTTAACTTTGATCAATATTCTGTAGTAGTCATAGAAAGTGGGAAGCCTATAATGCTAATTGACCGAATTCCGCGAGATAATATTAATATTGTATACAGACAATCCGATCCGATGAAACTGCTAAGCGATAATAAATACATGTGGGAACTTGAAAAAAAAGTATGTGAGAGAGCCAGCTTGATTTATATTGTTAGAGAATCACTTAAAGAGTATATACCAGTTGAATATCATCCAAAAGTAGTAACGGTTGTAAATGGGTTTAATGTTGAAAATGAAGAGCCCCTAACTTTGAAGAGTGATGTTCTATCAAACTATGATAAGCATGCAGTCTATTTGGGTTATACACCTATTGATTTTAAAACAGTCGATTATTTATGTGAGATGCATAAAGATGTTTTCTTTAATATTATCGGTGATTGTCTAAAGAAGAGTGAAATAAATAAATTGCGCAGGCACTCAAATTTTAAATACTATGGACCTTTATCATCTAAAAAATATTTGCCAATCATTAAGTTTTCTGATTATGGAATAATGCCCTTTAAAGATTGGACAGCACTAAAACATATTGGTCTCAACAGTAAGTTCTTATTGTTTATGAAATATGGTCTAGCAATAGTATCTTATTATGTCGGAGAAACCAATGAGTTCTCAAATATACCAATAATATTTTGTGGCAATAAAGTTGAATTTTCTGAAGCGCTTAGAAAATTAAAATTAAAAAGTGAGAGGATGAAATATGATATTGACTTTGGGTTCTACTCAGCTGGGGGTCGAATGGAAGAATATTTAGAACATATATTATAGGGAGGCAATGATAACAGTTATACATATCGTTAAAAGAAGTTTATTGAAGGTCGAGTTTACTAGTTAGAATTGTATTGCGAAGTTGTAGTTATGCCCCACACCTGGGATGAGAATTGATGTGGCCAGTATGTTCGACACTTTAACCAGTTTTAAGATAGATAGATAAGCTCTCATGAGAAGCGCCCCGTTAAACTGCTAGAAAAGATTAGTCGTGCGCGGTTGAAATTAATTTTGAAACTTGATGATTATTCTTGTTTGCCGGAGCCCCCAGTCCGGAAAAGTTTGAGCCATCAATCCGGACTTTGAGAGCCACCTAGATCTAATATGTCATCCTCTGAATATTAAGGGTTCAATTCTTAACAGGTGAGTATTCCGGAGCCAATTTACCATAGAGTCTGGTGATTCGTTCCAATAGTTCCGGGTTGATTCCATAGGGCGATATAATGGAAATATGCGTCAATATGTTGACGTCAACCCATTAATGGAGATCAGAGAAATGACCAACTATCGCGAGATCCCAAGATTAGATGTGAATGCCAATGCATTTGTTTACCACAGTGGCTGATGGTACGGCAAGTTCCCGGAAGCAACGGTTGTAAATGCTACTTTGACCGTATTATAAATGATTCCTATGTTATCGAAATCCAGTATGTTGACAAAAAACATTGCAAGTCTGCGGGAGAGTTTTATTTGCATGAGTTAAGACAACTAGTCCTTATATTGGTTCCGTACCGGAATTGTTGGAACCTATGTCCGGATTGGTTGGAACTGATGCTCCGGACCGCATGGTTCCGATTGACGGAATATCCATAACAGGTTAGCTAGAGATTCCGTTGTTCAACCAATTGAATCCAAGTCAATTGTTAAGAGTATCATTGAGAGTGTTTTTCTTAACGAACATCAAGATTCGCTTGACTTACCACAATTTATAATCGATTTGGCTTCATTGCGTTAGGCTGCAGGCCAAGGTAGTTCATAATCAATGAGAACACCTAATATCGGACGGGGTGGACTCTCTCGCTTTAAGATAAATAAGTATGGCCTACCTAGTAATAGCATTCTAGCAGAGTTTTCGGAATTGGATAATATCAGAAATCACTTAATTGGCTTATCCAAACAGGTTTCAGCACAACCAGAAAAATGGCTCTCTGTTTCCGGTAGCCCGGCTCTCCATTTCCGGACT
>CAZAZF010000011.1:0-61424 GCA_964489555.1 uncultured Oscillospiraceae bacterium | reverse complement strand
TTACAAGGCTTCCCAAGCTTTTTGTCTCTTCCAACTGTCAAAGACGGGATTATATATAGGGGGTTTTTCATTGTCAATACATTTTTTAATACATTGGAAGCATTTTATGAAAAAACACTTACGATTCCGATACTAGTTGGTAAGTATCTCTGGCAATCATTAACTCTTCGTTAGTGGGAATTAATAGCACTTTTACCTTGGAATCTTCTGTTGAAATCACCGTTTCTTTTCCTCGAACATCGTTGGCTTTTTCATTAATTTGAACACCCAAATTATCCATTTCTTCCAAAATCAAAGATCTCATGGCGATGTCGTTCTCTCCTACACCGGCCGTGAATACGATGGCATCTGCACCGTTTAGCTCTGCAAAATAAGCACCAATGTAGAATTTAACTCGGTGTGCAAACACGCGAATAGCCAAATCGGCGCGTTGATTCCCTTCTGCGGCGGCGGCTTCCAAGTCTCGAAAATCAGAAGATACGCCGGAAATCCCCATGACTCCGGATTTCTTGTTTAAGATGGTATTCACAGCATCCACACTAATTCCCTCTTTTTCTGACAAGAAAGAAATAATGGCCGGATCAATGTCTCCGGAACGCGTGCCCATAACCAAACCTTCCAGCGGAGTAAACCCCATAGAAGTATTGATGCATTTCCCGTTTTTAACGGCGGTGATGGAGGCACCGTTGCCTAAATGACATGTAATCACCTTGAAGTCAGAAGAATCTCTTCCCATGATTTCAGCGGCTCTCTGTGCTACATATTTGTGAGAGGTTCCGTGGAATCCGTATCTTCGAACTCGATATTTATCGTAATATTCATAAGGGATGGCATAAATAAAGACTTCAGGACTCATGGTTTGATGAAATGCGGTGTCAAAAACCCCCACCATCGGTGTGTTGGGCATCAACTCTTTGCAGGCAGCAATTCCTAAAAGATTGGGCGGATTGTGCAGTGGTGCCAAATCCGTACATTCCTCCAATGCATCGATAACATCTTGAGTAATTCGTACAGAGTAAGCATATTTTTCTCCGGCATGCACTACTCGATGGCCTACCGCACCAATGTCTTCCATAGAAGTCAACACTCCGTGGTCTTTGTCTATCAAAGCTTCTAATACATGGCCTATGGCATCCTTATGATCTTTCATAGGAACTTCCAGCTTAAATTTGTCTTGCCCTGTCTTTTCGTGATTGATGATAGAACCCTTGATTCCGATTCTTTCCACCAAGCCTTTGGCCAATAGAGCTTCGTTGGTCATATCCAAGACCTGATACTTCAATGAAGAACTTCCGCAGTTGATAACCAATACCTTCATGATAAACCTCCTAAAATTTTAACGTCTTGACGACAATTTTGACTAAAGCTTAACCGGCTTTACCACATAATCTGCTCCTGCATATAAGTTATTTCCGGAGGTCAGATTGTATAGGTCGGTGGCCAAGATATCATAATTTAACATTTGCCATAAGAGAGAATCTTCCCGAATATCCTTGTTGATATTGGTAATAATGGGAATCTTTGCAGATTTGCTTTTTTTCATTTGTTTTAGCAACTTGGTTCCACGATCATTCATGGCCAATATTCGGCCATACGCAATCCTTTTCGCAATGATACGGTTCATGGTATCTTGATCTAAATGGACTAAAATATGCATCAACATACGCTGTATTTTAGTCTGCGCATATCTTTTGGAATTTACCTTTTGAATCAGTTCTTCCATGGTGGAAACATTTCTTATTTCCGTCTTTAACTTATTCTCCAACCCTTCATTTACTGAAAAAATAGTGGCCAGTTCTTCTGTGGAAGAGCGTAAAATCTCGGTCACCACCATGGGAAACAAGTCTTCTATATGAATGTTGCACTTTCCTTCCAGCTTAGCCAGATTGCGAAAACTGCCCATAGGCATGTATTCAATAAAACCATCCATGGTCTTTTGCTCGTAATATTTTTTTCGAAGGGCGGTTGCAGAAGCATAATCACAGGTCGGCTCCTGGTCATTATGAGCACCACCGGTTCGCGGAATGGTAATGGGTTGAATGGACGAATTGGTTTTTATCATTCGTTTCAAATATTCCAATGCCAGAATATTGTTGGGCTCACGAACTATTTTTGAAGCCCCTTCTCCCGCGTATTCCTCCAGAGCCAATCCCCAAGCTTTGGCATAGGAAACCCCTTCATGAAGCTTTGCTTTTAAAAGAGCCTTCAGTTCTTCCGGTTCATTCACCAATATTTTCGCAATATCCTTTAATTCTTCGATGTTTCCGTTTTCACTACCAAAACTGATATAGTCAACGCAACCCATTCCTTCTAAAATAGATAGCCCACCATAGGCAAAATACTCAGCGCTATTGCATGCAAAAACAAAAGGAAGTTCCAAAACCAAATCAACTCCGCAATCAACGGCGCAATGTGCACGCGTCCACTTGTCGGCGATGGCCGGTTCTCCCCTTTGCACAAAATTTCCGCTCATGATGGAAACCACAAAATCGGCACCTGTACTTTTTTTGGATTCTTCCAAATGATACAAGTGCCCTTTATGAAACGGATTGTATTCCGAAATGATACCTACTACCTTCATTAGTCGTGTTCCGCCTGAGTTTTTTGGGCCAACTCTTCTATTTCTTTTCGATTTTCCCCCAAGGTGTCATTGATATTACCAAAAGTAGTTTCAATGTCTTCAAACATCTTGATAAAATGTTCACCGTTCAGTTGGTCCATTTTTTGTTGAAAATTATATAGAATGCTATCAATGTAGTTGAAAGCGGACATCTTTAATTCTCGTACATTATTTTGGGCTACCGTTAAAATTTCCTCTGCACGCTGCTTGGCCTTCACAGTGATATCATCATTTTCAATCAAAGCTTCCGCTTGTCTTCTTGCATCCTTTAAAACCGTCTCGTACTCTTGTTTCGCTTCACTAAGTATTCGTTCTCTTTCTTCTTTAATCCATTGAGCTTGCTGTATTTCATCCGGAAGTTCGATTCGAATTTCCTTTACAATTTCCAAGATTTCGTCTGCATCCACCATAATTTTGCCAGTGAGAGGAACGGCCGCTGCAGTATCAACCACTTCTTCTATTTCTTCCAAAAGGTCCAAAACTTTCATTGCTAAGCCCCCTTGATATGGTTATTTTTTCTTGCGATCCAATGCGATTTTGACCACCTCAGGGACCAGCCCCTCGATATCGCCATTTAAACTATGAACTTCTTTTACAATACTCGAACTTAAGAAACTTAAACTGGGTTTGGTCATCAGGAATATGGTTTCCACACATCCTTTGTAAAGCCTGGCATTCATTTGCGCCATTTGGATTTCGTACTCGAAATCCATAGTGGCCCGAAGACCGCGAACTACCACATTGAACCTTCTCTCGTTGACATAGTCTGCAAGAAGGCCAGTGAAGGTTTCTACCGTCACATTGTCCAAATGTTGTGTGACTTCTTTAATCATAGCAACCCGCTCTTCTTTGGTAAAAAAGGATTGTTTCATCGGGTTGCTGATTACCCCGATTACCAAGTTGTCATGAATTTTTGCGGCTCGTTCAATCAAATCCAGATGGCCAAAGGTCATGGGATCAAAAGAACCCGCATACAAGGCGTTTGTACTCAAAAGCATTTCCTCCTCATAGTCTGCTGTGTATTATATCATAGAAACTTCGTTTTAATCAAGGAGTTCAGAGTTCCGATGCTGCTGATATATCGTGATATGCGTAGAGCCATATCGCTTGGATTTTACGGTTAAAAACTCCCCCGCTCTTTCCGGCAACCTGTCTTTCTGATTATGTTCGATAATGATATGCCCGTGGAGCGCTAGCAAGGATTTTTCTTGAATCCTATTTAGAATCTCTTCCATTTCATGGTGTCGATACGGGGGATCCATGAAAATTAAATCAAAAGGCCCCTTCAATTGGTTCAAAACCACTTGGTAATCTCCCGAAATCAGCCTACTTTCATTTTCAGCCCCAAGACACCGGATGTTTTCTTGAACCAATCGTAAACTATCTCTATTATTGTCTACAAAGACACAATGGGACGCACCTCGACTTATGGCTTCCAAACCCAGTGCACCGGTTCCTGCAAAAAGATCCAAAACCCGGCTGTCCATTACTGCGTCTGCTAACATGGAGAATATGGCTTCTTTCACTCGATCTGAAGTAGGCCGTATTTGATAATCTTTCGGCGAGGTTAGTTTTCTTCCTCCAAATTTTCCGGCAATAATTCGCATATTCCTGTCCTCTTTTCAGTTGATAGGGGTTTTTATCGAGAAACACGTTCTAACATCTTTTCAATTTGGTTTGCCAATAATGGGTGATTGGCAAGTTGTGGATCTGCTTCAAGCAGGGTGTTTGATTCAGTTTTTACTATATCCAGTATAGAAAGATGTTTGCTTAAATCGGCAATCATCAAATCCGGAACTCCATGTTGTTTGGTGCCAAAGGCTTCCCCTGGGCCTCGCAATTCCAAGTCCTTTTCCGCGATATAAAATCCATCTTGAGAGGATGTTAGTACATTTAATCTTTCCATCGCATAGTCCTGATTGTGATAAGATACTAGGTAACAATAGCTACAGTGGGTTCCCCTTCCCACACGACCCCTCAACTGGTGAAGTTGGGCCAACCCGAATCTCTCCGCATTTTCAATAACCATAACGGTGGCGTTTTCCACATGAATACCTACTTCGATTACCACGGTTGAAATCAAAACCTTCACTAGGCCTTCTTTAAACAAGGTCATAATGCGGTTCTTTTCCTCGCCTTTCATATTGCCATGAAGTAACGCACAGGTATGTGGGGCCAAGAAAGTGGTGAGTTCTTTGTAAACCTCTTCCGCTGAGCGAACTTCTTCCAATTGTTCTGAGTCCTCTATTAGTGGAGTCACCACATAGCATTGTTGACCTTGCTCTAATAAAGTGCGTATTTGCAAGTACATTTTTTCTCGTTCATCCTCTGTTTTTATTTTTTCAGTCAGGATTTTCTGACGACCCGGAGGCCGTTCGTCAAGAACAGAAATATTTAAATCACCATAAAGAATGGCTGCCAAAGTTCTGGGGATGGGAGTGGCCGTCATAACCAGAGTATCCGGTCGATAGCCCTTTTCCATCAGCCGGATTCGTTGATCCACCCCAAATCGATGTTGTTCATCGGTAATAACCAAAGTTAAATTTCGAAATAAGACGCTGGGCTGTATTACGGCATGGGTCCCAATCAAAACGGAACATATCCCGGATTTTACCTCTTCAACAATTTCTTTTTTTTCTCTCTGTGGCAACGAGGAGGTGAGCAGGCGAATAGAAACGCCCAGAGGCTCTAGCAGGCTTTTTAAGGTGTTATAATGCTGTTGGGCTAACAATTCTGTAGGGGCCATCATAACTCCCTGAAAACCGCTTTGGGATGCTTTATACAACGCAAGGGCTGCCAATATGGTTTTGCCACTGCCCACATCACCTTGCACCAGCCGATTCATGGGAAGGCTTTCTTCCATAGATTCTTGAATTTCTGCCCACACCCTACGCTGTGCCCCGGTTAATTGAAAAGGCAACCGTTTCAATAACGGCTCAACCGATAAATTTTTACCATAATTATGTAACTTGGGGTATTGACGATGGCCGGCACCACGTAACAAAAGGCCGGTTTGCAGAAGAAATAACTCGTCAAAAACAAGGCGAAACCGGGCTTCTTTAAGTTTGATTTCGTTTTCGGGAAAATGAATGTGTTCCAAAGCATAAGACAGGCTGCAGAGTCGATTCCTCTTTCGTATTTCTTCCGGTAAATGGTCTCTGATCAAGGGAAGATACGTCCTCACCTGTCTTTGATACCCAATCATTTCCAACTGACTAATTCCGGCCGTTAGCGGATAGATCGGACGGATTCCCTCTCCTTTGGTGTCACGGCTCTCTTGTTCCTGGCAGGAGGTATAATCTGGATGAAACATAAGCCATTTTTCTCCATCCAGCTTTGGTTTACCATAATAATAATATGTCTCCCCTTCTTTGAACGCATTGCGGTAATATTGAGCTTGAAAATAAAAAATAGTAATAATACCAGAAAGGTCTTCACCTACAATGCGAAGGGGCTTTTTCTTCCCATAAAAATATTCTCCCCCTGTAATTTTCAGTATTTTAACGCGAATTAAAGCTGGGATATCGTTTTCCAGGGCTGCCACAGCAGTAATCTTACGGCGATCTTGATACTGTCTTGGAAAATGAAATAAAAAATCCTGAATGGTTCGGATGTTAAGCCTCCCAAGAGCCTCGGCTTTTTTAGGGCCAATTCCTTTTAAAACTAATACGGAGTCGATTGGACTGGTCATGAATGTTCCCTTTTCACTTCAATGTGCCGTCGAGTCAATTGCTGAGACAAGGTGCCTGCTACGACGATAGCTACGCTATTGGGTTCAAGGGAGGTAAAAGCCTTGATGTTGGTTTGAATTTGTTCAATTAATTGATTGGTAACCAACCCGATGCTGGTTCCGAAGCGCAAAACTACAAACACACGCACATCCAGGCCCAATGCACCCATGGTGATTTCGATGTTACTGGCATCATCAAAGTATCCAATTTTCGAGAACAGCCCGCGGACCACTTTTCCCTTTGAATTGGAAATGAACACCTTTCCTTCGAACTGATCCACCGCTTCCGTGATGATTTTTGTAATAACTGCTTTGGCGATGGATATAGTGCCGTATTCTGTCTCGAATCGATACAGCATGAACTCTTCTCTCTTTCCTGCTATTACATTAAGATACACCAATTATAGCACAGTAAAAAAACCTGCATAGCAGGTTTTTTTAACACTTATACGGCGCGGTTTACTTTTCCGGAACGTAGGCATCTTGTGCACACATTGGCTTTTCGAACAGTTCCGCTCTCTTCAACTCTGACCGACTGAATATTTGCATTCCATTTTCGTCGGGTATGTCGGTTGGAGTGAGAAACATTATTTCCCGAAACCTGACCCTTTCCGCACACTTCGCATTTTCGTGACATTTACCGCACCTCCTTCTCTATATCGTAAGCTTTCGCTGATATTTGTATTTTTACACCTTTTTTTCAACCTCCTATTTAAGAGGATGTCGAACAAGCGATATTATAGCAAATATACCATCCCTTTACAAGCATTTTTTCATTATAATCCCCTCTTTTCAAGAAGCTTAATTTTGTTATAATAGGTTCATGAATAAAAAAGGAAGATACCCCATGAAAAAAACCTGTCGAATTCTTATACTATTGATTGCCATCACCCTGCTTTCCGGGTGTGATTTCTTGTTGAAACCTGAAGAAACCAATGTTAAGCAGGAGGTTTTTACAGAATATGAGACCATGGTAGACGCCTTGCTGCAAATAGAAAAAGTCAGCGACATCTCAGATTATTTGTTTTTATGGGCTCAAACCAACGGCCTTCCAGTGGAAAGGAATTCCCAGGGCACTGTAGTAATAGAAAGCCTTCCAAAAGAAGGCCCTAAAGGCGATTTGGTGACGATAGAGTGTGAATTCAGTATGGAAAACCGACAGGAAGATTTACGTAGCATTGCCTTTGCCTTGGCATTTTTGCGGAATTATGATTCTTCCGAGCCTCTGCGTTTACTTCTGGTTCCGTATGCTCCACAAAACCATTTTGGGGCAAAAAAAGTAAGCAAAGATTATTTAAAAGAATTTCCTTTTATTAAATTAAACACGAAAACTCCAGATGAGATTTTGTTGTCCGAAGCCGGCCTTTGGAATGGTATGATTAGCCGAAGTTTAAAAACCAAAGCCCCGGGATATAAGTTTGCTTACGAAATCTCTTTAGAAGGTTTTAATTCATTCATCTCTTTTGAAGAGGGCCAACCCCCACCTAACTCCATCAAGATTTTAGGAAATTTTCTGGCCACATGTAAATCCAACGGCATGATTCTTGAGATTGCCGAACTAAATGGAAATACGGAACTGTCCATGGATGTTTCCACCTACTACTCTAGCTCAAGTGCCATCCTGGTTATCACTCAAAATGATGTTCGTACCTTGCAACGCCTTTTTCGTGATCTGAAGGACCAGGTAGACAAGCAGTATTTGAAAGCGTATCCGGAAATTTCCCTTTCCCTTTTGGAAACAGAGCTTCCGGTTCAAGTTTTTTCCCATGAAGATTCAGATCGGATGATTAGTTTTCTTTATACCATATTTGATGGGTGTTATGACAGCCATTACGATGCCATGTCACTTCTCACCGATTTATCGATTTATAACAATAGATTTCAGGCAAATCTTCTGTTATGGAGCCATTCTCAGGAAGTTTTTCAAGAAATGAGCCGGGATTTTGAAGTAATCAGTAATTTAAATGAAATGAACCATACCCTAAAAGAGGAGCACCCGGGTTGGCAACAGAACCCGGAATCCCCCTGGGTTCAAACCTTCTTGCAAACGGCAAAAAAGCAACCAAAAAGCACACTGATGACTTCCTCCTTGGTTACCTATCACCAACGAAACCCCCATTTGGAAATGGTGTCATTTGGGGTGGACCTGAAAAATTGTGAAAAACAATGGAAAGTTCTGTCCTCCTTTTTGGATCAATTTCATAGCTCCGCGCTCTAAAGGGATCTTCTCAATTTAACGATTCCAAATGGTATTATAATAAGTATGAATGGATCGATCCGCGGAAAAGAAGCCGGATTTGGCAATGTTGATTAAAGACATTCGATTCCATCGATTGGGGTCCCGGTAAACCTCTTGAAGATCTTGTTGAGCTCTTTTGTAGTCATGAAAATCCTTGGTGACAAAATATTGATCCGGCATCCCGTTGTACCCGGTAGTTAATGCATTGACAAGGTCTCCAAAAAGTACTCCATTCACTCCGTAAGAAATAAATTCTAATATCCTTCCCAAATCCGGGTGTTCAATGAAATAAGATATGGGGTTGTATCCTCCACCGACCTGAAGAGCTTCCACTTCTTCCGCGGTCAAACCGAACAGGAACATGTTCTCTTCCCCTACCCGGTTTTTTATTTCCACATTTGCTCCATCCAGCGTTCCCAAAGTAAGGGCTCCGTTAATCATCAATTTCATATTTCCAGTCCCGGAAGCTTCCTTTCCAGCCAGAGAAATCTGTTCCGAAACCTCCGCCGCAGGCATGAGAATTTCCGATAAGGATACCGAGTAATTCTCTAAGAAAATCACCTTTATGCGGTCTTTCACACAAGGATCCTTTTCCAGCATTTCCGATAAGTTGATGGTCATACTGATAATTTGTTTTGCTATGTAATATCCCGATGCGGCTTTGGCTGAGAACAGAAAGGTGCGTGGATAAATGTCTTCGTTGGGATTTTCTTTAATGCGAAGATACAAGTCAATAATATGAATTAAATTTAACAACTGTCTTTTGTATTCATGAAGCCTTTTGGCCTGAACATCAAAAATGGAATCCGGATCTACAGAAATCCCATTCTTCTCCAGAATGTACTCCCCTAATCGCAGCTTGTTCCCTCTTTTGATTTGAGCCAGAGTGGATTTTACGGTGTCATCTTCTGTAAAAGCCATTAGTTTTTCTAATTCTCCCGCATTTTGTAAAAAACCCGGACCTATCAAGTCCTGAATCATTTCCGTTAATGCAGGGTTGGCTTGACAAAGCCATCTGCGATAAGAAATTCCATTTGTTACATTGGTAAATTTGCTTGGATACAGTTGGCTGAAGCCGGGAAAAAGTTCCTTTTTAATAATATTGCTGTGCAACTGGGAGACTCCATTTACCTTGTGAGCCGCCAAAACACATAGATTTGCCATGAATATTTTACCGTCCCGTATAATAAATAAATCATCGGGCACATCATTTTGAATCCAGGCTTTGTGAATTTTGCGTCGAAATCGTTGGTCAATTCCGGAAATGATTTCGCCAATTCTGGGAAGCAGCCCATTGAATAATTCTTGATCCCAGGATTCCAAAGCTTCCGGCATCACCGTGTGGTTGGTATAGGTTACTGTTTTTTCCACCAAGTCCCAGGCATAGTCCCAATCCATTTCGTAGTCATCTGTCAAAATTCGCATTAATTCAGGAATCACCAGGGATGGATGGGTATCATTGATGTGAACAGCTACCTTGTCCGCCAAATTGTGAAGAGTGCCATATCGGGCATAATGCTTTCGTATCATGGATTGCATGGATGCAGACACAAAAAAGTATTGTTGGCTTAATCTCAATATTTTTCCTTGGGTATGAGTGTCTTCCGGATATAAAATCTTGGAAATCACTTCGATTTGATGTCGTTCTTCCATAGATTCCAGATACTTTCCTTCTGAAAAAAGCTCCATTTCAATCACCTTTGGAGAAGTGGCCTCCCAAAGACGCAAACTATTGATGGTGGAACTTTGATACCCCGGTATATACATATCATGAGGTATAGCCAAAACCCTTCGATTTCCAATTTTGACAATTTCAGCCTCTTCTCTGTATTTAACCAGCCAACAATCCCCCAGGTCCATCCAGAGATCCGGTTCTTCCTTTTGTCTGTTTTCGGATATGACTTGTTTAAAAATACCGTATTCATAGCAAATTGACATGCCGTGGCCTTGAATTCCTTGTGTGGACATGGCGTCCAGATAACAGCTGGCCAAACGACCCAGTCCGCCGTTTCCAAGCCCCGCATCCGGTTCCATGGTATACAGCTCTTCCAAGTCAAACCCTAGCTGGTAGATAGCTTCCCGCAATGATTTTTCAAAACCCAAATTATAAGAATGGTTATGTAAAGAAGCTCCCGGTAAGAACTCCATGGACATGTAATACACTTCTTTTTCCCCATTCTTCCTTTGCCCATCCGCTTTTGCGTACATATCGGCCATAATGTCTCGAACCACGCGACATGTAGATTTATAGACCTGTCGAAGAGAGGCTTTATCCGTAATTTTTCCATAGTCCCATTTGATTCTCTCTTCGATTAATTTTTTTAACTCCGATGCCACATAGCCTTTTTTCATATGCCTTGCCTTTCTACTGGTTGTATTGGAGATTCCGGGAAAAATTCGATTTCCGTCGTGTTTATTATACATGACACCTTTGCCATTGTACAGACTGGCCATCCCCGTTGACATAGCTGAAAAGGATAACTACAATAGAAGCAAGCCCTACCCAAACGTTAATTCAAACTGATAAACTATGAGGGATGAAATGAGCCGAGTTTTTAAATACGATATATTACCGGAAATACAAGCAAGATGGTCTCCCAGGGCCTTTCGAAAAGAAAACATAGGGAGAGAGGAGATTTTACCCCTTTTAGAAGCGGCTCGCTATGCACCATCCTGCTTCAATGAGCAGCCTTGGCGCTTTATCATAGCGGATGATAAAGAAAACCGTCAACGCATGATTGATATTCTTGCGGAAAGCAATCAGATTTGGGCAAAAAAAGCCCCTGTCTTAATCCTTATCTGTAGTAAAAAAACTTTTACGCAAAACAATCAGGACAATTATTGGAATCGGTTCGACGCAGGAACCTGCTGGGGATACCTTTCCCTGGAGGCACAGAAAAGAGGTTTTGTTACTCATGCCATGGGTGGATTTCGCCGGGGGAAAGCCAAGGAACTTTTCCATTTACCGGAAGAAGTGGAACCCCTTGCTGTAGTGGCCATTGGGAGATACGGAGACAAGAACGATCTTCCCTTGGAACTTCAAGAACGAGAACATCCCGAAACTCGTTTGGAAATTGAAGAACTCATTATTCACAGATAAAAGCCCACTAAAAATTGCCCGATAAAAAAAGAACCGGCACCTTGAAAGGGCGCCGGTTCTTTTTAGGTAAGTGAGCAACAACCTTTAGTGATTTTCGTCTTTTCGTTCCATGTACGTGGTGTGTAACAAATCGTGGGATCGATGGCCCAAGGGCTGCTCCAGGAATTTCTCATAAATCTCCTTAATATAAGGATTTTCATGGGACTTTCGAAGCTCTTTGTGTTCGTCAATCTGATAAAGTCCTTCCATCCTCTTCTTCCTCACTTCATCGGTGGTCATTCTGGGCTGGCCACCTCCGCTAATGCATCCTCCCGGGCATCCCATAACTTCGATAAAAGTGTGGGGACTCTTCTTTTCCTTGATTTCCTGTAGAAGCTGAGCGGCTCCTTTCAAACCACTGGTACTGGCCACACTTACATTGGCACCTTCTAAAAATTTGAAGGGTTCTTGCGTTCCTTCCAAAGTCAAAGTGGCAATCTTGACTCTTTCTAAACCCTTCATTGGTTCTACTCTCAACGCCTCAAAGGGAATGGGTCTTCCGGTTACAATCTCGTATACGGTTCTTAATGCCGCTTCCATAACTCCACCGGTAACCCCAAAAATATCTGCCGCACCGGAAGAAAGACCCAATGGATTTTCAAACTCCATTTCTTCCAATTCATTAAAGGCAATGCCTGCATCTTTAATCATTTTTCCCAATTCCCGGGTTGTCAGTACGGCATCCACATTGGGAACCCCATCATTGGTCATTTCAGGTCGTTCAATCTCAAACTTTTTAGCAGTGCAAGGCATTATAGAAACAACGAACACATCCTTCGGGTCACGCTTAATTGCCTTGGCATAATAACTCTTCAACAAAGCACCCATCATCATATGAGGAGATTTGCAGCTGGAGATATGAGGAAGTTGCTCCGGATAATAATGTTCCGCATATTTGATCCACCCCGGGCTGCAACTGGTAATCATAGGAAGAGCCGGAGGCTGATCCATAATTTTAAACCCCGTTTTCTCCACTTCCTTTTTTGTAATGGCGCCTAAATGATAAAAATGGTTTACTAACTTCATCAAAAGCTCATTTCCTTCTTCAATGATTGTCAGGTCCGCAGCAAAGTTTGTATCGAACACATGATCAAATCCCAAAGCTTTCAAAGCAGAAGCCATTTTTCCCGTGCCATCAAACCCCGGCTCATAACCGAACTCTTCGCCGATGGCTACTCGGATAGCGGGAGCCGTTTGTACAATGGTTACTTTATCCGGATCCAACAAGGCATCCCATACTTCTTCCAGTGCATCTTTTTCTTGAAGCGCCCCCACAGGACATACGGTAACGCATTGGCCACAATTGGTACAACTGATATCTCCCAGAGGAAGTCCCATACCACCTTCTATGATGGATTGAAATCCCCGGTTTTGAACATTGAAAATACCTACTCCTTGTATTTCGTTACATACGGTAACACATCTTCGACACAGCACACATTTTCCGTTGTCCTTGGTAATGGCAAAGGAGGTGGTATCCTTTCCGGTGTCCGAGCGTTCTCCCTCAAAACGTGTTTCCTTCACATGAATCAGCTGCCCCAATTCTTGTAATTCACAGTTGTTGTTTCTGCTGCATACGAGACAATCTTTGGGATGATCCGATAATAAGAGTTCGTACAATACTTTGCGGGCCTGTCGTACTCTCTTGGTGTTAGTCTGAACCACCATGCCTTCCGTTACCTCTGAGATACAGGAGGCTTGAAGGTTTTTCATTCCATCTACTTCCACCACGCACATACGGCAAGAACCTGACTTGTGCACATTCTCTAAAAAACAAAGATGAGGGATGTAGATGTTGTTCACTTTAGCGGCTTCCAGAATGGTAGTTCCCTCCGGAACAGTAATCGGGCTGCCGTTTATGGTTAAATTTACCAATCAAATCACCTCCTATATTCGGTAATCACATCGCAAGCATCTCATGGCCTCCGCCATGGCATTCAAGCGATGATATCGATAGGCCACTTCCTGGAAGTTGTCTTTTCGCACTTCCGGCGGCAAGAAATCCATAGGGAATCTTTCGTGCTCCTCCAACTCAGTCTCGCTGATATCCATTGGAATTTCAATGGGTTCTCCTTTATATAGTTCCCCATTTCCTCCTAAATACATGTCTATGGCCTGTGCCGCTTTCTTACCATCTGCGATGGCATAAATAGCGACATAGGAACCACGAACCACATCACCTCCGGCAAACACTCCTTCTACATTAGTCATTTGCGTGTCTTCATTTACCACAAAGGTGTCGTTTTCTGACAAGTCAAATTGGTAAGGTCGCGTGTAATAGAGTTCCGTATGCTGACTTACAGCAACAATCACTCGATCTGCAAGGAAGGTCATGGTTTCACCGGGAACTTTCCCAACTTTGTTTCTTCCATCATTGGCAAAGCCGATGGGTTTCATTTTTTGTAAGCGGATTCCTGTAACTTTGTCGGACCCTAGAATTTCAATGGGTTCCCATAATTCGTGGAGAAAGATTCCTTCTTCCAAAGTTTCGTCAATTTCTCGAGGATGGGCAGGCATGTCTTTCTTTGTTCTGCGATAGAACATATGCACCTCTTTGGCCCCTTTTCGAAGAGAAACCCTAGCGGCATCAATAGCAGTATTTCCACCGCCAATGACAGCGATTACTCCATCCATGTCCTCACGAGCAAAGTCATCCTGTTGTCTCAGGAAGTCCAGCCCGGGATGAACACCCGGAAGATTTTCTCCCGGAATACCGGCCAGAAGTGAGACATTGGTCCCACTGCTAATGAAAATAGAATCGTGTTGCTCTTTTAGCTTTTGGAAGGATACATCTTTTCCGATTTCCACATTGGTTTTGATTTTCACACCCACTCTTTTAATGGTTTCAATCTCTCGAGCCAAAACATTCAGAGGCAATCGATATTCCGGAATGCCATAAGCCAAAACTCCACCTGGAATCTCATGTTTTTCATAAATGGTCACATCATAGCCTAGCTTCCCTAAATAATATGCACAGGTAAGGCCGGCAGGCCCGGAACCAATAATTCCAACGGACTTATCTTTTTTGGGAAGAACGGGATCTGCCAATAGCTCTTCCAACTTGAAGGCTTCGTCTGCTGCGTATCGCTTCAAATCTCGGATGGCTATGGCTTCGTCCAGTTGGCCTCTTCTACAGGTGTTTTCACAGGGATGAGTACAAATTCTTCCACAAACCGAGGGTAATGGATTTTCTTGCCGAATTAAATTGTAAGCGTCGATGGGTCTTCCGTGGGCAATCAGAGCAATATATCCGGGCACATTAATGTGTGCCGGACAAGAATTCTCGCATGGAGAAATGAACAAGTCTCCACAAACCCCTGCCTTGCAATATTTGTTGCGAATATGCTGATCGTACTCGTCCCGGAAAGACTTGATGGTGGACAACACTGGATTAGGTGCTGTTTGTCCTAATCCACAAAGAGCAGTGTCCTTGATGGTGTCCGCTAATTCGATTAACATCTCAACATCGCCTTCTTGACCTTTGCCCTGGGTGATTCTCTCCAGGATTTCCAACATTCTTTTCGTGCCCACTCGACAGGCCAAACACTTCCCGCAGGACTCTTCCTGGACAAAATCCATGAAGTAACGAGCCATGTCCACCATACAAGTATCTTCATCCATACAGATCAAGCCTCCGGAGCCCATGATGGCTCCCAACTCAGCTAAAGACTCGTAATCTACTGGTACATTCAAATTGCTTCCGGTGATACAACCTCCGGAAGGTCCTCCTGTCTGAGCTACTTTAAATCTCTTTCCATGAGGGATACCCCCTCCAATTTGAAATAAAATTTCCCCCAGAGTGGTTCCCAAGGGAACCTCCACCAGCCCTGTGTTATGAATATCTCCCGCCAAAGCAAACACTTTTGTTCCCGGACTTTTCTCCGTACCATATTCCCTGAATTTGTCGGCACCCTTCAAAAGGATAGTGGTAATATTACCTAAGGTTTCTACATTGTTGATTACCGTAGGCTTTCCATGCAACCCGCTATCCGAAGGATAAGGGGGTTTCTGAGTTGGTTCGCCACGCTTTCCTTCTACAGAAGCAATGAGTGCCGTTTCTTCTCCACATACAAAGGCTCCGGCCCCGATTCTGATTTCCAAATCAAAATCAAAATTGGAACCCAGAATTCTTTGCCCAAGAAGGCCAACCTCTTTTGCTTTTTCAATGGCACCTTGCAGCCTTTCAATCGCGATGGGATATTCCGCCCTCACATAAACATATCCCTGCGTTGCACCAATGGCATACCCTGCAATCATCATGCCTTCTACGATGTTAAAAGGATCTCCCTCCAACAAACTTCGATCCATAAATGCGCCGGGGTCCCCTTCATCTGCATTGCAAATAATATACTTTTGATCGCTCTCATTTTTCGCCGCTAATCTCCACTTGGTTCCCGTAGGAAATCCGCCGCCGCCACGTCCTCTCAATCCGGATTTTGAAACCTCTTCAATCACTTGATCCGGAGACATCTCATGAAGCGCTTTATCCAAAGCCAAAAATCCGTCTCGAGCAATATATTCCTCCAATGAATTGAAATCCAACTCCCCGCAATTCTTTAAAACGATTTTTTCTTGTCCTTGGAAAAACGGAATGTCTTTGATATAAGGAATTCTACGCTCTGTCTGTGGTTCTAGGTAGGTAAAGTCCTTTATAATTTTCCCATCGATAAAATGCTCCGTTACCAACTGGGGCATCATCTCCGGTGTCAAATAACAATAAAGCACATTCTCCGGAGCTACCAGGAGGAGAGGCCCTGCATCACAAAGCCCCATACATCCGGTGACTTTAATAAGTACTTTATCTTGAAGGTTGTTTTTTTCCAATTCCTTGACAAATTGCTCTCTGACTTGAGCCGCTTTTGAAGAAACGCAACCGGCTCCGGAACAAATGGTAACCGTCCAAGTAAAGCCTTCTTTAAATCGATTGTACTCTTCTCTGATGGTGAGAAGATCTTTCGCATTTAATATCTTTCCTTTCATCTCTCTCACCTCCTACTCGTACTGGTCCAAAATGGATTGAAGACGAGCGGGGTTCACTCGCTTATGAATAGTGTCATCAATGCTGATAGCCGGAGCTAAACCGCAAGCTCCGATACAACGCTTGATTTCAATGGAATACCTCAAATCTTCCGTGGTTTGTCCCACATCGATTCCCAGCAGATCATTAAGCTTTTCAATGATTTTCTTCCCCCCCTTAACATAACAAGCCGTGCCCAAACATACACTAATCGTGTGCCGGCCTTTTGGAACGGTGTTAAAGAAGGAGTAGAAGGTTACCACCCCACTAACTTTTGAAAATGGTAAATTCATAGTCTCCGCAATAAACTTTTGTGTTGGAAGGGCAAGAAAACCGAAAATGGATTGGGCATAATGAAGAATTTGAATTAAATTGTCTTCACTGTATTGATAGTCCTTAATAATCTGCTCCAATAATCGATACTTCTCCTCTTCCGAAACATTGTCTACATGACAACTTTCCGTATGAGCCATGCTGACACCTCCTTTTCTGAAAAAATTCTGCCGTTTGTGAATTAATTATCCATCTTTTGATTGTTAATTATATCACATGAAGCCACCATTGCAAGGCTTTTCCTAAAATTTAGATAATTTTTAATAATAAATATTTAGAATCACTCTAGTATTGTACAAAATAACATGATAAAAAATGCAAAAACCGCCATTTTACTAGCTTTGGCGGTTTTAGAATCATTATAAAATTATAATGTCTTGGTCTTCCTTATTGCTTTCTTTCTTCCAAACGATTGAGTACCCAGGCTGTTAATTCGTTAAGCGAGGGGTGAATAATCATAGAATCATGTATAGGCATGTAGCTTCCCGGTTCAGGACACATTATGTGTAGCTCTTCCCATTCCGATAAGACTTCTTGATTTTTCCACGGTTGATTTCTTTCACAGCTTTCTCCGGAATTCATCAGATATACAAAGGGTTGCAAAAGAATGGCCGCATGGGGCCCAACGATATGAACCCCAAGAATGTGTTTGTCCTTGCTTACAAGTATTTTTATAAACCCCTGATCCTCATCCCCACGATCATAGCCAATCGCAATTCCTCCTGCCACTTGGGAATATTTATGGTGACCCACGAAGTATTCTTGGTGTTTTTCTTCCACTTCCCGTTCTGTCATGCCCACATGAGCAACCTGAGGATGTGTAAAGATAGCCCAGGGCACTGCCTTATAGTTGGCTTTCCGATTGTCCCCTTTCAACAAATTTTGAGTTACAACATTGGCTTCATGGTTGGCTTTATGCCGAAACTGGTACTTTCCGTTAACATCGCCTAGAGCCCATATGTGGGCCTTATTGGTTTTCATCCCCTCGTCGGTAATAATATACCCTCTATTATCCGTATACACACCCGCCCTGTCCAACTTTAGTTTATCTGCATTTGAAGCCAATCCAGAAGCGACAAAAATTTCTTCTCCGCTGACCCAACCTTCTTCTCCGGATTCTTGGTTCTTAATCAAAAGTTTTTTCTCCTGATTTCCTGCTTCTGCAGAAATAGCCTTGTGCCCCGTTATTACCTGAATCCCGTTCTGGCGAAAAATTTTTTCTACAAGTTGACTGATTTCTTCTTCTTCGGTGGCTAATATCCGGTTCCGCATCTCCACCAGAGTGACTTTGGTTCCGAAGGAAGAAAATATATGAGCAAATTCAGCACCAATTGCTCCTCCCCCTAATAAAACCAGCGATTTCCATGGTTTAACAGGGAATTTTTCTCCGAAAAACGATTCGGAAGTGATGTAACCGGCTTGTTCTAATCCTTGAATGGGTGGAATAAAGGTTCGTGCTCCAGCGGCCAACACAAATTGAACGCTTTCAATCACCTCTTCTTCTCCTTTTTGATTTACAATCTTCATATGGTGCTCATCTACAAAGGACCCCGTACCATAGTATACATCAATGTTTTCCAACCTTGCTAACTTTTCATCCACCTTCTTGCTCACATTAATTTGATTCCACATCCTTCGGGAAATGATTTCCCAGTCAATTTTTGGAGCGGTAAATTTCAGCCCAATCTTTTCAGCTCTTTGTGTCTCTCGAATCAAATCAGCCGGAGCCACTAAAATTTTTGAAGGAATACAACCCCGGGTCAAACAAGTACCGCCTAGCTTGGCTTCCTCCACCATGGCGCAACGATAACCCATGTTGATTGCCGCTTCTACCACAAACAGCCCGGCTCCGCCACCCACTACGGCGATATCATATTTTTTCATAGGATTCCTCCTTCACACTCTCCGTTGCCACCAACTCCTCATTTCCAAATGTGTAATTTCCAAAAAGCCTTTGCTCAGGGTCGACCATTTCCCAAATGACGAGCATCGTGCCTTTTTTAACTGAAATCGTAACAGGTTCTCCCACAAATCGATTACTAATTCCCACAGGAAAATCATTAGTTAACACGGCTTCTTCCAATTGGAATTCCATGCCTTTGATGGAAACCCCAACGCTCGTCTCTGAAATCGAAAACAGAGAGAGCGTTCCCTTTTCTTGTTTATTCAAATGCAATGTCTCATTATTTAAAACCGTGACGACCTGATTACCTTGAATTAAATATCCGCGGCTTTGGCGGTTGGACATGTATTGCAGCAGCTGGATATTTGCCAATGTATGATCCAGCCTGCCACCTAATCCACCATATATGCCAAACACCCGAAATCCCAATTCCAATCCCCGCCGAACAGCTAGCATCATATCCGTTTCGTCTTTATGGCAAGGGTAACGGAAAGTTGGAATTCCTTCCGCTTTCTGTGAATTACTATCCATGTCACCAATCAGTAAATCTGGAGTCAGGCCAGCATTTTTTAAGCACTCAAATCCTCCATCCGCTGCAATCAAAAGCCCTTTGTTCACGAAATGAAATGGTTGTCTTTTGATTTCACCTGCCCCCACGATGTAACATACAACTCCTGTCATAGGTTTCATCCTCCGTCATCAGTCTTCTTGGTAAATCCCATAAACTTCTGTGACTGGTAAAATAAAAATAATCCCATTTCCCGGTTCTTCCATACGCAACTGAGTACGGATTGAATGAACCATTTTTTCTGTGGTTTCGGTTTTTGTCACAATCATAATGACTTCCTTCTCCGGTTCAATATACATAGAAAACACTTTTTGGGTTTCATGAATCCCGGAACCGCGACCGTTTATCACCGTTCCCCCTGTTGCCCCACCCGCAATGGCCGCTTCTACCACATCACTGGCTTTTCCCTTATCCACAATGCTCATTATCAACTGATACATGGTTTTTTTTGTTCCTTTTTTTTCATCAATACCTTCGCAACTACAACTTCTGGTCCCGGCAATGCCACATAAGTCCAAAGTAAAGGCAATACCGGTGCCTGGCGCATCCAAGTCAAATTTTTCTCGCAAATGATTCAAACTTTTGGTTACCACTGCTTCTTCCCCTGCCATAAGAATCACTTCTTTTCGGGTAGGAATCCCCCCTACCAATTGGGCTACGAAACTGTGCGCTACTCCCTTGCCATGAAGTACGGTTCCGCCAGAAACCCCGTCCTTTTTAGCCGTTTGGACAATTTTGGAACCCATGCCTTGAGATACGACAACACATAATAAAACCAAATCTTTTCCGGATAGCTCCTGGTACATATTTATTCGACTCCTTCTTTTTTGGATTTTATCTTAAACACCAACCCTAACAATTGAAGGGCAATCAAGGGTGTCATTGCCACCATGGCAATGAGGCCGAATCCATCTACCAACACATCGGCCCCTTCGATGGCCTCGGCAGCACCTTGGGCAAAGGCCAAAATAAATGTAGCCGTCATAGGTCCCGAAGCAACCCCACCCGAATCAAAGGCAATTCCCACAAATAGTTTTGGAGTAATATACATTAACATTATAGCAATAAGGTATCCGGGTAGCAGATAATGCCACAACTGAAGTTCGGGAATCATAATCCGCAAGGTGGAAAGAGCGACTGCAATACCCACCCCGATGGCCAAGGTGCTCATTACTAGGACTCGCGGAACATAGCCTTTGGTTACATCTTCTATCTGATGGGTAAGAACAGACACTGCCGGTTCCGCCAAAATGCTAACCACTCCCAATATAAATCCTACTATAACTAAATATGCCTGGTTGTCAAGAGAAGCCAACATATATCCCACATTACTACCTACCGTCATGAATCCGGAATGTACTCCCGTTAGAAATAACACTAGGCCTACATAGGTGAACATCAAACCAAAAATAATTCGGCGCACCATTCGCCCGGGTAATTTGAAAGCACCGGGTTGAAATACGAAAAACACAAAGGCAATGGGCCCTAATGCCACAAGGATTTCACCAGCAACGATGGGAAATTGGTATAAAAAGGGCTCTAAAATGGTACCACTTGCCATCAATCCCACATCCAAACCCCCGGAAATGTGCTGAGCTCCCGACAAAAGACTCATAACCATTACCGCAATAATGGCTCCGGTGGATGCAATACCTACCAGACCAAAGCTATCCTTCTCAGAGGCTTTACTGTCTCGTTTCAGATTGGATATACCAGAGGCCAGGGCTAGTATAAAAGGAACCGTTAACGCGCCGGTGGTAGCCCCGGAAGCATCAAAGGAAATAGCGAGATACTCTTTTGTCGTAAAAAAACTCAACAACAAAACAACTCCATACAAAATAGTTAGAATGATATAAAGCGGAATATTGTATAAAATTCTCAAGAATCCCAAAGCAAGCATTATCGCAATCCCAACGGAAACTACAAGAATCACTCCTTGTTTATTTACTACGCCATCAGAAACCAAGTCAATCTGTGCCGCTAAAATATGTAAATCCGGCTCCGCAATAGAAACCAAGAACCCAAGAATTAGCCCGGCTGTCACAACCAACCAAACCTTGTTCCTTTTGGTCATGGCGGAGCCCATCTCGTTACCGATTGGATTTATGCCAAGATCCACACCTACTAAAAATATGGTCAACCCCAAAATAACGACCAGAGATCCCAGAAGAAATCGAAATAGAATAAGATTTCCCATAGGCGTTAAAGTGAAATTTAACAATATAACAATCACGATAATCGGCAAAACCGAGGTTAATACTTCCTTAAATTTCGTGTAGAATGGTTCCACGGAAAATTTCTCCTTACTTTGATGTAAAAAGGCTTGAATAATTATACCATAAATTCCTGGCATTAATCTGAGCTTTTAAGCAAAGAGAAAGGGTAAGCATTGAATTCCTAACAGAATCAGCTTACCCTTTCCTCTGAGGTGTACCACAATGGCGTACGTCCCCCTTTCTATACTACTCCTACCCCGACCTTCCGGCTCTACCACCGGATTACTTCCATTGTATCGGGTAGACCCTTCTTCCTGTATGTTCTGCCGTAACCCACCGGCTACTCATCCCTTACAGTACTGCTGCCTTCATCAACCATCTTCTTCTTTCGAATAGATTTGTTTTCTTTGGCAATGGGCTTTTCGGAGCGACTCAATTACTTGGCGTTCCTTTCGGTTGGCTTTTCTTTGAGTATATGAATCATACAACAAGAAATTCACTTTGTCAACCTTTTTATCAGAAAATTTACAATATTTTTTTTATTCTGCTTTTGTTAAGTATCCTACCGCTTCAATATGCCTTGTAAAAGGGAAATTATCATAGCCTTTCCACTTTTCCAAAATATACCCCGCCTCTTTCATCACATGGATATTTTCTGTCATGGTGGTGGGATTGCAAGAAATATAAAGGATTTGTGGTATATCCAACTCTATTATTTTCATTAACGCCTTGGGATGGATCCCATTCCTGGGAGGGTCCATTACCAAAATGTCGGGTTTTTCTTTCAAAGCCTCCACTGTATTCAATACATCTCCCAAAATGAATTCACAATTGGTCAGATTGTTTCGCTTGGCATTTTCCAAGGCAGAATTTACCGCATCTTCTACGATTTCAACCCCGATTACTTTTTTCGCTTTCGTAGCCAAAGTCTGGGTAATGGTACCAGTTCCGCAGTATAAATCCACGATAACCTTATCCGTATGCTCCGGAAGAATAGAAAGGGCTTCTTGATATAATCTTTCTGCCGCCGCTACATTGGTTTGAAAAAAGCTAAATGCTCCTACCTGAAAATCCAATCCCATAATCCGTTCCCGGTAATAATCTCTTCCGAATAATATTTCCGTCTTATCCGACTTCACCGCGTCTGCTTTGCTGTCATTATAGGTGTGCAGTACGCCAATAATCGTATTATGCAAATAGGGCGTTAGATTCAGCAAAACATCCAGAAATCCTTGACTGTCAAAGCTGCCTTGGGAAGAAGTTACCAAATGAACTAACAGCTCTTGGGTTCGTACACCCTTTCGAATCACCAAATGGCGCAATAGACCCTGATGGTTCTTCTTATTGTAATTCCGATACCCTTTTTTCTCCGAAAAAGTCAACACGGCATCCAATATGACATTGAAATCTTCATCTACCAATTGGCATTCATCTACGGTCAGAACACTCATAAAACTTCCTTTTTGATGTAACCCCAAAGTCATGGGGCCACCCTTCACCAAATCCCCAAAGGTGTACTCCATTTTATTTCGATACCGGTAGATTTGGGGGGCTGGTTGAAATCCCAAATGTTCCGTGGGATAAAGATCCCGTTGGTCCAGAAGTTTGTCCGTCAAATTTCGTTTGATTCGAAGTTGCTCTTCGTACAAAACACCTTGATAAAGACAACCCCCACATAATTCTTTGTGAATGCAAACACCCATTAATATTCTCCGTATCTTTCTAAAAATGTTTTTTTGTACTCTAAAAATCGATTTTCCTCGATGGATTTACGTATGTTTTCCATCAGATTAAGGAGAAAAAACAAATTATGTTGACTCATCAGCATACTGGATAAAATTTCACCTGACTTGAATAAATGTCGTAAATACGCTTTGGAATAGTTTTGGCAAGTTTCACAAGTACAATTTGGATCCAATGGCCCAAAATCTCGCTGATACTGCTGGTTCTTGATGTTCACTTTGCCGGTTGAAGTCATTGCCATGCCATGACGAGCAATTCTTGTGGGCAATACACAGTCAAACATATCAATGCCACGTTCCACACCTTCCAATAAGCAATCCGGACTGCCCACTCCCATCAAATATCTTGGTTTATCTTTCGGTAATAATTCGGTGGAAGAATCCAACACTTCATACATCATGGCCTTGGGTTCTCCCACAGACAAACCTCCTATTGCGTATCCCGGTAGATCCATTTCTACGATTTGACGTGCACTTTCCTTTCTCAAATCCCCATACATACCACCTTGCATAATTCCAAAAAGAGATTGCTTTTCTTGACTTGTCTGATAATCCACACAACGTTTCAGCCAACGAGTGGTTCTTTCCAAAGAATTCTTGACATACTCTCGGTCTGCCGGGTAGGGTGCACATTCGTCGAATGCCATCATAATATCCGACCCCAAAGCTTCTTGAATTTCGATGGATTTTTCCGGTGTTAAAAGGTGGGTTGAACCGTCAAGGTGAGATTGAAAGGTAACCCCTTCTTCACTAATCTTTCGCATAGCTCCTAAACTAAATACTTGAAAACCACCGCTATCAGTTAATATAGCCCGGTCCCAATTCATAAAAGCATGTAAACCACCGGCTTCTCTAATGATTTCATGCCCCGGTCTCAAATACAAATGATAGGTGTTAGATAAAATGATTGGAGAGCCCATTTTTTTCAACTCCTCAGGCTTCATAGCCTTTACCGTGGCAGCTGTACCAACGGGCATGAATACGGGAGTTTCGATTATTCCATGGGGTGTTATTATTCGGCCTCTTCTGGCTCTGGTTTTTTCATCTTCCTTGATTCGTTGGAAAGTGATGGCAGGCATATAAGATTCCTTTCCGCTCGTATTAAAGTATCAGCATTGCGTCTCCATAAGAGAAAAAACGGTATTTCTCTCGAATGGCTTCTTCATAGGCTTCCAAAATGTGTTCCCGGTTGTAAAACGCAGAGACCAGCATCAACAAGGTGGATTTGGGCAGATGGAAATTGGTGATAAGGGCATCTATTATTTTATACGAATATCCGGGATAAATAAAGATGCCAGTGTTCGAACTTCCGGTTTTTACTTGATATTTTCCCAAACCTTCATGGAAAAAAGCAGCACTTTCAAGTGTTCGGGTAGCCGTAGTACCTACCGCCACTATGCGCCCTCCCCTTTTTATGGTCTGATTAATGGTAGCCGCCGCCTCATGGGAAATATGATATTCCTCAAAGTGCATTTTGTGTTCTTCTATAATCTCACATTTTACCGGCCGGAACGTGCCAATCCCTACATGAAGTGTTATAGGCACCACTGAAACACCCGCTTCCTTTATTGTTGTTAGTAATGTTTCGGTAAAATGTAACCCGGCGGTGGGAGCAGCAACAGATCCCTCTTCTTCACAATATACCGTTTGATACCGGGATTCATCCTCTTTAGTGCTAGGTCTATGAATATATGGAGGAAGTGGCATATTACCGATTTCAGCCAGTATTTCAGAAAAACACCCTTCATATGAGAAGCGTGTTATTCGAGTACCGTCCAGGCCGATTCCGATAATTTCACCTTTTAATAGAGGGTTTTTTGAAAATTCAACACAGTCGCCAGGTCGTAATTTTTTCCCCGGTCGAACCATAGTTTCCCACAAATCTCCTTGAATCCTCTTGATCAATAGGACTTCAACCGGAGCCCGGGATGCTTCTTTTACACCAAAAAGCCGCGCGGGTATCACCTTGCTGCTATTTAATACAAGGCAATCCGTCGGCTTTAAAAATTGTACCACATCAGAAAAACGAAGATGTTGGATGGTTTGACGAGTACGGTCTAATACCATAAGTCTTGAAGAATCTCTTCCTTCCAATGGATGTTGCGCAATGAGTTGTGGTGGCAAATGATAGTCAAACTGATCAATGTGCATTCAAAGTCCTTCCTTCAGCCTATTAGGGATTAAAGGGCGCGATGGTGATATCCGTGAAAAAATAATCTAACATAAACTGGTAATTATAGCCTAGTTTTCCCATGGCTATGATGCTGTCTTGGGCCATTCCCACACCATGGCCCCAACCCAGGCCATAGAATGTGACGGGAGACTTAAGTTGAGACTCCGTTCCCAATGTGACCACAGGAGTGAAGGCATTTTGAGTGGAATCCGAAGAACTCCCGGGGACCACCAGAGTTTTTCCATCCGTGATGGAAAGCTGCGATGCTTCCGCATCTCGTATAATGCCATCTTTTCCTACAATTTGCAAGGTTTTGCTATAACTTCTTTGCGAACCCAAATTAATCGCCGTGATATTCCCCGAATTTAAGATCTGAGTGGTGGCATTGTCCAAAGCTTCATGTAAACTTTCCGGTGAGATGGGGCTAAAGGAAAACATCCCGGATTTAATCGTATTCGCTCCAAGAACAGTCCTTAGCTGATTTCCTGTAAGAATAGTTTGTTTTCTTTCATCCCAAATGGCAATTCTTGCCACAGTGCCGGAAGCGTTTCTTTTTGTAATGGTAATACTGCTTATATTCCCAACTGAATAATTGCTCTGTCGTAAAAGTGCGCCCAATTCTTCAAAGGTATAGGACTTTTCCCAAGAATATAGTGGAGAAAACTCATCTCGCACTCCTCTTAAATACCCAATTTTGCTACCCCAAACATCTTCCACATTGTCGGTATGCCCCCCATCATTTTTTGAATAGTAAGCCGGTACCGGGTTTCCTTGATAATAAATGACCAATCCTTCCGTCTCTTCGCTAGCTCGATTGGTGGAGGGAAATTCATTTCGATATCCTTTATAAACCTGACAATGGGTGGTGGCGCAGATATCATATCCGAATGCCCGGTGTCGATTCAAATTGCATATGGCGTAGCTTCTTGCACAAATTGCCTGAGCTTTGATGGCTTCCAACGGACTGCTTTGTCCGATTTCTGAATGAACCACACCTTTTACATAATCTTCCAACTCCACATAGTTAATCAAATTCATTTTTTGATTTTCTACTGGATAAAAACAAAAACCACCTCGATACCCTTCCGCTCCGGCATAAATGACAGCCCCTTCTTCATAAGGGAAGATTGCTTGGTCCACACTGAAATCAGTGTATAAGGTTTCTCCATTTTCTTTAAGAATGGAAACCACCCCTCCTTCAATTACCGCGGTGAATGCTTTCTCTTCCGGATATGTGGCAAGGATTTCATAAGATCGATCTTTCATTTCGACTATGGCAAGTCCTCCCACACAACTTATTCTAACAGAAGTAACTTCTTGATATCCGTAGGATAACCCTACTTTAAGGTAAAAAGAAGATACTCCATACACCGTACTGGCAGTTGCAATCATAAGAAAGCAACTGAGAAAAAGAATCAGCAAGGCCGTTCTTCCTGTATTTACGTTTTTTCTAAAATCACACGTCCGGTTCATTCTCTAAAATACCCCCTAAATCATCCATGGCTATTTGCTCCCGCTCAGGGGTTGCCAATCCCAAAAGTTGATAGGCTCGATCCCCGGCTACCCTTCCTTTTTGAGTCCTATGAATGAACCCCTCTTGAATCAGGAATGGTTCATTGCTATCTTCTATGGTGACACGTTCTTCCCCCAGGGCAGCAGCAATGGAATCAATCCCTACCGGTCCACCATTAAATCGATAAATAATAATTTTTAATATTTCGCGATCCAAGTTTTCCAAACCAAATTCGTCTACGCGTAAGGCTTTCAGGGCTTTTTCGGTAATCATAGGCTCTATGATACCAGTTCCTTGAACTTGGCTGAAGTCACGAACTCTTTTTAGTAGACGGTTGGCAACCCGAGGAGTTCCCCGAGATCTTTTCGCCAAGGCTTCTAATGAGCCTTGGTCGATACCTACCCCTAAAATTTTGGCGGAACGTTTTAAAATTTCCATCAATTCTTCTATGGTATAAGATTCAAATTTACTCACTACTCCGAAACGTTCTCGAAGAGGAGCACTTAAACTACCTGCTCGTGTGGTGGCCCCTATGAGGGTAAAATGAGCCAAATCCAGACGAATAGACCGAGCACTAGGACCCTTCCCTATAATAATATCCAAAGCAAAATCTTCCATTGCAGAATAGAGGATTTCTTCTACAGCTCGGTTTAAACGGTGAATTTCATCGATAAATAATACATCATTTGGGGTTAGATTTGTTAGTATGGCCGCCAAATCCCCTGCACGCTCAATAGCCGGACCGGAAGTAATCCGAATATCTGTTCCCATCTCATTGGCGATAATCCCTGCCAAAGTGGTTTTTCCAAGGCCAGGGGGGCCGTAAAACAAAACATGATCCAGTGGTTCTCCGCGTTTTTTTGCGGCTTCTATAAAAACCTTCATGTTTTCTGTGGCATTCTTCTGGCCAATATATTCTTGTAGTATATGAGGTCTTAAGTTCCGTTCTTGCACTTCCTCGCCGGATTCGGTATGGGGATCGGTCAACGGTTGGCTCTCCATGAATTCGCTCCTTTGCCTGAAATAGACGATTTTCTATAATAGCCCACTGAGGGCCTTTTTAATATATTCTTCGCAAGTCAATCCTTCCTCTGTAACCGCAGATAAACTATGAATGGCTTCGCTGCGAGTATACCCCAACACCAATAATGCATGTAGAGCTTCCGTTCGCTGATTGGCTTCCGAAAAAGTCTCGGTCTTTAACGCGGAACTCTCTTCTTCTGAAAAAACGGTTTTGTTCATTTTATCCTTTAACTCCAACACAATACGCTCTGCCGTTTTCTTCCCTATTCCATTGGCACGAGTTAACATCGACACATCTTGAAAAACAATGGCTCTTTGAATTTCTCCGGGAGGAAGAATGGAAAGAATGGAAAGAGCCGCTTTGGCACCTACCCCATTGACGGTAATCAATTGGTCGAACAAATGCAGACCCTCTTGATCCGAAAAGCCAAACAAACTCACATCGTCTTCCCGAAAAATCATACGAGTGAAAGCCTTTACAGCTTGCCCTTCTTCCGCTAAATATAAGGAGGAATTGTCCGGGACATGAACCATATAACCAATCCCGTTGGTTTCCAGCAGGATTCCACCCGGAAAACGTCCACCCAGGACTCCTTTTATGTATTGGATCATTTCTGACCTCCTTTGCTATGCCCAACCTGTATGCAACCATCATTCACCTTTTGTCGCCCCCTGTAAGAATGGCAATGGCAGACCGCTGTCGCCAAAGCATCCGCCGTATCATCCGGCTTTGGAATAGCTTCTAATGCCAAAATGGTCTTGACCATCTGTTGCACTTGATGTTTATCCGCTCTTCCATAACCAACCAAGGCCTGTTTGATTTGTAACGGAGTGTATTCAAAAAAAGCCAGTCCTTTTTCCGCAGAAGCCAATATGGCCACCCCGCGAGCTTGGCTTACTAAAATGGCGGTCTTACTATTGGTGTTGAAAAACAATTCCTCAATGCTTACCAATTCCGGCTGGTATTGATCAATAATGGAGCAGAGTTCCCGATAAATAAAATGCAATCTTTCTTCCATAGGATCCCCCGCCTTGGTAAGTATGGCACCATAGGCTATGGCATGAAAAGAATGCCCTTTATTCTCGATAATCCCCCAGCCCATGGTGGCATAACCAGGGTCAATTCCTAATACAATCATTGAATTCTTTACCCATCAATTTCCTACAAAACTTGGGTTTTTCTTGCTTAAATCAAGGCTTTACGGTATTATTATACTATACAAACATATGTTTGTCTAGTATAACAACGGCAGTCAACAACCCATTTGGGGCTCTTGGAGGTTTCTATGATCACACATCTAATGATTCGAGATTTTGCTATCATTCAACAGGCAGAATTGGAATTTGGTAGCGGTTTAAATATCATTACCGGAGAAACCGGCGCAGGCAAATCCATTATGGTACAAGCTATCAGTTTGGCGCTGGGAAGCCGAGCGGATTCCTCATATGTGAGAACCGGGAAAGAAAAGGCATTGATACAAATGGTAGCTACATTGAATGAGGAAGAATTTATCATTACCAGAGAACTCAACGCAAGCGGAAAAAACCTTTGCAAGGTAAACGGAGAGATTGTCTCCCTAAATGAATTATCTTCCCTCAGCAAAAAAATAGCCGATATTCATGGACAGTATGACCATCAGGCATTATTACACTCCGAAAACCACATATCCTTTGTGGATTCTTATCATCACTCCATATTGGAACCTCTTTTGACTAATGTAAGAGAACTTTTCGATCAATATCGGTTTTCCAAACAAAGATTGCAAAAGCTGGAACATCAAAGTGACGAAATGGAACGCATGAAAGATTTCATGAAATACCAATTGGAGGAAATCAAACAAGCCAATCTGCATCAGGAAGAGGAATCGGAATTGGCAGAAAAAAAATCTTTGCTCCAAAACAGTGAAAAAATTCATCAAAAGTTAAGGGAAGCGCATGAAATCACCAGTGGAGATCAGAGGGCCGTTTTAGACAGAATATATGCTTCTTGGCAAGCATTAAAAGAGATTTCTTCCTACTCTGAAGAATTAAAAGAAGTAGAACAAGAATTCCAAGACATCTATTATCGCTTAGAAGAAGCAGCAAAGGGAATCACGGAAAAAATAAATCAAATTGTTTACTCACCCGAAGAGTTGGAAGAAACCCTTGATCGACTTCATCTCATTCAACAGTTAAAGAAAAAATATGGCCCGGACTATGACTCCATCATGAACTTTCAGAGAGACCTTGAAGAAAAACTAAATGTAGTGGAAAACTTTGATGAAACCAGAGCCCGATACCAATCCGAATGGGAAGAAATCACCCAAAAACTTAAAACGGCATGCGAAGAGCTAACGCGACTCAGAAAAATATCTGCCCAAGAACTGGAAAAACAAATTCAAAGCGAATTGGCAGAATTGGGATTTCTCCATGCACAGCTCTCCATCGACTTTGCTGCCCTGCCCTCATTTTCAGAAACAGGTTTGGATAAAATTGAATTTCTAATCCGCACCAACAAAGGAGAACCTTTAAAACCTTTGTCCAAAATCGCTTCCGGGGGAGAAATGTCACGAATTATGTTGGCATTCAAAAAGATTATCGCAGATTTTGATGGAGTCGCCTCTATGATTTTCGATGAAATCGATTCCGGTATTTCCGGTATTGCCGCATCTGTGGTGGGAAAAAAGCTAAAACAAATTGCTTCCCATAAACAAGTGATTTGTATTACTCATCTTCCTCAGATTGCAGCTTGCGGCAAGCAAAATTTTCGAATTGAAAAAAAAGAAACCGATACCTCTACGGTGACTCAGGTCGTAGAATTGAATTTTGACGAAAAAATTAAAGAGATGGCTCGTCTTTTAGGCGGAGAAACCATTACCTCCACCACCTTGGAAAGTGCCAAAGAATTAATCCTAGCCTCTTCCTGAAAATCTGATTTCAAATAAAAAAGGTGGCGCTGCCACCCTTTTTTATTTGAGCAAAATACATTTATTCTTCGTTTTTAACTTCCATGGGTTCTTCCGTAACCTCTTCCGTGGGTTCTTCCGTAACCTCTTCCGTGGGTTCTTCCGTAACCTCTTCCGTGGGTTCTTCCGTCATCGTTTCGGATGTCGGCTCTATTCCCTCAGAAGCCGTTTCTTTTACATTCTCAACCAAATCTTCCACATCTTCTTCTTTATCTGATGCCAATTCGGTTTCCATCGCGGATTCTTCAAAGATAGGAGGTTCCATGGTTTCTTTTATGCTAAGGCTGATTCTCTTCTTCTCTTTGTCAATTTCCAAAATCTTGGTGTTCACTTCTTGTCCTACCGTAAGTTCGTCATTCAAATCAGCTACTCTTTTATGGGCGACCTCAGAAATATGCACCAAACCATCTAACCCGGGCTCCAATTCTACAAAAGCTCCATATTCTTTAATTTGAACCACTTTTCCCACCAGGAATTGGCCTACCTGATATTTTTCGTCAATGATTGTCCAAGGCTCCGGTTGAGTTTGTTTTAACCCAAGAGAAATTTTTCCTCTTTCTGCATTCATGGACAATACCTTCACATTAATTTTTTCTCCGATTGACAGAACTTCCTGAGGATGCTTTAATTTCCCCCAACTGATTTCGGAAATGTGCAATAAACCATCAATTCCACCAATGTCTACAAAAGCGCCATAATCAGTGAAACGCATTACGGTTCCTTCAATTACATCCCCTACGCTTAATTTTTCCCATATTTCAGCCATTTTGCTTTGGCGTTGCTCCGCCAAATAAGCCTTGTGAGAAAATACCGCTTTTCCTTTGTATTTGTCTACCCGGCTAATTTTAACTGGCAAGACCTGCCCCATGAACTCTTCCGCATTTTCCACGAAGCGATCTGATAATTGGGACAGAGGAACAAAACCGGCCACTTCTTTGTAGCTTGCAATTACGCCACCGTTGACCACTCGAACTACTTTCACGTCAATGGTTTCTTTATCATCAAGAGCTTGACTGATTTCCTCCCAGTTTTCATTTACTTGTAGCTTCTTTTTGGAGAGCATAATAGTTCCGTCTCCGTCATCGGTTTTAATAACCTTTGCTTGAACGGTGTCTCCTTCCTTGAAAACGTCCGTAATTTTTTGATCCGCTTCCAAAGTCAACTCTTCCTTGGGAATCACTCCGTCTTTTTTACAGCCCAGATTCACGATCACTTCTTTGTCAGTCACCTGATGCACTGTGCCTTCTACGATTTCTCCCAGCCGAGGTAATCTTAAAGACTTTTCAATAGCCTCCAGATAATCCTCCATTTCATTTCTTTCAGTGATGATTTCACTCATGTTGACAATAACCTCCTCAATATCTGACACAGGCGTCGATGCACCTGCCGCAACCCCAATTCTACTACAATTTTCTATGTTTTTCAACGATAATTCATTAAAATTTTCTACAAAAAACGTTGTTGGACAATGTTTTTCACAAATCTCGGCCAACTTTTTAGAATTGGAACTATTTTTTCCTCCAATTACAATCATTACATCCGAAGCTTCCGCTAATTTTCTGGCGGCTTCTTGCCGATCTCTGGTCGCGTTGCAGACGGTATCATAAACAATAAGTTCTGGATTTTTTTCCTTGAGAACCTCTACGATACGTTCATACTTTTCTCGATTAAAAGTAGTTTGCGCCACCACCACATCCGGTTTTACATCCCGATTCAAAGCCTCTTCTTCCTGTTGGATTACCTGAACTTTTTCCTTCGAAGTCGCCCATCCTATGATTCCCACGACTTCCGGATGAAGGGGATCTCCTACTACCGCTACAACCAGATTCTTTTCCGTCGCCTCTTCCATCAGTTTTTGTATCTTCATAACATAAGGGCATGTAGCATCAATAATACAAAGTCCCTTCTCTTTGGCTTCTAAAAAAACTTCCTTGGGCGCCCCATGAGAACGAATAATCAAACGGCTTCCGGCTTGTATTTGTTCCAGATTATCTGTGCTCTCCAATCCCTTTTCATGTAGTCTTTCCGTGACTCCCTTATTGTGAATCAATTGACCATAAGAAAAAATCTTTTCTGTTGATTCTTCCTTCAAGATGTCCTCTACCAAGTTCACAGCGCGGGTTACACCAAAACAAAAACCACAAGGCTCTGCCTTTTTAATCTCCACCCAATTTCTCCTTCAATTCTTCTAAAAACTTTTTGAATTGCGCTTCCGATCCATTGTTGGTAGGCAGATAGTACTTTGCTCCTTTTTGAATCAGTTCATCAGGAAGATATTGTTGTTGTACATATCCACCAAAATCATGGGGGTACCGATAACCTATCCCATGTCCGCGCTCCTTCGAACCTTGGTAATGAGAATCGGCGATATGTGGTGGAATGGAGGCTACTGCCATTTTTTCTAAATCTCTTTTGGCATTTACCAGCGCCATATATGATGCATTGGATTTTGGACAAGAAGCCATCAAAATAACTGCTTGCGCTAGGTTGATTTCTGCTTCCGGCAAACCAACCATCAAACTGGCTTTTACACAAGAAGTTACAATGGAAATGGCATTGGGGTATGCCATGCCGATATCTTCCGATGCAATAACCAGTAACCTTCTACCAATCATCATCAAATCTTCTCCGCCGTTCAGGAGCCGGGCCAAATAATGAACAGCTGCATCCGGGTCGGACCCCCGAATAGACTTCTGTAGTGCACTTATTAGTTGGTATTTATCTTCTTCTTTATCATAAAAAACGGTACGGCGTTGCATCGCTTCTCCCACCAAGCCCAAAGAAATCTTCTTGCGAACACCCCTGTTTTCACTAAGAAATCCCAAGGTGTCCAAGGCAATTCTCGCATCCCCGGAGCTCATATCCGCCAAGGCCTCCAGTGCCTTGGGCTCAAACTCTATATCCAATGCCCCCCCTTCTTTCTCCGAAGCATTGATTGCCCTCTTCAATAGTATCAAAATATGTTCTTTTGATAATGGTTTGAACTCATAAACACTTCGCACACGGCTTAAAACGGCATTGTTAACTGCAAAATAAGGATTTTCTGTGGTGGAACCAATAAATCGAATTACCCCTTCTTCCAACGCTTTCAAAAGACTGTCTTGCTGTAACTTATTCCACCGGTGAAATTCGTCTACATAAAGGTATGTGGTCTCCTTCTGCAATCCAAAAAATTTCATTTTGGATTTTTCTAATATTTCTTTTAACTCTTTGATTCCCGTTGTAGATGCATTGATCTCATGAAATTCAGCATCCATCTCTTTGGCGATAATTCGAGCCAGTGTGGTTTTCCCGGTTCCGGATGGCCCAAAAAAAATGGCGGAATCAAAGGTTCGATTCTTAATGGAATTATAAAGAAGAGAACCTTTGTACATAAAGTGTTCTTGGCCTACCACATCCTCTAATTTAACAGGTCTTGATTTTGTTGATAAAGGAATCATAGCCACTCCTAAAAATCACGTAAATATGAGGTGGATATGATCATCAAACCACCGGCAATCAAAAGATATACTCCTGCAAACATAACGATTAAGGAAAAGGCTTGCATAGCTGCATAAACCATAAGAATCCCGAAAAGACCATGTACAATCCCAAATATGATGGTTGCACCATACTTTAACCTCAATCTCCTTCTGGCTATTCCTGTGTAAATTCTTTCTCCAGCCGAAAGGAAGGCAAAAAAGCCAACAAACAAACCCGCTACTGTTACGGTTAAGTTGGTATTGATGGAAATAAAAATTCCCAAAACAAAGAGCAAAACCCCTATTACCATTTTTGCTCTGGCATAAGGCAACTGTTCATACCGGTATCTGGATGAAACGGCAAGATAGATTCCCGATATTGAAACGGACACTCCAATTACCAGGGCAATAAAGCCAATTACAGCTTCCGGCCAGCCTAAGAAAAGAATCCCGAAAAGAACGATGGTTATTCCGAATGCAGTTCCCATGGATTTTAAACGATTGATGTTTCGCATATGTTAAAGCCTCCTGTTAATGTAAGGAAATTATACCACATTAAAAGGTATATTGCATACACTATCCCTTCACACCAGCCGGATTCTATAATCCGCCCATTGTAAGATGTGCCTCTCTTTTTAGTTCTCCAATTTTTAAAAAAAGGTCTCTTAATGTTCTGAGGCGATGATCCATATAGTCTACTAGCTGCTGAAAGTAAGGTTGGCTATCTTTGCTATCGTATAGGCCATTAACATCTCCGATTAATTGAAATAATGAGATTTGCCAATCCAATGTTTCTCTTTTGGGAACATAAGCCAATCGAACGGTTTTGCCGGTTTCGTCATAGTAAATCCAGCGATAATCCAAGCAGATGTTCCCAATGTCAATCAAATAGTCTTCCGCCTGGAGCAACACCACAAGCACCTTCTCAATGATTTCCATAGCTTCCGTTAGATTTTGCAATTGAATCTGATCCAAGGGACGATGGTTTTGAAATTCATAATATACCCATTCTTCCGTAGCGGTGGAAATAAAACGCATCGGCAATAAGTCTCCCAATTGACCACTGGACAATACCTTCTTCTCATACTCCTTTAGTATTCCTTTGGGATAAGATACTTTAAAAAAATCTCTTTCAATCTTTCGGTGTATGCTAGAATCTTTTTCTTTATTCATTTCTTGTTCCTCCAAAACAACTTTTACAAGGAGTATATCCCCTCTCTTCTGCAGCAGATTTCATCATAGCAATTACAAAGCGATCCACGATAAAACAATTTCCTCGATGATAGACGCTTCCTTGGTTTGGAAAAACATATACATAATGCCCGTCTTCCAAGGTTTCCGGGTGACAATGTTGACAGGGGGAATAAGTGCTTCTCAATGAAGAAGACAAAATTTTTTGCCTTGCACAAACTTTTATAAAACCACAATCTTCCAAGTGGTATCTCTCTCCGGCTACCGGAAAAACCCATACAATAAAATCATCGTCATCCACATCTTCAAGGGAAAAAGATTCCTCTTGGCTTCTTCCCACAAAAGCCCGAAAGAGCAATCGGGTTTCCCCTTGGCGGGAATAATCTTGAAAAAATGGAACGGGAATCGAACGGGGATAAGTAATTGAAATTTCAATTAAATCTGTAAGTCCGGAATCCAAGAACTCATGAGCCGTTTGAGAAACATAGCAAGCATGTTCCAAAGAGGTTTCTTCAAGGGAACGGGTTATAATCCGGTGGTTTAGTGAAAATATACCATTGCGTGACAGCACATCCCAATCGTCTTGGTAAGCAGAAATCGCCACCCTGTTTGCCTCATCCAAGGCAAGGTTTGTAGTTTGTAATTCATATAAAATCCACCGCATGCTAAAAGCTACTGTTAAAATGGCCACAAAGAACAAAGGCAAAAACAGCGCCGCTTCTATTGTCACAGAGCCTCTTTTAATAGGTTTCCGTTCCATGATAGCTTTTTCCGTTAATGACAATATCATAAGAAAACCCCGTGAAACATTCTTGAATCAAAAAATGAGATTCCGTCATACAGCAAATATTTATTTGAATCAAGTCCAACATCCTTAATAGCTGATTTTCTCTGTTTTGGATCAATAGAAATGCATCCAAATACTCCTGGTAATGAACATCCGATTCAATTTTAGGACGAACATACGCTTCGTCGGGACTTTTATCTGCCATCCCTTCAAAGGTCAATGCCCAGTGTTCTTTGGCTTTCAAAGGTTCCACTCCTTGATTTTCTACTAAAAGTTTCCAATCGTTGCTGGCCTCAAATCCAGCCCATAAGCCAGCCAGAGCCAACTGTGTAGCCACTACCTTAGGCCCCGGTGTCAACAAAGAAGCGGCCACATATAATGTTCTCATTTTCTCTGGATCCTCTTTGATGTGAATTAAATTCAGTAAAGTACGAACCGCTATAAAATCTCTTTGAAATCTATTTAAATTTTTTTCGTCGCAAGGAAAACCATAGAGAATATATTCGGCTTCATTCAGAAAATAGCTGTTTGAAATAACCGGTTCTTTTTTGTGATGATTAAAATACTTGTGAATATATTCCAATCGGTTAAAAGCATTCGGCTTTAAGGATAGAAGTGAGTTTTTTTGGGAAAAATAGTCTCGAATATGTGTTAAATTTATAGAATATCCCGGGGACCCATTGGAAGGTAAAATACCCCATCCGTATACATCCACCCATTCCGCATTAAATATTTGCAACTCAGATATTAACCCATGGGATGGCGGATAACATACACCATCTATCAACTGTTGTTCAAATAAGTCTGCATTGCCCAAAGAAAACTCTCTGTTCTTGATATCGATTTGATCCAACTCCATCCTTAGGGTCTTTTGTCTTAAAAAATTCTCCCTCAAATAAAATGTCATTCGGTGGTCCAATTGATTCACCGTCAAATCGGTAGCAAACAAACTATATCTTTCCTTAAGGCTCACATGGTATTCTGACAGCGAGGATCTTCCCGCCAAATGAATGTATCCTTTGGCCATACTTTCCTCCGCCTTGTCACTGGCGGCAGCAATGAAAATAAAAACCGCGGCCATTATGGAGCCAAGAACCAGAATGAGAAAAACGGAAATCATTCCACACTTTTCAACGAGTCGATCCATCTTATATAATCCATTTCTTTTATAATGTACCGATTGGCCTCAAATTTATTTTGGCTATGCAATGACACCCATCCTCGAGAATCATAAGATATGCTTGTTTCTCCGTGTATTTGGGGAAACTGCCGAAGTCTGCTCTTTTTTAAAAAGATGAAATCATTGCTTATGTTGTATCCCGTAGTTCCCGTCTGGCTCTCGTAGCAACTTTCTTCCAACAAGTTTTGATAGAGATTCGAAGATTGATGAACCTCTTGATAGAGAAAAACACACATTACCAAGAGAGTAATCACTACCAATAATGCCAACGGCATGACCAAAGCCGCTTCAACCATAACGGTTCCCTTGCGATTTCCCGCTATCATCTAGAAGTTGGCGAACAAATCATCAAATACATGATTTACAAAACTGGTAATTTCAGTTTTGAAAATCAAACCAACCACAACGGCAATTCCAACCAAGATAGCCACTTGAACCATTTCCATCCCTTGCTGATTTCCAGGCAAACGAATTTTTTTCATTGCACTCTCCTTTTCGTATTGTAATTACATGGCAATAAATACCGGCGCTGTTATGATGGTAATCAGAGATATGATTTGAAACATTAAAGGAAAAGTCAGTTTCGACTCTGCTACCCTACCCTTTTCCAAAGCACTCCTCTTTCGTCTTTCCCATAATGAATTGGCTTCCATGAGAAGCTTTTCACTCAATTCCGAACCAATTTGTCGATTTTCATTAATGAGACCCCCGATTCGGATGAAATCCTGGCTTCCTGTTCGATGAGAGAATTGTTTTATTTCAATGGTATAATCCCCCTTGGTTTCGCGTACCCGATGATCCAGCTTAATCATACGGTCAATAAAATAATCTTTTTTTCTCACAACTGTTATGGTTCTTCGATATTCATCTATAATCCTCTCTAAAGCAGCTGAAACCACCAAACCTGCCTCCAACAGAAGAACCAGTCTGGTTACAAATTGGGGAAGATGACTTTCAACAGATTCCAACGCTTCTTTTTCTTTTTTTCTCAAATCTTCATCCTTCTTTAAATAAAGAAACAAGAAGAACCCCAGTGGCAGGATAAATATATAAAAACGGGATTTGTCCGAATCCGTCCTCCAATGATACTCTACGCCTCCCGAAGATTTTGTCGGCAACTCCAGATAAGAAGGTGTTTCTTCACTACTTACATTCTTTACCCATAACCGAAGTTCTCTTTCTGCATCAAGAAACTGTTTTTCCATAGAATCCTTTTCCTCGCTCTGCTGTAATTTGATGTCTTGAATCCAAGGTTTTAGTTCTATACTTGTCCATTTTCTTTCTTCTTCCAGAACCATTTCAATATCTAACCGAATGGATTCCTCCCAATTTTCCCCTAAATATATTCTAGTGGTTGCCTCTTCGCCCGGAACGGAGGAAAGATTTATACCTGTGCCACTAGTCACAAACGATAAAACAACGATGATGAGAAACATTCCAAGAAATAAGAAACTCCACCTCTTCACCTGCGATTGGTAGGCATCGATATAATTCTGAGGATTCTCATCATCGTAAAGCGCTCGATAACGTGTCCTTAGTTTCTCCGGGTCTCCTAAGAAATAATCCATCCATTTTTTTGTATTCATATTTTGCTTTCCAAAAGACGGCTCATCCACCAAAATGAAATAAAAATCAAGAGCAAAGCCAATGTCATCACCAAAACACCCAAGGATGTATCATATAATATGTCCAGGTATTCCGGGCTGGCCAATCGTAAAAGAAACAACAACAAAAATGGAAGCGCCGTGATTACCTTGGCTTCATATTTTTTCTGTGCTACCAATCCATTAAATTCCTGTTGAATCGCCATCTTATCCAATAACACTCGTACCGTGGTAAGCACAGCTTTTTCTATATCACCACCGGTAGTGCGACAAGTTATATACACCTCCGTGAAGGATTGAATGTCTTCAAGGGGGTATTTATTGGAAAAATCAAATAAAATTTGATCTTCCGGCTCCCGAGCCTCTTGAAAGCGGTGAATCATCAGAGATAGCTCTCTTCTAATAATAGCGTCTCCTTTATACAGGGGTGCAAGATAGGCGTCTGCTTCCAACCACGCCTGCCCCATCTGCCTCCCGGATGCAAAGGAAACAGAAAGAGAATATAAAAAATCGCGGAACTGAAGAAGCAACATTTCTTTCTCTCTTTTTTCCTTGTTTCTTTGAAAAGCTTTCAAGAGAATCGGTAGTGTAAGCGGAAACCCAAAAATTAACCACCCCCGATTGTAAAACAAAAGGACAATAACAAAATACACACCAAAAGAGAACACCAAATACTTTAATAGTCTAGGATCATTTCCGGACTCTCTTCCAAAGGAGAATAGATTGTTTATTTCTTCTATTATTTTCCCGCCTCTTCCCATGGCCTCTTTCCTTTTTCCAACGGGTTCCCCGTTGAAAACAAACCCTTCTCCTCCGTGTAATAAAAAAGAGGATTTAGCAAATATTCTTCTCTTTGCAATCCGGTCAACTGACAGATTTCTAAAACTCGTCGGTGACCCTGTTGAAACCGTCCCAAATGAATCATAATGTCGATAGCTTCTGCAATCTGTGAACGAATGGCCTCTATGGGAAACGGTGTGCTCTGCAAAAACATGGCCTCCAATCTACGAAGCATTCCTTTCACGGAATTGCCATGGCTGGTGCACAGGCTCCCATCATGGCCCGTATTCATAGCCTGAATCATATCCATCACCTCTTTTCCTCTGATTTCTCCCACAATGATACGATCCGGTCGCATTCGAAGACTGGTCTTAATCAACTGCTCCATAGATACCTCTCCTCTTCCCTGAAGATTGGCATTACGGCATTCCAGACGAACAATATTGAGGATATTCGAAATTTGAAGTTCTGCAGAATCCTCAATAACAATAACCCGTTCATTTTTAGGAATGTAATTTGATAAAACATTAAGAAAAGTGGTCTTCCCAGAGGAAGTTCCCCCACTAATGAGCATGTTGTATCCCTGGCGAACTCGATCTCTGAGAAATTCTGCTGCCTCTCTGGGTATGGTTTTGTTTCGTATCAAATCCTCCATGGTTATATGTTTTTGAGGAAATTTCCGAATGGTTAAGATGGGTCCGTTGATAGCAACATTTTTATAAACGGCGTTTACTCTAGAGCCATCCGATAATCGTGCGTCCACGATGGGATTTAATTCGTTGATTTCCCGTTGAACTCCCGCCGCCAATCTTCGTATTACTTCTTCCAAAGCCTCTACCGTATCAAAGGTTTCGGAAATCGAAAAAATTTGACCTGCTTTTTCTATAAAAATATGATCTTTGCCATTCACCATGATTTCAGAAACCTGATCATCCTCTTGATAAGGGTTTAAGATATCCAGGTCCTTTCGAACAGCATGAAATATACGTTTTATATACTCTCCCTTTTGCTTCCCCGACAAGAAAGCAAATTCCTCATGTTGAAAAACATGGTTTTCTATGATTTCCATGGCTTCTTCATCCGTAAGTTCCCGTTGTTGCAGTGCCAGCAAATCTCGTATTTCTCGTATAGCTTGTTGAATGGTTTTCATAATTACAACTTAAAACAGTTGCCATATAATGACAACTGCCTTCAAATCGACATTTAGCGACCATGTTAATCAAGGTACTATTTTGGAAAAAGAATAGAAAAAGTTGAACCCTCTCCCAATGCGCTATCCACTGTAAGTTGGGCAGAAAAAAGAGCGGCTGCATGCTTCACGATGGACAATCCCAATCCGGTGCCCCCCATCTTTTGAGAGCGTGATTTATCTACCCGATAAAACCGTTCAAACAACCGTGGAATATTTTCTGTAGCAATGCCGATACCTCGGTCTTTTACATACACGCGAATATGATCTTTCTCATCTCTGGCTCCTACCGTCACCAATTTGCCGCTTCCGGAATATTTTATGGCATTCTCAATAAGATTTACCAACATTTGACGAAACCGATCTTCACTCCCATGCAATACCAATTGATTTTCTGCTTCCAGTATTATTCGGATTCCTTGTCCATTAGCGATTGGCTCCATCGTTTCTAAAATTTGAGACAATACTAACTTAATATCAAAAGTTTCATTATGGTCCGTATTCTTACGATTTTCCATTTCCGATATAATGAGAAGATCTTCAATTAATCTTGCCAAACGAGCGGTTTCAATAGCAATAATATCGAGAAATTTTTCACGTATCTCTGGGTTATCATGAGCCCCGTCTTGTAAAGTTTCTATAAATCCTGCGATAGAGGTAAGCGGCGTCTTAAATTCATGGGTCACATTGGCAACAAATTCTTTTCGAATGTTTTCTGCGTCTTCTAATTGGCGTTTTAAGTCAAGAACCGGACGAATCAACCAATTATACATAGCAAAAAAAAGAAGAACGGTTCCGCCTATGGCCGTCAAGATATACAGAAGAATTCCTTGATTCAGCACTTCAAAAACCACAAAAGCCAATACGATATTATAAAAAGACAGAAGTAAGGCTGAGCCAAAAAACTTTTTTTTCATTTAAAACGATACCCCTTTCCTCGAATGGTTTCGATATATCGTTCTTCTTCCGTTTCTCGGGCCGCCTCCTGTAATTTTTTTCTTAAATAACGAACATGAACATCTACCGTTCTGGTTTCTCCCGCATACTCGATGCCCCATACTTTGTCCAATAATTGATTTCGGGTAAACACCAACCCTTGGTTCTTGGCAAGAAACATCAGAAGTTCAAACTCTTTGGCTGTTAGACTTACCAGATTACCGTCTACCGACACTTGATATCGACCTTCGTCAATGACCAGCCCATTGATTCGAATGACACCATCTCGAGCCATCTCCTCTTTCTCGTTCATGCCATAGCCAAAAGCGTCTTCTCCTTGTTCCTCATACCTCCGAAGCACTGCTTTAATTCTAGCCATTAGTTCACGAATTCCAAAAGGTTTGGAAATGTAATCATCGGCACCCCATTCTAGTCCCATAACCCGATCTGTTTCCTCCGATTTGGCTGTCAGCATGATAATAGGAGTTCGATTTCCTGCGGATCTTAACTCACGGCAAATATCCATCCCATTTTTTCCGGGAAGCATCAAATCCAACAAAATCAAATCCGGTTTTTCTTTATGAATTAATTCCATCCCTGCCAAACCATCTTCGGAGCCAATCCCTTCAAATCCGTTGGAGCGGATATTATAAAGTACCAATTCCAGAATGTTTGGTTCATCTTCAATGACTAATATTTTTTTCATTTTGCTCTCCGTTAAAAATGCTTCCTCACTATTTGTATTTTAGCATAGGAAGCATTCATTTACAATTTACCTCTCAGCGGGAAGACTTGGGTGCTTGTTTTTTATCCTTGAAATGAAAGTCGTTCAGCACCGCTTCAGCAATATTCGTACAATAATCTCCAATCTTTTCCAAATTATGTACCATATCTGTATAAATCACCGTGAACTCGGGAGAACATTTTCTTTCATTCAATCGTTTCATATGATTCCTTCTAAGCCGGGTCTCCATTTGATTCACTTCTTTTTCCTGTTCCAATACATCTTTTGCCAGAAGCCGGTCGCCTGTTTTAAGAGCGGCCAAGGTGGTTTTCATCATATACTCGATTTGATCAAAGCTAACGGTTAACTCTGCAACGGCTGTATCCGAAAACTCGTATCCCCCCTTAATCTTATCTCCTGCAAATTCGGAAATGTTGGTGCATTGATCTGCAATATGTTCGATATCGGCAGCGATATGCATATAGGCGGAAATTTCCATCGCCTGTTTTTCCGTTATGGAATCCATTCCAAACAAAGAAGATAAGTACTTCACCGTCTGTTCCTGAACATGGTTCACCACATTCTCCAACTCTTCTACTTTGTAAACGGCCTTAAAACTGTTTAATAAAAAAGCCTCTCTGGCATGTCCTATCATATCTGATGTGATATCGGCAATACGAAGAATTTCCTGTGCAGCCAAATGAATGGCAAACAAAGGAGTTTCGATTACCTTATAATCTAAATACAGGGGTTCCGAAATGGGTTTCAACGCATCTTCCCCACGAATTAATTTTGTGACCAACTTTACTAAAACAAAAACAAAGGGAAGCCATAAGATTGTAGCAATCACATTAAACAGGAGATGGGCGTTGGCCACCTGTCGTGAGATCACCTCCACCTCCTGACCGACAGGAGAAATGAACACCACCAGCTTCGTATAAAGAGGAATGATAAAAAGAAATATTAATGTTCCGCTAAAGTTGAAAAAAGTATGAGCCAAGGCCGTTCTTTTTGCATTAACGGAGGCCCCGACGGAGGCCAATAATGCGGTGACTGTTGTACCGATATTAGTTCCAAATAAAATAGGAATGGCCCCTTCGATGCCAATCAGGCTATTCACTCCATCCGGTCCCGGGGTAGCCGCTAAATTTTGTAGCACTGCAATTACTGCAGAACTGGACTGGATGACGGCTGTCATCAATGCCCCTACAACTACTCCTAGGATGGGGCTATCGGCTACATTTAACATCAGTTGGGAAAAAGCCTCTGTTTGAGCCAAAGGTTTCATGGTGGCAGACATGGTATTAATGCCTACAAAAAGAAGACCGAAAGAAAAAAGGGTTTCTCCAATATTTTTGACTTGCTCTTTCTTAATAAAAAAGAACATTACAAAACCCACAACCACAAAAATCCAGGCATAGTCTCCGATTTTGAAAGCAATCAATTGGGCGGTTACCGTAGTACCAATGTTGGCGCCCAGTATGACGCTCACTGCCTGGGGCAGCTTCATCAAACCGGCACTAACAAATCCAATAACCATCACCGTGGTGGCACTGCTGGACTGAAGTACGGCTGTCACTAAAGCACCCGCCAACACTCCCACGACCGGGTTTTTAGTTAAAACATAAAGAATGTTTCTCATTCGGTCTCCTGCAGTCTTTTGCAAACCATCGCTCATGAGGTTCATCCCATAAATAAAGACGGCCAATCCGCCTAGCAATGTCACAATCATTTGTAGGTTTTCATTCATATCTTGCTTCCTTTTCTTAGAGTATTCCCTTTTTACTATACTAAATGTAAATTTTCAAAGAAAGGGAATCCTGTTAAGAGAATGTTAATTCTATGTTAATTCCTTCATCAATTTTTTTAAATCCGCTCCAAACATTCCGTCTAGGGGAATTTCAAAAGAGGACAAAGGAAGCTCATATTCCGCTTCTTCTATCCACAAAATTGGAATCCTTTCACCGCAATCAGGCAAATCCCCCAACCCACATCGATTTGCCACCAACTGGAGTTGTTGCAATAGTTGGTTTCCACACATGGATTCCAAGTACCCCATTGTTTGATTTACATCTTCTAGCGTTATTCTACGGTCATAGACTGAAACGATTCGATAGGCTCTATTTAAAATGCTCTCGGTCCAATAGGTAGAGTGATTTCCTATGTCTAAGAAAAGATAATCATAGGAGCCACTTTTCACAAGAAAATCCATCATAGCCACCAAATCTCTTTCCCCCAAGTCCAAAAGAGGATTGAGCCCTTTTCTATTCCGAAATGTCCAAAATTCGTAGAGACCTTTTTCTTGATAGGCTTCCAATTGCGTAGCTTTTGGAGACCCTTCTAAGAAGTAATAAATAAATTCTTCCAAACCCCTCTGTCCTTTTTCAATTGAACAGTGTAAAAAATTTTCCAAGGAAAGGTATAATACTTTTTTTCTCAAGTATCTTGCGAAACATTGTGCCATCCCAAGAGCAATGGTGGTGGTACCTGTTCCTCCCCGATTACTTAAAAATACCAACGATTGAGATCTTCTATTTTGCAAGGCAAGTCTGGGAGCATTCGTAAGCGAAGAATAGAGGAACAGCAGATGCTGTGCCATCTCCCGCACATTTCCGTATTTAAGTAGTTTGAATTCCAAAAGGTCCTCATCCATAACCACTTGATTGGGCGACGAAACCAACCCCACATATTTCCCTTTCAACGGTTCTTTTAATCCATCCACTAGAATTAAATCAAACTGTTTTCGTAATCCACTATGTTTCAATTGCTCTTCCCCAAGAAGGGTAAAATGAAAACGAGGATAGTACTGAGCCAGCTTCATGGAAAGAAGCTCCCCGTAACCATCCTCTCTACTATAGATGCCTACATGTATAAAGTCCATCTGTCACCTCTGATAAAGAATACCATATATTTCCATTTATGTCAATTTAGCTCAACCCTCCTGTGAATTCAGAAAAAATCGACTCTACACTTTCTAAAGATCGAGGCCCGCCACCACTTTTCCCGATGTATAGAAGCCCCCGGTCTGCATCTCCATCGGCAGTTCGAATCAAAGCTTCCTTAATACAGAATGCTCCTTCCAATCCTATGCAATTGGATAAACAGCGGTCACAAGTGAAGCTCATTTTTCCTTCCTTCTCCATTTCTTTTATCAAAGAGTTTTTCAAGACGCGGGCCGGCATTCCCAATGGAGAATCAATTACCACAATGCTACTTTTTTCAGAATTCATGTAGGCCTTTTTTATCATAAGGTGGATATCACACTCTTTTGTGGTAATAAAACGAGTTCCCAACTGGATTCCATCCGCCCCAAGAGATAGGAAGGCCGCGGCATCTTCCCATGTTCCAATTCCTCCGGCCACGATTAATTTAACAGTAGGAAATGCCTCTAATTCTTTCTTAAAGGCACCTACTACATGATAAAATTCGCCCGTGTTCTCTCTGGTTTGGTTCACGGAAACTCCCAAATGGGCCCCTGCATAAGGGCCCTCTAAGATAAATGCATCTGGCAAACGTTGGTATTTTTTATCCCAGCTTTTCAATATCAGATTGGCCGCTCGAAAAGAAGAAACTACTGGAATCAACTTTACCTTGGAATCTTCTACAAAAGAAGGAAGAGCAATGGGCAATCCCCCAGAGGATACAATAAACTCGGCTCCTGCTTCTACTGATTTTCGAACATAAGCTTCATATCCTTTGGAAGGAACTAAAACATTCACCCCAATGGGTCCTCTGTTGGGAATTCCTTCTACTTTGAAAAAAGCTTCTTTCAACTCTCTTTCCAACGCCCTGAGATTGGCTTCCAGAGGCCGTTCCTTAAAATCCGGTTCTCTCCATCCGATTTGAGTGGATGCAATGGTTCCTGCGCCACCGCAGGTAGCCACCGCCGAAGCCAGTTGATGCATAGAAAAACCAATTCCCATAGCCCCTTGAAACAATGGAACCGATACCGTAAGCCCCTTCAAATCCAAAGGCTTGAACTTTTGAGAATATTGCCCAAATTCTTCCCTGGTTTTCCGAATCATTAAAAAAGACATGAGCCCATCCATGGTATCGGAAAATCGATCGATTTCATCCGGAGATAAAGTTTTTAACGCATCGCTTACCATAGCAATATGAAAAGCCTCATGTTCCCTTAGGGCTGATTTTCCCGCTTCCGTGAGTTGAATTTTTACAATCCGCCGATCTTCCTCCACACGAAATCGATGAACATAACCCTTGTGCACCAAACGATTAATTGCGGTTGTCAAGGTACTCACACTGATTCCCAACTCTTTGGCCACTTGAGTCATCGTTTTGGTTTGATTCTCTGTTATGGCAGTTAGGGTGTGAATTTCCGTAATAGAAAGATTGCGGAAAGTGGACTCCTTCAACGCCTTTTCTTCCAATTTTAAAACCAAATTGAAAAGTTGTACCAACGTTTGATTAATTCGATTGATTTTATCCACAACTTACTCCTTGTTTGAGCCAATGGCAAATAAAATTTCACACTCACAGACCAGTTGATCCCCTCGAAATGCTCTTCCAATACCCGTGCCTACACGCTCTCGAAGGCGATTGATGGTCAAATTTAAAAGCAGCGTATCTCCCGGCACTACTTTTTGTCGAAATTTCGCCTCTTTGATGCCACCAAAATATGCAATTTTCCCTCGGTTTTTTTCCATAGAAAGAATGGCAACCGCTCCGGCCTGAGCAATGGCTTCCACAATCAGTACACCGGGCATTACTTTTTCCTGAGGAAAATGACCTTGAAAATAGTACTCTTCCTCTCGAACATATTTTACAGCCGTTATCGATTCTCCATCCACCATTTCCACCACTTCGTCAATCAATAAAAAAGGGGGCCTGTGAGGAATGATTTGCTGAATATCATCCTTATTCATAATCATAATTTACATCCTCATATTTCTTAAAGATTAAAGTGCCGTTATGCCCGCCAAAACCCAAAGAGTTGGACATCACATAAGAAAGTTTTTCATTACGCCCCTGGTTGGGAGTATAGTCTAAATCCAGCTCAGGGTCTGGAACCTTTAAGTTAATGGTAGGAGGTATGAAACCTTCCAACAATGCTTTGATGCAGAGGATTCCTTCTACGGCTCCCGCTGCCCCTAACAAATGGCCTGTCATGCTTTTCGTAGAACTGATCGGCACCTTCGTGTTTTCTCCAAATACACTTTTTATGGCCAATGTTTCAAAAAGATCATTGTAGGGAGTGCCGGTTCCGTGGGCATTAATGTAGTCAATATCCTGGGGCCCCAGCTCTGCATCTTGCAATGCCAATAGCATAGCATCTTTGGCTCCTTCTCCGTCAGGCGCCGGCGATGTCAAATGGTACGCATCGCAGGTTGACCCGTAGCCAACCACTTCTCCATAAATCACCGCATTTCGACTTTTTGCATGCTGGTAATCTTCTAGTATTAAAAAACCCGCCCCTTCTCCCATCACGAAACCGTCCCGCTCCTTGTCAAAAGGAGTGGAGCAACGGTTGGGATCTTTTCTGGTAGACAGAGCAGTCATATTGGCAAACCCGGAAAAACATACCGGAGCAAAAGCCGCTTCCGCTGCTCCGGAGACCATAACATCCGCATACCCATGTTGAATTTGACGATATGCCTCCCCAATGGCATGGGTTCCTGCAGCACAAGCGGTAACCAACCCCAAACAAGCTGCGTTTGCTTTCACTTGAATTGCAATATTTCCGGCTAGAATATTCGGAATAACCATGGGTACCAGGAGCGCCGATACTCTGGAAATCCCTTTTTCCAAAGCTTTGCTCACCTCTTCTTCCAAAGTGGTAATTCCACCAATGCCTGTTCCTGCCAACACTCCAAACCGTTTTGGGTCTACATTTTCACCACTTTCAAGGCCACTTTGCTTCATGGCTTCAAGAACGGCCGTCAAGCCATACTGAGAAGACCTATCCAATCTCTTGGCACTTCTTTTATCATGATATAAAAAATCCTTTATCTCAGCCCCCATGGTACACTTTTGTTGACTGATATCAAAATGTGTGATTTCTCCAATCCCATTACGCCCTTCTTGGACGCCTTGCCAAAAGCTTTCCACATCATTACCTAAAGGCGTTACTGCTCCCATCCCTGTAACAACTACTCTTCTCTTCACACTTACATCCCTCCATCTATTCCTATAATCTGTCCATTAATATATCCCGCGTTGGGCGATGCCAGGAAAGCAACCAAATAGGCCACTTCTTCCGGTGTTCCCACGCGATTAACCGGGATTTTCTCTATAAACTGTGACTTTTGTTCTTCTGTAAGAATCTCCGTCATTTCGGTTTCTATGAATCCGGGAGCCACCGCATTTACAGTAATACCTCTTTTCCCCAACTCTTTGGCCGCCGATTTAGTCAATCCTAAAATCCCCGCTTTGGAAGCGCTATAGTTAATCTGACCCGGATTTCCAACCACCCCAACGATGGAAGATAAGTTAATAATGCGGCCATATCTTTTTTTCATCATCACTTCCGAACCTGCTTTTAGAAATTGAAAAGTCCCTGTAAGGTTGGTGTCTACTACTTCAGTAAAATCCTCCTCCGTCATCCTTAAAAGAAGCTTATCACGGGTAATCCCTGCATTATTCACCAGAATATGCAGCTGCCCATATTCCTCCAGAGTTGCACGGATTACCTCTTTTGCAAAGCCCGCCGATCGAACATCACCTTTCAACGCCAGAGCAGAACCGCCCAGTTTTTTAATTTCTTCCAATGTTTTCTCAGCAGCCTGGTCGTTTCCCCGATAACACAACACCACTTTGGCCTGTTTCCGCACCATCTCCATTGCAATGGCTTTTCCAATCCCTCTCACCCCGCCGGTAATAATTGCCACCTGGTTCGCTAACATATCTCTTCTCCTAACATTTCATTTTTTAATTCTTCTTCTAATCGTTCCATTGTTTTTTCCAAACTGTCCTGATCCTCAATATTTAAAGTTTTGGGGTCCGGCAAGATTTTTTTCGCCAGACCGCTTAATGTGGTTCCCGGTCCAATTTCAATATAATATTCGGCCTGCTCTTCCGCTAATGCTTCCATACATTCCTGCCAATATACAGGTGCACATGCCTGCCGCGCCATGATTTCCGCCAATTCTTGGGACAAATTGGATTCTGCGGAAATCTCTTTCACTAAATTTTTTCCTGTCAAATTGCTGAAGGTTTTAATTCGAGGCCTTTGCAATTCCATGGTGTTAAGAAGTTCTTCCAGTTCATAGGACACTTTTTCCATAAGCGGGCTATGGAAAGCCGTTCCCACACTAAGCAGCTTACTTTTTACACCAAAAGATTTGGAAGCCTCTTGAAAACGTGCTAAAGCTTGAAAATCTCCAGCCACAACAGTTTGTATAGGGGAATTAAAATTCACAGCACATAACATGCCGTTCTCCCTCACATTTTCGACGCAAGACAGAATATCATCACGATTCCCAAAAGCGGCAGCCATTCCTCCCAATGGTTGGCCGAGATTGTCCCTACCGGCTCGATTCATCATTTCCCCTCTTTTCGTTACGATATCCAAACCCTTTTCAAAGGAATCGATGGTTCCTGCTGCCGTCAATGCCGAATATTCTCCCAGACTAAAACCAGCCACGCCTACCAATTCCAATCGGTTTCGATGCGCCGTATCCAATGTAGACAGTTGTTCTAAAAAAGCTTCGTAAGCCGCCATCGTCACCGTGTATATAGCCGGTTGGGTAACTTGTGTTTGTCGTAACAATTCTTTAGTCCCATTAAAACACCAATCTTTTACCTCTTTCCCGGCTTTGTTGAAAATAGCCTTTGCTGCCTGAGAATGATCATATAGACTTTGACCCATTCCTGAATACTGTGCTCCCTGACCTGCAAAAAGTAGTGCGATTCTCATAAACTTCTTCTGCCTCCTCAAACATTTCTTGAATAATCTCTTTAGCCGGCTGTATTTTCTGGACCAAACCTGCAATTTGGCCAGACATTACAGACCCCATTTCCATATCTCCATTGCGGACAGCATCCCATAATCGCCCGGTACAAAGTCGAGCGATTTCTTCTGGATCTGCCATATTTTTTTCCAAGGCCAGCACTTGTCTGGAAAGTTTGTTCTTGAGAACACGAACCGGATGCCCCGTACTCCTTCCCGTTGCCACTGTGTCCGAGTCCTTGGCCTGAATAATCGCTTCCTTATAGGCGTGGGAAACGGTGCATTCTTCGGCCACCACAAACCGGGTTCCTACTTGAACTCCGGAAGCTCCCAACATGAATGCGGCTACCACTCCACGACCATCCGCAATACCCCCTGCTGCAATCACAGGTATGCTTAACGCATCTCTTAATTGTGGAATCAAGGCCATTGTGGTAATTTCTCCAATATGGCCCCCTGCCTCCATTCCTTCTCCAATCACTGCATCCGCTCCGGCACGCTGCACCCTGATTGCCAAGGCCACCGAAGCGACCACAGGAAGTACTAGGATTCCATTCTTTTTCAATTTTTCTATGTATTTTCCGGGATTACCGGCTCCTGTAGTGACCACAGGCACTCTTTTTTTGCATACCGTTTCTACTAATTCATCTAAATTGGGAGAAAGCAACATTAAATTGACCCCAAAGGGTCGTTTCGTAACTTCCCGAATCTTATCAATTTCTTCCTCCAACCACTGGGCAGATTCTCCTCCGGAAGCAATAATCCCAAGTCCACCCCCTTCACTAACGGCGGCTGCAAGCCTACTATCTGCAATCCTAGCCATGGCTCCTTGCAAAATGGGATATTGTAAATCCAATAACTCACAAATCGGATTCATAGATTTTTATCCTTTCCATTTCTTATTTACATATTTCTCTATACTTGATAAATAACAGCCCCCGCACTGAGCCCGCCCCCAAATCCCATCAACATAATTTTATGCCCTTTTTTGACTTTCCCAGTCATCATCAAGTCATGGAGAGCCATGGGGACGCTGGCAGAGGAAACATTTCCAGTATCCTTTATGCTGATTTGAAACTTGTCCAAAGGCTGACCCGTCTTTTGTGCCGCTGCTTGAATGATTCTCATGTTGGCCTGATGAGGAACAAAATAATCCATGTCTTTGTAAGTAAGGCCCGCCCGTTTTATAGCTTCTTGCATCACTTCTCCAATGGCATTCACGGCAAATTTAAATACTTGGGTGCCGCTCATGGTAATATGCATTGGGATTTTTTCTTCTTCCATATCAAAAGGCGTTTTTGGATACACCATACCGCATGCCAAGACTTCTTTTGGATCATCGTAGCTCTTAATAAAAGAAGAGAGAATTCCAGGTTCATTCTCCTTGTTTTCCAACAAAGCCGTTCCTGCACCGTCTCCAAAAAGCACACAAGTACCCCGATCTTCCCAATTGGTAATTCGTGTTAGACATTCCGCTCCTACCACCAAGGCTTTCCGGTAGCCATTGGTTCGCATCAACGCTTCCGCGGTCCAAATCCCAAATATAAATCCACTGCAAGCGGCATTTAAATCAAAGGCCACCGCTTGACTTAGGCCCAAATCCCTTTTCAATAAAGAACCCATGCAAGGCACCAGACGATCCGGTGTTATGGTAGAAAACACCACCAAATCTACGGTGGTTCGATCCACTCCCTTTAGTGCATCTTCCGCTGATTGCATAGCCAAATCCAAATTCGTTTCTTTCACGGCAACATGTCGCTGATGAATCCCGGTTCTTTCCACAATCCAGTCATGATTGGTATCCACCAAAGCCGCCATCTCCTCATTGTTTACAATTTTTGAAGGCAATGCTTTCCCTGTTTTTGTAATGGTAATTCCCAAAATGGTTTCCCCCTTATTTACTTTGATTATCAAACTATTTTATCATAGTATATTTTTCTTCATTAAAAAAGTCAACAGATTTCTCTGTTGACTCCTACTATCACTTCACTTGAGAAAGGTTAAAAAAACAGCCCCAGACTGATTGCCATAATCGCCATTCCGGCAATCAACCCATAGATGGACAAATGATGTTCTCCATACTCCCTGGCCGCTGGAAGCAATTCATCTACAGAAATAAATACCATAATTCCAGCCACTCCGGCAAATATAATACCAAAAAGAGTATCATTCATAAAAGGCATTAAAACCAAATATCCCACAAGGGCTCCCACCGGCTCCGACAGTCCGGACAAAAAAGAATATTTAAAGGCTTTTTTCTTTGAACCGGTAGCATAGTAGATGGGAACAGATACTGCAATTCCTTCCGGAATGTTATGGATTGCTATGGCCACCACAATGGGAATTGCGATTTTCGGGCTTTGGGATGCGGCAATAAAAACGGCCAAACCCTCCGGTAAATTGTGAATGGCCACCGCCAGTGCGGTAAACACTCCTGTTCTCATTAAATTTTCATTTTTTCGATCACAAGGTGTCACACCGTCCATGCACTTGGCTTCATGGGGGTTGGTATCGCTAGGCACCAATTTATCGATAATAGCAATGAACAGAATACCTCCAAAGAAAGCCAAGATAGCCGCCCAATACCCAGATTTTTCTCCCATTTCATGCTGTAAAATTTCTTGTGCCTCCACCAAAATTTCCACCAAGGAAATGTAAATCATAACCCCTGCCGAAAAACCCAAACTGGTGGCTAAAAAACGGGTATTGGTTTTTTTTGCAAAAAAGGCAATGGCGCTTCCTATTCCTGTAGAAAGCCCCGCCAATAGTGTAAGCAAAAAAGCTAATCCCACATGTTCCATTCCCTGTACACACTCCTTTAAAAATCAAGCCGCTGTTGAATGTAACCTGCCACTTCCTCCATCGAAATTCGAATTTGTTCCATAGTATCCCGGTCTCGAATGGTAACACAACCATCTTCCAAGGTGTCAAAATCCACACAAATACAGAAAGGTGTTCCAATCTCATCTTGGCGTCGATACCTCTTTCCGATTGATCCCGACACATCGTAATCTACCATAAAATGCTTCGCCAATGCTTCATACAAGGGCTCTGCTACATCGCCCAGTTTCTTTGCCAATGGCAATACTGCCGCTTTAAAAGGAGCCAAGGCCGGGTGCAAATGCAAGACAACTCTTGTGTCTTCTTTTCCATTATCACCGGCTAACTGTTCTTCCTCATATGCATTGCATAAGAAAGCCAAGGCTACGCGATCGGCCCCCAAAGAGGGTTCAATGCAATAAGGAATGTATTTTTCATTGGTTTCCGGGTCCAGATAGCTTAAATCTTCTCCCGAGTGGCTCATATGTTGTTTTAAATCAAAATCTGTTCGATCCGCAATCCCCCATAGTTCCCCCCACCCAAAGGGAAATCGATATTCAATATCCGTGGTAGCGTTGCTATAGTGAGAAAGCTCTTCTTGATCGTGGTCTCTTAACTTGATATTTTCATCTCTTATTCCAAGCCGCTTCAAGAAGTTTACACAATACTCTTTCCAGAAAGAAAACCACTCCATGTCCGTGCCCGGTTTGCAGAAAAATTCCAGTTCCATTTGCTCAAACTCTCTGGTACGAAACGTGAAGTTTCCGGGAGTAATCTCATTCCGAAAAGACTTGCCAATCTGCGCAATGCCAAAAGGGATTTTTTTTCGCGTAGTGCGAGCTACGTTTTTAAAGTTCACAAAAATACCCTGCGCGGTCTCCGGCCTTAAAAAAAGCTCTGCTTGAGAATCTTCTGTTACGCCTTGAAAGGTCTTAAACATTAAATTGAACTGTCTTATGGATGTAAAATCTGTTTTCCCGCATTCAGGGCAAGAAAGTTTTTCTTGTAAAATATACTCTTCCAGTTTTTCTTTGGGCCAACCATCTACCGAGGTTTCCAGTTTTCCCTTTGTTTCCAAATCATCGGTTATCAATTTATCCGCTCGAAATCTGGCTTTACAGGATTTACAATCAATGAGAGGGTCTGCAAACCCTCCCACGTGACCGGACGCTACCCAAGTCTTTGGATTCATAAGTATGGCCGCATCAATCCCTACATTGTAGGGACTTTCCTGCACAAACTGCTTCCACCATGCTTTTTTTACATTATTTTTGAATTCCACACCGATGGGACCATAATCCCAAGTGTTTGCCAACCCCCCGTAGATTTCGGATCCTGCATAAACAAATCCCCTATTTTTGGCTAAAGCCACCACTTTCTCCATTGTCACATCTAAGCTCATGCTCCATATTACCTGCCCTTTTCTTTATTTTTCTTTGTTTAATTCGTCCAAAACATCATCAAAGGTGTCTTTGGCATCCTTCACCAAATCATCTACCTTATCTACCACTTTGTCTTTTGCTTCCTTTACCTCTTCCTCCATGTCATCAAAAAAATCTTCTTCATCGCTAAGGTCAATATCCATCTTCGTGTTTACTTTGTCCAGCGCATCGGAAGCCTTTTCTCTTACTTCACGGTACACTTCACCGCCTCTTTTTTTCACATCAACGAAAATTTCGCCACCTTTTTCTTTTACATCTTCAAAAGTCTCCATAGCCATTTCGCTTACATCCAAGATGGTTCCATCATCTTTTATCACTTCGATTTCACATTTTGTACCCAAGGCAGCCAAGGTCCCTAAAACAATAGGAATCGGAGCCAAAACCGTGCCCAGAATTCCCACATTAACTGGAAGATTCAAGACCACCTCTCCGTCTTTTTTTACTAAAATTTTTGAGACATTGCCCTTCTTAATCAGCTCTTTCAATTTTTCCACTACCGCGCCACCAGTGCCACCCATCGATTTTCCACCTTTTCCGTTGATGGTTTCTTCAATGGCAATAATGGCATCCACTACGCTTCCACCGGCATTTTCCAATGCTTCTTTTGCTTCTTTGTACGATACTCCCGTTCTGTCCTTCACCAGTTCGATTTTTTCTAGTGTAATTTCCATTCCTAGCACCTCCTAAGATTCCATGAAAAAGCGTTCACTGTTTAAATCCTTGATATCAAGATGGTATTTCATGTAGGGATCAACCAATGTTTTGAGAGAAAAAGCCATTTCCGAGGTCAAGGCCACTTTTTCCAACCCAAGTATTGGTGTATCAAAAAAATATTGGATTGCATTTATTATACCCTTATTGATGGGGTAAATCAACGAATCATTACTTTCGCGGCTATGGTTTTCATAACATTGGCGGCAGAGGATTCCCCCTTCCGGGATGCCAAAATAAATCAGGTGATTGGTTTCACCACACTGAACACAGCTTTTTAAATGTGGTTGTTGCCCTGATAACTTTAGAACTTTCCATTGAAAACCCAAGAGCAAGGTTTGATACTGCTTTTCTCTCTTTTCCAACGCTTTTAAATAGTCTAACACCAGATAAAAAAACTCTTCCGCCGGTTGCTCTTCTTCTAAGAAGCGGTCCGCAAATTCCAAAGCATATGCCCCATACATATACTTATCAATATTTTCGCCCAGTTTATAAAAGTTTTGTAAGGTTTCTCCTTGTTGCAAATGATAGTTCTGATGGTTGCTGAACAATTCATAACGCCCGTGGGTAAAGGGTCGTAACAGGAGAGCTGACTTACTTCTGCCTCTTTCCGTAAGGCTGGTTCCTGCGTGTATTTTGCCAAACCCTTTGGTCAGTATGGTAATCATTCGCCTGCCATTTACCGTTTGTATTTGCCTTAATACCAGGCCCTCTGTCTGCACTTTCATTTATTTTTCCCGATACCCGAAGTCGGACAGGGAATAATTGGAATCTCTCCAATTTTCCCGAACTTTTACCCATAACTCCAAGAATACTTTGGTTCCCAGCAACCTTTCTATCTCCATTCGAGACTGCTTGCCAATACCTTTTAGCTTCTTGCCTTCCTTACCAATAATCATTCCCTTATGAGATTTTTTTTCGCAGTATATAATGGCACCTATATGGACCATTCTTTCCCTTTCGTGGAAAGACTCAATTTCAACATAAATACCATGAGGTAGCTCTTCTTCCAAGTACATGAGCGCTTTTTCTCGAATGATTTCACTTACCAAAAACCTCTCGGGATGATCCGTAATCATATCCTCCGGAAAATAAGCCGGTCCCTGCGGCATATAACTTCCCACGGCTTCCAATAATGTAGGGATATTTTTGCCAGTGAGAGCGCTGATTCCAATTATTTTATCAAAAACTCCGGTCTGTTCATACTCCTCATAGGTTTCCCGAAACAAATCCGGACCCATTTTATCAATTTTATTGATGGCAAGAATTTTAGGCGTGTTTACCTGCTTTAAAAGCTCTAGCACATAAAGGTTTCCCGGGCTTTTTGATAACACCTCTTCCACTAAAAAAACAATGGCATCTACTTCTGCAAAGGTGCGATTCACCTGTTCCATCATATAGGTACCCAGCTTATTCTTGGGCTTGTGTATTCCGGGCGTATCAACAAATACCATCTGAAGGCCATCTTGGTGATAAATTCCCCGAATGGTATTTCGTGTGGTTTGAGGTTTTGGTGTAGTTATGGCAATTTTTTCTCCAATTACCGCATTCAGCAAGGTGGACTTTCCTACATTAGGGCGCCCTACAATTCCTACAAAGCCAGATCTCATGGACGTTTTGCTACTCTTTGTCACGAATCTGTGCCCCCCCCTCTTCCAATCGAAACCCTTCCGGCAAAAGTTGGCCCAGAGTGTAACAAACCAGGTCACTTTCATGGCTCCCTGTAATTACCGGAAAATCCTCATCACAAAACTCTCTCATAAATTGCCTGCATATACCGCAAGGCCATGCTTTGCCATCGCTGGTAGCGATGGCAATCTTCAGAAAGCTTCGCTCCCCTTTGGATATCGCCTGAACAAAAGCACTTCTTTCAGCACAGATGGTGGCTCCAAAGCTTGAATTCTCAACATTTACACCAGTATATACTTTCCCCGACTCTCCCAGGAGTGCCGCACCCACGCAAAACTTTGAAAAAGGTGCATACGCATTTTCCATCACTTCTTTGGCAGTCCGAAACAGCTCCAAATCCTTCATTTTATCGGCCCCCTTATATCCTTGCCAAATCAATGGACTCCATAATTTCTTCCTCTACTGCCCTCATAATTTCCTGATCCCCCCTTGTAATGTGGTCATAACCAAGAAGATGCGCCAAACTGTGAACAAATAAATACACAATTTCTCTTTCCGGCGAATGGCCAAACTCATGGGCTTGCAACAACGCCTGATCCGTACAAATCACCACATCGCCCAAACAAAGATTGCCGAAAGCCGGCATTTCACCTAGCTCCCCATATTGAGGAAAAGAAAGAACATCCGTCACTTGATCTATTCCCCGATAAGTGTTGTTCAATATTTTCATTTCTTCCATCGAAACAAACGTCACACTCACCTCAACACGATCCTCTTCAATTCCTTGATTTTTACAACACACTTTTGCGGCTTCTATCATCTTGTCAACCACAGAATCTCCAGGGCGGCGTTCAGCTCCAAACACAATTTCCATTACTCTTCCTCCAATTCTTTGGGATGCTCCTTATAGTACTTTTCATAGGCATTGATGATTTTTTTCACCAATTCATGTCGGACTACATCCACATCCTTTAAATAGCAGAATCGGATATCTTTCACCGGTTTCAAAATTTTAGCTGCTTCTACCAATCCGGACCGTTTCCCTTTGGGCAAGTCAATCTGCGTAATGTCTCCAGTAATAACTACCTTGGAACCGAACCCCATTCTGGTGAGAAACATTTTCATTTGTTCTTTGGTGCTGTTCTGTGCTTCGTCCAAAATGATAAAAGAATTGTCTAATGTTCTTCCTCTCATGTAGGCCAAAGGAACCACTTCAATGGTTTCTTTTTCCTTGAGCTTCAAAGCACTTTCTCTCCCTAGAATTTCATACAATGCATCGTAGAGTGGCCTCAAATATGGATCCACTTTCTCTTGAAGATCCCCTGGTAAAAAGCCCAGACGTTCTCCGGCTTCTACTGCAGGGCGGGCCAAAATAATTTTTTGAATTTCTTTGTTTTTGTATGCATTGATGGCCATGGCTACCGCCAGATAGGTTTTTCCAGTGCCGGCCGGTCCGATGGCGAAAATCACATCACTCTCTCGAATGGCTTTGGTATAGGCCTTTTGTCCTAAAGTCTTTGGCTTTATGGGTTTGCCCATATGCGTGAAACAAAGGATTTCGTTGTTTACATTCTCCTGAGAATAAGAGATTCCTTCTGCTTGAAGCCCTATAACATAATACACTTTCTGCGCATCCAGTTTTTCTCCGGATTGAATAATTTCCACCAACTCTTCCAGCACTTTTTTAGCCTTCAAAGAGTCGGAGCCTTTCAGCAACAGTTGATTGTCTCTTTGGATGATTTCCACATTAAAATGTTCCCTCACGATTTTCATGTGTTGATCCAAGTTTCCAAATAACTCCATTTGGTTAAAAGGTTGGGGCAAGGACAAATCAACTTCTTCTATGTTTTTTAAATTTCTAATATCCAACCATATCTCCTTTGAATCGGCAGCCAGGATTCCTATTTATTCAATGGCTCCAAATGGGCTTGAAAATGTCGAAGAATAGGGGGTTCCCAAAGAATTCGATACCCTTTTGTAATGGTATTTGCCCTGTTTTTAATGGCCACCAAAGCCTCAACAATAACATCCAAATGTGCTTGAGTATATACTCTCCTCGGAATAGCCAACCGCGTAAATTCAAATGCCGCCTCCAATTGCTCTCCGGTATCCGGATCATTTCCCAACATATATGAGCCGATATCACAAGCTCGAATCCCTGCTTCTTTGTAAAGCTCCAAGGCTAACACCTGGCCGGGATACTCATAATATGGGATGAAAGGAAACATCTCTTTTGCGTCCAGGAAAACCCCGTGGCCACCTACTGGTGCTTGGTAAACAATGCCTTCTTCATCCAATCTACCAGCCAAATACTCCATTTGACCAATACGATAACGTAAGTAGTCGTTATCGATTCCCTCTATAAGACCCAAAGCCAATGCCTCCATATCTCGTCCCGACAAACCACCATAGGTAAAAAATCCTTCGTATGAGATACAATTCGCTTTGATTTTCAACACCATAGGGCTCTTTTCATCCTTTACCCCGATTAGCCCGCCCATATTCACAATGGCGTCCTTTTTCGCACTCATGGTGAATAAATCGGCATAAGAGAACATTTCACAGACTATTTCTGAGATCGGAGTATTTTGATAACCAGGCTCATCTCTTTGAATGAAATACGCATTCTCAGCGAACCGAGCCGCATCTAAATCCAATGGAATCTCATATTTTTTACAAACTTTTGACACTTCTCGAAGGTTTTCCATTGAAACCGGTTGACCCCCTGCAGAGTTGTTGGTTATGGTCATTACCACCAAACCGATTTTTCCCGGGCCTTTTTCCTGGATAATCTGTTCCAATCGCTCCACATCCATGTTCCCCTTAAAAGGAACTCTTTTCTTCGGATCTTTGGCTTCTTCCACCACACAATCCAATGCTCGGGCCCCCGCTAATTCCACATGGGCACGGGTGGTATCGAAAAACATATTGGAAACGGCATACATACCCTCTTTTAGGTATAGTGGGAAAAGAACTTTTTCTGCGGCCCGCCCCTGATGAACCGGTTGAATGTATTCATACCGGAAGATTTCTCCTGCGGTCTTCAATAATTTGTAGTACGAAGATGCACCAGCATAGGATTCGTCTCCCTCCATAATTCCGGCCCATTGCCGCACACTCATAGCATTCGTTCCAGAATCTGTAAGCAAGTCAATGTAACAGTCTTCTCCTGCCAAATAGAATACATTGTAGTGAGCTTCTTTGATTTTAGATTCCCGTTCCTCTCGGGTAAGAATTTTCAGGGGCTCAACGGATTTAATCCGAAAGGGCTCCGCTACATAACCAACGGCCATAGACGAATCCTCCAATTCTAAAAATTATTGTAAAGCAATAACTTCAATTTCAACCAGCCCATCCTTTGGAAGCCTGGCTACCTGTACAGCAGATCGACTGGGATAATTCCCCTCTTTAAAAAACTCACTATACACCTTGTTCATTTCTGCGAAATCATTCATATCCTTTAAAAACACCGTGGTTTTCACCACTTGATCCATAGTTAAGCCTGCCTCTTCCAAAATGGCCTTTACATTTTTTAAGCACTGCCGAGTTTGTTCCGTGATATCCTCTCCTACAAATTCTCCCGTCATAGGGTCCAAGGCCAACTGTCCGGAAGTAAAAACAAAACCGTTGGCACAGATACCCTGAGAATAGGGGCCAATGGCTTTTGGAGCATGATTCGTTTCAATTGATTTTTTCATTTGTTAATCTCCTTTCACATGCACTAAGATTACCACAAAACGTTGTATTTTACAAGAATTCGCCTTTCCATTTCAGCAAAGGAAATCGGGATTTGCCTCTTGTTTTTTAAATCGGTCTGTGGTAATATACATTCTCGTAGGAAACAATTCGGGGCACTAGCTCAATGGATAGAGTCGCAGACTTCGAATCTGTCGGTTGGGGGTT
>CAZAZF010000010.1:0-68876 GCA_964489555.1 uncultured Oscillospiraceae bacterium | reverse complement strand
AACCTATGACCCTCTGCTTGTAAGGCAGATGCTCTCCCAGCTGAGCTAAGCGCCCCAATACCAGTAACTTTCCCTGCGATATTTACTTGACACAGTTATTAAATATACATCAAGGGAGGGGTTCTGTCAAGGTGTTTACTAAAAATATGTTGCCCGTCCAACCAAGATTTTTACCCCTCGTCCAAAGGTTCCTTTATTAAAGCTCTCTCCCTTGAAAATACTTGGTAGGAGCCGCTTGTGACATCCCCTAAAACCCTCTGGATTTCCTCCTGCTTTTCCGGCAGGTACCTCAAAGTTAGAGACACCCTTTCCATATATTGGGGAGGGCCTAATTCAAACAGAGCATTTCCATCCTCTTTTCGAATCTGAAGCGCTGCATTGTTCAGTTTGTCTAACTGGGAATAGTCAATGCCGATGGTCATGATTTCCTTTTCTACAACAAGCCCGATACCGGCTGCCCGGATTACTCCTTTGGCTGTTTTTGAATAGGCTCTCACCAACCCCCCGGTGCCCAATTTCGTGCCTCCAAAATATCGGGTTACCACCAACACCAAATTGGTTAGTCCCTCCATCACCAGCAACTTCAGCATAGGTGCCCCCGCCGTACCTTGCGGTTCACCATCTTCGGATGACCACTGCAACTGCATTTGATCCCCCAAAATAATCACCGGCACATTGTGGGTTGCCTCCCGGTGCTCCTTTCGAATCTCCTGCAGGTAGCTCTCTCCCTCCTGCCGGGTATGAATGGGTTTGGCCTGGCCGATGAAACGAGATTTTTCCACAACCTGTTCAAAAGATCCCTCTCTCATCAATGTTTTATAGCTCATCACACCTCCGGTCTCCTTTGAAAATCTTTGAATCGTCCCAGATCTTCCTTGCTGAGAAGCACCCGGATTAAAGTTCCTTGTTCCAGATATTTCTTTTCCAACACTTTTGCCTTTTCCATCACATAAGAAATTAGATCTCCACGATCATATGGAATCAACAGTTCCACCTCCTGGTGGTCTTGAAATATCTTTTCGCCAATCAATTGAAATAATTTTAGAAAGTTGGCACCAGTCCTGGCAGAAACCGATATAGCATGGTGATTTTCATTGTAAATCAAAGGATCCGGAATCAAATCGGATTTGTTGTAAACCAAAATAATTTCTTTATCCACGGCGCCCAACTCTTTTAATACCTGGTTAGTAACTTCCAGTTGGAAATCATGGTTTTCATAAGAACTGTCCACCACCACCAACAGCAAATCCGCCAATACCACCTCTTCCAATGTGGCTTTGAAGGCCTTCACAAGATGGTGGGGCAACTTGCTGACAAACCCTACTGTGTCCACCAAAAGAAAGCTGCGATGGTCCTCCAGTTGGATGGAACGCTGCCTGGTGTCCAGGGTGGCAAAAAGCATATCCTTTTCTTCCACCTTTTTTTCCTCTCTGTTGGTCAAAAGTAGCATTTGGTTCATGACGGCAGATTTTCCCGCATTGGTATATCCCACCAAAGCCACTACCGGTAAATCGGACTTTTCCCGTTTCCCACGCTGAACTTGTCGGTTTTTTTGGGCCTTTTCCATCTCCCCCTTGATATCATCAATTCGTTTGGTAATATGGCGTCGATCCGTTTCCAGCTTTTTTTCACCGGGTCCACGGGTTCCAATACCTACACCACGACCACCCATACTGGCCCCTTGCCGGGAAAGAGAAGTGCCCAAACCCACCAAACGAGGTAGACGATACTGAAGTTGGGCCAGTTCAACTTGCAATTTCCCCTCCAGAGAAGAGGCCCTCCGGGCGAAAATGTCCAGAATCAACACCGTACGATCTATAACCGGAACACCCAGACTCTCTTCCATGTTTCGAGTCTGAATCCCGGAAAGTTCCTCATTGACAATCACCATATTCGCTTCCATATTTTGAACCAACTCCGCCAGTTCCTCCAACTTCCCCTTGCCAATATAGGTGCTTCTTTCCGGTTTCTCCAGATTCTGTATCATCTGACCTAAAACCGTTACATCGGCCGCTTCCGCCAAACCGGCCAATTCTTCCATAAAATATTGGATGTCTTCTCTTCTCTGAACACCCAACAAAATACCTCGACTTTCGTCTTGGTCCATGGTATCTCGATCTTCTATCATCCCTACCTCCATTAAAAAGTCTCCCGAAGGAGACTCTTTATTGCTTCTTGGGTTCCTAGGAGAGCTTCGCTAGCTCTTCGTAGAACTTGGAGTTTAGTACTTTAATGTGGGTCCCTTTCATTCCAAGGCTTCGCGATTCGATGACCCCAGCGGACTCCAACTTGCGAAGCGCATTAACAATAACAGAACGGGTAATCTTGGCATGGTCCGCAATTTTGCTTGCTACCAGTATTCCTTCATTTCCTCCCAGTTCTTTAAATATCTGTACCACCGCCTCTACCTCCGAGAAGGACAAGGTGCCGATGGCCATTTGTACTACACTTCTTTTTCGCTCTTCTTCTTCCAATTCCTGGGCTTTTTTGCTCTGAATTTCCAACCCCACTACCGTGGCACCATACTCTCCAAGAGCAATATCCACCTCATCAAAAGCCGGTTCATACCGGACCAGCACAATGGTACCCCAACGCTGACCCCCTCCCATAATGGGAATAATCATATGGTATTTCTCAGAGGTATCATATTCATATTTAAAAATATTCATAACCTCCTGCGGAGAAATATTGTAAATAGTTTTGTCCACCTTCATCAACTCATCGTTATACTCTACCGGGAAAAAATTTACCCCGGTCTCCGGATCCGACAGGGCGGCACTGTCGGCTTCAATGGCATAATGTACCCCCAGCAGTTTGCCTCTCACATTAACAATATAGGCGTTGGCATCCATCAATTCACTTAGAATGGTGCACAATTCCTGAAAGGAAAACCCGCCCTCTCTCGGTTCTTGAAGTACCCAGTTCAGTTTTCGGATTTTACTCAATATCTCTTTGCTCATTTTTCTTTCTCTTTTTCCTCCCCGTAAATTAGAATTCTTACCCCTTTAACGGCCTATGGGGCCACTTACAAGCATATTATACCCCTGGCGGCGCCCAAACACAACGAGAATTTTCTTACTTTTCTAAAAATTTCTCTTTCGCCAAACAACTTTGAAAACTTTACGGCTATTAGAGGATGTATCGGTCCGGGTCCTGGGTTTGAATCTTTTCACGGAATTTTTCTTGAACGTATTCCTTGTCGATAATCACCTTTTCCTGATCTGTCATATCCGGAATATTAAAGGAAATATCTTCCAACAGTTTTTCCATGATGGTATGAAGCCTCCTTGCTCCAATGTTTTCCGTCTGTTCATTCATCAAGAAAGCCATGGTGGCGATTTCATCGCAAGCCTCCTCTGAAAATTCTACTTCAAGTCCTTCTGTTTCCAAAAGCAATTTGTGTTGCTTAATCAATGCATTTTCCGGCTTGGTCAAAATCTGCAAAAAAGCATCCTTCGTAAGATTCTCCAATTCCACACGGATGGGAAACCGCCCTTGCAATTCCGGAATCAGATCCGTAGGTTTGGCGGTGTGAAAAGCTCCGGCCCCCACAAACAAAATGTAGTCCGTCTTCACCGGCCCATATTTGGTATTGATAACCGAACCCTCAACGATGGGAAGAATGTCTCTTTGTACTCCTTCCCGGGAAACATCGGCGCCGGAGCGGTAGCCGCTTCCCGAAGCAATTTTGTCGATTTCATCAATAAAGATGATGCCATTTTGCTCTGCACTCATCAACGCTTCTTCCGTAACCTGGTCCATATCAATCAGGTTCTGTGCTTCCTGTTCTCGAAGGATTCTCCTGGCATCCTTTACCTTAACCTTTTTATTCTTTTTCTTTTTCGGCATCATGTCGCCAAAAATATTTCCAATGGCAATCATGCCCCCTTCGCCCACATCCAGATTGCTTCCTTTGGGCACATCATCTACTTGAATTTCAATATATTGTTCTTCCAGACCACCCTCCCTCAATTGCTCTCGCACTTGTTCTCTGGCCAACTCAATGTCAATCTCAGGAGTGCCCTCCTCTTGGGTTTTCTGTTCCTGGTACTGCTCCTTCTGTGTCTTATATCCCGCATTGCCCATGATGAACTCAAAGGGATTTCTTGGACCGCTTCCGGAACCTACATTTCCCTTCTTTCCCGGAATGATGGCTTCGATGATTTTTTCTTCCGCAATTTCTTCCGCCACGCTATATTTCTCAGCCAACTTGCTCTGCTTGGTCATTCGGATGGCAGCTTCAACCAGGTCTCTGACCATGGAATCCACATCCCTTCCTACATAACCCACCTCCGTAAACTTGGTGGCTTCCACCTTTACAAAAGGGGCATCCATCAATTTTGCCAGCCTGCGAGCAATTTCTGTTTTCCCTACACCAGTAGGCCCCATCATCAAAATGTTCTTGGGAGACACTTCCTCCCGCCATTCCTCCGAAAGCAAGCTTCTACGGTATCGATTTCGAAGGGCGATGGCCACAGATTTTTTCGCCTCATCCTGACCAATAATATATTTATCCAGCTCCGCCACAATTTCTTTGGGCGTCATCTGGTAAAAAGCATTCGACATGATTTTTCGTCCTCCTTTTATAATTTCTCTACAGAAATATGGTCATTGGTGTACACACAAATGGAAGATGCGATGCCCAACGCTTCCCGCACCACTGCCTCCGCATCCATCTCTGTATGGTTAAATAGCGCATTGGCAGCGGCATAAGCATAATTTCCTCCGCTTCCAATAGCGATAAAGTCTTGATCCGGTTCAATCACTTCTCCGTTTCCACTGATAATCAGCAAACTTTGCCGGTCTGCCACAATCATCAAGGCTTCCAGGTTCCGCATCACTTTGTCCGTTCTCCACATTTGGGCCAAAGAAACAGCCGCTCTTTTTAAATTTCCTGCATGCTCTTCCAGCTTCTTTTCAAATTTTTCCGACAGGGAAAAAGCATCTGCTACACTGCCGGCAAATCCCACCAGGACCTGATCCTTGTAAATTTTACGGACCTTCTTAGCCCCAGCCTTCATAATGGCCGTCTCACCCATAGTAACCTGTCCGTCTCCCCCGATGCAGACATCCTCCGGTCCTCTTCGAACGGCCACGATGGTGGTTGCATTAAATTGTACCATAATAGAGTTCTCCTCCTTATTTCTTACGACTTATTCTTTATACCCACATTCCTTATTGGAACACGCAACTTTCGATGTTTTCGTTTTTTTCTCCACCAGCAGACTTCCACACTGAGGGCATTTGCGATCGATGGGTTTATCCCAGTAGGATTGTTTGCAGTCCGGGAAACCGGAGCACCCATAAAATACACGGCCTGTCTTGCCCCTTCTTAACACTAAATCTTTTCCACAAGAGGGACATTTCACTCCGGTGGTCTTCAAAATGGGTTTTGTATTTTTGCATTCCGGATATCCGGTACAAGCCGCAAAGGTGCCGAACCTTCCATGTTTTACCGCCATGGGTTTTCCGCAAAGCTGGCAAGGCTCATCCAACAACTCTTCTTCAAACTGCACCTTTTCAATTTTCTCATCCGCGATTTCCAGTTCGGTTTTTAATGTACTGTAGAAATCACTGATGATTTCTCTCCAGTTGGCATCTCTGATTTCTACCTCATCCAATCGATCTTCCATATCTGCCGTAAACCCGGCATCCACAATTTCTTTAAAGTATTCTTCCATCATTTCTGTCACAATGAAGCCTAATTCTGTTGGCATCAGGGCCTTTTTCTCTCTCAAAATGTATTTCCGATCCAAAAGTGTGGCGATAATGGGTGCATAAGTAGAGGGTCTTCCGATGTTTTTTTCTTCCAGGTCGCGAACCAAGCTGGCCTCGGTAAACCGGGAGGGCGGCTGGGTAAAATTTTGTTCTCCGGTAAGGTCTATTTTGTTTAGTGGCTCTCCTTCTGCCATGACGGGAAGTTGTTTGTCTTTATCTTCTTCGTTATTGTCAGTGTAAACCCTTAGGAATCCGTCAAATTTTAAAGTAGACCCTGTGGCTCGAAAGGTATACGCTCCATTCTCTACATCAACGGCCATAGCATCAAACACCGCTGGCGTCATTTGGCTGGCTACATACCGGCTCCATATCAGCTTATATAAATTGTATTGGTCCCGGGTCAAAGAATCTTTGATAGCATCCGGTTCCAAATCCACCCGGGAAGGTCGGATGGCTTCGTGAGCATCTTGCACATCCTTCTTCTTGTTGGCAAAAAAATTGTTGCCCCAATATTTATCTCCATAATGATCGTGAATGAAGTTCCGGGCCAACCCTCTTGCTTCTTCCGACACACGAACGGAATCGGTACGAATATAGGTGACCAAACCAATGGTACCATGACCTTTGATTTCACAACCTTCATATAGTTGTTGGGCAATGAGCATAGTCTTTTTCGTATAGTAATTTAATTTGTTGGAAGCTTCCTGCTGCATACTACTGGTGGTAAAAGGAGGATACGGACGCTTTGTCCGCTCTTTACGTTCCACTCTTTTGATTTGAAAGGACCCGGCCTCCAAATCTCTCAATATTTCTTCCGACTGTTCCTTGGTATTAATTTGAAGTTTTTCGCCATTTTTTTCCGTCAGCTTGGCAACAAACTGGTTTCGCTTTAAGTTCTCTCCCACCTTTTGCAGCCGTGCCTGAATGACCCAATACTCTTTGGGTACAAAATCACGGATGATTTTTTCCCGGTCGCAAATAATCTTCAGGGCGGCGGATTGCACCCGACCTGCCGAAAGGCCTCTTCTCACCTTTCTCCAAAGCAAAGGACTGATTTTATATCCCACCAGCCGATCCAACACCCGCCGTGCCTGCTGAGCATTCACCAGGCTCATATCTACAGGCCGCGGATTTTTCAGGGCTTCTTTTACACTGGTTTTTGTTATTTCGTTGAACACCACCCGGCAAGGTTCTTCCTGACCAATTCCCAACAAGTGGGCCAAGTGCCAGCTGATGGCCTCGCCTTCTCGGTCCGGGTCCGTTGCCAAATAGACTTTGGCGGCATCCTTTGCTTCCTTTTTCAATCCTTTGATTACATCGCCTTTTCCACGAATGGAAATGTACTCCGGTTCAAAATTGTTTTCTATGTTGATCCCAAGCTTGCTCTTGGGTAGATCTCGAACATGGCCTACGGAAGCCACCACTTTGTAATGGGTTCCCAAATACTTTCCGATGGTTTTTGCCTTTGCCGGAGATTCTACGATAACCAGTATTTTTCTTGGGTTGCTCATATTTTTTCCTCTCTTTTTGGGGAATTCCTTCATTCAAGGACATATTATATGTAGATTTTTTTTACTTTGCAACATATATTTTCCCCATGGATGTACGCACAAACCCTTTTATTTCTAAAATGGTTACCAGGCAATTCACCTCTCCCGCCCCTATTTTCAAGGCATCGGCCAATTCGTCCACCGTGCTCTCGCTCCTTTTTCCCACCTGCAAAAACACCTCTTTCTCTTTTGGCCCCAAATGGTCCTTTCGAAGTTCCGTCATGGGTCGAGCCAGTCCCAAATCTTCCAACAAATCCTCCATTACCGTTAAAATGCGAGCCCCATCCTGGATTAATTTGTTGGTGCCGATGGAACATACGCTATTGATGTTTCCGGGAACTGCATAGATTTCCCGACCTTGCTCCGCTCCTCTCTCTGCCGTAATCAGGGAACCGGAAGAAAGACCGGCTTCCACCACCACCGTAGCCTGAGACAACCCGCTGATGATTCGATTTCTGGCGGGGAAAGTAAATCGGGTTGCATGAGTGCCCGGTGCATATTCCGACAAGAGAAGTCCCTTCTCTGCTATTTCGTTTCTAAGGCTCACATTTTTTGCCGGAAAGCAAATATCCAATCCGTTTCCCAGCACTGCGATGGTTTTTCCACCCCCTTTCAATGTGCCACGATGCGCTTGGGTGTCGATGCCCTCCGCCATGCCACTAACGGTAACTGCTCCCGCTTCTGCCAGGGCCGTGCCCAGTGAATGGGCCACCCATTTTCCATAGTCGGTGGGCTTCCGGGTACCCACCACCGCTACGCACACATGAGAAACCAGAGAAAGGTCCCCTGCGTAATACAAAATCTGCGGAGGCTGTGGAATTTCCCTCAGTGCTTTGGGAAAATCCTTTTCCATCAGTGTGATGCTTTCAATCTTCATTCTTTTACCACATTCCTTTCTTGGCTTTCCTCTACTTTTCCCGATCCATAATCCGATACTGAATGGCTTCTCCTATATGTTCCTCCCGAATCACTTCCTTCTCTGAAAGGTCGGCAATGGTTCGTGCACATTTAATCACTTTGTGATAACCCCGCACCGATAACCCCAATGTCCGAAAAGCCATTTCTAAAAATTTACGGGCGTCTGCGCTCATGGGACAAAATTTTTCTATCAAAGTCGGAGGAATTGACCCATTTCGATAATCCCTTTCCCTCCCATATCTTTCCCGTTGAATTTCCTCCAGCAAACATACTTTTGTCCGCATTTCTTCCGATGACATCCTCCGAAGCATTGAACCCTCCTCCCACAATTCCTCGGGAGAAACAGGAGGTATTTTTAACTGCATATCAATTCGATCCAAGAGAGGACCACTGATTTTGGATTGGTATTGATGGATTTGAGCTGGCCGGCAACTACACTCCTGTCTGGCATCTCCATAATGGCCGCAGGGACAAGGGTTGCTGGCAGTTACTAAAAGAATCCTGCAAGGGTATGTGACCCGTTGGCGATTTCGAGAAAGAGCCACCTCCCCCGCCTCCAAGGGCTGCCGCATCATTTCCAGGACCCGTCGTGAAAACTCCGGAAATTCGTCCAAAAAAAGCACACCATGATGGGCCAAAGACAGTTCTCCCGGCCGAGGCACATTCCCACCTCCCACCATGGCAGAGGCCGTAATGGTATGATGGGGGCAGCGAAAAGGCCTCGTCTGAAGAAGTGGTTCTTCCTCCTTTAACTCCCCCGCTACCGAGTAGATGGAAGTCACTTCCATCTCTTCCTCCCGATTCATAGGGGACATGATGGTTGGAATTCGTTTGGCTAACATGGTTTTGCCGGAACCAGGATGGCCCATCATAAACAAGTGATGCCCCCCCGCTACCGCCAACATAATGGCACGTTTTGCCGCTTCCTGTCCTCGAACTTCTTGGAAATCCAGAGAAAAAGCAGGCCTTCTTCCCGTGTCCCCATAATAAGGAGCGTCTCGAATTTCCTCTCCCTTTCGAAGAAACTCCACCACCTCTCTTAGATGGACCACTGCTTTCAATCGAATTCCCGGTACCAAGGAAGCTTCTGCCAAGTTCCCCCCGGGCAAGAAAACTTCTTGAATTCCCCCGTCACGAAGCCCCTTCACCAGGGGCAAGGCGCCTTTTACGGGGTGCAACGTCCCATCCAGGGACAATTCCCCCACAAAAGCCTTCCGCTCCCCGTTGGAAATTTTCACCACCCCCGATGCACTTAATATGCCTATGGTCAAAGGCAAATCAAAATGACTTCCTTCCTTTTTCTGAGAAGCGGGAACCAAATTGATAATAATTTTTTGATCAGGGAAAGGAAATCCTGATTGTTTGATGGCGGAGCGAATGCGATCTCTGGATTCCACAATGGTTTGGGAAGCCAACCCCGTAATATGAATTCCTGGAATCTGACGAAAGAGTCCCGTTTCCACTCGAACCATGGCACCCGACAATCCGGAAAGACTGGCCGTATTCACCACCGAAATCAATGTTCTTCTCCAAAAGCATCTTCCATGTGGCAAATGGGGGGAACCCTTCCCGGCATCACCTGGATTACATCAAAGCGAAGACCCCGATAAACCGGGGCCTCTCTCAACAGAAAACACTTGGCGACATGGAGAATCTTCCGCTGTTTCTCCGGGGTTACGGCTTCTACCGGAAGACCTGTTTTCTCCGAATTCCGAGTTTTTACCTCACAAAAAACCAGCGTTTCATCTTTGATTGCCACCAAATCCAACTCCCCTCCCCGCACTTTGTAGTTGGTGGCCAAAATTTTATACCCCTTTCTACTTAAGTACTCGGAAGCCATTTGTTCGCCCAATCTTCCCAGAGCTTTTCCAGTAGGCATTGTTTCTCCTTTCATAATTGGTAATATTTTCCATTTTATTACCATTGTAGCTTTGCCAAAAGCTCCTGTCAATCATTTCCATTTTTTCCACTAAAAAACCCCGGCCTTCTGACCGGAGTCTTCTGCCCGGAGTCTTCTGCCCGGGTTTTCATTTTCTACTTCCCCATAGGATCCAGCACCCACTTTCGAATGGCTTGTCCCACACCGCCCTCATCGTTGCTGCCGGTGATGTATTTGGCCACTTCCTTCACTTCCTCCTTGGCGTTGGATACAGCCACCGGGAATCCAGCCATCATTAACATGGACCGATCGTTGGGATTGTCGCCAATAGCCATGATTTCTTCCGGCCGAACCTGTAACAAGGCGGCAACTTTCCCCACCGCATCCCCTTTTCCAGTGGTAATACCCCCGATTTCCAGATTGTGGTCAAAAGAACTGGTCAATGTAATGTTGGTCTTTTTTGATAGCAGCTCTTTCATCTGCAACCGGGCTTTCGGATCATTAAAATTAATATTGATGTTTTCTATGGCGGTGCCATGCTCTACCATAAAATCCAGAACTCCATCCACCGGGTTTCTTGTATTCAATACATAGGTAGTATGCCGATCCGATAATTTCATAGAAGCGATGGAATCATAGTATTTTCGATCCACAAAGGCCTGACCGCCGGTAAACACTTCGTACATATAGTCATAATTGACAAGAAGTTCTGCCATGTCCTTCACCGCTTCCGGGTGAAGGTAGTTTTCGTAGATGACATTCCCCGTAGTCAAATCCACCACTCGGGCACCGTTGGAACTGAGAACATATTGAATTCCTCTAAGGGAAAGAACTTCTTCCGCAATAGCTGAAAAAACTCTGCCCGTGGCAAAAATGATATGGACTCCCTTGGAAATGGCCTCTTCCAGAGTATCTCTCATTTCATTCGACAATTTTCCTTTACTGTTCAGAGTGGTTCCATCCAAATCCAAAGCCACAAGTTTAATAGGCATCATAAAAAAGCTCCTCTTTCTCGGAAATTCTCCGGTTGGTTCCTCTGGCTTCCAGGCATTCCACTACGATGAGACCAGATCCAAATATTCTTTGTTAAAACGACGGACAAATTTCATATTGCAGGAGTCCCCATGACCCGGGTAAATGTCAATTTCATTGGACCATAGCTGGAATACCTTTCGGCAGGTTTGCGCCATTTCCTTGTCACTACCGCCTCTCAAATCCGTCCTGCCTAAATCCACATTAAAAAGGGTGTCACCCGTAAAGGCCACCTTGCTTCTTTCCGAATAGATGCAAATGCCCCCCGGGCTATGGCCGGGAGTATGAAGAATGGTCAAAGTTTCACCATCCAACTCCAGCCGATCTTGATCTTCCAACATCACATCCACTTCCCCTTTGTATAGATCGCAATCCTCCCGATGCATGTGCACAGGGCAATCCAGAAGATTTTTAATCTTTGCCACACCTCCCACATGATCGTAATGGTGGTGCGTCAACAAGATGCCCTTGATTTTTAGCCGGCTTTCTTTCAGCTGTTTAATGAATTTTTCCGGGGCATATCCCGGATCGATGATATAGCAAGAACCTCCATCCTTTTGGTAGATAATATATCCGTTGGACTGAAGTTCCCCTCCAATAATTCGTTTGATTTTCATAAAATACATTCTACCTCATTTTGCAAGTTATTTCAAACACATCTTGTTTGTGCTATAATACATCTTGTTTGTTCTATAATACATGATAGAATAATAAAAAAACCTTTTTTCAAACAAGGAGAATCTATGAAAATAGCCATTGCCGGTGCGGGGAAACTGGGGATGAAAGTCACCGAAGCCCTACTGGGCGGAGACCATTCTGTCACCGTAATTGATAAAGACGAAGAAATTCTGGCCAAGCTCTCATCCCAAATGGATGTGATGACAGTCCATGCCAACGCCAAGCAAAAATCTGTGTTGGAAGACCTGAACATTTCTTCCTATGATTATTTGCTGGCCACCACGGACAAGGACGAAAAAAACATTATTATCGCTTCCATCGCCAAAAAGTTGGGATGTTCCATGGTTATTGCCCGGGTCCGAGGCCCTGAACATATGAATCAGTTTGATTTTATTAAAGAAACCTTTCATGTGGACTCCATTGTCAATCCGGATCTTGCCATTACCATGGAGATTTACAAATATTTAGTGGAAAAATACACCCTGAGCAACGGAATTTTTACCAGCGGGAAAATAGCCATCATAGAAATGGCCGCTTTTAAAATGCCCTCCATTGTGGGAGTCCCAATGACAGAAATAGGCCACCATCTAAAACACATGTTGGTTATTGGCATCTCACGAAATGGGAAAGTCATTATTCCCCACGGCAAGACGGTAGTACAAGAAGAGGATTTCCTGTATGTGGTGGGCGAAAAAAACCCCATCATGGAATTGGATGCCAAAGTGCATTTAAAAGGAAAATACAACGATTTACAACGCGTGATGATTATCGGCGGAGGAAAAACAGGGCTTTATCTGGCCCAAAAATTATCGGAATTCGGAATTGCCGTAAAAATCATAGAGGTGTCCAAAGAGCGTTGCCATTATTTGGCCACCCATTTGGATGATGTGATGGTGCTTCACGGTGATGGCACCGACACCGCTTTTCTGGAATCAGAAAATCTGGACGAAATGGATGCTTTTGTCACCACCACCGGTTATGACGAAGAAAACTTGCTCTTGGCGTTGATGGCAAAGCAAAAAGGAATTGAAGATGTAATTGCAAAGATCTCTCGAGAAAGCTACTCGGGGTTAATCGAAAAAATGGGAGTGGATATGGTGTTGAACCCTTTGAACATCACCGCCAGCAACATCCTTCGGTTTATCCAGGGAAGTAAAAGAATTCTCTCCAGCCAGCTTATCCAGGGACAAGCAGAAATCATGGAAATTGTTGCCGGACACCATATGGCCATTTTGGATACTCCTTTGCAAGAGCTGAACCTGCCGGACGGAACCATCATTGCTGCCATACATCGAGGGACCAATGTAATCATTCCAAAAGGAGATACCAAGATTATCGAAGGAGACCGGGTACTGATTATGTGCCTGCTATCTGAATTATCTACTCTGGAAAAATTGATGCGAAGCACTGGCCGTCTGGGAATCTTCGGTTAGGAGAGGACGCTATGGGTTTCAACCGTTATGCCATCTTTCAAATGCTGGGGAAAGTTCTGATTCTCACCGGAATAGCAACCAGTGTGCCGATTTTGGTGGCCAAAGTTTATGGCGAGGTGGAAATGTATTCTGCCTTCTACTTGACCGCCATACCTTCTGTCCTTTTAGGACTATTGATTCAACTCGGGATGCCTCCGTCTTCGAAAGCCATCCGCATTCGGGACGGTTTTCTTGTTGTGGCATCGGTGTGGATTCTGGTTACCTTGGTAGGCTCTATGCCCTTCCTTTTGTCCACTCATATGAGCTTTCCAGATGCTTTTTTTGAAATGGCTTCCGGCTTCAGTACTACAGGGGCCTCCATACTCACAGACATTGAATCCCTGCCTTACAGTATCCTCTTTTGGCGTTCCTTCACCCACTGGTTAGGAGGCCTGGGGATTGTTATTTTTGCCATTGCCCTTATGCCTCAATTGAACATTGGGGGATATAACATCCTTCGGGCAGAAACTCCCGGACCCACCTACGAAAAAATCAGCCCCAAATTCAAAGGACAAAGCAGAATTCTGTTTTTTATCTACATGGGTCTTACCCTATCTGAAACTCTATTGTTGCGATTGGGAGGCCTGTCCTGGTTTGATGCCTTGGTCCACACTTTCGGTACGGTAGCCACCGGTGGTTTTTCAACCTACAACGCTAGCTTGGGTTATTTTCAAAGCACCTATGTCAGCTTGATTGTCACCCTTTTCATGGTGCTCAGTGCACTAAACTTCACCTTGTACTACGCTTCGATAAAAAGAGGGTTGAACGGATTTTTGAAGGATAGCGAATTCAAATTCTACCTATTGGTGATTCTTGTAGCCACCCTCTTTATCTCCGTCGATTTATTTCGCATGAACTACTACTCATATGGTATTGCTTTGCGGGAATCTGCATTTCAAGTAGCCTCGATTATTACCACCACCGGTTATGCTACCGTGAATTACGACCTTTGGCCTACTTTTTCCAAAGCCCTGCTTTTCGGCCTGATGCTTGTAGGTGGCTGTTCCGGGTCCACCGGAGGTGGGTTAAAAGCCATCCGTGCCCTCATCATTTTACGCTTTATCCGAAGGGGCATGATTACGCGACTCCACCCCAATGCGGTGTGCAGTGTGCGACTGGGAGAACGAAGCCTCTCAGGAGATGTGATTACTTCCGTAGCTGCTTTTTCTCTTCTCTACATCACCACTGTGCTTCTTAGTGGATTGGTGATTAGCGGGGACGGTCATAACATGGTCACCTCTTTAACTGCTGCTCTGGCCTGTGTGGGAAACATCGGCCCCGGCTTTTCCGGAGTGGGACCTAGTATGAACTATAGTGTTTTTTCAGACCCCATCAAAATATTTATGGCCTTTTTAATGCTGGCAGGCCGATTGGAACTGTTCACCCTGTTTATGTTATTTACCCCCAGATTCTGGAACCGTGACCGCTAGGAGCCCCTCATGTTAAACTGGAAAGTCATCTTCAAAATATTATCTGCCATTATTTTCATCGTAGGCATTTCCATGCTTCCTTCTTGGTTTGTGGCTTTTCAAAGCGATGGTTTTTTGGTGCAGGAAGCCCTCTTGCGATCCTCTCTTATTTGCCTTCTCTTCGGCGGCGGTGGGTACCTACTGTTTCGACAATCAGACGGCACCCTTCATCTTCGAGACGGCTACTTAGTGGTGGCCCTTTCTTGGATTGTGGCCTCTCTTTTTGGCGCACTGCCATATTGGCTTTCCAGCGATTTGGCGCATCCCATCGATGCCTTTTTCGAATCGGTAGCCGGATTTACCACCACTGGTTCCACCATTCGAAATGTAGATTTAATGCCAAGAGGACTGCTTTTTTGGAAAGCCACTTCCAATTGGCTGGGTGGCATGGGAATTTTGGTTTTTGCCATTTCGCTGCTTCCGGCTTTGGGAATTAACGGCCAAACCATCGTTCGGGCAGAGGCCCCCGGGCCAACCTTTGAAAAAATGACGGCACGAGTATCTTCTTCCACCAAAATTCTTTATGGCACCTACATCACCTTTACCTTGTTGGAGTTTTGTTTACTGTATTTTTTCACAGAAATGGATGGATTTGATTCCATTATCAATACCTTCGGAAGCGTCAGCACAGGGGGGCTCTTTGCACATACAAAAGGATTGGCATTTTACGATAGTATTTACATTGAAACGGTCATCGCCTTGTTCTGTTTTCTCAGCTCCGTCAGCTTCCTTCTCTACTTTCTACTATTGCAAGGTAAGTGGAGAGAGGTTCTAAAAAACACGGAACTGCGGGTTTTTATCCTCTTAATCCTAGGGGCTTCTCTTCTTATTGCAACCAACCTATTCCTCACCCAAACTTACGACACCTGGATTTCCGGCTTCCGCCATGGATTCTTTCAAGTGGTATCTTTCCTAAGTACCTCCGGCTATGTTATTACGGACTTCACTAAGTGGCCCCATATGTCACAGACCTTGCTTTTCCTACTGCTTTTTGTAGGAGGCTGTGCTTCCTCCACCTCCGGCAGTATGAAAGTAATCCGCATCATTGTCAGTTTCAAAATCGTAGGAAGGATGTTCTTTAAAAGATTGCACCCTTCTGGAATTACAGCCATAAAAGTCGGGGACAAGTCGATTCCGGCAGAAACGGTATCCCGGATTGCCAGCTTCATGATGCTATACTTTATGGTATATATTCTCTCTCTGGCTATTCTTTCTCTGCAAAACCTGGATATGGAAACCACCATGGGCGTTGCCGCAGGTTGTCTCAGCAATACAGGGCTAGGATTTGGTGAAATGGGGGCTACCGGAAACTATAGCATGTTCAACCCGGGGCTTCGTCTATATCTCTGTGCGATGATGCTGATGGGCCGTTTGGAAATATTCACCATCTTCCTCTTGTTTACCCCCACTTTCTGGCGAAACAAATAAATAAAAAAACCTGCTCCGTTTTTTTAGGAGCAGGTTTTTGATTAGTTAAAAATCGTCTTACGCGATCAGTCCACCGATGGCCACAAATACCGGAGCGAATACAACTGCAACGATGGTCATCAACTTGATAAGAATGTTGATAGAAGGACCGGATGTGTCCTTGAAAGGATCTCCTACCGTATCCCCGACCACAGCGGCTTTATGAGGCTCAGAGCCTTTTCCACCATAATTTCCGCTTTCAATAAACTTCTTTGCATTGTCCCATGCCCCACCGGCATTGGCCATCATAATAGCCAACAGTACTCCGGAGGACAAGGCCCCTGCCAGCATGCCGCCCAACGCTTCCGGACCTAGTACAATGCCGATAAACAAAGGAGCAATAATAGCCATAAGTCCGGGCGCTACCATTTCCTTCAGAGCTGCCTTGGTGGAAATATCCACACAGGTGGCGTAATCCGGTTTGGATGTGCCGGCCATAATTCCGGAATCCTCCCGGAATTGACGTCGTACTTCTTCAATCATCTGGTTGGCCGCTTTCCCTACAGAATTCATGGTCAACGCCGAGAACAAGAAGGGCAGCATAGCCCCGAAGAACAAGCCGATGATAACGATTGGCTCCAACAAACTGATAGCGGTCAACCCGGTTACCGTAGCGTAGGTAGCAAACAAGGCCAGGGCAGTCAATGCGGCACTTCCGATGGCAAACCCTTTTCCAATGGCTGCCGTGGTATTACCTACCGCATCCAATTTGTCGGTGATTTCCCTCACTTCATGAGGAAGCTCTGCCATCTCTGCAATACCGCCTGCATTATCAGATACCGGACCGTATGCATCCACCGCAACGGTCATTCCGGTGGTGGAAAGCATCCCAACGGCCGCAAGAGCGATTCCATACAGCCCTGCAAACCAATAGGATACAAAGATCCCGATACATATAAAGATAATGGGCCAAACCGTGGACAACATCCCCACCCCAAAGCCGGAGATGATGGTAGTGGCCGGTCCCGTTTGAGACTGTTCTGCAATTTTCTGAACGGATTTGTAATCCCCGGAAGTGTAAATTTCTGTTACTTTTCCAATGGCAATTCCCACCACCAATCCTGCGATGATGGCAAACGCATAGGTCATACTCCCCAGCATAACATTGGATAAAACCAAAGAAGCAACCACTACAATAATTCCAGCTACATAAGTACCCATGTTCAATGCGGCTGCCGGATTTCCGTTGCCGTTCCCTCGAACCATCATTACACCAATAATCGAAGCGATGATTCCAATAGCGGAAAGCACCAAAGGAAAACTGGCGGCGATGGTAGGATCAAAGGCTCCACCGGAGTTAACGGCAGCCACAGCAGCCAAAGAAATGGCAGAAATCAACGAACCTACATAAGACTCAAATAAGTCGGAGCCCATACCAGCCACATCACCCACATTGTCCCCTACATTGTCTGCAATAACCGCAGGGTTACGAGGGTCATCCTCCGGAATGCCAGCTTCCACTTTTCCCACCAGATCCGCTCCCACATCGGCAGCTTTCGTATAGATGCCTCCGCCCACACGACCGAACAGAGCCATGGAAGAAGCGCCCAATCCAAATCCGGTGATTACCGTAGCGCTTTCAACTCCCATCACCACGAATATGGTGCCAATTCCAAGGAGACCCAGTCCGGCTACGCAAAGACCCATAACCGCACCGGAGCGGAAGGCGACTTTCAATGCTTTATTCATCCCGCCTTCTTTTGCCGCATTTGCCGTACGTACATTTCCTTTGGTGGCCACTCTCATTCCAAAGAACCCGGCCAACACGGAAAGCAACGCACCGCATACATAAAGTGCCGCAGTAAGCCAGTTGATGGCCAATCCGATAATTAAAAATAATGCCACAATTACGACCACCATGGTTTTGTACTCTCTTTTCAGAAAAGCCATGGCGCCTTCCCGAATGAAGGATGCGATTTCCTTCATTCTTTCTGTCCCCTCATCCACCTTATTAATCCACGCTGTCAAGCCATAGGCAAACAACAACGCAATCACGGCAGCGATGGGGGCTACAATAGGTAACATGCTCATAGAATCAGTCCCTCCCTCTTCGGCCCTTAACACATCAAAAAGGCGCCATTGACACCTTTTCATGTTTTACAAGCCAGTTTTATATTCTCTTACAATTTGTAACAATTTTCATTATTCGATGGCCACCAAAGCCAACGAAATAATAATAAAACAAACGGCTGCCACTTTCGTGATCTTTTCCAAGACCGCTTCATAGCCCTTACTTTTTTTCTTGCCAAACAATTGCTCCGCGCCACCACCGATGGCGCCGGACAATCCCGCACTGTTTCCTGATTGCAACAGAATGCTTGCAATCAGAATCAAGCTGGCGATGGCAAGGGTCACCATAAGAAATATTTTCATCATAAACCTCCATTGAACGATTAACTCGATAATGTTACCACAAGAACCATGGGAAATCAAGCTTTTTCCCCGCTATTTCCGGTTTCCCTTCACGCTGTAAAAAGCCTTTTCGCCGGCATACTCTCCGGAGTCCCCCAACAATTCTTCCAATCGAAGAAGCTGGTTGTATTTGGCGATACGGTCCGTCCGGGATAAACTGCCCGTTTTGATTTGGCCGGCATTTACTCCCACCACAATCTCTGCAATAGTAACATCCTCCGTCTCGCCGCTCCGATGAGAAACCACCGCTGTATACCCTGCTTTTTTGGCCATTTCAATGGCATCCAAAGTTTCTGTCAATGTGCCGATCTGGTTGACCTTAATCAAAATGGAGTTGGCCACTCCTCGTTGAATCCCTTCTTCCAACCTCCCGGTGTTGGTAACAAATATGTCGTCTCCCACGATTTGCAACCGATCTCCCAGTCTTCGGGTCATTTCTTCCCATCCATTCCAATCATCCTCTGCCAGACCATCCTCTATGGAAACAATCGGGTAACGGTTAAGCCAATCTTCATAAAAATCCACCATCTGGGAAGAAGTCATTTTAATTCCTTCTCCCTTCAAGTTATAAAGTCCCGTTTCTTTATCGTAGAACTCAGAAGCAGCAGGGTCCATGGCAATTTTTACATCCTTCCCCCCCTCATAACCGGCTCTATGTATGGCTTCCACGATGACACGCAACGCTTCTTCATTATTGGGAAGGTTGGGTGCAAATCCACCCTCATCTCCCACCGCAGTTGGCAACCCTTTCTCTTTTAAAACCGCCTTCAGGGCATGAAAGATTTCCGCACCCATTCTAAGTCCTTCACGAAAGCTCTCCGCCCCTACCGGCATTACCATAAATTCCTGAAAATCCACATTGCTATCTGCATGGGTTCCCCCATTTAATATATTCATCATGGGAGTTGGCAACAATTTGGCATTCACGCCGCCAATATATTGAAATAAAGGAAGGCCACAGTACTCTGCCGCAGCATGGGCAGCAGCCAAAGAAACACCTAGTATGGCATTGGCACCCAACTTCTCTTTGTTTGGTGTTCCGTCCAAATCAATCAAAAGTCGATCCAATCCCACTTGATCCAGTGCATTGTAACCGATGATTTCTTCGGCAATAATGCCATTTACATTTTCAACGGCTTTTAATACCCCCTTACCTAAATAGCGGGCCCCATCTCCATCCCGCAGCTCTACCGCTTCGTGAATCCCCGTGGATGCACCAGAAGGAACGATGGCTTTTCCCATAGTCCCGTCCTCCAGGTATACCTCAACTTCCACAGTGGGGTTCCCTCTGGAATCCAACACCTCACGAGCCACTACATCTTCAATAAAAGACATCTCCGTTCTCCTTTCTGAAAAACACCAAGTGTTCTCACTACCCCCGAGCAATGGCCAATAGAGACGCTGCCTCGAGACTGGCACCGCCTACCAATGCTCCGTCAATTTCCGGCATATTCAGAAGCTCATGTGCATTTTCCGGTTTCACACTACCTCCGTACTGAATGATGACCTGATCTGCCTTCTGATCTCCGTATAACGACCCAATGATTTTTCGAATCCATCCACACATTTCATCGGCCTGCTCCGGGGTCGCATTGCGGCCAGTGCCAATAGCCCACACCGGCTCATAAGCCACCGTTAAGGTAGAAAAATCTTGGATTTTCAGCTCCTTCAACCCTTCCTTGATCTGTTTCTCCACCACAGTAAAAGCTTCTTGGCTTTCTCGTTGTTTCAGGTTTTCTCCTACACAAAAGATGGGCAGTATATTATGAGCATACGCAGCTTTCAACTTCAGGTTGCAGCTTTCATCGGTTTCATTAAAATATTGACGCCGCTCGCTATGGCCGATAATACAGTACTGGACCCCCAGGCTTTGAAGCATCCGGGGTGACACCTCTCCGGTAAAGGCTCCCTCTTTTTCAAAATGCATATTTTGAGCACCTATCTTGATTTCCGTACCGCGAAAGGCTTCAACCAGAGGCCCCAGCAATGGATACGGAGCCATGATGCCCAGCTTCCCATGGGAGAAATGGTACTCTCTCTTCAATGCCTCGGCAAAGGCCAACCCTTCCTCTACCGTCTTAAACATTTTCCAGTTTCCTGCAATAAAAGGTTTTCTCATTTGTCCGCTCCTATATATCCAGCAACACGGAAATGCCCGGCAGCTCTGTCCCCTCTAAAAACTTGAGAGAAGCCCCTCCTCCGGTGGAAATGTGGGTCATTTTTGAAGAAAGACCAAACTGTTCCACCGCCGCCGCCGAATCACCTCCTCCGATAATCGTCATAGCTTTGGAACCACCCAAAGCACGGGCCAACTGCAAGGTGCCAACGGCAAAATTCGGCATTTCAAAAACTCCCATGGGCCCATTCCAGAAAATGGTTTTGGCTTTTTGGATTTCTTCGACAAATAAAGCCACCGTTTCCGGCCCTATGTCCAAACCCATTTGATCCTCTGGTATTTTATCCAAAGAGAAGGTCTCTCTCGGGGATTCATTGGCAAACTCTTTCCCACATACCAGGTCAACAGGAAAAAGCATTTTTACCTTTTTTTTCTCTGCTTGATCCAACAATTTCTTAGCCACTTCCACCCCTTTTTCATTCAAAAGAGATTTTCCTGTTTCATGGCCCATTGCCTTAAGAAAAGGGAAAGCCATACCACCACCAATAATGAGGGTATCCACTTTTTCCATTAATTTAGAAATCACCAGAATCTTGTCCTCCACCTTGGCGCCCCCCATAATGGCCAAAAACGGTTTTTCAGGTGCCTTCAGGGCCTCTCCCAAAAAGGTGACCTCTTTGGCCATCAAAAATCCCGATACCGCCGGCAAATAGGCCGCCACCCCACAAGTGGATGCATGAGCTCGATGAGCCGTTCCAAAAGCATCATTGACAAAAATCTCTGCCAAATCAGCTAATTCCTTTGCAAACTCCGGATGGTTTTCCTCCTCTTCTTTTCGAAAACGAACATTCTCCAGTAGCATGACTTCTCTTTCCTGCAAGCCCAATGCCCGGGCCGACACTTGGTCATCTACCACCTTTGGCGAACTGATAAAATACACTTCTTTTCCTAAAAACTCTGTGAGTCGAGCGGCCACCGGTTGCAAGGTGTATTTCATGTTCGGGCTCCCTTCCGGGCGTCCAAAATGGGACATCAAAATAATTTTCGCTCCTTGATCCAACAAATAATCTATGGTAGGTAGCACCGCGACGATACGACTATCGTCTGTAATGACTCCCTCCTTCATAGGTACATTAAAATCACACCGAACCAGTACTCTCTTTCCGGTTACATTGATATCCCTTACGGTTTTTTTCATGATGGTCTCCTTATGATGATTTCCTTGCCATGCGGTCTTTTACTTCTAAGTTCCTAAATCCCCTTTTGAATGAGATACACCATTAAGTCCACAGCTCTGGTGGAATATCCCCATTCGTTGTCATACCAGGAAAGTACTTTAATCATATTGTCTCCTAAAACCAAAGTGGAAAGCCCATCTACGGTGGAAGACGCGGGGTCTCCTTTAAAGTCTACCGAAACCAAAGGTTCTTCCGTGTAATTCATAATGCCCTTCAAGGTCGTCCCTGCAGCCTTTTTCAGGGCAGCATTGACTTCCTCCTTCGTCACATTTTTTTCCAATTCCAATACCACATCCACCAAGGAAACAGCAGGAGTGGGCACTCGAATAGCCATTCCATTCAATTTTCCTTTCAATTGAGGCAAAACCAAACTTACGGCCTTGGCAGCACCTGTAGTGGTAGGAATCATGGAAACCCCGGCGGCTCTCGCTCTTCTCAAATCCTTATGAGGAAGATCCAATATTTTCTGGTCGTTGGTATAGGAGTGAATGGTAGTCATCAAACCTCTTTTAATGCCAAAATTTTCATCTATTACTTTGGCCACCGGCGCCAGACAATTGGTGGTACAAGATGCATTGGAAATGATGTGATGCTCCTTCGAGTTGTATTGATCTTCGTTAACACCCATGACGATGGTAATGTCCTCATCTGTGGCCGGAGCAGAAATGACTACTTTTTTAACTCCATCCCGCAAATGCTTGACGGCATCTGCTTTTTTCGTAAAAAGACCCGTGGCTTCCAAGACCATAAAGACCCCTAATTCTCCCCATGGAATTTCCTCCGGGTTTTTTTCCGCATAGACCTTAATCTCTTTGCCGTTTACAATAATAGTTCCATCTGTATGCTCCACCGTCCCTTGAAATTTTCCAAAACAACTATCGTATTTCAACAAATGAGCCAATGTTTCCGGTGTAGTCAGGTCGTTAATCGCTACAATTTCGAAGTTCAGGTCCTCTCGTTCAAAGGCAGCTTTCAAGGCATTTCTTCCAATTCGACCAAACCCGTTAATACCAACTTTTGTTTTCATCTTGCCAACCTCCTATGCGCTATGCGTTGCTTCTTAATAGTAATTTATTTTTACGGAAAACTTCTCTGCAAAGAAGCTTCCCCGTCCTTAGTGCCGTCCTTAATAACGTCTTCGTCTGGAAGAAGAGGGAATCCCCATTTCGTCCCGATATTTGGCCACCGTTCTTCTGGAAATATCAATCCCCTTTTCTTTCAATGTGAACACCATACTTTGATCACTAAGGGGATTCTTGGGATCTTCCTGATTTACCATCTCCTGAATAAAGGTTTTCACACCCATGGAGGAAATGTTATCGTCTTCCCCGGGAGAGGCATCACAACGACTTACCCCGCTCTTGAAAAAGTATTTTAATTCGAATACCCCCCGTGGAGATTCCATGTACTTTCCGTTGATGGAACGACTCACGGTGGATTCATGCACACCTACTTCTTCTGCTATTTGCTTTAGGGTCAGGGTTTTCAATTTTTTGGGACCCTCGTCGAAAAAATCTTGCTGATACCGCACAATCGCTGAGGCCACCTGGAATATAGTTTGTTTTCTTTGTTCAATGCTTCGAATCAACCAAATAGCTGAATTGAGTTTTTTGTTTAAATATCGAGAAAGCTCTTCATCACTCTCCGACTCTTTTTGTAATTTCCCGTAGTAGGATCCAATCATTAATCGCGGGGTATTGGTCTCCATAAGCACCACCACATATTTCCCGTCTACCTTCTCCACCTTCAGATCCGGTATGATATATCGTTGATCTTGGCCGGCTCCAAACTGCCGGCCTGGCTTGGGCTCCAGTTTTCGCACAATGTCAGCAATTTCCTGAACTCTTTGAGTGGGAATCCCCATTTCCCGGGATATGTGCCCCATTCGGTTCTCCGCCAAGGCCTCAAGATGATGACGAATCATTTTTTCCGTCAACCGATAATCCTCTAGAATTTTCTCGTCTTTCACATCCTTGCTGATTTCACATAACATCTCTTCCAACTGAATCAAAAGGCACTCACTCAAATCCCGGGCGCAAACCCCCGGGGGATCAAATCCCTGAATTACCTCAATGGTTCTCAACACCTTTTCAAGGTTTGTTTCCAAATTGACGGCAATCTCCTCCGGGGTCATAGTCAAATAACCATTCTCATCCAAGGCTTCTATGATATATCGTCCCCGTTCTTTGCAACGAGAATGAACATCTGCTGTCTCCAACTGAAACAAAAGGTGTTCCGCCAAGGTTTCTCCCCGTTCCATGGCATAGCGTTCCATAGGAAAATCAGAGGTGTCCTCTCCGTCTGATATAGGAGAAACACCCCGATACCCCAAAGGCTCCTGATAAGAGCTCATCCGATCATGAACCAACTCCATTACAGGGTTGGATAACAATTCTTCCTGTACATACTCCTCCAACTCCTGAGAACTGTACTGCAGAATTCGAATGGCCTGAATCAGGTCCGGTGTCATCACCAGCTTTTGACTTTGTTCGATTATTTGTTCGTAACCGATTCTCATGCAATAATTATACCATGTATTGACAAGAGTTCAAACAAGGTTTTCCTTTTTCCTATGACATCTCCGGAAATCCCAATTGCCGTAATGCTTCAAACAAAACAATATTAACCGCATTGGACAAATTAAAAGAACGGGTATGGGTGGCTTGGCTCATGGGGATTCGGATGGTTTGCGATGCATAACGGGTTATAAAATCCTTGGGCAGACCCCCGGTCTCTTTCCCAAAAACCAGCATATCTTCATCCTGATAGGACACCTGGGTATGCCTGTGTTTCCCCTTGGTTGTGGCCAAGTACATCCGCCGATTTTCACACTCTTCCAAGAAAGCATCCAGCCCGGAATGAATTCGAACTTCCACATAAGGCCAGTAATCCAACCCGGCCCTCTTCAGACTTCGATCGTCCACGGAAAAACCCAAAGGCTCTACCAGGTGCAACACGGTGCCAGTGGCCGCACAAGTCCGGGCAATGTTCCCCGTATTGGGTGGTATTTCCGGTTCCACCAACACCACATGAAATGCCATCGTTTTTCTCCCTCCTTTTCGTTCTCTCCTCATTATATCTATTCTCCTTGAAAAGAAAAGCCGCTTCCATTGATTCTTAATATTCAAACAATAGACCCCGGTCATGACATTTTACAAAACCTGGTATATAATATTTGCAATCTCATCAAGAAAAGGAGCGTACTATGAAAACCTTCAACATTGGCCTACTGGGCCTTGGAAACATCGGAACCGGAGCCTACCGGGTTTTAGAAATGAACCGGGATGCCATTGAAAAAGCATTGAATGCCAAGGTGGAAATTTCACGGATTCTGGAAAAGGACACCACCCGGGATCGAGGAATTTATGTGGACCCCAAAAAGTTCACCCAGGATCCGGAAGATATTTTTCAAGACCCATCCATCTCCATCGTAATCGAACTTTTAGGAGGCGTGGAACCTGCAGCCACCTATATAAAAGAAGCCCTTGCTTCCGGCAAATCTGTGGTAACTGCCAACAAAGCAGCCATAGCGGCCCATTTGCCCTCCCTGTTGGAAACGGCAAAAACCCACGGCACATCCCTTCGCTTCGAAGCCAGTGTGGGAGGAGGAATCCCTATTCTGAAACCCATGACATCGGTGTTACGAGCCAACCGATTCCTTGAAGTATTGGGCATTGTCAATGGCACCACCAATTATATTTTGAGTCAAATGTCCCAACAAGGCATGCGTTACCAGGATGCGTTATCAAAAGCCCAAGAACTGGGATTTGCCGAAGCAGATCCTACCGCTGATGTGGAAGGGATCGATGCGGCCAACAAACTGACCATTTTGACCATGCTAGCTTTTGGTGAATACATCCCTCCAGAAGACATTCCAACCACAGGAATCACTGCCATCACACCGGAGGATTTAGCTCAGGCACAAAGTGAAGGCATGGGCATAAAACTCATTGCCCGAGGTGCTATAGAAGACGGCAAGGTTCAATGCCAAGTAGCCCCCATGAAACTTCCCTTAACACACCCCTTGTGTGGAGTGCAACAAGAATTCAATGCCATCTATGTAACAGGAGACGCGGTAGGGGAATTGATGTTTTATGGAAAAGGCGCCGGACCCCTTCCCACCGCCAGTGCGGTTTTGGGAGACGTAATGGATATCATCGAATCAAAACTACTTTGCGAGACCGGAAAATAGGAGGAACGAAACATGAATTTATATGAAAGTTGGCAATCCCTGCTGAATGAGCAAACAGACCAAAGCTTTGAGGATTTTTGGAAAGCCTACTCCGACACGGAAGTCAAAGCCTATGGCCATCTTTTAAAGACTCCGAAACAGCCTTTGGAAGGCACTTTCGGACAACTGGCCCAGCTATTTGAAACCCAACCCCAGCTATTCATGGGGTTTCTGGACGGCATTCAGAGTTCCTTGGAAAATCCCTTTCCTTTGGATGCAATCACAGAAGATACCCCTCTTTCTTTGAAAGTGAATTTGGAAAAGCTCTATTTCAATATGTTAAAGGCGGAAGCGGAACATCTCTATTCCTTGCCGGAATGGGATGCTATATTTTCTGAGGCAGAAAAGAAAAAAATCTTTGATGATTACAGAAAGTCCCGCACAATCATCAAAGAAAAACAGCCGGGACGAAACGACCCCTGCCCTTGTGGTTCCGGTAAAAAATTCAAAAAGTGCTGTGGGCTTTATTGATATTCCTTAATGGGCAATTCTCCCCTCATGGCTTTCAATGCACCTAAAGCCAAGGATTCCAACTCGTTTTCTCCAGGACGAATGACAACCGGGGCAATGAAAGCCACCCGTTCTCTAATTTCTTTCATCAATCCCGTGGAGTAAGCCATCCCTCCTGTGATGAGGATAGCATCTACTTCGCCTTTTAAAACCGTTGCCATAGCGCCAATCTCTTTTCCGATTTGATAGGCCATCGCTTCCAATACCAACCGGGCGTAAGAATCCCCTGAATCTGCCATTTTCTCTGCTTCCCGAAGATCTTTTGTCCCCAAGTGATCAAAAAGGCCCCCCTCCTGGTTGATTTTCCGAATCAAAACCCCGGCACTTTCATACTTACCGGAATAACACAACTGAACCAGACTTTTCGCCGGAAGTGCTCCGGCTCGATCCGGGCACATAGGCCCGGATTCCAAAGGATTGTTACAATCAATCATTCTACCACCCAAATGAGGTGTCACCGAAATCCCAGAGCCCAAATGAGCCACCACCAGCCTCAACTCTTCGTAAGGCTTACCGATACTGGCAGCATAGTTTCGCGCGATGGCTCTGCTGTTCAAGGCGTGAATCAAGCTTCTTCTGGGAAGCTCTTTCAACCCGGACAATCTGGCTACCGGTTCCATCTCATCCACCGAAACGGGATCCATTACATACGCGGGAATCCCCACACGATCTGCCAGCTCTTTGGCAATAAAAGGTCCCAAATTGGCTGCATGTTCACCGTTTTTTCCGCTCCCCACATCCTCCAACATCTCTTCACCAATTCGATAAACGCCCCCTTCCAGAGGTTTTCCAATCCCGCCTCGACCCATCACCACATCCATGTCCATTAGAAAAACCCCTGCTCTTTCCAAGGCAGAAGTTACCAACTGGGTTCGATACTCCTTTTGATCTGCAATATGGGCAAACCGGGACAGCTCTTCCTGCCCATGATCGATTGCGAAATCAAAAATCCTTTCCTCATCCAAATATACGGCAATTTTCGTTGAAGTATTCCCTGGATTAATCACTAAAATTCGAATGCTCATCTCATCCCCCCACTGCATCCATACCTGCTTTGATGGCCTTCATGTTGATTTCCACAAAATCCGGTTTCACATTTTCCTTCACGATACGGTTCCAATCAATGCCTTCCAACCCCATGGTTTTAATGATGGTCCCCAAAAGAACGATGTTCATCACCTTTCCATTTCCCAGTTTTTCCGCCATGTCAGAGGCAGGAATCACCTTGGTATCCGCATGCTTTTTAATTTCTTCAATCGCATGGTGGGGGTAATCAAAATCTCCCATTAAAATGGGCATGGATGGCATCTGGTAGTCGTTGACTACCACTTGGCCTCCCGGTTTTAAAAAAGACAAGGCCCTCAACGCCTCCATTTTTTCAAAAGCCACAATCATATCCGCTCCACCTTTTTCAATGACAGGAGAATCCACTCTTTCGCCAAATCGCACCTGGGAAACCACATCGCCTCCCCGTTGACTCATGCCCAAGATTTCACTCATTTTTACATCATATCCCGCTTCTAGCAAGCCTTGGGTCAATAGCTTTCCTGCCAAGATGGTTCCCTGGCCACCCACACCGGCCAATAAAATGTTTTTAGTCATCTTATTTCCCCTCCTTTTTTATAGCACCGGTGGGACATAATTGAGTACACACATCACAACCGACACACTGCAACGAATCGATGCTGGTTTTTCTCTTTTCCTTGTTGAAAACCAAAGCAGGACATCCACAGCGAATGCATTTCTTACACCCAATGCATGTTTCTTCTTCAATTCGATTCTTCTCAACAAAGGCCCCTTGGAATTCCTCTCTATCCTCCCGGGAAAGTTTTTTCAGGGCACAGGGCCATCTTGTGATGATTACCGAAGGTTCCTCCAAAGCCAAAAACTCGTCCAGGGTCTGACTCACTTGCTCCAGATTGTTAGGGTCAATGGTTCGAACATATTGAATCCCCAACGCCTTGACAATGGCCTCTATATCCATCATAGGTGCTGGATCTCCTTTGACATTTTTACCACTTCCCGGATTTTCTTGATGGCCGGTCATGGCAGTAATGCGATTGTCCAATATCACATTGACCGTATTGGATTTGTTATACACCACGGTAATCAAGGAATTGATGCCCGTATGAAAAAAGGTGGAATCCCCCAACACCGACACCACACGCATTCCGGAATCCGTTTGGCGAAACACTTGTTGAGCCCCATGGCCCATGCTAAAGCTGGCTCCCATGCAAACAGTGGAATCCATAGCGTTATAAGGTTTGGCAAATCCCAAGGTATAGCATCCAATGTCTCCGGAAATCATCACATTCTTTTTCTTCCCCAGTTGGTAGAAAAATCCTCTGTGCGGACATCCGGCACATAAAGTAGGCGGCCGGGGAACTACAGTGGTGTTATCATATTCGATTTGTGGCAACATGGTTCCGTACAATGCTTTTCGTATTACATCCGGAGTCATTTCGCCCATCTTTGGAAACAAATCTTTCCCCTGGCATGCAAAACCCAGCATCCCAACTCTTTCTTCCAAATAGGGATCGTTTTCTTCCACAACATATATGGTTTCCATTTTGCTACAGAATTCTTGAATCAAATGGTCCGGCAAAGGATTGGTAAATCCAAGCTTCAAATAGGAAGCCGTTTCTCCAAACACCTCTTTGGCATAATGATAGCTTGGCCCCGAAGCAATCACGCCAACGGAAGAATTGTGGTATTCTGCCCTATTCCAAGGACAGTTTTCAGAATATTCCTTTAACCGGCTCAAGCGCTGCTCTAAATCCATGCGTCGCACCTTTGCATTCCCGGGCACCATCACATATTTCCCGGGGTTTTTCACAAAAGATTTAATGCCCACCTCTTTTCTTGAGCTTGGAGTCACCACAGATTTTCCGTGACAAAGTCTTGTAGTCATTCGAAAAAACATCGGCACATCGTATTCCTCGCTGAGATCAAAAGCGGCTTTAATCATGTCAAGGCACTCCTGACTATCAGAGGCTTCCATCATAGGAATCTTGGCCGCCTTGGCATAGTTCCGGTTGTCTTGTTCATTCTGGGCACTGTGCTGGCCCGGTTCGTCTGCGGATATGATTACCGCTCCTCCATTCACGCCGGTATACGCAAAGGTAAACAACGGATCTGCTGCTACATTGACACCAACATGCTTCATGGAAGCCATGGTTCGCCCCCCTGCAAAGGATGCCCCGATAACCGCTTCCAGGGCCACCTTTTCGTTGGGAGCCCATTCCGAAAGGATTTCTGGATATGTGGCCAAATTCTCCAATATTTCCGTACTGGGTGTTCCCGGGTAGGCCGAAGCATAGACTACCCCCGCCTCATATGCCCCCCGGGCTACTGCCTCATTCCCTGTCCATAAAACCTTCATTTTTTTCTCCTTCCTGAACTTTCAATTTATAATATCAAGTTTAACCCCTACGATACAAAGGCCGCACACAACAATAGTGAAATATACTTTTCTTCAAGGGATGACCCCCTGGAAGGAACCACCACAGGAACCTTTGCTCCTAATACGCAACCGGCCATCTTTGCTTCTCCCAAGGTGGCAAGGGCTTTGACCGTTAGATTGCCCGCCGCTATGCTGGGCATCAACATCAGATCCACCTCTCCCGCCACCGGGCTTTCAAACCCTTTAATTTCTGCCGCCTCCCGGCTTACCGCCAAATCAAAGGAAATGGGTCCTTCCACCAAACAGTCCCCCCACCTTCCTTCTTCTGCCATCTTTTTGAGGCTGGCACCATCCAAGGTTTCCTGCATTTTGGGGTTTACCGTTTCCACAGCAGCCATTACTCCGACTTTAGGTTTTTCCGTTCCGATGTTACGAAAGAATTCCAAAGCATTTTCTAAAATGCCTATTTTCTGACTGATGTCAGGATACAAAATCATTCCTCCGTCGGACACGGCCAGAAGCTTATGGTAACGGGGCGAATCAATAATGGCCAAATGCGACATCAGATTCCCGGTACCAATTCCTTGCTCCCGATCCACCACTTGCTTCAGCAAGGTGGCGGTTTCCATCTTTCCTTTCATAAGGAAATCCCCTTCTCCTTTTCGCACAAAATCTACAGACAAAATCGCTGCTTGAAGGGGATCCTCTGCTTGGACCACTTCACGAGACGATATTTCATAACCCAATTCATATGCCAGAGCCACCGTGGCATCCGGCTTTCCTACCAGCAGATACTCAATAAAACCTTCCTTGGCTGCCTTTAAAACGGCTTCCAAAGCATGGGCATCTTGAGCCCCGGCCAGAACCACCTTTTTCTTAGCGCTCCCTTCCATTTTAGAAAACAGCTCCTCAAAATTTCGGTATGCCATTACTGGTTCTCCTCTCTTGAAAAATAATACTTGCAATACCGGGCCACAGGACACTCCCCGCAACGGGGATTTCTGGCATCGCAAAGCTCTCTTCCATGGAAAATCAAACTGTGATGAGCCCGGCTCCAGCGTTGGGGAGGAATTCTCTCCATCAGCTGCTCTTCCGTTGTAAGCACATCCTTTGCCTGGGCCAATCCAATGCGGTTGGCCACACGAAACACATGAGTATCCACCGCAATGCGTTCTTGGCCGAAAGCCACCGACAACACCACATTAGCCGTTTTTCGACCCACTCCCGGCAAAGTAATCAACTCTTCGTAACTTTCTGGGACATGGCCCTGATATCGGCTCACCAATTGCCGGGAGAGACCAATAATGTTTCGGGTTTTGGTTCGGTACATGCCGATGGTTCGTATGATTTCCTCCACTTCCTGTGGATTGCCATTGGCCAGGTCCACAGCGGTTTTATATTTTTCAAACAATCGGCAACTCACTTGGTTTACACTTTTATCCGTGGTTTGTGCCGACAATACCGTAGCAACCAACAACTGAAACGGGTTTTGATGTACTAAGGCGCAAGCGGCATCCGGATATCTTTCCTCCAGTAGCTCCAGAATGGTTAACACCGTTTTCGCATACTCCTGTTCTGCCATATTCCCACCCTTTCCTTGCAGTTTTTTGCCTTTTTCAGGCACCATAATTATACCTTACATTCCGGGAAGCTGTCACCCTAAAATTCCTCGACAACATATTGACCCGCGGGTCGGAATGTGATAATATGCTCTTGCCGACCCATTGGTCGGTTTTGACCAACAGCTTCAAAAATCACCGAATTTGAAAGGAACCCTTGGAATGAAAGAAACTGCTCAAAGTTTTAGAAAAAGATTTGCTCTATTTTCCACAGGCAAGAAAATAATGATTCTGGTTGTCTCCTTAGTGATTCTGGTGGGCGGGTATCGAATTCTATCCGTCCTGTTCCCCCCCGAAAAACCGGAAAGTTTGCCTGTTCATGTGCATACGTCTATTTCAGAAATGGGTTCCATCTATACCACATCTCCCATTACCGGGCGCATTGAACCCATCCGGGAAGCGGTAATTGTTCCCATGGTACAAGGCCAGGTTATCGCAACCCATGTTTCTCTGGGACAGTTTGTAACCTCCGGGGCTCTTCTTTTTGAAATAGACAGCACCCAAATCGAAGCGTCCTACCGGCAAGCATCTTCCGCCTACCAAGCTGCCCGCACCGCTTACGAAGCTCTTTCCCTTCTCTACCGGGAGGGAGCCGCTTCCCGGTCAGATTTTGAGAACGCCCAAGCTCAATACGCCGCCGCAGAAGCGGCTTTTACCCAGACAAAAGAGGCTTATGAAAATTGCAAGCCTACCGCGCCTTTCGATGGATACATAACCTCTCTCAATGTTTCCGTGGGAAACCAGGCCCCTACCGGACAAATGGCCGCTTCCATTGCAGACATCACTTCGCTGAAAATCGAAGCCGGTGTCAGTGAATATCTCATTAATGATTTAGCCCCTGGCCAACAGGTGGATATATGGATAACCGGCATAAAAGACCAACCATATCCAGGTACCATAGAAGCCCTCTCTCCGGCACCCGGAGCCGGTACCCTGAGCTATCCTGTAACCATCCGGATTCCCAATGAGTCCGGTGAGTTGAAGGCGGGAATGTTCGCGGAAGTCCGGGTTCATTCCCAAATCAAAGATCATGTCCTGCTGGTCCCATCCGATGCCCCCTATATCAAGGGAGGACAAACATGGATTATCTCTCTTGACAAGGACGGTTATCCCCTATTCCATTTGGTAAAACTAGGAGTGGACAACGGTACGATGGTAGAGATTGTAGAAGGACTGAACCCCGGAGAAACGGTAGTCGTCTCCGGCCAACCCTATGTTAAAGAAGGAACGCCGGTCATCGTGGCAGAAAAGGAGTAACCCATGAATCTTTCCAGTATGTCCATAAAACGACCGGTGGCTACCATTATGTTAATGCTCATGGTGGTGGTTTTGGGATTGTTTTCTTTTTTTTCCATGCCGCGAGATTTGACGCCCAAGATTGAGTTCCCAATGGCGTTGGTACTTTGTACCTATGAGAATGCCGCTCCCCAGGAAGTGGAATCTCTGGTCACAAAACCTTTGGAGACCGCATTGGCTTCCGTAGAAGGACTGGAAGCTATGTACTCCATCACCTTACAAGGCCAATCCATCGTTGCCCTTCAATTCGAAATGCGGCAAGACATGAATTTTGCCACCTTGAACATGAGAGAAAAAATTGCTCTTGTAGAAGACTTTCTTCCTGACACTGCAGGAGACCCCATGGTTCTGAAGCTGGATATGAATGCCCTTCCCATCTCTCAGGTTTATGTGTCTGCAGACCTTCCTTTGGAAGAGTTGTATCGCATTGTTGATGACACCGTGGTGGCCCAATTTGAACGCCTGAGTGGGGTGGCATCGGTGGATGTCACAGGAGGAATTACGGAAGAAATCCACCTGGAGTTGGATCCGGAAAAGCTCTCCAGCTACGGGTTGAATCTGGCTGTATTATCCCAACTATTGGCTACGGAAAACATCAACATGCCCAGTGGGGACATGAAAAGAGGCAGTCGAGAAGTGATTGTGCGAACGGTAGGAGAATTCCAGTCGATAAACGACATCCAAGAACTCCCCTTGATGCTACCGGACAGCAGCATCCTCCGTTTGGGGGATCTGGCCACCATCACGGAGGGCACCAAGGATACCGATTCCATCACCAGAATTGACGGAAAAACAGCCATCGGAATGATGGTAACAAAACAATCCGACGCCAATACGGTGGAAGTTTCAGACCGGGTTCGGGCCTTGATGAAAGACCTGGAAAAAGAACACCCGGAACTCCAATTCAATGTAGGATTTGACCAGGCTGACTTCATAAACAGTTCTTTAAAATGGGTGGGACAAGCGGCCATTGCCGGAGCAATTCTTGCCGTTTTTGTGGTGTTTCTCTTTTTATTAAACATCCGAAGCACATTGGTAATCGCTGTTTCCATCCCCACTTCCATTTTAGCCACTTTTGCCATCATGAACTGGCAAGGCATTACATTGAACCTCTTCACCCTTGCCTCACTCACCATTGCCGTAGGGATGCTGGTGGACAACTCCATCGTGGTACTGGAAAACATCTTCCGAATCCGCCAAACCACTTCCGATCCCCAGGAAGCTTCTTTCCGGGGAAGCAAAGAAGTGTTGTTGGCGGTAGCCGCTTCTTCTGTAACCACCATGCTGGTTTTTCTCCCCATCGCATTAAGTGATGGTTTGGCCGGCTTGCTTTTCCGGGATTTTTGCATCACCATCGTCATTGCTTTGGCCGCGTCCTTATTGGTTTCCGTCACCGTGGTTCCCATGCTTTGCTCCAAACTACTGACCCGCGGCATCAGCACTCAATACATTCGTTTTGGAGAGAAACGTTACAAATTCAAACAAATTCACAAATTCAATCGAGGAATTCAGTCTCTCACCCAATGGTATGAGGTCCTTGTCAAAGCAGCTTTAAAGCGAAAAAAACGGGTTATTCTGGTTTGTTTTGCTTCCTTCCTTCTCTCACTAACATTAATATTAGTGGTAGGTACGGAGCTTCTTCCTGCTGCCGATGAAGGAGTCTTCAATGTAGAAGTTGATACCCCCTACGGAACCACCCTGGAACAACGGGATGTGCTTATTTCACAATTGGAAGAATACATCCTCACCCTGCCGGAAACCCAACACCTCACCGTTAATATCGGAGGCAATGCCACTTCCTCCTTTGGACAAGGAGGCTCCGATTCCCTATCCGTGGTGCTGGTAAGTCCCCAATCAAGAAAACGAACCACAGAAGAAATCGCTAGAGATGTGGAGCGAACCTTCGCTTCCATGGCGGGGGCGGATATTAATGCCCGCGCAGTCTCCACATTCAGCGACATGATGGGTGGCGGCGTGGATATGAGCCTCATGATAAAGGGCCCTGATTTAAAAACCCTGGAAGAAATCGGCCAAGATTTAATTCATCAAATTGAATCCACGGAAGGGGTGGCAGAAGCTTCCCTGGATTTGGAAGAAGGAACACCGGAACTCCGCATCACCTTGGATCGAAAAGCCGCCTCTTACTATGGGGTCACCGCCTATCAATTGGCCAACGGGCTACATGGCGCTCTTTCCGGAACGACAGCCACAACCTTGAAAGTGGATGGAAGAGAACGGGATGTGACACTCTCATTTCCGCCCCAATACCGTCTGTCCCTGGAAAACCTAAAACAAATCCCCATTCCCGGAACCATGGGGTTTTCCGTACCGGTAGGACAGATTGCCACCTTTGAATACGATAATTCCCCCAATTCTATCAACCGCATGGATCAAGAGCGGTATATCACTCTAAACATTGATATCGAAGGATCCGATCTGGGTAAAGTGTCCAAACGGGTGCATCGCATTGGGGACAACTATCCACTGCCTTATGGATATACCATAGAAACCGGTGGAAACGAAGCGGAGATGGTGGATGCCTTCCAGCAGCTATTCAAGGCCCTTATTATTGCCATTCTTTTGGTCTACTTGATTCTGGCCGCCCAATTCGAGTCGCTACTGATGCCATTTGTGGTGGCTATGAGTATTCCATTTGCCATGACCGGTTCTTTTTTGGCCCTGTTCTTCACAGGAGCCGCTTTATCTTTGGTCTCCTTTCTCGGAATGATACTTTTAGTTGGCATCGTGGTAAATAACTCCATCTTATTGGTAGAATTCATTAATCGAAACCGGGAATCCATGAGTCGGGACTCAGCTTTGGTGGAAGCCGGCAAGATTCGTTTCCGACCCATTCTTATGACAACCACCACCACGGTGGTAGGCATGATTCCCATGGCTCTTGGAATCGGTGAAGGAGGAGAGATTATGGCTCCCATGGCCATCTCCATCATCGGCGGTCTCATTACATCCACCTTGGTAACCCTGATTCTCACTCCGGTACTCTATGGTTCCATCGATGATCGAAAAAGCCTCCGTCTTGAAAAACGCCACTTGAAAAACATCCATTTGGATGGATTGGAAGAAAAATGGAAACGGGAGGATCAAAATGAGTAAAAATCTAAAAAAGGAACGAATTCTCCACGCCGCCTTGGACCTTTTCATAGAAAAGGGCTATCTCAACACCAAAATCATCGACATTGCCATCAAAGCAGAAATCGGAAAGGGAACGATCTACGAGTATTTCCAAAGCAAAGAAGAGATTCTTTTGTTGGCCTTATCTCAAATTGTGGCCCAAGACTTTAAAGACATTCAAGAAAAGGTTTCACAGGAAACCGGCTGCGCCCAACAAATGAAATCCTATCTTTCACAACACATGAAACTGATGAACAAGTATGGATCCAACCTGCCGGATTTGACCCTCCAGATATCAATGCCTACCGGTGACAACGGCAATCAAATTCGACAAGTATTACAAGAGATTATCGACCTTCAATACCAAATTATGACCGGCATTCTCAAGCAAGGTCAAGCCACCGGTGAAATCCAAACAGACAATCTCTCCTTGGCCACCACCATCGTCATGGGAGCCATCAACCAATTCATCACCATCAAGGCGCAGGGAACCATGGAACAATGGAATCTTCTGTTGCCCCATGTTGGTGACACAGAGACCTGGGAAGAGGATCAATTGATACAGATGTTAATGGAAGGAATGAACAACTGGTAAAAAAAACGCTCCGGGCAAGGACAAATTTGCTGCTTTTTACAACAAATTTGCTTCAAAAGGAGGGCTTTTCCAACGGAAAAACCCCTTTGCTTTTCTATTTGTTTTCTTTCCCCCTCTTTTGGGTGCCTTTCCTCCATTCAGGGGAAAAAAGGTATCACAAATTTCAAAAATATGTTAGAATATTTCATGTAATAATCCATTACTACTATTTTTTATGGAGGTGTTTAAATGTCACAGTACACACAACTAGAGCGCAACGGCATGTTCGAACTGACCGATTCCGCTCGTGCTGAGCTTTTGACTTCGAAGTACTATAACGAAGACTTGGCTCCCACTTCTGTGTCCCAGAGAACCTGGACAACGTACAACGTTACCGCTCTGTGGATTGGCCTTGCTATCTGTATCCCCTCCCTCTCCTTGGCAGCAGCCTTGATTGGAATGGGCGTATCTCCTTGGCTTTCTGTTATCAATGTAGCCTTAGGAAACCTTATCGTACTTATTCCTATTCAAATGAACTCCCATGCCGGTACGAAATACGGCATCCCCTTCCCGGTATTCTCTCGATTAACCTTCGGTGCTACCGGCGCTCACATCCCGGCCACCCTGAGAGGATTGGTTGCTTGCGGATGGACTGCAGTACAAGCTTGGGTTGGCGGCGGAGCCGTTGCTGCCATCATTGGTGTATTCGCACCGAAATTCATGGATCCTTCATGGTCCATGGCTCTTCCCGGAAACCCGGCCGTATCCGTAGGCCAGTTCATTGGTTTCTTCATTTTCATGGTCTTTATCGGTTGGGTTGCCTATGCTGGTTCTGAAGGAATCAAAGTAGTTCAAGCCATCGGCGGACCTCTGTTGGTCGTAGTTATTCTAGCCCTGTTTGCATGGTCCATCATGACCGCTAATGCAGCCGGGTATGCATTCGGCGATGTAATGGCTCAAGGTCAGGATGATGGCTTAATCAATGCCTTGGGTGGATTCTGGTATATTTACCTGGCTGGTCTCACCGGAAACATTGCGTTCTGGGCCACCATTGCTTTGAATATTCCGGACTTTTCCAGATATGCCAAATCCCAAAAGAGTCAGTTCTGGGGCCAATTCATTGGAATGCCTATCCCCATGTTCCTCTGTGCTTACATTGGTGCATACTTTGCTATGTCCACCAAGCTAGCTTATGGAACTGCTATGTTTGATCCTACCGGAGTATTCTATTATGTAGAAAATAAATTGGTAGTCATCATCTGTGCCATCGGTGTTGCAGCCGCCACCATCACTACTTGCGTAGCAGCTAATATCGTAGCTCCTGCCAATGGATTCTCCAACCTGAAACCCACGCTCATCACCTACAAGAAGGGGGTAATCGCCGCTTGTATTTTGGCGGTGGTATTCCAGCCTTGGTGGATCTTCGGTTCCGGTGCGGCGTATGTATTCACATGGCTCAACAACTACGGAACCATCCTGGCTCCTGTTGCAGCCATCTTCATTGCCGACTACTATGTACACAAACAAAAGAGAATCGATGTGGCCAGCCTTTACAACGGCGACAAAGGAAGATACTGGTATAAAGGTGGTTGGAATCTGGCCGCTGTTATCGCCTGGATTGGGGCCTTCATCATTCCGCTTCTTGGAAACACCGTATTCCTTTACAATCCAGCAAACGGAGCTCCCGGATTTTTGGATTGGCTTGCTGCCAATGGATACATTGTATCCTTCGCTATCGGTTTCTTCCTCTATGTACTCTTGATGAGCAAAGAAACCAAATCCAAGGTATCGGTGGAAGAACACGAAGCCCTTACCGACCGACAGACTGCATAGGTTTACAAGTTTCAACCAACCAGCTCTGTTTTATCAAGGAGCCTTTGAAGACTCAAAGGCTCCTTTTCATCAAACGAATATAGAAGGAGGTAAAAAAATGGACCTTTTAATTAAAGGCGGAACCGTGGTTACCGCGGAAAGCACCTTTAAGGCAGATGTGGCAGTAAAAAACGGAAAGATTTCTGCCATGGGAACAAATCTTAAGCCGGAAAAGAACACGGAAGTTGTGGATGCCAAAGGCAAAATGGTATTACCGGGAGCCATTGACGGACACACCCATTTGGCCATGCCTTTTGGGGGAACCATCTCTTCCGACGACTACTTCACGGGAACTCGTTCCGCAGCCTGTGGTGGAACGACCACCGTATTTGATTTCGTTCTTCAAGGCCAAGGGGAGATGATGCTGGATGCCATCAACCGCCGGGACGCCTTAGCGGCTCCCGACGCAGCCGTAGATTATTCCTTCCATGTAGGGGTTTGTGATGTAACCAGTGACCAACTCCTCAATTCTATGGAAGATGCTGTAAATGCGGGAATTCCTTCTTTCAAAGTATTTATGGTATATGACTTCGGGGTAGATGACGGGTCTTTCTACAAAGTGCTCCAAAAGGCGGCAAAAATCGGGGCTTTGGTGGGAGTACATGCAGAGAACAGAGACGTCAACAACGTACTGGTGAAACAGTATCTGGACGAAGGCAAAGTAGATGCCTGGTGGCACTATATGGCAAAAAACGAAGATGTAGAAGGGGAAGCGGATGTGCGTGCCATTAACTTGGCAAAAATGGCGGGAACCTCCCTCTATATTGTTCATTTGGCCTGCAAACAAGGCGTGGAGGCTGTAGTTCAAGCGCGAGATGAGGGCTATCCCATCTTCGCAGAAACTTGTCCTCAATACCTGCACTTTACCAGTGAAGTGTACAAAAGAAATCGAGCCCGCGATTTCGTATGCTCTCCCCCAATGAAGGGCAAAGCGTCTCAAGATGCCATTTGGGAAGCCATTAAAAATGGTGACATCACCACCATCGCTACCGATCACTGTCCCTTCAAAAAATCCGAAAAAGATTGGGGCATTAAGACCAAGGATGGCAAAAAAGGCAATTTCACCACCATCCCCAATGGCTGTGCCGGCATTGAAAATATGTACCCCTATGTTCTTTCGGAAGCCAACAAAGGCCGAATCAGCTTCAATCGAGCCATTGAACTCTGCGCCACCAATCCTTCCAAACTCTTTGGGCTTAATCATGTGAAAGGCGCATTGCAGGTTGGGTTGGACGCAGACATCGTGCTTTATGACCGCAAAAAAAATGTAACCATCGCCAACAAAGACCTGCATGGCGCAACAGATCACACCATCTGGGAAGGAGTTAAAATCAAAGGATACCCTGTTGCCACTTACTCCAGGGGACGCCTGGTTTACCAGGAAGGAAAATTCCTGGGAGAAAAAGGATATGGCAAACTGGTGAAATGTAAGCCCGTAAAATTCACCGGCCCACAGCTCTAAGACAGATCGGACCGCACCACAAAGAAAATAAAGGAAGCAAGGTGGCCTTGGCCATCTTGCTTTTTACTTGACATTTGCCTTCCATTTATTGTACACTTGTATACAAATGTACAGGTGATATGACATCAAGAAAGGGGCTCTTATGGGAACATCATTAACCTATAAAATATTAGCAGAACATTTAGTGGAAGGAACTTTGGTCCCTGGCGAAGAAATTACCATCAAAGTAGACCAAACTCTAACTCAGGATTCCACTGGCACCATGGTCTATCTTCAACTGGAGGCCATGAAAGTAGAAGGAATTAAAACCGAACTATCCATCGCTTATGTGGATCATAACACCCTCCAAACCGGGTTTGAGAATGCAGATGACCACGCCTTTATCCAAAGCGTCGCAGCACGCCACGGGGTTTTATTTAGCAAACCCGGAAACGGAATTTGCCATCAACTCCACATCGAAAACTATGGCATCCCCGGGAAAACCCTTCTGGGCTCTGACAGCCATACTCCTACCGGCGGTGGATTGGGCATGATTGCCATCGGGGCCGGTGGTTTGGATGTGGCTACCGCCATGGCCAAAGGCACCTACTCCCTTACGGTTCCTCAAGTAGTTCAAATAAAATTAATAAACCAGCTATCTCCTTGGTCTTCTGCCAAGGATGTTATTCTTAAAGTGTTGAAAGAACTTACCGTACGGGGAGGAATCGGAAAGGTCATCGAATATACGGGAGAGGGGCTCCTTTCCTTGTCCGTCACAGATCGGGCTACCATTACAAATATGGGAGCCGAACTGGGAGCCACAACTTCCATCTTCCCCAGTGACGAAAATACGCGATTGTACCTGGCAGCCCAGGGAAGAGAAAAAGATTTTCGCCCTCTCTCCGCAGATGGCGACGCTTTCTATGACCAAGAAATGACTTTGGATCTGGCTACCATACCACCCCAAGTGGCTATGCCTCATAGCCCGGATAATGTGGTCGATGTGAAAGAGGCGGGTCCCATCTCTGTTGATCAGGTAGCCATTGGTAGTTGCACCAACTCCTCTTACTCTGACCTGATGAAAGTAGCCGCCATTCTCAAGGGACGGAAAGTAGCCAATCAAGTGAGTCTGGTAATCTCACCCGGCTCCAGTCGCATTTTGTCAAAGATGGCTGAAAACGGAGCCTTAGCCCACTTGATTGATGCAGGAGCCCGTATTATTGAAAATGCCTGTGGCCCATGCATCGGAATGGGACAATCTCCCAAGAGTGGCGCCGTTTCTTTGAGGACCTTTAATCGAAATTTCAAAGGACGAAGCGGAACCAACGATGCTTTAATCTACCTGGTGAGTCCGGAAACCGCGGCAGTGTCCGCCATCACCGGCGTTCTTACCGATGGCAGGGATTCCGGAATTCCTTACCCCATCATTTCAGAGGTCACCTTCCAGCCAAAAGACGCTTTTATCGTCTATCCCGGAAAAGAAGGGAAACGCATCCCCTTGGAAATGGGCCCCAACATCAAACCATTCCCAAGGAATCAAGCTCTTGAGAAAGAACTTATGGCTAAGGTCACTTTAAAAACGGGGGATCATATTACCACCGACGATATCATGCCCTCCGATTCCAGATTATTGCCCTATCGTTCCAATATTCCCTACCTTTCCAACTTCTGTTTTGAAAAAATTGATTCAAACTTCCCGGAGAGGTGCAAAGAAGCGAAAAGCTGTGCCATCATCGGAGGGGAAAACTACGGCCAGGGTTCCAGCAGAGAACATGCTGCTTTGGTACCTCTTTATTTAGGAGTGAAATTTGTATTAGCCAAATCCTTTGCGAGAATCCATCGTTCCAACCTGATCAACAGTGGCATCCTACCACTCACCTTCGCCCACATCGACGATTATAACTTGGTTTCAATGAACGACGAATTGATAATCGAAGATGTGGTTCAACAAATGGACAGCCAGATGATTCTAGTGAAAAACACCACGACCAATGCCACCTATGAAACCTTTCATGGTTTCTCGAGCAAGGAAAAAGTCATGATTCAAAAGGGCGGCAAAATCAATCTATAGCTTTTGGCTATGTTCAAAAAAAACTACGGACAGAAGGGAGCCTTCATGAAAGAACAGATCGAAGCCTTTGAAACTCTTATAAAGGAACAACAACATCGCCTAAGGTCCTTATCTCAAGAACCTCCTGTGAATTTTGAGTTGATCCATCCCATTCTCATCGGAACGGCAGAGGGAGATGGAATCGGACCCTTTATTATGGAAAAAACCAAACAAGTACTTTGCCTTTTATTGGAAGAAGAATTGACCATGGGAACCATCCAACTTCGTTCCATAGAAGGCCTTACCTTGAAAAACCGTCTTGAAAAAGGCCATACTTTGCCCATCCAGGTGTTGAATCAAATCAAAAAATGTCATGTTTTGTTAAAAGGCCCCACCACCACGCCGGATAACCAGGGTTTGGAACTCAATATGGAAAGCGCCAATGTTTCTCTGCGAAGAGAATTGGATTTATACGCAAATGTTCGCCCTGTCTCCATTCCAAAGAAAAACATCCACTGGGTGTTTTATCGTGAAAACACAGAGGGGGAATATGTTTTAGGAAGCAAAGGCTTGGATTTCGAAGATATGGCTCTGGATTTTAAGATTACCACCGACGCCGGTACAAGACGCATTGCAAAAGCTGCTTTTGAATATGCCAAAGCCAACGGCAACCAAAAGGTGTCCATCGTCACCAAAGCCAACATTATGAAAAAAACCGACGGAAAATTTTTGGAAATTTGCTACCAGGTGGCCAAGGAATATCCTCAAGTACCGGTGGATGATTGGTATGTGGATATCATGGCGGCAAACTTGATTAATCCGGATATGCAATCCTCTTTTCAGGTAATTTTGGCTCCCAACTTGTATGGAGATATCCTTACCGACGAAGCCGCCCAACTTCAAGGCGGAGTAGGAACGGCTGGTAGTGCCAATATCGGCTCCCGCTATGCTATGTTTGAAGCCATCCATGGCTCGGCTCCAAGGATGTTGGAAATGGGTATCGAAGCCTACGCCAATCCAGCCAGCTTGATGAAAGCGGCAGAAATGATGCTTCGCCATATTCATCAAATCAAGAAAGCCGAAATGTTAAAAGAAGCCTTGGAAAAAGCCGACAGTGTCCACCAGATGTACGGCAACGAAAAGGGAGATACCGGTACCGCCTATACTGAAACGGTTCTTGAAGAAATTCGCCATTCCAAAAAGGAATCGGCCCGCTGCTAGAAGGAGAAAAACATGGAGCTCAACAAATATATGGGGGAAGGCATTTCTGCCAACATCCCCTTAGCCGGAACATTGTTCGTACAACTGCAAAAAGATATCCTCTGCGGGAAATTAAAGCCGGGGCAGAAACTTACCGAACAAAATTTGTGTGCCAAATACAATGTAAGCCGGACCCCGGTACGAGAAGCCCTTCGCCAATTGGAAATGGATGGGCTGGTGGAAAACATTCCCAATCGAGGGGCCTTTGTGGTGGGTTTTACTGAACAGGACATGATGGATATGTATGATTTAAGAAAGGTATACGAAATGCAGGCTGTTCGCTGGGCCATCGCCAGGATTACCGACCAGGAGTTGGAAGCCTTGGAAGAAACCTTTGAATTTATGGAATTCTATACCATGAAAAAAGACATCGAGAAAATGCACAATATCAACATCGGGTTTCACCAGATTATTTACAATGCCTCTCACAATCGAATGCTGCAACATGTTCTTTCTTCCTATCAAATCTATCTTAAATACAAAAGACGAGACCTGGTATATGACGAACAGTATTTACCCACCGTTCTTCTGGAGCACAAAGCCATTTTCGACGCATTTCGCGCAAAAGATGCAGATGCTGGTATCCGGGCCATGGAGATTCACATGGAGCACTCGAAAAAGAGGAATCTTCTTTGATTAAAAGAAGATTCCAAACAGCATGCCATATAGGAAATTGACAGTGGGAAGCAATACTCTGCTGATGACTCCCAATACAATGAGAATCAACAAAATCACCATTCCTTTGTCATAAATACGATAATACCAATCCGTCCTTTTTAAATGAAAGACTTCCGTTAACACGGAAAATCCGTCTAAAGGAGGAACGGGCAAAAGGTTAAACACCATCAAAATCAGATTGATTTGTACCACATAAAGCAACACCTCCACCACCACTTGCCCTAAGGAGGAAACCACAAACCCTACCGAAAACACATGCAACAGCTTCACCGCTCCCACAAAGAGAAAGGCTAACAAGAAATTTGTAGTGACCCCCGACAAAGCGACAATCAATTGGTCTCGTCGGGGTTTTTTAAAGTTGTTGGGATTAATCTGCACCGGAATGCCCCACCCAAAGCCCACAAAAATCAATGCGATCATCCCAATCGGATCAATATGAGATAACGGGCTGGCTGTAACTCGTCCTTGAAACTTCGGAGTCATATCTCCCAGTTTATACGCAGAATAGGCATGGGCAAATTCATGAAAAGACAGCCCGATTACTATTCCCGGCAAAATCATCAGAGTGTGAATCATCCAAGCCTGAGGGCTGGAGAATCGGCCTCCGGTAATGGCCATAAAAGCCATAATAACTAAAAAGAGAAGGGCTGTTGGATCTAAAAAACGTTTCATTTATAGGTTCTCCCATTGGCTCAGCGGAAATCGGCAGCAAAGCTCTTTTACAATCGCGCGGGCTTCTTTTGATTTTTCTCCCTTGGTATCTAAAACAAGATGTATGGCCTCTGCCACCTTCTTAATTTCTTCCTCTTTGAATCCCCTTGTGGTCAATGCCGGTGTGCCCAAGCGAATCCCGCTGGTCACGAAGGGACTTTGGGGATCGTTAGGAACCGTATTCTTATTGGTGGTAATATTGGCTTCGTCCAACATCACTTCCGCCTCTTTGCCTGTCAACCCTTTGTTAATTAAGTTAAGCAACAAAAGATGGTTGTCTGTTCCTCCGGACACCAAATGGAAATCCATTTTCCCCAATTCTTCTCCTAATATCTTGGCATTTTTCAACACCTGGGTCTGATACTCTTTAAACCCCGGTTCCTGGGCCTGTTTCAAACACACCGCTTTTCCTGCAATCACATGCATCAACGGGCCTCCCTGCACTCCCGGAAAGATGGATTTATTGATTGCCGGACCAAATTCTTCTTTGGCCAGGATGATGCCTCCCCTGGGACCTCTCAATGTCTTGTGGGTGGTAGTGGTAGCTACATGGGCATATTCCACCGGATTGGGATGGACGCCGCCTGCAACCAGTCCGGCAATGTGAGCCATATCCACCATCAACAGGGCCCCTACTTCATCTGCAATTTCGCGGAACAAGTCCGAACGTAAGATTCTGGGATAAGCCGAAGCCCCCGCTACAATCATTTTAGGACGATGCTTCTTTGCCAACTCCCGCACCTGGTCAAAATCGATGGTTTCTGTTTTTTCGTTCAATCCATAAGAAATGAAGTTGAAATATTTTCCGGAAATATTAGCAGGACTACCATGAGTTAAATGCCCTCCGTTGGATAAATCCATTCCCAAAACCGTATCTCCTAAATTAAGCAGCGCAAAATATACTCCAATATTTGCCGATGCTCCGCTGTGGGGCTGCACATTGGCAAACTCTGCGCCAAAAAGCGTTTTCGCTCGCTGAATGGCCAGGGTTTCCACCTCGTCCACATGCTCACATCCGCCATAATACCGTTTCCCCGGATATCCTTCAGCGTATTTATTGGTTAAAATGCTGCCGCAAGCCTCCATCACGGCATGACTGGTAAAGTTTTCTGATGCAATCATTTCCAACTTGTTTTCCTGTCTGGATTCTTCTCTCATAACCACATCATACACTTCTCGATCTCTTTCTCTCAAAACCTCATACATACTCTAATCTTCCTTTCTTGTTTTCTTCTATTGTTCCATTATAGTAAATCTGACAGCAAACGACAAACTGATTCTTTGGCTTTAATCCACCAGCCCCTTGCACGATAAGCCTCTTTTGTCAGCAGATAACTGTGTATCATATCCTCTTCGAAGATTTCTTCCATCCGTTTCGCTTCTTCCCCCCCATATATAAACGCATTGGTTTCAAAGCTTAGCCTGAAACTCCGGCGGTCAAAATTGGCAGAGCCCACGGTACTCACTTCTCCATCTACCACCATGGTCTTGGCATGGAGAAATCCATTGTCGTAAATATATACCTTGGCGCCCAATTCAATGAGTTCTCCCACATACGCCCACGTAGCCCAATAAACAAACATGTGATCCGGCTTGTTGGGAATCATAATTCGCACATCCACTCCAGATAAGACCGCCACCTTCAAGTTTTCTTGAAGGCTGTTGCTGGGTACAAAATACGGAGTTTGAATCCATATTTTCTCCTGTGCCGTAGAAATCATCCGGTTATAGCCTCGTTTTACTTCTTCTTTTTCCGTATCCGGACCACTGCTTACAATCTGAATCCCCGTGGTGCCTTCTCCAATGGGAGGCGAAAAGTACGCATCCCCCAGAGAAATGTCTTCTTTGGAGGCAATGCGCCAATCCAACAAAAATCTGGCGTTGATGTCCTGAACTGCACTTCCGGTCAAACGCAATTGCGTATCCCGCCAATATCCAAACTTCTTTTTTCTCCCCAAATATTCTCTGGCAATATTAAATCCACCTACATAGCCGATGTTGTCATCAATAATAACCAGTTTTCGGTGGTTGCGATAATTAAGACGAGGACTTAGAAACCGCAATTTCAGGGGAAGAAAGAACACGAAATGGCCACCGCTGGCCCGAAAAGGTGCCAGTACTCTTCGGGTAAGACCACGACACCCCAAACCGTCTCCCAGCAATCGAACATCCACCCCTTCTTCCGCTTTTTCTGCAAGGACCCGTAAAAACCGACGCCCCACCTCATCCGGTTTAATAATAAAATACATGATGCTAATGGTATGTTGCGCATTTCCAATGTCCTCCAGGAGCCTTTCAAACATTTCATGCCCGTCGGTAATGACTTGAATGTCGTTGTCCTGAGTGTAATAAGCTTTCCCTAAAATTTGATGGAGTCGAATCATATCCCGCCAAATATTTGTTTTTTTGCTGTGAAAAGAATATTCCCCTGCAGTCATTTCTTGCATTTGGGTCATAAGGGAGCCTCTGATAAAGGCTTCTTCTTCACGAGTAAGACGGCTGATTCTTCGACTGACCACCTTATTGGAAAGCATAAAATAGAGGAAAATTCCCACCACAGGTAAGAAAAACACCACCATAACCCAAGCCAAAGTAGCGGAGGGGTTCTTTCTCTCCAAAAAAATTACGGTAGAAGCAATAAAGATATTTATGAGCAGAACGATTACCCCCAACAAGGGGATATGTTCCGCCAAATAAGTATACATTTCTCTCCTTTCTAACGCAAGATTTGCCCTTTCAAGCTAAAGGTATTTGCTTCATTGATTTGAACCGATAGAATTTTCCCCACATCCTCCGGAGTTGCCGGGAAATTCACCAACTTAAAAGTATCGGTACGACCCTGGTATGTTGTCTTGTTTCGCTTGGAAAGCCCTTCCACCAACACCGGTTCCACCCTTCCAACATACCCTTGATTTTTCGCCAATGCACCCCGGTTGATTTCCTCCACCAGCCGGTCAAACCGCTGGTGTTTGACTTCCTCCGGAATTTGATCCCCATAGCCTTCCGCTGGAGTTCCCCTTCGAATGGAGTAAAGAAAGGTGAAGGCAGAATCAAAACCCACTCGCCGAACCAAATCCAATGTATCCTCAAAATCCTGGTCTGTTTCTCCCGGAAATCCCACAATAATATCTGTACTTACCGCAATACCCGGTACGGTCTCCTTGAGTTTTTCGATTCGCTCCAAATACTGTTTTCGCGTATACCCCCGGTTCATTCTTTTCAGAACCTCATCGCTTCCCGCCTGAACGGGTAAATGAATGTAGTTGGAAAGCTGGGGAAATTGGCCAAACGCCTGGATTAATTCCGGGCTGATGTCCTTTGGATGAGAAGTCATAAACCGAATTCGATCCAATCCCTGAATTGCCGCCAATTCCTGAATTAACCCCGGAAAGCTGGGCTGATAGGAATTGACGTTCTGCCCCAAGAGCATCACTTCCCGAACTCCATCCTTTACCAGAAATCTCACCTCCTGCAGGATGTCCCCTACTTTTCTGGAACGTTCTCTCCCACGGGTATACGGCACAATGCAATAGGTACAAAAATTGTTGCATCCAAACATGATATCCACCAAAGCCTTATGCGGATGCAACCGCTTGACAGGAAGACCTTCTACCATCTCTCCGGCCTCTTCCCAAACACAGATTTGTCTCCTGGTCTCTCTTTCAACCTCCCCTATGAGGTCCGGCAGTTGGTGCAGGTTGTGAGTCCCAAAAACAACATCCACCCAAGGATATTTTTTTTGGATTTCCTCCACAATGTGCTCCTGCTGCATCATGCAGCCTCCCACACATACTACCCGGCCGGCTTCTTCCGTTTTATATTTCTTCCATTGTCCCAAAGCTCCAAAAAAACTTTTATCTGCATTTTCCCGAACACTACATGTGTTGATGATTAAAACCCGGGCTTCTTCCGGAGAATCCACCTGCTGATACCCCCTTTGTTCTAACATCCCCGCCATGATTTCCGAGTCGTGTTCATTCATTTGACAGCCAAAGGTTTTGATAAAATAAGTGTTTTGAATATACATTTTGCTGCAATAATCTCCCTCTTGACTGTATTATTCGTGTTTTTTATCTCTTCTCATCAACGCATCTGCCGCTAGTTTGGCATCCAAGCCCTCATATACCACTTGGTAAATAACTTCGGTAATGGGCATTTCCACATCCAGGCTGCGTGATAATTGATAGGCCGCTTCTGTGGTGTACATTCCTTCCACCACCATCCCCACTTTTTCGATGGCCTGCCGGGGAGGGATTCCCTGCCCAATCATAATCCCGCAACGTCGGTTCCGGCTATGCATGCTGGTGCAGGTCACAATCAGATCCCCAATTCCGGCCAACCCCAAAAATGTTTCTTTGTCTGCACCCATCTTTTCTCCCAGGCGTGCAATCTCCGCTATCCCGCGAGTCATGAGGGCCGCCTTGGCGTTGTCTCCAAAACCCATTCCATCTGAAATCCCAGCGCCCAAAGCGATGATGTTTTTCAAAGCGCCCCCCAATTCCACACCCAGAATATCCCGATTGGTATATACTCGAAATCGATCTGTAATAAAAGTTTCCTGAACCGCCAGGGCGGCCTCTTCTTTTCTTCCGGCCACCGAAACAGTGGTGGGCAACTTTTGACCTACTTCCTCAGCGTGGCTAGGTCCGGACAAAGCGACATAGTCAAATTGAGGTGCAACTTCTTCCGCAATTTGTGACATCAGCTTCAAGGTTTTCTGTTCGATTCCCTTGGCCACATTCACCAAAATTTGATTTTTTAAACTAGGAAGAGCCTGGGTTAATGCAGACCGAAAATGTTGAGCCGGTGCAGCAAATATCACCAAATCCCGGTCTTCCAAAGTATCTGATAACTCCATTTCCATGTCAATACCTTGGCTTAAAACAATACCCGGCAAATACGCTTTGTTTTCCCGGTTCTCCTTCAGGTCAGCCAAATGGGCTTGATTCAAATCCCAAAGATTCACTTGATGCCCTTTATCTGCCAAGGTGATGGCCAGAGCGGTGCCCCAACTTCCAGCACCTACTACACCGATCTTTTTCATCTTATGCTCCCTTCCTTTTTAGATTCAATTTTGGTTCCTCCCTTTTCAAAAGCCGTTTAATATTGCCTCGATGCTTTACAATCAGCATAATACTAATCAGCAGCCCCCACATAAAAACCCATTCCGGAACTTGCTCATACGCGTCGCCGCCTACAAAGGGAATCAAGACGGGAAGGGTGACGGCGACCCCCAAAGATCCCACGGACACTCGTTTTGTAACCAACACCAGCATGACCATTACACCAAAACAAGCCAATGCCAAGTAGAAATGAACTCCCATCAGAACCCCAAAAGTAGTAGCCACTCCCTTTCCTCCTCGAAAGCCGAAGAATGCGGGCCAGTTATGCCCCAGCATAGCTCCCAATCCGGCGGCCATTCCTAAAAGTATGAAGGGCCAGGGCCATCCCGACACATCCGCAAAAACCATCCCCAAAAGAACCGCCGCGGTACCTTTGAGCACATCCACAATCAAGGTAGCAAGAGCTGCTTTTTTCCCCAGGACTCGAAGGGTGTTTGTGGTTCCTGCATTGCCGCTTCCTTCTCTACGAATGTCCATTCCTGCCATTTTTGCCAGAAGGATGGAGGGATTAACCGAACCCAAAAGATATCCCATTAACAGAGCCGGACCAACCATAATCCACATTTACCCTTCCTCCTTTTCCCCTTTTTCACGAAAGACGAATTTTACAGAGGTGCCCTGAAACCCAAAAGCATCCCTGATTTTATTTTCCAGATATCTGGAATATGAGAAATGCATAAGTTGCCTTTTGTTCACCTGAAAAGCGAAAAGAGGAGGCTTGACACTCACCTGTGTCACATAATAAATTTTTAATCTCTTTCCCTTGTCCGCCGGGGGTTGTTTCATCATCATGGCGTCTTGAATAAGGGCATTCAGAGAACCGGTGGAAATTCGCATGGCTCGGTTTTCCGATACGGTTTTTACGATTTCCATCACTTTTTGTACCCTTTGGTTTTCTTTGACGGAAATAAAAATAGAGGGAGCATAGGCCATAAAGGGCAGTTCTCGTCGAATGGTCTTTTCAAACTCTTTCATGGTATTGGTTTCTTTCTCTACCAAATCCCATTTGTTCACTACCACTACAATTCCTTTTCCCGCCTCGTGAGCCACTCCGGCAATTTTCTTATCTTGCTCCGTCACCCCATCCTGGGCATCCACCATTAACAGGCAAACATCACATCGCTCTATGGCCGCAATCGCACGTATTACCGAATACCGTTCGATATCCTCCTGCACCTTAGTTCTTCTTCGAATTCCAGCCGTATCTATAAGAATATAGGGTTCCTCATTCCAAAGAAAAGGAGTGTCGATGGAATCCCGGGTAGTCCCGGCAATGGGAGATACGATCACTCTGTTTTCTCCTAAAAGAGCATTAACCAAAGAAGACTTCCCTACATTAGGCTTTCCCACCACCGCTACTTGGGTAGCTTCTATCTCCTGTTTTTCCTCTTCTATGGGAAATTGTTCCACAATTAAATCCAGCAAATCCCCCAAATTTAACATGTTCACCGAGGAAATGGCGATGGGGTCTCCCAAACCCAGTTCATAAAATTCATAAAAATTCTCCGGTAGTTTTGCTTTGTCCACCTTATTCACAACCAGAATAACATTTTTCCCTCTCCGCATTAGTAAGTTTGCCACCTCGTGGTCTGCCGTAGTCAGTCCATCTTTTCCATCTACCATAAACAAGATGACATCCGCCATTTCCATGGCGATCTCCGCCTGCACACGCATTTGTGAGAAAATGACATCTTGGGTATTGGGATCAATGCCTCCCGTATCAATGAGGGCAAAATCTTTTCCCCGCCATTCTGCCTCCGCATAAATTCGATCCCGGGTTACCCCGGGTGTGTCTTCTACAATAGACAGTCTCTGTCCTACTACCTTATTAAAAAATGTGGACTTTCCCACATTAGGACGGCCTACTACCGCCACAATGGGTTTACTCATCAAATACTCCTCCCACAAACTCCTCCGCCACAAAGGGTTTTAAATCCTCTATTTTCTCTCCCACCCCAATGAATTTCACGGGAATATCCAGTTCATCTACGATGGTAAAAACGATACCGCCCTTTGCGGTACCATCCAGCTTTGTCAACACAATCCCTGACAAATCACAGACTTGAGAAAACTCCCGGGCCTGAGATACTGCATTTTTCCCCGTGGTAGCATCCAACACCAACAATGTCTCACGATGAGCTTCCGGGTACTCTCTGCCGATTACCTTGTTCATTTTTTCCAATTCTTGCATCAAATTTTTCTTGTTTTGCAATCTTCCGGCAGTATCGCAAATCAGCACGCTGGTTTCTCTTGCCTTTGCAGAGGAGATGGCATCAAAAATAACCGCCGAAGGATCCGCTCCTTCTTTATGCCGAATGGTTGCAATTCCATTTCGTTCTCCCCAAATTTGCAGCTGATCCGAAGCCGCTGCCCGAAAGGTATCTGCTGCCGCCAACAGGATACGGTCTCCTTGGCTTTTGAGATGATACGCCAATTTCCCAATGGTGGTGGTTTTACCCCCTCCATTAATGCCCACCATCAATACCACCAAAGGCCGATCTTTAACCAAAAGGGATCTTTCTTCCCGCTCTACGATTCCTGTCATAATTTCCTTCAAATGGTTCTTAATATTCTCCGGATTTACCAACACTTCTCGTTTAATCACCTCTCGAAGTTGCTGCATCATCTTCATGGTGGTGTCCATACCAATATCTGATGTAATGAGCACCTCTTCCAGTTCATCCATCATCAATTCATCCACCTTGCCCCGGGCCATGATGGTATCGGTTAATCTTTCACTCAGTTTTCCAAAAAAAGATTTTCTCTCATTTTCCATTAGTTTTCTCCCAAATCAAATTCGTCTCCCAGTTTCAAAGAAATCACCTTCGAAATGCCTTGTTCCGCCATGGTTACTCCGTACAAGGTGTCCGCATGCTCCATAGTGGCCTTTTGGTGGGTTACCAATGTAAATTGAATATCATCTTCAAAATGATGAAGAGTCTTAATGAATCGATTGATATTCGTTTCATCCAAAGCCGCCTCCACCTCATCCAAAATACAAAACGGGGTGGGTTTGGTTTTCAATACTGCAAACATAAGAGCAATAGCCGTCATGGTCTTTTCTCCGCCGGACAACAGGCTGATGTTACTCAACTTTTTGCCGGGAGGTTGTGCGATAATATCTATTTCTGATTCCAAGGGTTTTTCCGGATCTTCCAATACTAGCTGTGCACTGCCTCCCCCAAATAATTCTCGAAAAAAGTCTTCAAAATTACCAGCCACTTCATTAAAGCTCTCCTTGAATCTGGCTTTAATAATCTTGTCCGTATCCAGAATAATACGATTCAAGCTGTCGGTGGCTTTCATGATATCTTCCCGCTGTTCCGTGAGAAAATCATACCGTTCCTTTACTTCTTGGTATTCCGCAATCGCTCCCACATTAATTTCTCCCAATTCACGCATACGGTTTTTAATCTCTCTATTTTCTCGAAGGGAACTGCTCAACACAAAATCTTCTCTTTTCCATTCCAAAGCCTGGGCATAAGAAATTTCAAACTCTTCCCAAAGTTTTTCTTTGTATGTATCCACCAGAGTTTCATTTTTGCCTCGCTTGATTTCCATCTCCATTCTCTGAGTGGAGATTTCTTCCAAACGGGCATCCAAGGCTTCCTTCTCTTTTGAAACCCTGGTCAGCTTTTGAAACACCTCTCCCTTTTCCAGCCTGAGCTGTTTCAACTGTTCCTCCACCTGTGTTTTTTCTTTTTCCTTGTCTTTTAAAAGTTCTACATCGCTTCCCGTTCCTGTAAGAATTTTTTCCTTTTCCTGTTGGTATTGAAGCTTCAAATGCTCCTTCTTTTCTTTTTCTCTTGCGATTTCTTCTATTGACTTCTCAATCATGGATACAATGGCATCCACACCTTGTTTTTCACTTTCCCAGGAAGATGTGGTCATTCGACATCTGGTGATTTCCTCATTCAAACCCTCCAGTTGCTGTTTTTGATCCATTTGAAGGCTGATTAAGGCTTCCACCTCACGCTCCCACTCTTTGGCCCTTTGTCCTGCTTCTTCTGCCTCTTTTAAAAGTTGCTGCATCATCCGTTCCCCTTGGGCCGCTTCCTCTTCCAAAAGCTGTAACTCTTGCTGCCGTTGATCCTTTCGTTGATTCATCCCTGTCAAGTGCTCCGAAATTGAACGACAGGCGCCATTTTGGGTCAACAACTCCATTTCTTTGGCTCGAATTTCCACATCTTTTTCCGTTGTCATGGAAAGGACCTCTTCCAATTCCCGATGAAGATCGCTCAATTCTTTTTCCAGTCCCACCTTCTCATTTTCTCTTTGATCCAGCTGGTGACCTAGCTTTTCCACCTCCGCCTTTCTTTCCAAAAGATTGGCCGTGTTGTTGCGATGTCGGCCCCCGGTAATGGCGCCATTGGCATTAATGAACTCTCCCTCCAATGTGACATATCGAAATCCCTTTGTGTTTTTGGACAACACAATGGCATTTTCCATGGTATCAAAAATGACCACTTTTCCCAGTAGATATTCTTTGATTCGTTGATATGGAGCTTCACATGTCACCACCTCTGCAGCAAACCCTTGAAATCCCTTGGCCCCTTCCACCTGGCCATTTCTTTGCAGCGGTTCACTTCTTAAAGAGGTTACCGGAAGAAAAGTCAGCCGGCCACTACGACTTTCCTTCAATAAGGAAATGGCCTTTTCCGCATCCTTGTCTTCCTGGCAAATAATGTTTTGAATGTTTCCACCCAACGCCGTCTCTATCGCCACTTCAAACCCAGGAGGAACTTTTATCAATTCCGCCACCGTCCCGTGGAGACCTTTTAACCCGGATTTCATAATGTACTTTACCGCATGATTGTAGCCCTCGTAATTGGCTTCCATCTCTTCAATCGTGCGTTTTCTTGAAAGCAATTGACCCATTTCGATTTTAAGCTGCTCTAAGTCCCGAATCCTCTGCTGCTCCCGCTGTCCCAACTGGGCCTGTGCTTCTTTCCCGGTTTTCCATTGATTTTTCAAAGATTCGATTTCTTTTTCCAGCTCTTTTACCTGCAGTAAAATCTCCTCGCGAGACAGAAGAACTTCCTTGTTTTCCTCTTCCTCTCGGGTGCTTTCTGTCCATATTTTCTCCTTGCGCCGAACAAGATTTTCCTTCAGGTTTTCCACGCTTTGAGCTTCGGCACGTTTGTTGTTTTCTAGAGTCAGTAATGTAAAAACTTCACTTTTTTTCTCCTCGCTTAGGGCAACCGATTGTTGGTACTGCCTTTCAAGTTTCTCCAACGTTACCATTTTCCCCTGGAGCTCTTCTCTCAGCCCTTTAAGTTTCGTATCGGTTTCCCCCTTGATACGATACTGCCCTTGGGCATTTTCTTTCTCTCGGAAAAATCGCTCTTCCAACTCCATCAACTCTTTCTCCAACCGATGAATGTTGGTTTCTAAATTGATTCGTCTTTCTCCATAAATCTTTTCTGCATTCAACAATTGATTTAATTCATCAATCAGTATCAATTGTCTTTCGGAGGCCTCTTGTGTCTTTTTCTCCAACTCTTCGTTGCGAACCCTGGTCTCCTCCACCTGGCGATCCAACACTTCCTTCTCTTTCTTGATGGAATCCACTTCCTCCTTGGAATGCGCCAGCTCAGTTTCAAGGGCTTCGCTATTGGTTTGGATTCTTTCTAGATTTTTTAAGGTAATGTTAATTTCCAACTCTCGAAAACGTTCTCTCAATACCAGATATTCGGTGGCTTTTTCACTCTCTTCTTTTAAAGATCCAATTCTCCTCTCGATTTCCGATACGATATCATTAACCCGTTCCAACTGTTGGTTGGCAGAGGCTAATTTTCTTTCTGCCTCGGCTTTTTTGTTGCGATATGTAACAATCCCCGCAGCAGATTCGAAAATTTCTCTTCTGGACTCCGTTTTATTGCTGATAATATCGGAAATTTTGCCTTGGCGAATAATACTATACCCATCCACTCCCATACCAGTATCTACAATCAACTCTCGAATATCCCGGAGACGGCAGGGGTTATTATTAATGGCATATTCACTTTCCCCGGAGCGATACATCCTTCGAGTAATGGCCACTTCGGCATAGTCTATGGGTAGAATTTCCTCCGAGTTATCGATGACCAATGTCACCTCTGCCATTCCCCGGGATTTTCTGGAAGCCGTTCCGGCAAAAATCACTTCGTCCATCTTCCCGCCCCGAAGCATTTTGGGGCTTTGCTCTCCTAAAACCCAGCTGATGGCATCGCTAATGTTGCTTTTTCCAGAACCATTGGGTCCTACAATACAGGTAATCCCTTCGTTTAACTCCAAGGTAACCGGCTCCGCGAATGATTTGAATCCCTGCATCTCGATTCGTTTAAAATACAATGTTGTCTCTCCTTTCCAGCGCCTCTTTGGCGGCATTTTGCTCCGCCTCTTTTTTGCTGGTTCCTTTGCCACTGCCGATAACCAAATCCCTTAAGTACAAATCCACATAAAAGGTTTTTGCATGATCCGGCCCCTCTTCTTTTACAACTCGATACTGAAAATCTCGCTCCCCTTCCGCCTGAAGAGTTTCTTGTAGTAAGGTTTTGTAATCACTAACGAACCCCTGGCTCAGAGTTTCCTCCATCACCTTTCCAAAGATATTGCCGATGAATTTCTGCGCTTCAGAATATCCGCCATCTAAAGCCACCGCACCGATGACTGCCTCCATGGTATCCGCCAGAATGGAATCCTTATCTCTTCCTCCGGTTCGGTTTTCGCCCGGACCTAACAACAGATATTCTCCAAGCCCCAGGGTTCTGGCCAGGTTGGCCAAGGAGGTTTCCCGCACCAATCGAGCCCTGATTTTAGTCAATTGGCCTTCCTCCACATGGGGTAACTGCAAATACAGCTGTTGACTGATTGCTGCATCCAGAATAGCGTCTCCTAAAAATTCCAGTCTTTCATTGTCCTTTTTCACTCGCTCTTCGGAATTCTTGACATAGGAGCTGTGGGTTAGTGCCTGAATCAACAGGTTTCGATCACTAAAATGGTACCCCAGGGTATTCTCTACATTAGTCAGCAATATTCATCTCCTTCAAGTTTTCAATAGCGGACTCAATCAAGCCCACTACATTTTCTTCCATAAATGGCACGGCTTTGATGATGGAATTCTTAACTGCTTTTCCATTGGAAGAACCATGCATCTTGATTACCGGGCCTCGGATTCCCAAAAGCGGGGCACCACCATACTCGGAATAATCAAATTCTTCCTTTAATTCCATCAGCTTTCCTTTTAGTAAAAGGGCTCCCATTTTCGCTACCACATCCGAAGTAAACTTTTTTTTCACGGTGGACAAAATATTCAAGGCCAAACCCTCCGTCAACTTTAATATCACATTCCCTACAAACCCATCCGCGACAATGACATCGCAAACGCCTGCCGGAATCTCCCGGGCTTCAACGTTTCCAATAAAATTCAGTTTGCTGGAGGTTAAAAGCCCATGTGTCTCCTTGATGGTGGCCGTTCCTTTTTGCGCTTCCGCCCCGATGTTGACTAGTCCAATGGAAGGGTCCATTACACCCATCACTCTTTCCATATAAATGCTTCCCATGCAGGCAAATTCCAACAGGTTGGAGGCGCGACATTCCGCGTTGGCTCCTGCATCCACCAACAGGGAGAACCCTCCTCCCAGGATAGGATAGATGGAAGCAATGGCCGGTCGATCAATACCGGTAATTCGATGTAAAATAAAGAGCCCCGCGGCCATAAGGGCCCCGGTAGACCCGGCTGAAATGAAAAGATCTCCCTCTCCGGCTTTCACCATGTTCATCCCTCGCACAATAGAGGAATCTGTTTTCGTCCTTACTGCTTTTACAGGAGGCTCGTCGTTGGTAATGGTTTCCGTAGTATGCACTATGGAAATTCTTTGAAGGTCCCCTTTATATTTCTCCAACTCCCTTTGAATTTGTTCTTGATCTCCTAAAATAACGATTTCGTGGGGAACAATTGGAAGGGCTTCCACTGCACCTTCCACTACCACGGCCGGCGCATAATCGCCTCCCATTCCATCCAAGAGTATCCTCATGGGTTACACCTCCCATTTCATGATTTCGGGAAAACAGCCAACTTGGTACTGGGGACACGTAAGGCACTCAAAAAAGTGGGGAGCCTCCTCTTTGGGTGTAACATCAAAACCCATTTTCCGAAAAAATCCCGGCGCTCTGGCCACCAAATAAATCCGTGTTCCTCCCCGTTCTTTTACTTCTTTCATCACCTGGTTTAGTAGCAGTTTGCCTGCTTTCAAGTGTCGAAAATTTGGATCTACCGCAATCCCATCCACGATATACTCTCCCTGACGTTTCGCCAAAACTGTGGCTCCTATCAAAAAATCATCGGAGCGGCGAATCAATTCCCATCCTTTGATGATGTCTGTACTAACAGGCTCTTCTTCAGAAAACTCCAATTCGTTTTCGACAAAAAACGGAACCAATCTTTCAAAATCCTCCGTGATTCTGAGCTGGTATTCCGGGGGGAGCTGAAAGGTGTCAAAATGCTTGTCCTGTTCCATGGTTTCTCCTTTGTTCGTTTCCTCTACCATACCGGGCCTCGCATATTATCCATATAGGTGTAAATTCGAAACCGTTTCTTCAAGATTGTAAAATGTAGCGGCAATTTTTCTCCCGGTTCTCCGTCCACATCCGTTCCGAAGTTCACCGGGGAGTCTACCCGGACTTCTTCTGTTTTGAAATGAATCACATTGCGGTTGCTTTGATGATTCCCCTGAATGTAACTGAGAAGCAAAGAAGCAAAATCCGTAATGGGCATCTTTTTGAAAATCGTGACTGCTAATTTTCCATCATTAATAGCAGAATCCGGAGAAAGTTTTCGAAACCCTCCAGCCGAAGTGCCATTCATAACCAGCATAAAATACATATCTCCCTGGTAATTGACTTCCGCACTTTCTACCCGGACCGGCAAAGGACTTAGGTTGGGAAATTCGGTTAACCCCTTTAAGTAATAGGCTAGAGCTCCCAAGGTATTCTTCAATACCGGGTCCGTTCGTTGGCTAACATCCACCATCATTCCCATGGCAGAAACATTGATGAAAGCCCTCCCGTTTACTACGCCCACATCCGATTCCGTCATCCGATGCCCCAGCGCTATGTCCGTCATTTCCTTTATATCCGTTGGCAATTCCAAATAATGAGCAAAGTCATTGGCCGTTCCCGAAGGAAAAATGGCCAGGGGCAAATGAATCTGATTTCGAATCATGGCATTAACACAAATGTTCAATGTACCATCCCCGCCGGCCGCTACGACTTGCCGGTATTCCTCTGGATTGATTTTCGAAAAAACTCCATCAAGCAACCCATTCTGTCCGGCTCTCACCGGAACCAGGCGAAGACCCTTCAATTGGAATCGCTCGATGATGTAGTCCAAATTGTTCTTGAACAACCCATTTCCCGCATGGGGATTGTAATAAAAGAGAACTTTCTCCTTCACCATTCTATCTCCCATTTCCCATCATCTCCCTGACTTTTCCTACCAGATATAACGAACCGCCAAACACCAGAACATCCCAATTTTCTTCTTCCAGACGTTGCATTCCTCGTCGGGTTGCTTCCTTCATATCGGTGTAAACCTCAACGGGTTTTCCCTTCTTTTTCAGCTTTTCTCCCAACTCCTCCGCCGGCAACGCCCTGGGGCTGATTGGCTCCGTCACGATGAATTCACAACCCACTTCGCAAAAGGGGCCAATCATGGCATCCACTTCTTTGTCGGCTAATATTCCTACCACCATCAGCACCGAAGCTCCTTGAAAAAATTCCCCCATGGTTTCCGCCAACGATTCTGCCCCTGCCTGGTTGTGGGCCCCGTCTAAAATCACATAAGGTTCTCTCTTCATGATTTCAAAGCGCCCAGGTTGGCTGGCCCGTTCCATCCCCTGATAAAGAAGGTCCTTTGTCACTTGTATTTTCTTGCTCTGGCGAAGAACCTCCAAGGCCGTAAGGGCGGTGATGGCATTATGAACTTGATGCATCCCCAGCATTCGTATGCGAACATTCGAGTAATAGGTACCATGGATCTTGGTGTCAAAAACTTGCCCCTCCAATGTGGGGACCCAGTGATGGTGCTCCAAACCAGTGGCATCATACAATGGTGCATTTTTTTCATAAGCCCTTTTGGCAATAACTCGAGCTGCCGCCAGGTCTTCTACATAAATAACGCAAGGCACTCTTTCTTTTATAATTCCTGCTTTTTCCCCTGCGATTTCTTCCAAGGTGCCACCCAAACGATCCATATGGTCATAAGAAATTGAAGTGATGATGGTAAGCAAGGGGTTTTTTATCACATTTGTGGAATCTCCGGAACCTCCCAGTCCCACTTCCAACACCACAAAATCGCATTTTTGTTCTTGAAAAAAAGAAAAAGCGATGGCAGTGACAATTTCAAATTCCGTAGGGGATTCCTCGCCCTGCGCTTGCAAACTTTCTGCAGCCCTAAGAACGCGACTGGTGTGTTTTTCCAATTGCAAATCTGTAATTCTTTCCCCGTCCACTTCCATACGTTCATTAAAAACCTCAAGAAAAGGGGAAATATACAATCCAACACCATATCCATTTGCCAAAAGAACTTCATAAATGTATCGGCAAACAGATCCTTTTCCATTGGTTCCCGCTACATGAATAACACAGAGGTCTCTTTCCGGATGATCCAATAGTTCCAGTAGCTTTTCCATCCGCTCCAACCCCAACTTGCTTCCAAAACGGTTGTATTCATTAATTCGTTGTATGCTAGGGCTTGTCATGATCTTTTCTTTTCCACCAAAGCCAGGTTGGTTTTCACTTTTTGCAGCATATCTTCATACTTTTCTTGCTTTTCTTTTTCTTCCCGGACAACTTCTTCCGGTGCTTTGGCCAAGAACCCCTGGTTTTTTAATTTTCCTTCCAGGCGGCTTACTTCCTGCTCCAGGCGGGCTCTTTCTTTGGTCAAACGTTGGTATTCTGCTTCATAATCCAAAAGGTCATCCCGGGAAATATAAATGGACGCCCCTTCAATAACTCCACTCATGGCGTCTTCCGGAATGTCTTCCTTTCGACTGGTGACCCTGATTTCTGACATATTTCCAAGGTTTTTCACATAACCCAATCCCCGTTCCAATAATTCCAAGGTGTTTTCTTCAGCATATAGCACCCCCTTCAGTTTTTTACTCATGGGCGCATCCGCCTCTGCACGTACATTCCGGATGGCACGAATAAGTTCCATGGCTTTTTCTATTTGGAGTGCCGAATTCTCATATTTTCTTTCTTCTGTAAAGCGGGGCCACTGATCACAGATTAAGAAACCTTCCGGGTTTTCTTCCTTCTCTACCGCGGGAAGATGGCTCCATATTTCCTCTGTAATAAATGGCATGAAGGGGTGAAGCAACCGCAATTGCTCCCGTAATACCTCCACCAACACCCACCGAACCACCATTTTGTCTTGTTCGTCGGACCCATAAAGTCTCTCTTTCACTAATTCGATATACCAGTCACAAAATTCATTCCAAATCAATTCATAGACCCGTTGTCCCGCCAAGGCCAAATCGAATTTTTCCATCATTCGGGTGGTATACAACACCGCCTCGTTGACCCGATGCAGCATCCATTTGTCTTCTTCCCTCAAAGCCTGACCAGACATTTTATAAAAATTTCCGCCTTCATCTTTCAAGTTCATGATAACAAATCGAGAGGCATTCCACAGTTTGTTGGCAAAATTTCGGGAGGATTCCAACCGATCTGATTTAAACCGCATGTCGTTACCCGGCGTAACGCCTGTTGTCAAAGTAAACCGGAGAGCATCCGCCCCATACTGGTCGATGATTTCCAAAGGATCGATACCATTCCCCAAGGATTTGCTCATCTTTCTTCCTTCTCCGTCACGCACCAATCCGTGCACAAACACAGAATGAAAAGGACATTCTCCCGTAGCCTCCAGAGCAGAAAAAACCATTCGAACTACCCAGAAAAAGATAATATCATATCCGGTCACCAACACATCCGTGGGATAAAAATATTTATAATCCGGAGTTTCTTGGGGCCATCCCAATGTAGAAAAAGGCCATAAAGCGGAAGAAAACCAGGTGTCCAATACATCTTCGTCTTGATGCAGGTTGCCTCCGCATTTTTCACAAGAAGAAGGTGCTTTTTGAGATACCATCATATGCCCGCAATCTTCACAATAATATGCCGGAATCCGGTGTCCCCACCAAAGCTGCCTGGAAATACACCAGTCTCGAATGTTTTCCAACCAATGCAGATAGGTTTTCTCAAACCGATCCGGCACATGCTTAAGCTCGCCTTTCTTTGTCACTTCAATAGCCGGTTTGGCCAACTCTTCCATGGCTACAAACCATTGGTCTGAAAGCATAGGCTCCACCACCGTGTTGCAGCGATAACATCCACCGGTGGGAATCACCTTTTCTTCAGTTTTCACCAAATACCCTTCTTGTTCCAATTCCTTGATCCAAGCTTTACGACATTCAAAGCGATCCATCCCCTCATACTTTCCGGAAGAAGCCGTCATCTTGGCATTCATGTCAATGCAAACCGGACTATCCAATCCATGTCGTTGGCCCACTTCAAAGTCATTGGGGTCGTGTGCCGGTGTGATTTTCACTGCCCCAGTCCCTTTCTCCGGATCAGGATAAGTATCGGCAATAACCGGAATCTCTTTGCCCACCAACGGTAAAATAACCTTTTTCCCTATCAAATGAACATATCTGGAATCTTCCGGATGCACCGCTACCGCTACATCGGCAAACATGGTTTCCGGCCTGGATGTAGCCACTACGACACCTTCTCCTCCGTCTGCTGCGGGGTATTTGAAATACCAATACAATCCATTCTTGTCTTCATGCTCCACCTCTGCGTCGGACAACGCAGAACCGCATTCAGGGCACCAGTTGATGAGGCGGTTTCCTCGATAAATCAAGCCTTTTTCGTAGAGACGAACAAAGAATTCCGTTACTGCCCGGTTGCAGCCTTCGTCCATGGTAAATCTCTCTCTTTCCCAATCACAGGAATCCCCTAACTTACGACACTGCTGCGTAATTTTTCCTCCATACAACTCTTTCCACTGCCACGCTCTTTTCAGAAACTCGTCTCTTCCAATGTCCTCTTTTTCCAACCCCTCATCATTCCGAAGTTTTTCCACCACCTTCACTTCTGTGGCAATGCTGGCATGGTCCGACCCCGGCACCCAAAGGCTACTGAATCCCTGCAGCCGCTTAAATCGAATCAGCACATCCTGCAATGTCTGGTCCAACGCATGTCCCATATGCAATTGCCCCGTAATATTAGGTGGCGGCATAACGATTGTAAAAGGCTTTTTCTTTGGATCTCTTTTTGCAGAAAAAGTGCCATGGCTCTCCCAGGCTTGATAAATTCTTTCTTCAAATTCTTTTGGATTATAAGTTTTTGCCAGGTTTTTTTGCATGATTCCTCTCCTTTTGCTGTATCTCTACCTTTTCCCTTTTGAAAAGTGATTCAGTAATTTCCTCTTCCTCCACCAGTAAAATCTTAAGAGCTCCCAATCCGGTTTCTTTGGTTCCCAGCCCGGAACCTTGCCCCAAAATTTTTCCTTCATGGTAACTTCCGGGCTGAGCCTCCAGACCTACCAATATGGCCAATCCACTAGGCGTCACCAGTTCTTGAGCAACGGAACCTGTGCGAAACAATAGTTTGCTTTCCTCCATCAACGCCCGTACTGCCGGTACCGGAACCTCCATCTCCCCATGGCTGCAGTTCACTTTTCCCCAACCAACGGTAAGGGGGGAACAACGGACCTTTCCCACAGCGAGGCCATGATAAAAAAGGGCAATCCCCAAAATATTATGGATTGCTTGGCGGCGTCCCAGTTCATGAAGATGCAAATCGTCCAGTGTACATCTGTGAATCCGGGCTTCTACCCGGCCAATGGCCCGATAAATTCTTTTGGCATACTCCTTGGCCTCCAAAGGAATGGGGGCCTTCTGAATGGCTTTTTCAATCCTTCGATACGAACGGTGATGGTGCCTCTCATCATGAGGAATAGAGTGAACAAGAAAGTCCAGATTCTTCCATCCGTCCGCTTTCTGTGTGCCATTTAAATCTTGCAATGCAGCCAGCATCATGTCACTGGAAATGCCGGCTTTTCCGTCGATATACAATGTCCGCATCTTTTACCTCTTGGCTGCTTTCATTGTATGCTCCAGAAGAAGGGCCGTGGTAACAACCCCCACTCCGCCGGGAACCGGCGTAATGGCGGCAACTACTTTGTCCGCTTCCTCAAAGTCTACATCCCCGCAAAGCTTCCCGTTCTCGTCAAAATTTATTCCCACATCAATCACTACCTGCCCGGCTCGAAAAAATTGACCGGTTACTGCCCGTGGTTTTCCTATAGCCGTAACCACGATGTCTGCCTCTCTCACAGTTTCCATCAAGTTTTGCGTTCGGCTATGACATAAAGTAACGGTGGCATTTTCTTTTAAAAGCATCATAGCCACCGGTTTTCCAATTACTTGACTGCGACCCAACACCACCGCTTTTTTGCCTGAGAGCGTTACAAGATAGTGAGACAATATTCTCATGCAAGCTTCCGCGGTACAGGGCGGAAACAGCCCCTCCTCATCACTATAAACTCCTGCCATGGACAAGGGCGTAATGCCGTCCACATCTTTGTGGGGGGCAAGGGTGTTGACGATTTGCTTTTCCACAAGGGGATTTCCAAGAGGCCGAAAAACCAAAACACCATGGATTTGGGGATCTGCATTCAATCCTTCTATAAGTCGGCTTGCGTCCTTTGGAGTAATCTCCTCCGGCAACACATGAACTTGAATTATAATGCCGGCTTCTTTCGCTTTTTTTACGATGGATTTTTCGTAAGAAAGATCTTCCTCCTTTTCCCCCATCCTTACTACTGCCAGTCGAACTTGACCCGGATATTTGCTCTGCTCTCGTCTTATATTTTCAATGATTTCAGCACTTACAGAAGCGCCTTTCAAGTGTTGTGCCATACTGGGATACCTCCGTATGCTATTCTACCAAAAAAGCAGCGCCAATACAATTATATTGCCGCTGTTTTTGTTGTTTTCTACCTCTTTATATGTGGTTTTTCAAAAAAAATCATGACTTAGAACAAACCCTTAATCTGTCCCGTCTCCTCCACATCAATCTCCTGGGCCGCAGGAGCCTTGGGTAATCCCGGCATGGTCATAATGTCCCCTGTTAATGCCACCAAAAACCCTGCACCGGATGACACCTTAATATTCCGTATGGTTACCACAAAATCCTTGGGTGCCCCCCGCAAGGAAGGATCATCGGAAAAGCTGTATTGGGTTTTGGCCATACAAATTGGCAGCTCTCCAAAGCCAAGTTCTGTCAGCTGCTCCATTTGTTTTCGAGCCGGAGGAAGAATGTTGATATCCGACGCCCGATAAATTTTTGTAGCAATGATTCGAATTTTTTCTTCGATGGGTTTTTCAAGGGGATAGCTGTAAGTCAGTTGGCTTTCCTGGTCACAAAGGCGAACTACTTCTCCCGCCAGTGCCTCTCCTCCTTTCCCTCCTTTGGCCCAAACCTCGGAAAGGGCCACATTCACTCCCAACGCTCTGCACTTTTCCTCCACCAATTTCAGTTCGCTTTCCGTATCTGTTGGAAATCGATTGATGGCCACCACAGCCGGAAGGCCATATATTTTCGTGATATTTTCTACATGCTGCAACAAGTTGGGGATGCCCATTCCCAGGGCTTTTAGGTTCTCTGTCCCCAAATCGGTTTTCCCAACACCTCCATGATGTTTAAGCGCCCGCACGGTGGCCACAATCACCACCGCCTTGGGCTGTAATCCGGCCATACGACATTTAATATCCAAAAATTTTTCCGCCCCAAGATCGGCTCCGAATCCCGCCTCGGTTACCACATAGTCAGCCAACTTCAACGCCATTCGCGTGGCCATGATGGAATTGCATCCATGGGCGATGTTGGCAAAAGGGCCCCCGTGTACAAAAGCCGGCGTATGCTCCAGCGTTTGAACCAAATTGGGTTTTAAGGCTTCTTTCAACAGGGCAGCCATCGCTCCGTGCGCTTTCAGCTGGGCAGCGGTTACCGGTTGGTCCTGATAATCATAGGCCACAATTATTCGACCCAACCGTTCCTTTAAATCTTTCATATCCTTGGATAAGCACAAAACCGCCATCACTTCCGAAGCCACCGTTATATCGAAGTGATCTTCCCTTGGAACACCATTGGCTTTTCCCCCAAGCCCGTTGGTAATGTTTCTCAATTGCCGATCGTTCATATCCACACAACGGTTCCAGGTGATTTTTCGAACATCGATTCCAAGTGAATTTCCTTGGTAAATATGATTGTCCATCATAGCCGCTAACAGATTGTTGGCCGCACCCACCGCATGCAAGTCCCCGGTAAAGTGAAGATTGATTTCTTCCATAGGAACCACTTGAGCATAACCGCCGCCTGCGGCCCCTCCTTTGACTCCAAATACCGGGCCCAAAGAAGGCTCCCTTAAAGCCACAAAGGATTTCTTTCCAATTTTTCGAAGGCCATCTGCCAATCCTACTGTGGTGGTGGTTTTTCCTTCACCCGCGGGAGTGGGAGTAATGGCGGTAACTAAAATTAAGTTGCCATCCTTCTGTTCCTTCTTTTCTGTTAAAAGACCATAGTCGATTTTTGCTTTGTGGTTTCCATACAACTCCACATACTCCTTTTGAATCCCCGCTTCTTCCGCCACATCATGGATGTGTTGCATGGAAGAAGACTGGGCAATTTCGATATCACTTTTAAAGCTCATATAATGGTCTCCTTTTTTGTATTTTTCATTCATTATATACCCCTCATCTCACAAGGAGCAACTACTATCTCTTCTATTTGCAAGGAAAAGAGCGGTTTTTTAGAAAGCTCCTTCGGTGAATGGGACAGGGACCCTGCCTCCTCAAACCCTCGTAATGTTTTTCCGTACCATACCCTTTATTTTGGTCAAAACCGTACCCCGGATATTCTGAGTGATACGCCTCCATTATTGCATCCCGGGTTACCTTGGCTACGATGGATGCTGCCGCTATGCTAAGGCAAGTAGCATCTCCTTTGACAATGGCGGTTTGGGGGATTAACACTTCCTCCACCTCCATACCATCTATTAAAAGATAGTCGATTTGAATTCCCCTTTCCGATAACATTCCATCGCACTGCAAGATGGCCTGAGCCATCGCTTTCTTTGCCGCCCTTAAAATATTAATGTCATCAATGATGCGGGGCTCCACCTTGCCGATGCCATAAGCCAGCGCCTCTTGGCAAATTACTTCACACAACTCTGTGCGACGCTTCTGGGATACTTTTTTTGAATCATCAATTCCCAAGGCATAAAAATCCCTGGGCAATACCACACAAGCCGCCACCACCGGCCCGGCCAAAGGACCTCTTCCCACTTCATCTACGCCACCAATATAGAAAACCCCTTGTTGGTGCATTTCCTCTTCCATGGTTTTCAGTTGCTGAAAGCGAAGGAGCCACCTTTCTTCAAGTTTCATTACCCCTGATTCTCCTCCCACTCCAATGTGATGGACCCGATTTGTCCGGACCGGAATTCATCCAACACGGTCCGGGCGGTTCTTTGGTAATCAAATCGTTTGCCCGCTCGTATATAACCTCTTTTCAGAGCGATGTCTTCCATGGTATCCAGGGATGTGTCTGAAATGGAATCAATGCCATACCGATCCATTAAAAGTTGAGGATAATGTTGAGAAAGAAATTCGATTAATTCCAGGGCCAAAGTCTCCAAGTCCATAATCTCATCTTTAATTGAGCCACAAAAAGCTAGATTTTTCCCTGCTTGTGGATCCTCGAACTTTGGCCAGAGAATGCCGGGGGTGTCCAGTAATTGCATTCCATTTTCCATGGTAAGCCACTGTTTTCCTTTGGTGACTCCCGGACGATCTCCTGTTTGTGTGCTTTTTCGCCCCGTCAAACGGTTGATTAGAGAAGACTTGCCCACATTTGGAACCCCTACTATCATCACACGAAAGGGCCTTTTCACCTCCCGATCTCGATTTTTCTCCTCACGGTAAAAATCCATCTTTCCATAAAGCTCTTTGATTCCTCTTCCGCTCATGGCATTCATTCGAACACCTTCTGTTCCGTTCTTTTTTAAAGCTCGAAGCCAATGGTCCGTTGCCTTCTCGTCTGCCAAATCGCTTTTATTGAACACAAGAATTTTTTGCTTGTTTTTCGTCAACTCCCCCAAAATGGGGTTTCGGGAAGAGCGGGGAATTCGAGCATCCACCACTTCTAGAATCAGATCAACAGCTTTTAAGTTTTCCTGGATTAACTCCCTGGTTTTTTTCATATGGCCGGGATACCAATTGATGCTGCTCATCAAACCTTCCTTTCCTATCTTCACCATTTGTGCCGATGAAAAAGGACCCATAGGGTCCTTTTAGAAGTTTTTTTGTTACTTGGATTTAATCTTAGCTGCTTTTCCGGTTCGTTGTCTCATGTAGTTTAGTTTTGCTCTTCTAACATCGCCCTTACGCACTACTTCGATTTTTTCGATTTTCGGCGAATGCAGGGGGAATGTCTTTTCTACCCCAACTCCGGAAGCGATTCTTCGGACTGTAAAAGTCTCGCTGACACCGCCATTTTGCCTCTTAAGAACAAATCCCTCAAATATCTGAATTCTTTCCCTGGTTCCTTCTTTGATTTTGATGTATACCTTTACCGTATCACCCACACCAAACTCCGGAATGTCTTTCTTCAGGTACTCTTGTCCCACTGCTTGCATAATATCCATATGTTATTTCCTCCTCTCTCCCAAGACGTTCTTGAAGTCATTTCTCTCCAGAGGACCGCCCGTAATAACTCTAATATCATAGCATGGACCACTTATGATTGCAAACTTTTTTTCTTCTTTTTTTCAGGCTCGGGGATGGGCATTGTCGTAGACATCTTTGATCCGGCTCTTGGTCACCGACAGAAAAACCTGTGTGGCCGAAGGGTCTTCATGACCCGGGAGTTTGACAGTTAAGTGAATAAAAAAACGCTACAAGCCTTATAAGGGCTT